>DATLDQ010000026.1:0-112702 GCA_035525785.1 Steroidobacteraceae bacterium | reverse complement strand
CGCACGATCATGCGGCCGGTCTCGCGACCGAAGAACTCGTCCAGAGGACGATCGTTCACGGTGATGTTGCCGGAACCGGGCTTGAGGAAGACGCGGGCGGCGGCGGTCTTGCGACGACCGGTACCGTAGTTCGACTTGGCTTGAGCGGGCATTGCTTGGAATTCCTTAGATTTCGAGCTGCTTCGGCTGCTGGGCGGCGTGCGGATGCTTGTCGCCCGCGAACACGTGCAGCTTCTTGTACATCTTGCGGCCGAGCGGGCCCTTGGGGAGCATGCCCTTCACCGCGAATTCGATGGCGCGCTCGGGATGCTCCTTGAGCATCTTGCCGAGGGCGATGGACTTGATGCCACCGATGGCGCCGGTGTGGTGGTAGTAGATCTTGTCATCGAGCTTGTTGCCCGTGACTTTGATCTTCTCGGCGTTCAGCACGACCACATGGTCACCCATGTCCACGTGCGGGCTGTAGGTCGCCTTGGTCTTGCCCTTGATGCGCATGGCGATCTGCGTCGCGAGGCGACCCAGCACCTTGTCGGTCGCATCGACGACGTACCAGTCGCAACGGGCCGTATCGGAATTCACGAAAGTCGTAGACACAGTAGAAGACATCTCTAACTCCAACCACCGGAAGGACCCACTCACCGTCCGACGAAGAACTCGCCGCGGTCTGACTGGATGGGCCCCTGGAAAAAGGGGCGCAAGTGTACTCAACGAAACTTTCCTTTGCAAAGCAAAGATATGGGCCTTTTGCGAAGCAGAGACCAGGGGTCATGGCCAACAGGCAGCTACCCGGAAAACCCCAGCCGTGTCTGGGGCTTATACTCCCCCCATGTCACGCGGCCCCAACCTGGACACCTTTATCTCCGCCGCAGATCGGGCCCTCCGCTCGCTGCTGGCGCCCCCGGCCCCGGGCCGCCCCGTTCCGACCGCCCCGACCGCCGTCTCGAAGGGCGATTCGACGCTCTCGACCGACGACAAACGTGAATCCGCGGCCCTGATGCGCGTGAATCATGCGGGGGAAGTCGCCGCCCAGGCGCTGTATCACGCCCAGGCGCTGTTCGCCCGCGACCCGCAGGTGCGCGACTTCATGCTCCAGGCCGCTCGCGAGGAGACCGACCACCTGGCCTGGTGTGAAACCCGTCTGACCGAGCTCGGCTCACGGCCCAGCGTGTTGAACCCCCTCTGGTATGCCGGCTCATTCGGCATCGGCGCGCTGGCCGCGCTCATGGGTGACAAGGCCAGTCTCGGCTTCGTGGCCGAGACCGAACGCCAGGTCGAAGGGCACCTGAAGAGTCATCTCGATCGATTGCCCGCGGATGACGCGCGCAGTCGCGCCATCGTCGAGGCCATGGTCCATGACGAAGTGAGTCACGGGCGTCAGGCGCAGAGCGCCGGAGCGGCGTCATTGCCGAGTCCCGTGCGCGAATTGATGCGGCGGACCGCGAGGGTGATGACGCATACTGCGTACCGTTTTTGACATTGCCTGTGATCGAAGTCACGGTTGGTCCGTGGCCTTTTGCTTGCGGCAGCAGTAAGTTATGTAATACAACTTAATGCTGGTTGGCAGGTTCGCAGGTCAATAGATGCAGACAGTAAGGGAGAGTCAGATGGAAGAGGCGGTCAAACCCCTCAGCGACATTCCGGCAATCAACCGTTTCCTGAGTTACTGCCGAATCCGTACGGTTCCTTCGAAGACGGTCGTCATCCACGCGGGCGATCTGCCCGACGTCCTCTACTACATCATCAGCGGCTCGGTCGAAGTGATGGTGGAAGACGAGGAAGGCAACGAGATGGTCCTCGCCTATCTCAACAAGGGCCAGTTCTTCGGCGAGATGGGCCTGTTCCACGAGTCCCCGCTGCGCAGCGCCTGGGTGCGCACGCGCAATCATTGTGAGCTCGCGGAAATGACCTATCCGCGTTTCCGCCAGATCGCGGCGGAAAGCCCCGGCCTGGTGTTCGAGCTCGCGACGCAACTGGCGACGCGCCTCGATCGCACCAATCGCAAATTGTCGGACCTCGCGTTCGTCGACGTCACCGGCCGGGTGGCGCACGCCATCATGGATCTGTGCGGCGAACCCGATGCGATGACGCATCCGGAAGGCATGCAGATCAAGGTGAGCCGCCAGGAACTCTCACGCCTGGTCGGGTGCTCGCGCGAAATGGCGGGGCGTGTGCTCAAGGTGCTGGAAGACCAGGGCCTGCTGCGTGCCACTGGCAAGACCATCGTCGTGTTCAACGCGCGTCCGAAGATGAAGACGCGCCCGGTCGTCGTGCCCGTGCAAGGCAGCAAGGGCAAGATCGCGACCTCGCGAGTCGATGACGACGAGGATGATGAGGACGAGGACGACGACGAATAAATGGGGACATTCCTGATTTGCCAGCAAATCGGGACAGGCCTCATCGAAGACGCCCGCATCCGCGGGCGTTTTCGTTTGGGAGTGGACAAGATGGAGAAATGACCATGCGCAAAGCAGCGGGTTTATTCGTCGCAGCATTCCTTTCGGCGCCCGCGTACTGCCAGGTTCAGGCGCAGGCGCCGGCCGCGAGCGGACCCGCCGCCCCGCCCTCGCTGGTGCGCGAAGGCGTCACCGTGAAACTCACGGATCACGTCTGGGCCATCCCGGATGGCTCCGCATCGCTCGTGCCCAACGTCGGCATCGTGGTGGGCAGGAAGGCCGTGCTGGTCGTCGACACCGGCATGGGCGCGCGCAACGCGCAAACCGTGCTCCGCGAGGTGGCGAAGGTGGGCGCCCGCAAGCCTATCTACATCGTCACGACGCACGTGCATCCCGAGCACGACATGGGCGCGCATGCGTTCCCCGCCGATGCGAAGCTCATCCGCTCGAAGGACCAGGTCGAGGACATCGCCGCCGGGGCCGGCACGAACCTGGTGCCGGTGTTCGCCGCGCGCTCCGACCTCAACAAGGAGCTCCTCGCGGGCGCGCACCATCGCGACGCCGATATCGTTTTCGACGGGGAATACTCCGTGGATCTTGGTGGACTGAAGGCGAGGCTCTACTCGATGGGCACGAACCATACGCACGGCGACACGGTGATATTGGTCGATGGGGTGCTGTTCTCGGGCGATGTGGCCATGAAGCCGCAGCCCTCGTTCGCGAATCCCACCGCGACGATCGAGCACTGGCTGGCGAGCCTCGACCGACTCGATGCGCTGCAACCGAAGATCGTGGTACCGAGCCACGGCCCGTTCGGCGACGCGTCGATCATGCAGGGATATCGCGAGTACCTGACCCACATCCGCCATCGCACCGCCGAGCTCAAGAAAGCCGGCAAGACGCAGGAAGACATCCTTCAGGAGATCTCGGCGGAGATGGCGGAGCAGTATCCGGACAAAGGGCGACTCGCGGGCGCGATCCGCGCCGCGTATTCCAACTAGCGGCGGTCGGCTAGCGCGGGCGCGACGGTCGCGCGCATCTGCGCCCGCATCGCCTCGATGGTGGCGCGGTAATCCTTCGCGCCGAAGATCGCCGAGCCCGCGACGAACATGTCGGCGCCCGCGCGCGCAATCTCGCCGATGTTGTCGACCTTCACACCGCCGTCGATTTCCAGCCTCGTCTTCAGGCCACGCGCGTCGATGAGCTTGCGCACCGCGCGCACCTTGTCGAGCACGCCGGGGATGAACTTCTGCCCCCCGAATCCCGGGTTCACCGACATCAGCAGCACCAGGTCGAGCTTGGGAAGTGTGTATTCGAGATAGTCGAGTGGCGTCGCGGGGTTGAATACCAGCCCCGGCTTGCACCCGTGCTCGCGGATGAGATCGATGGTGCGGTCGACGTGCTCGGTGGCTTCCGGGTGGAAAGAAATGTAGGTGGCGCCGGTCCTCGCGAAATCCGGAACGATGCGATCCACCGGCTTCACCATGAGATGGACATCGATCGGGGCGGTGATGCCGTGCTTGCGCAGCGCCTCGCATACCAGCGGGCCGATGGTGAGATTCGGCACGTAGTGGTTGTCCATGACGTCGAAGTGGACCACGTCGGCGCCGGCTGCCAGCACCGCGTTCACTTCGTCACCGAGTCGCGCGAAGTCCGCGGAGAGAATCGAAGGTGCTATCCAGGCTGGCTGCATGGCGGCAAGTCTACATTCCCCGGGCGCCCTTGATCAGCTCGTAGGCCTCGATGATCTGCTGCGTACGTTGTTTGGCGTGCTCGAGCATGGATTCGGGCAGGCCATTGGCCTTGAGCTTGTCGGGATGATGCTTGGATAGCTGGCGCCGATAGGCCTTGGACACCTCCTCGTTGCTGGCCTTGGAGTCGACCTCGAGCACCTGGTAGGCCGCATCGAGCCGCATGCCCTGCTTCGGCGGCGCCTGGCCCGCGCCCTGGCCGCCCTCGCCCGCGCCGTTGCCCGCGCGTTGGCGGAAGTACTCGCGCTGCAGCCGGAACACCGCCTCGATGTGCGCAAGCTCCATGCGCGAGACGTCGAGCAGCTCGGCGACTCGCTGGACCGCCGTGCGCGCCGGACCCTGCATGTCCACGCCTTCGAGCGCCGCACGCACCTGGAACTCGAGGAAGGTGCGCAGGATCTCCGGCTGGTCCGCGCACAGCTCGCGGAAGTCGCGCACGGTTTCTTCCACGTCGAAAGCCGCGCTCTTGCCGCGCGTGAAATGCTGGATGGCGGCGTGGATCTGCGCGCCATCGAGGCGCAGCTCGGACATCACCTTGCGCGCGGCGGCGATCTCCGCCTCGGACACGCGGCCGTCGGCCTTGGCCACGTGGCCCATGACCTCGAACGTGGCGGCGAAGAAACGCTCGCGAAGCCTGGTGAGGTCGCCGGGAGGACGCGTGCGGCGGCGCGCGTTGTCGACGCCCTGGTCGTAGAAGTGACCGAGAATCAGGCCGACGAGCGCGCCCCAGGGACTCTTGAACAGCAGCAGGCCGATGATCGCGCCGACGAGCTTTCCGGTGATGCTCATCGGGCCAAGTTGTTAAGATGCATGGCTCGTATGCTACCAGCCGACAACGCTACCCCGCCCGTGCACACCACGAATCTGCGGGGGCTCAAGAAGATCCACACCGGGAAGGTCCGCGACATCTACGAGATCGACGCGGAATCGATGCTCATCGTCACCACCGACCGCCTGTCGGCTTTCGACGTGGTGCTGCCCGACCCGATTCCCGACAAGGGCCGCGTGCTGAACTCCATCTCGAACTTCTGGTTCGAAAAGACGCGCCACCTCGTTCCGAACCATCTCACGGGCCGGAATATCGGCGATGTCGTCGGCGATGCTTCCGAACGGGCCATGCTGGCCGATCGTGCGGTCATCGTGAGGAAACTCAAGACCGTGCCGCTCGAAGCCGTCGTGCGCGGGTATGTCATCGGCTCGGGCTGGAAGGACTACCAGAAGACCGGCGCCATCTCCGGCATCAAACTACCCACCGGGCTCAAGCAGGCGGCGAAGCTGCCTCAGACGCTGTTCACGCCGTCGACCAAGGCGGCGATCGGCGAGCACGACGAAACCATCAGCTTCGAGCAGGCGTCGGCCATCGTCGGCACCGAGCTGGCCGCGCGCGTGCGCGATACCGCCATCCGCATCTACGAGTTCGCCGCCGGGCATGCGCGTCAGCGCGGCATCATCATCGCCGACACCAAGTTCGAGTTCGCGCAGGATCCGGACGGCTCACTGGTGCTCATCGACGAGGTACTGACGCCCGACTCCTCGCGCTTCTGGCCGGCGGACACGTGGCGCGAAGGCATCAGCCCGCCGTCGTTCGACAAGCAATTCGTGCGCGACTATCTCGAGACGCTGAGCTGGAACAAGCAGGCGCCGGGGCCGACGCTGCCGGCGGAGATCATCGCGAAGACTTCGGCGAACTACCGCGAAGCGCTCACGCGGCTCACGGCGTACTGAAAAGGGGACAGATCTATTTGATGACGATACCGGCATCGTCATCAAATAGATCTGTCCCCTTTTCGCCCATCCCACGCCGCCAAGCACGCGTGCAGCGCGCGCAACCCATCGGTCAGCGCGGCGGGGCCGGGCTGCAGGATGACCGACGATTTTATTTCGTGAAGCTCGCCGGTGCGCACCGCCGGCACTTCGCTCCAGCCTGGGCGCGCGGCCACGAGCTCGGGCCGGAATTTCTTGCCACACCACGATCCGAAGATCACATCCGGCGCGCGGCGTGGCACTTCCAGCGGCTCGGCAATGATGCGGTTCCTGCCCAGCGACTCGCGCGCGAGCTCGGGGAACACATCGTCGCCACCGGCGATGCCGATGAGCTCCGAGACCCAGCGGATGGCCGAGATCTGCGGTTCATCCCACTCCTCGAAATAGACCTTGGGGCGGCGCGCGAACAGCGCGGCGCTTTTGCGCACCGCCTCGATGCCCGCTTCGAGCTCGGCGATGAGCGCAGCGGCCTTCGACTCGCAACCGACCATGCCGCCGAGCACGGCCACCATCTGCAGGATTTCGGCGACGCTGCGGTGATTGAACACGTGCACGGACACACCCGCCCGGATCAGCTCGGCCGCGATGTCCGCCTGCAGATCGGAGAAACCCAGCACCAGGTCGGGACGGAGCCCGATGATCTTGTCGACCTTCGCGCTCGTGAACGCCGACACGCGCGGCTTCTCCTTGCGCGCACGCGGCGGGCGGACCGTGAACCCCGAGATGCCGACGATGCGCGCGTCCTCGCCCAGCAGGTAGAGCGTCTCGGTGGTCTCCTCCGTGAGGCAGACGATTCTCGATGGGTGGGAGAGCCGGGACACGGCCGCCAATCTAATCTATTCTGCCGGGCCAATGATCCTGGCTTTCTGGAACTGGCTCGACCGATACCTGTTCGGCGAGTACTCCGAGGGAAACACGCCCGGCGCGTTCGCATTGCGCATCCTGCGCTATCCGTACGCGGTATTGCGCGATCTGTCGCGCGGCCAGATCAACCTGCACGCCATGGGCCTCGTCTACGCGACGCTGCTGTCGTTGGTGCCCCTGATCGCCTTCGCGTTCGCCGTGCTCAAGGCCTTCGGCGCGCACCGCGAGCTCGAACCCCTGATCTACGAGTTCTTCAAGCCGGTGGGCGGCAGTGCGCACGAGCTCACGGACAAGGTCATGCAGTTCGCAGACAACGTGAGCACCGGCGTCGTGGGTTCCCTCGGTCTCGCGCTGCTGCTCTGGACCTTGCTAGGCACCATCAAGAAGGTCGAGGACAGCTTCAACTTCCTGTGGCGCGTGGAGCACGCGCGCAGCTTCGCGCGCCGCGTCACCGAGTACGTGGCGCTGCTCATCGTCGGCCCCATCGTCGTCGTGAGCTTCATCGGCCTGTCGCATCATGCGATGGAGAGCGCCAGCGCGGGGATGATCGGCCGATACATGCCGTTCTTCGACCGCGTGCAGGCCTTCGGCCTGTGGCTCGCGCCGTATTTCATGGTCACCGCCATCTTCACCGCGGTGTACATGTTCGTGCCCAACACCAAGGTGAAGTGGAAGCCCGCGCTCATCGGCGGCGTCACCGCGGGCATCCTGTGGGCGGTGGTCGGTCACCTGTTCACCTCCATGGTGGTCTACACCACGCGCCTGTCGGTGGTGTACGCGGGTTTCGCGCTGATCGTGGCCGCGCTGCTGTGGACCTACTTCGGCTGGCTGATCCTGCTCATCGGCGCGCAGCTGTCGTTCTACCTGCAGAACCGCAACTACCTGCGCATGGGCCTCACCGAGCTGCGGCTCTCGGTGGTGCAGCGCGAGCAGCTCACGCTCAAGGTGATGTACCTCATCGCGCGCAGCTATCACGACGGCAAGAACCGTTGGTCGCTCGACGGCCTGTCGCACGAGCTCGGCATGCCCGGCATCGCCATCGCGCGCATCGTGCACGCGCTCGAAGGCGCGCAGCTGGTCACCGTCACCGAGGACGAGTACCTGCTGCCCGCGCGCGACCTCGGCAGGATCACCATCCAGGAGATCGTCGACATCGCGCGCAACGAGAAAGCCGGCCAGGTGGGCTGGCGGAACATCAAACTACCAGCCATCGACGCCATCAGCGCGAAGATGGACGAGGCGTGGCGCAAGAGCTGCGGTGACATGACGCTCAGGGACGTGGTGGAAGACCACGCGTGACGCATCCGCCGTTGCACAAGATCGAGAAGTTCATGCTCGCGCTCATCGTCGCGCAGTTCTGCTGGCTGGGCTGGGGACTGTGGTCGAACCCGTCGATATTCACCGGGGGCGGGGTGCTCGCGCGGCTGATGATCGTCGCGCTGATCTTGATCGGCTGCGTCGCCTTCACGCTCATCGCCACGCGCAGCCCGTCCGGCTGGGTGACCCTGATGGGGTTCTACCTGCCCCAACTACCCAATGTGGATGCCCACGGACAGACGCTCTGGATGTTCCACTTCCTGCCCACGATTTTCTGGCGGGTGTTCACGGGCGACGCATGGGAACTGCGCGTTAACCTGGTCGCACTGCTGTTCTTCGCGCTGTGTTTCCCGGCGTGGCAGTTGCGGCGCAAGGCCAACGTCGCGGGTGCATTCCCATCCTTCACAGGCGGCGCGTGAATCCGCGGTAGAGGTCAGGCGCCCGAGAGCCTGCCATCATCGTCAGGCTCCCGAGAGCCTGCCATCATCAATAAACCACAGATTTCCAGCCGCCGACGACACGTGCACCCCACCCGCCCAGTAGTCGATCGGATTAACCGGCCACGTCGACACCTTGCCGGCGCAGACCTGCGCGCCGAAGTCGGTCAGCTCGAAGTTCGTGTCCTGCATGGCGCTGCCACTGCCTGACATCGTGAGCAATGGCTCCGGCAGCGCGGGCGATGCCATGTGCAGCAGGCGCCAGAAGAAATACAGGTCCCCGATGAGATCGCCGCCATCCATGTGCTCGCCCATGGTGTAGCCGACGACGCGCGCGGCGCGCGGACCGCGCTCGCGCACGTTCTGGAGCAACTGCCGATCCCAGAAATCGAGCCCCGTGGCGCGGTCCGGATAGCGGCGCGTGAGATGCCCCACGGAGCGCCGGAGCCATTGTGATGCCTGCGGATTATCGCGAGCGAAGCTCAGTACGGTCGCGGGATCGTCCGAGGTGAGCACGCGCCAGGCGTTGCGAAACGACATCCACTCGTCCATCGACAGCTCGCGCGGCGCGGGATGCATGCGCATCTGGTTGGCGTCGAGCTCGCCCATCTGCACCACGCGCCGGCCGGCTGGCGGCAAATGTTCGAACTCCACGAGCTCGACCTTGCCGGGATCGGAACCAATGCGCTCCATCATCTCCAGCATGAACGCGACCATGAACTGGTCGGAGTTGCCGGTGGCGGCCCAGGCGTAGATACGCCTGGTCGAAGCCAGTTTGTCGTAGTTTTCCCAGATGCCGTTCTGCGCCGGACGCAGATCCACGCGCGGGTCATGCGCGACCACCTCGCGCCAGAAGCCCACGCGCATGTCCCTCCAGCTCAGCAAGTCCGCGACAGGCAGCAGCGGCCCCACCGACAGGATGTCGCGCGACACGATCGTGCGCATCGAGCTGCTGATCGCCTGCCGGAACGTGCCGGCCGCACTATCGCCATTGATGACGTGGACTGCGTTGGGGTCTAGCCCTGGCACGATGCGCCCGACTTATTCGCCCGCGATCGTCATTTCGCTGAGAAGCACGGAGCCGACGCGGACGCCGCCGCGCAGGTCGATGTCGCTGCCGACCGCGGCGATGTTCTGGTACATGTCCTTGAGGTTGCCGGCGATGGTGATCTCGTGCACCGGGAAGGTGAGCGCGCCGTTCTCCACCCAGAACCCCGACGCACCGCGCGAATAGTCGCCGGTGACGCCATTCACGCCCTGACCCATGAGCTCGGTGACCAGCAGGCCCGTGCCGAGCTGCTTCATGAGCTCGTCGATGGGCACACCGCCACCCTTTGCTTCGACGAGCAGGTTGTGAGTACCGCCCGCATTGCCCGTGGTCTTGAGCCCGAGCTTGCGCGCCGAATAACTGCCGAGGATATAGCCCTGGAGCACGCCATCGCTGACCAGGTCGCGATCGCGCGTGTACACACCTTCGGAATCGAACGGAGAACTGCCCAGGGCCTTGCGGATGTGCGGACGCTCGCGCAATGCGATGAAGTCGGGGAACAGTCGCTGCCCCGCGGCGCCGAGGAGGAACGAGCTCTTGCGGTACTGGCTGCTGCCACGCACCGCGCCGAGGAAGTGGCCGATGAGCCCGCGCGCCACTTCCGGTGCGTACAGCACGCGCGCCTTCTGCGTGGGCAGGCGGCGCGCGCCGAGCCGCATCACCGCGCGCTCACCCGCCTTGCGGCCGATGAGGGCGCCGTCTTCGAGGTCGCGCGCATCGCGCGCCGACGAGTACCAGTAGTCGCGCTGCATGTCTTCGCCCACCTGCGCGAGCAGCACGCAGCTCACGCTGTGGCTGGTGCTCGGGAAGCCCTCGAGGAAGCCATGTGAATTGCCATACACGCGCACACCCCGGTGGCTGCCGACGCTCGCGCCCTCGGAGTTGGTGATGCGCGAGTCCACGGCCCGGCCCGCGGCCTCGCAGGCGCGAGCGGTCTCGACCGCCTGCTCGGGCGCAATGTCCCAGGGGTGGTCGAGATCGAGATCGGGGATGTCGCGCGCCAGCTCCTCGGGGTCGGCGAGCCCGGCGCATTCGTCCTCGGCCGTATAGCGCGCGATGTCGCAGGCCTTCTCCACGGTCTCGGCTACCGCCTTTGCGGAAAGATCGGCGGTACTGGCCGAGCCCTTGCGCTTGCCGAAGTACACGGTAATGCCCATGCCGCGGTCGCGCTGGTATTCGACGGTCTCCACCTCGCCCAGCCGGACGGTGGTGGTGAGACCTTTCTGCAGGCTGACATCGGCTTCCGCCTGGGTGGCGCCGCGGTCGCGCGCCAGCTTCAATGACTCCGAGACGATGCTCTTCAGCTCGGGAATCCGGGTGCCATCGACTTCCTGACGAGGTTGGACGAGTGCTTGCATGGCAGAATTGTACGATGCAGGAAGACGAAGACAGCGGGGAATTCGAGTACGACGGCCCCAGCAGGAGCCAGCGCAAACGCGAGGCGGAAGCCGCCCAGGCACTGGGAACCCGCCTCATCGAGCTGAAGGAATCCGAGCTACGGGCACTCAACCTGCCCGACACGCTGCTGGATGCGCTCTTGCTCGCCAAGCGCATCACCGCCCGTGGTGGGCTCGCGCGCCAGCGCCAGTACATCGGCAAACTGATGCGCGGCATCGACCTCGCGCCCGTGGAAGCGGCGCTGGCGGAGCAATCACGCACGGCGAAGTTCGCCTCGGAGACTCACAAGCGTCTCGAGACCTGGCGCGCCCGGCTGCTCACCGAAGGACCGGAGGCGCTCGATGATTTGCTCAAGTGGTGCCCCGCCGCCGATCGCAAGGCACTGCAGTCGTTGATCGCCAAGGCGACGAGTCAACGCGTGGATTCGGGCAGCCGCGAAGCCGCGTCGCGCGAACTCTTCCGGACCCTGCGCGGCTTGTTTGATAGTATTTCGCGATGAAACCACTGGTCGGCATCATCATGGGTTCGACGTCCGACTGGGACACCATGCGCGCCGCGGCCGAGGCGCTCGACAAGCTCAAGGTTCCCTATGAGACCCGCGTGGTTTCGGCGCATCGCACGCCCGACCTGCTGTTCGAATACGCTTCCTCGGCGCAGGACCGCGGCATCGAAGTGATCGTCGCCGGCGCCGGCGGCGCGGCCCATCTACCGGGCATGGTGGCCGCCAAGACCACGCTGCCGGTGCTGGGTGTGCCGGTGCAATCCAAGGCACTCAACGGCCTCGATTCGCTGCTGTCCATCGTGCAGATGCCGGCGGGCATTCCGGTGGCCACGTTCGCCATCGGCGTCGCGGGCGCGACGAACGCGGGCCTCGCGGCCGCGGCCATCCTCGCCAACAAGCGCCCCGAGATCGACGGCGCCCTCAAGCAGTTCCGCGCCGACCAGACCGCGAAAGTGCTGGGCAATCCGGACCCGTCAAAGCCCGCATGACCTGCAATTCATGACCATAGGCATCGTCGGCGCCGGCCAGCTCGGCCGCATGATGGTCCTCGCCGGCTATCCACTCGGGCTCGACTTCCTGTTCCTCGACAAGGATGCCGGCACGCCCGGCGGCCAGGTCGCGCCGCTGCTCGCGGGGGCGCTCGATGACCGTACGTTGTTAGGCCAGCTCGCGCAGCGCTGCGAGGTCGTCACCTTCGACTGGGAGAACGTGCCGGTCGATGCGCTCGAGGCGCTGCCGGCCGACCGAGCGCGCATCTCGCCGCCATTGCGGGCCCTCGCCGCCGCGCAGGACCGGCTCACCGAGAAACGCTCGTTCGAGCTCCTGGGCATCCCCACGACGAAATACGCGGCCGTCGATTCACGCGAATCCCTCGAGATGGCGGTGCGCACCATCGGCCTGCCCGGCGTGCTCAAGACGCGGCGGCTGGGTTACGACGGCAAGGGGCAGTTCGTGCTGCGCAACCCCGCCGATCTCGACAAGGCCTGGGATGCTCTGGGCAAGGCGTCGCTGCTGTACGAGAACCTCGTGCCCTTCGACGCCGAAGTCTCGGTCATCGCGGTGCGCGGCCTGGACGGCGCCGTGGTGTTCTATCCACTCAATCTCAACGTGCACCGCGAGGGCATCCTGCGTCTCACGCGCGCGCCCTATGGCAACGCGGCGCTCGCCCGGCAGGCGCAACGCGCGGCGCGCAAGCTGCTCGAGCACTTCCAGTACGTCGGCGTGCTCACCATCGAGTTCTTCGTGAAGCGCGGCAAGCTCATCGCCAACGAGATGGCGCCACGCGTCCACAACTCCGGCCACTGGACGATCGAAGGCGCCGAAACCAGCCAGTTCGAGAATCACGTGCGCGCCATCGCGGGCCTGCCGCTCGGCAGCACCAGGGCGCGCGGTCACTCGGCGATGATCAATCTTGTAGGCCAGATGCCGACACGGGAACCGCTGCTGCGGGAACCCGGATTGCATTGGCATGACTACGGCAAATCCGCCCGGCCTGGCCGAAAGCTCGGCCATCTGACCCTGTGCGACAGCACCGCGAAGGCCCGCGATCGCCGGGCATTCAAGGTGTTAACAAAGGTAGATCGAGAGACCTGGCTCGCAGTTCGGTAACCCGGGGGGTGCTATTCGAGCCCGGAACGAGGCTTTACCGTAATATCCCGCGCTGGGATGTACATCGAGAGCTTCAAACTTCGTGAGCTGCCGTTCCGGCTGAGCCCGGACCCCCAGTTCCTGTTCCTCTCACGTGCCCATGCACGCGCCAAGGCGTACATGGAATCCACCATCTGGTTCACGGATGGCTTCGTGGTCATCACCGGCGAGATCGGCTCCGGCAAGACCACGCTCATCGAAAGTTTCCTCCGCCAGCTAGATTCGGACGTGGTGATCGCGCAGATCAACCAGACCCAGGTGACCGCGGTCGAATTCCTGCAGTCGGTGCTGGTGCAGTTCGGCTTCTCGCCCTTCAAGATGAAGAAGGCCGAGTTGATAGCCACGCTCAACAGCTTCCTCATCGAGCAGTACGCCGCCGGCCGCAAGGTTCTCCTCATCATCGATGAGGCGCAGAACCTGTCTCTCAAGGTGCTCGAGGAGATCCGCCTGCTCTCGGGCATCGAGTCGACCAAGGAAAAGGTGCTGCGCATCATCCTCGCCGGTCAGCCCGAGCTCAACGAGAAGATGGATTCACCCGAGCTCATCCAGCTCGCGCAACGCGTGCGCCTGCGCTTCCACCTGGGCGCGCTGTCGCGTGAGGACCTGCGCTCCTACGTGAAGCATCGCCTCGAAATCGCCGGCGCCGAAGGCCGCGAGATTTTCACCGAGGACACATTCCCCGAGCTCTACAGGTACTCCGGCGGCGTGCCGCGCCTGGTCAACACGCTGTGCGATACCGCCATGATGGCGGCGTTCAACGAAGACCGCGACGTGGTCACGCTGCAGGACGTGCAGTCGGCCGTGAGCGAGCTGCAATGGGTGGAGTTCGCCGCACGCTCGAACACCATGATCACCAAGGCGCTGTCGCTGGCGAACGGCGCGTCCGCCACCGGCGATCGCGCCCCGAAGGCCCTGGCGAAGATGGTGCTGTCGACGGACGGCAAGACCGTCGCCGAGCTGCATCTCGTTGCCGGCCGCAAGGTGGTCGGCCGCACGCCCGACAACGACCTGCAGATCGACAGCAAATTCATCAGCCGGCATCACTGCCAGGTGGTCACCGGCAGCGACGGGATCTCCGTGATCGAGGACCTCAACAGCACCAACGGCATCATGGTCGGCGGCAAGCGCGTGCGCAGGCATACGCTGCGCGACGGCGACGTGGTGACCATGGGCCAGCATGAGATCCTGTACATCGACGGCGTCGGCGAGCATCTCGCGGATACGCACGACGACCTGCCGAGGCTCGATGAAGGCGCGGCCAATGAAGATGGCGACGAGGATGCGTCGTCGGAAGGCGCGGCCGGCGCCCGCTGACCCGGTTCGCTCATGGCGCAGCCATGAAAAAAGGCGCGCAGGTCGCAAGACCCGCGCGCCTTTTTGTTGGAGTCGTGTCCTAGCGGCGGCGACCGGTGAAGATGCCGAGCAGGCGCCCGAAGAAACCGGGGCGGAACCCGTCGACCTGCATGCTCGTGCGCGGGCTGGAAGCGGGGTTGCGGCGCATCTCCGCGATCACATCCGCGGGAAGGTTGATCCGGAATTCGCCGCTCGCTGCCGTGTCGTTGCGCATTTTTTGAATACTCCGCTCTGGGATTGCTGATGCAGGCCTGGTGTAGGCCTCCGGGTAAGTGGGAACAGTTTGCTGGCGCATATGGCAGGGATGATGTGCCGCGGATCACACTGTTTCCAATGTCGCAAAACGCGCACTTCATTATGTTCGCGTCTGATAGATGTGTAGGCGCGGCGCGAATCCCTTCGCTACAAAATGCTGACGCACATTGACGACATCCCTGTCGACCGCGCTTCGTGATAGTGAGCCAGCGCGCGAATCAGCGCTAATTCGAATTCTCGTGCGATCGTGCAGGAATCGCCGGGCAAGCCGACCCGCACCTGGTCCCACAAGAGTGATGACATGAATACGATCGCGATGCTCGTGCCGCTGGTTACCGCCGGCGTGTATCTCACGCTCCCGCGAGCACGCAGGTCGCGCGGCCTCGCGGTCGCTCAGCCGGTGCCGCCCACGGTAAGGTTGTCCACGCGCAGCGTGGGCTGACCGACGCCGACCGGCACGCTCTGCCCTTCCTTGCCGCAGGTACCGACGCCGTCGTCGAGCTTGAGGTCATTGCCCACCATCGACACTCGCGTGAGCACGTCGGGCCCATTGCCGATCAACGTGGCGCCCTTGATGGGCGCGCCCAGCTTGCCGTTCTCGATGAGATAGGCCTCGCTCGCGGAGAACACGAACTTGCCCGAGGTGATGTCCACCTGGCCGCCGCCGAAGTTCACGGCGTAAATGCCCTTCTGTACGGAAGCAATGATTTCACCGGGGTCGGACTTGCCCGGACGCATGTACGTGTTGGTCATGCGCGGCAACGTGATGTGCGCGAACGACTCACGGCGCCCGTTTCCGGTGGATCGTGTGCCGGTGAGGCGCGCGTTCATCTTGTCCTGCAGATAGCCTTTGAGCACGCCGTTTTCGATGAGCGTGGTGCACTGGGTGGGCGTGCCTTCGTCGTCGATGTTGAGCGAACCGCGGCGGCGCGAGAGAGTGCCGTCGTCGACAATCGTGCACAGTTCCGAGGCGACGCGTTCGCCGATGCGCCCGGCGAACGCCGAGGTGCCCTTGCGATTGAAATCGCCCTCGAGGCCGTGACCGATCGCCTCGTGCAACAGGATGCCCGGCCAGCCAGCGCCGAGTACCACCGTCATGGGGCCGGCGGGCGCCGGGATGGCGTCGAGATTGACCAGCGCCTGGCGTACGGCCTCGCGCGCCAGCTGCAACGGCTTGTCGCCGTGCACGAGTTCCGGCAGCGTGAAGCGCCCGCCCGAACCGGCGTAACCCTGTTCGCGACGGCCATCCTGCTCGACGATGACCGACACGTTGAATCGCACCAGCGGCCGCACGTCGGCGGCGAGGTGCCCCTCGCTGTTGGCGACCAGCATGACCTCGTGCACGGCGACCACGCTCGCCATCACCTGCTGGACCCGCGGATCCATCTTGCGTGTTTCGCGGTCGACTCGCTCGAGCCAGGCCACCTTCTCGCTCGACGAGAAACTGGACACCGGGTCGACGGGTAGATAGAGGCTGTGGCCGATGGACGGCAGCACCGACTGCACGCTGCGGTCCGACCCCCGCAGCGCGATGGCGCGCGCGGCGCGTGACGCTTCTTCGAGCGCCGGGAGCACGATCTCGTCGGAATACGCGAAGCCGGTCTTCTCGCCGGCGAGCGCGCGCACGCCGACGCCCTGCTCGATGCTGGCGCTGCCTTCCTTGACGATGCCGTCCTCGAGCGCCCAGCTCTCCTCGCGGGACAGCTGGAAGTACAGGTCCGCGGCGTCGATCGAGCTCGACATGACCTGCGACAGCGCGCTGTCGAGCCGCGACTCGTCGAGACCGCCCGGCCGCAGGATGAGCTCCCGGGCAATGGCCAGCGGCTCGACGTTGTCCTTGACTACTGCGTTCACGAGAACTCCTGCTAATAGATCGTTCGATGCTCGAGTGAAGGGAAGCGCGCCCGCGCTTCCATGCGCCCGGCCGCATCGATATCGGCCACCACGCACCCGGTGCCCTCCGGCATGCGCGCCAGCACCTTGCCCCAGTGATCGATGATCATCGAATCACCGTAGGTCTCGCGCCCGTTCGAATGCACGCCCCACTGCGCCGGCGCGACCAGTGCGCAGAGGTTTTCGATGGCCCGCGCGCGCAGCAGCGTCTCCCAGTGCGCGCGCCCGGTAGGCACCGTGAACGCCGAGGGCACCACGAACAGCTCCGCGCCCTGGCCCGACAGTACCCGGAACAGCTCCGGGAAGCGCATGTCGTAGCACACCGCGAGCCCGAGCTTGCCCGCGGGCGTGTCGACGATCCGTGGCTCGCGGCCCGGCACCGTGTGCGCCGACTCGCGGTGCGATTCGGCGCTGTTGGGGACGTCCACGTCGAACAGGTGCATCTTGTCGTAACGGGCAGCCCGCTGTCCGTCGGATTTGTAGACCAGGCAGGCGGCAGCCACGCGGCCATCGGCGTCCTGACCCCCGTGACGTAGAGGGACCGTGCCGCCGACGATCCATATCTTGAGGCG
The DNA here is from genome assembly GCA_035525785.1 of Steroidobacteraceae bacterium. Taxonomy (GTDB): domain Bacteria; phylum Pseudomonadota; class Gammaproteobacteria; order Steroidobacterales; family Steroidobacteraceae; genus CADEED01. Next base: position 95,508 of record DATLDQ010000026.1, on the reverse strand, counting down.
CCTGGCCGTGTCTGCAAGGAAGTTCTGGATGCGCCCTGCGCCATCGGGCTCGGCGATGGCGCGCTTGTCGCCGCTGTCCTTGCCCATGAAGGCGAAATTCTCGGGTAGCGCGGCCAGGACGGCACCCTGTCGGGCGGCCTCCGCCAGGTGATGCCCGGCCGCCTCGAGATTCGCCTCGATCTCGTGGCTCGTGGTCATCTGGATGGCGGCGATCTTCACCGCGGTATTGTCGGCTACTCCCAGGAACCGTGCCATTGCACCCGGCGGGCGGGCGTCGTTTCGGTCCAGCCCTTGCGCGCCACCGAGCCTCGCAATGATGACCACGCGCGCGACAGGCGCACGCGTGCGGGCGTGGGCACGGCGCTGGCCGCCAGCGACACCGTTTCGTAGTCGATCGTGACGTCGTAGGTGCGCGCCACCAACCCCACCCGGCCACTGCCGCGGAACAGCTGGTCGGCCTCCGGCCCGGTGCCCTGCACGTCCGTGAGCTCGATCTGGCCATCGGCAAGGACGGCGCTGGCCATGAGCTGGTGCGAATCGTCGGCGCCCCCGGTTTCGAGCTCGAAGCTGCCGGTGAGCGCGCGCACCACGTCATCCTCGCCGCGCCAGGCGAGCTCCCCCGAGGCGCGCAGCGACTGCGTCGGCCACTCCGCCGGAAGCCTGGTATCGCCCAGCAGCATCGGCAGCTCGCGCGTCTTGACCGTGAATTCCATCTGGCAGCGCTCGCCTGGCGAGCAGTGGCCGGTGGCGCTGACCTCATGCGGCGAACCGCCGGTGGATTCGAGCGAAAACTCGACGCCATTGCCATTGCGCGCGAGCGTCGCTTCGAGCGCACCCAACGCGCGATTCGCATGGCGCAGTTCGGCGACGTCGACCACGAGATCGCCGTCCTTGGGCAGAAGCGCGCCCGCCGCGGCCAGCACCGCCGGCGCGCGTTTGAGATCGAGCTTGTCGATGTCGACGCGCGGCTGCGCGACTGCGCCAGCGCGCAGCGCACCCGCGACGCCTTGCACGTCGAACCGCGCCTCGGTCACGCCTTCATGCACCCGGCCGCGGATCGCGTCGCGGCCACTGCCGATTTCGAAGTCCTGAATGCCGCGCGCGTCGAAATGCAGCTGCGCGGTCAACGCGATCTGTCGCGCGCGCATCTTGTCGAAGGGTTCGGGCAGGCGGCTCTCGACGCCCGCGAGGTTGGCGCCCAGCGTCAGCTGCCAGGAGCCGGGTGCGCCGCTGGTTTCCTGTCTACGGAGCTCACCGCTGGTTTCCTTTCTACGGAGCTCACCGCTCCAGGCGAGCTGGCCATTCACCTGGGTCGCGGCCTCGGCATGGCCTAACAACCGGAGCAGGGGCGCGGGGTCCGCGACGCCGTTGACGCTCGCGGAGGTGATGCCGCGGGTGCCGGCGCGCCGCGTTTCGATCTGCACCGGACCGCCAAGCCAGTTGCCCGAGAGTTCGAGGCCGCGCAACTCGCCGGCGGCGAGACGCACGGTACCGGATATCTTCTCGACCGGCGGCAGGTCCGCGGCGAGCGGGAGGGAGGCGTTGCTGAGCCGCGCCGTGACGCGCCAGCTCTCTGGGTTGCGCAGCGCGGCCTCGTTGCGCGCCTCCGCTTCGAGCGACACATTGCCAGCCAGTTTGTCGAGACCGTGCTCGTCGAGTACGCGACGCAGCAACGGCGAACGCAGATCGCCCTGCGCCGACGCCCGCAGGCGCGGCGCGCCGATGCGCGGCCAGTCGATACGCGCATCGGTGATCTGCAGGTCCTCGATGGCTCCGGTAGTGAGGCGCAGCTGCGCTCCGCCACGCGTGAAATCGAGCTTGCCGCCCGCCGCGAGCAGCCGCGGCACGTCCGCGCCGGTGCTGGCGAGGTCGGCGAGCTCGAGGGATCCGCGGGAATGCGGCCAGTCGACGACGCGACTGCCGGCGTCGTCCTTCGACTGGAGAGTCAGTTTGCCCGTGACGATGCGGCCTTCGTGGAGATCGGCCAGGTGCGGCAGCGGATCGAGCGCAAGCAGCGTCCAGGCATCGCCGAGCAACGATCGGTCCAGCGCCGTGACCTCGATGAGCAGCGGCTTGCGACCATCCGTACCCCAGCGCCCATCGGCACCGACCACCGTGTCACCGCTTTGCAGGCGCAGCGCCTCGATGTCGAGCTCGGGGGAACCACTTCCGGTGTCGAAGGACAATGCGCCCGCGAGTCTCAGGTCCCGCGGCGGCGCAGCGCCAAGCTGCAGCTGCGCAGCATGGGACGCATCGAAGGTGACGCGCGCCTGCTCCCCTTCGAGCTCGAGAATGCCGGCCAGGTTGCCGACGCGCGCGTGGTCCGCGGCACGCAGCAGCTCCGCGCCCGTCACCTGTGCGGTGAACGCGCCCGTGCGGGAATCGAAACGCAATTGGCTCAGCTCGCCGGCCGTAGCCGCCCATCCCGATGCGTCGAGTGGCATCTCGAGGCGGGGGGCGAGCGCGCCCGCGATGAACTCGGCAGCCATGAAAGGCACGCGCTCGGCGCTGGCCGTGATGCGTGCCGGCCGCATCGTGCCCCGCGCAAGGCTCACGCGAGCGGCGAGCTTCGGCGCCCGCTCGAGGCGCGCGCCACGCGTGAGCTGCAGGTCGGTGAACTCGAGATCGAAGTCATCCCCCACACGCGCGAGTTTGCCTTGCACCGTGAAATGATCGAAGCGCGTACCGCGCGCGAGCTGCAGCTCACGCGCGCTCAGCTGCCAGGTGCCGTCATGGATGCGGCCATGGCGCAGGCTCAGGCGCGCGTCAACGGTGCCGCGCCCGCGCGCCGCCACGGCCGACAGTTTGTCGAGGAACACGCGGCGAGCGATCACGCGCAGCTCGCCATCTACTCCGCCTGTGTCGCCGACGCGGTCGAGCTTCGCGGAAACGAACAGCGACTGGCCGATGTCTTGCGACAGCAGCAAAGTGCCGAACGCGCTGAAGTTGTGACTGCCGCGGCTGACCAGCGCCTGGCTCAACGTGAAGTTGTGGCGCGCCGCGCGCTCGCCGCGACGGTACAGGTGGACGCGCGCTCCCTCGACCTCGACGCGGCCCACGGGCATGAGCTCGGCCCACGCGGTGAAGCGGCGCACCAGCGCGGCCTCGTCTTCGGCGCGCGAGGGTTGCTGTGCGTTCCGCGCGGAGGCACGCGCGGGCACGGGGACGTCCGGTTCCGCGTCGCCGATGATGTCGATGTCGGGCGAGGACAGCGTCACGTGGCCCAGCGAGAACTGCTGGTGACGCAGGAAATCCCAGGTATCGAACTCGACGCGCAGCTCGGGAGCGATGACGCGCACGCGGCCGCGCGTCGGGTCGGTCAGCTCCACGCGCTCGAACACGGCGCTGGTGCCGTCGATGCCCCAGGCGAAGTGGACGTTGTCGAAGCGCACCGCGAGACCGGTGCGGTCGGTGATGAGTTTCTCGAGCGTGGCGCGCTGCTCGGGGACCCGGGCGGCGATGACCTGCGTGAACACCGCGCCGATGGCCGCGAGCAGACCAAGGCAGAAGATGACGAGGATCGAACGCCGGACCCAGTGGGTCGACGTTGCTACGTCTCTTCCTTGGTCAAGGGTCACCTCGGTCATTTCGGGCGGGTCTCTCCATCACGCCAGCACCACGTCGTACTGGTCGAAGCCGTACAGGGCTTCCACCTGTAACCGTATCGGCCGCCCGACCTGGTGCTCCAGCTCGGCAAGCACCGCGGACTCCTCGTCCAGCAGGCGGTCGATCACATTCTGGTGAGCAAGTATTAACAGCTCACGGGACTGGAACTGCCTGCTCTGACGCACAATTTCACGGAATATCTCGTGGCAGACGGTTTCGGGCGTGCGCACGAAGCCCCGGCCTTCACAACTGGGACATGCCGCACAAAGCAAATGTTCCAGGCTGTCGCGGGTGCGCTTGCGGGTCATCTCCACGAGGCCCAGCGAGGAAACGCTGGCGATGTGGGTCTGGGCGTGGTCGCCGGCCAGCGCACGCTGCAGTGCGTCCATGACTTGTGTGCGATGCGCCGCGTCCACCATGTCGATGAAGTCGATGATGATGATGCCGCCGAGATTGCGCAGGCGCAGCTGCCGCGCGATTGCCACCGCCGCTTCGAGGTTGGTGCGGAAGATCGTGTCCTCGAGGTTGCGATGTCCGACGAAACCGCCCGTGTTCACGTCGATGGTGGTCATCGACTCCGTCTGATCGATGACCAGATGCCCGCCCGACTTGAGGCTGACGTTGCGATCGAGAGCCTTGCCGATCTCGTCCTCGACTCCGTGCAGATCGAAGATGGGCCTGGCGCCCTGATAGAGCTCGATGCGGGTGGTGCTGTTCGGCATGAACGCCTTGGCGAACTCCAGCATTTGCGCATGCGAGGCGGCAGTGTCGACGAGCACGCGGTCGACGCCGCGCGCGAGCTCGTCCCGAAGGATGCGTGTCGGCAGCGGCAGGTCTTCGTACACCAGCTCGCCGGCGCGCGACATGAGCCCCTTTTCGCGCACGTGCCGCCAAAGGCGGCAGAGGTATTTCATGTCCTCGCGGATGGCCTCGGCGTTCGCGCCCTGCGCGGCGGTGCGCACGATGTAGCCCCCACCGTTCTTGTCGGGCCCACTTTCGCCAGCGATGGAATCGGTGACCAGTGACTTGAGACGCGCGCGCTCGCCTTCGTCGTCGATGCGTGCCGACACGCCCACGCCCTCGCCGCGTGGCATGTACACCATGAGCCGCGAGGGCAGCGCCACGAAGGTTGTGAGGCGCGCGCCCTTGGTGCCCATGGGGTCCTTGACCACCTGCACGAGGATGTCGTCGCCTTCATTGACCAGGCGCTTGATGTCGAGCGCCTCGGCCATGCCGACGAGCCCCCTTTCCATCATCGTGTTGTCGGAGATGGGCGCGGCGATATCCGCCGCGTGCAGGAAGGCCGTGCGTTCGAGTCCCACGTCGATGAACGCGGCCTGCATGCCGGGCAGCACGCGCTGCACGCGACCCTTGTAGAGATTGCTGACGATGCCGCGCCGGCTCTGCCGCTCGACGAAGAGCTCGGTCAGCACGCCGTTCTCGATGAGCGCGGCGCGGTTCTCGCGCGTCGCGACGTTGATGAGGATTTCGGTGGTCATCGGCGCGCCCCCTGCCACACCGCGACCCCGGCGGCGCGCAGCATTTCGGCCGCCTCGTAGAGCGGCAGGCCCATGACGCCCGTGTAGCTCCCGGAGATGCCGGACACGAACACCGCACCCAGACCCTGGATGGCGTACGCACCGGCTTTGCCCTGCGGCTCGCCCGAAGCCCAGTACGCGCGCATCTGCGCTTCGGCGAGATGCGCGAACTGCACCTGCGTCGTCGAGATGCCCATGAACTCGCGTCCGTCGGGCATGCGCAGTGCCATGCCCGTATGCACCACGTGTACGCGGCCCGAGAGGCGCGTGAGCATCGCGATGGCGTCGGCTTCCGATTCCGGTTTGCCGAGGATGACCTCGTCGATCACTACAGTGGTATCCGCGCCAAGCACCGGCAGGTCGCGCAGGGTTTCCCAGATTGCCTTGGCCTTCTCGCAGGCGAGGCGCATCACGTAGTGATCGGGGCGTTCACCGGCCCGCGGTGTCTCGTCGATGTCGCCAGGGCTCACCACGTGCGGCACGCCGATGAGCTCTAACAACTGGCGGCGACGCGGCGACGCCGAGGCGAGCCGGATCACCGGCCGCGGCTGCGCCCCTGAACGTTTCTCCCCCATCTACTGTCCTGCGGCGGCTTCGGCGCCTATTCTCTGTGGTACGGGTGATTGTGCAGCACGGAATGCGCGCGATACAGCGCTTCGGCAAGAATCACGCGGACCATGGCATGCGGGAAGGTCAGCCCCGAGAGCGACCAGCGCAGGGATGCCTTCTCGAGGATGCCGGGCCCCAGTCCGTCCGGTCCGCCGATCACGAAGCTCAGGTTCCGGCCGTCCTGCTGGCGCTGGGACAGCCATTTGGCGAGATCGGTAGTGGTTAGGGATTTGCCGTGTTCGTCGAGCGCGACCAGGTAGTCGTCGCCGACGCGGTCCAGCAGCCGCTTCTCTTCTTCGGCCTTGGCCCGGGCCTTGTCCTTTCCCTGCGGGAGCTCTTCGAGCTCGACGCGCATCGAGGATTTCAGCCTGCGCGTGTACTCCTCGTAGGCCGTGGCGACCCACTCGGGCATGCGCGTGCCGATCGCAATGATGCGAACGCGCATGCGTCAGCGACGCCTCAGCGCGCGGCGCGGGCTCTGGCGGGCGCCTTGCGGGGCGGCTCGGCCATGTTCTTGACCGGGGCTTTGCCCGGGGCGTCGGCCGGCGGCTCGGTGTGTTCCCAGAGTTTTTCCAGGCCGTAGAACTCGCGTACTCGCGGCAGCATCACGTGCACCACGACATCGGCGAGATCGACCAGTACCCACTCGCCCTCGCGCGCGCCTTCCACGCCCATGGGCCGGAAGTCGTTCTGCTTGGCGAATTGCACCACGCGATCGGCGATGGCCTTCACGTGTCGGTCGGAGTTGCCGGAGGCGATGACCACGACATCGGTGATGTCGGTGAGGTGCCGCACATCCATGACCTTGACGTTGGCGGCCTTCATGTCATCGAGCGCGGAGTTGACGATGCGCAGGAGGGTCTGCGGGAGAGGAGCTTTCTTGCTCGCTGTCTGGGCCGGCGCCGTTTTTTTGTTCGAAGCAGGCTTCGAGGAAGGCGCCGCGCGGCGGGGTCTAGGTTTTGTGGTTGCCATTGAACTCCGTGGGTGGGTCAGCGTGGCCGAGCATAGCACCCGGAATCGCGAATGATCTCGCGAACTGCGTCCGGCACGAGGAAACGAGGGTCGCGACCGGCATCGATGATCTGCCGCAATTCTGTCGAGGATATTTCGAGTTGGGTCACTGCGTGCACGTAGATGCGGCCGGCCGGCGAACGATGCAACTCATTTACCGCACCCGTGCCACGGTCGACCATCAGCTCGCCGAGCGGTCCCTGCGTAGGCGCTTTCCAGCCCGGCCGATGCGCCACCACTACATGCGCGAGATCGAACAGCTCGCGCCAGCGGTGCCAGTTGGGCAAGCCCAGGAACGCGTCCATTCCGAGCAACAGGCACAGCGAGCGGTGCGGAAATTCGCGCCGCAGCTCGGTGAGCGTATCCACGGTGTAGGAAGCGCCCGCCCGCCGCACCTCGCGGTCGTCGACCACGAAACCCGGCTGATCGGCCACCGCCGCGCGCACCATGGCGAGCCGCAGTTCCGCGTCGGCCAACGTGCGCTCGCGATGCGGTGGATTGCCCGTAGGAAGGAACCGCACTTCCGCGAGCTTCAGCGACTGGTACAGCTCGAACGCCGTGCGCAGGTGCCCGAAATGCAGCGGGTCGAAGGTGCCGCCGAAGAGGCCCATGGGACCCAGGGAAGCCGCGGGAGTGTTCAAGCTGCTCGGTTTCCTGTCAGTGGCAGGGTCATCCGCCCGGCGAACTCGACGATGATGAGCGCCATCTCGTCCCAGGCGTCGCCGCGCTGCTGACCCTTGATCATCTTGTCGGCGCGCGCGAGTCGCGCGGCGAGACGCGCATAGGGAAGCTTGCCCGCGCGGCGCTTGGCGTTCTCGAGAGCTGCCGATGGCTTCTGCCAGCCCTTGTATCCCGGCGACGGGTCGGTGGTGCCCCACACGTTGTGGATCTCGCGGGACAACGACCAGAGCGCGAGCGTGGCTTCCACCCCTTCACTGCGCAGGCCCGCGAGAATACGCAGCGCGCGCGGCACGTCGCCGCCGAGCGCTGCTTCGCCGAGCTGGAAGACATCGAAGCGCGCGCTGTCGGCGACGGACGCCTGGGCCGCGGCGAGATCGATGCGCCTGCCGCCCGAGAGCTTGAGTTTCTCGAGCTCCTGGTGCGCAGCCAGGAGGTTGCCTTCCGTGCGGTCGACGATGAAACGCACGGCGTCATCGTCCATCTCCACTTCCATCTGCGCCGCGCGGGCGCGCAGCCACTGCGGCAACCGGTTCACTTCCACCGGCCACACCGCGAGCCAGGCGCCCGCGGCTTCGAAGGCCTTCACCCAGGCCGAATTGTTCTGCTCGCGTTCGAGCTTGCCGGTGATCATGAGGTAGACATTGTCGGGGCTGGGATTCTCGAGCAGCTCGGTGATCGCCTTGGCGCCGCCCGTGCCGGGTTTGCCCGAAGGCAGACGCAGCTCGATGAGCTTGCGCGAACCGAACAGCGACAGATTGTTAGACGCGGCGCGCACCTGCTCCCAATCGGCGACGCGCTCGATGAAGTGCACCTCGCGCTCCGCAAAGCCGGCGCGCTTGACGCGCGCGCGGATGGCGTCCGCCGCCTCGCCCACGAGCAACGCTTCGTCTCCGGAGACGAGATAGGCGCGGGCAGGCTCGGCAGCGAGGTGCGAGCGGAGGCTTTCGATCGTTAACTTCAAAGGGGCGCCATCGGGAGTTCGGTGATTATGGGCGCGCCCGGGCGGCCGGGGAAGGGTTATTCTTGCGAATCCCGAGGCGGTCGCGACCAAACCCATGCCCACCATTTTCGAGAAGATCATCGCCGGCGAGATCCCGGCCACCCTCGTCCACACGGACGACCGGGTGACGGCCTTCCGTGACATCAGCCCGCAGGCGCCGGTGCACGTGCTGATCGTGCCTAACAAGCCCATTCCGACGGTCAACGACGTCGGCGAAGACGACGAGCGCACGCTCGGCCACATGTTCGTCGTCGCGCGCGACATCGCCAGCAAGGAAGGCATCGCGGAAGACGGATTCCGCCTCATCATCAACTGCAACAAACATGGCGGGCAGGTGGTGTTCCACCTGCACATGCACCTGGTCGGCGGCCGCGCGCTGGGACCGATGCTCTCCGGAGGAACTCATGGCTAAGTCGAAGGCTCAGGCGAAGAAGAAAACGAACGTGACGAAGAAAGCGGGGAAGCGCAAAGCCACGCCCGCTGCGGTGCGCAAGGTCGCGCCCACCGGCGCGCGTAAAGTCGCGCCCACCGGCGCGCGTAAACAAGGCGATTTCTATCCGCCCATCAAGCCGTTCAACTCGGGCTTTCTCAAAGTCTCGCCCGTGCACGACATCTACTACGAGGAAAGCGGCAACCCGAAGGGCAAGCCCGTGGTGTTTCTGCATGGCGGGCCCGGCGGTGGCACCGACGCCAAGATGCGTCAGTTCTTCAATCCGAAGAAGTACCGCATCGTGCTGTTCGACCAGCGCGGCTGCGGCAAGAGCAAGCCCTCCGCCAGCCTCGAGGACAACACCACCTGGCACCTCGTGTCGGACATCGAAGCGGTGCGCGAGCATCTCGGCATCGACAAGTGGCAGGTGTTCGGCGGGTCGTGGGGTTCCACGCTTGCGCTGGCGTATGCGCAGAAGCATCCCGATCGCTGCACGGAGCTGGTGTTGCGCGGCATCTTCCTGTTGCGCAAGTCCGAGCTCGACTGGTTCTACCAAAACCCGCTCGGCGCGGCGTCGCTGTTCCCGGAATTCTGGGAGGACTATCTCAAGCCGCTGTCGGAAGCTGAGCGCGCCGATTGCGTGGCGTCTTACTACAAGCGGCTGACCAGCGACGACAAGGCCACGCTGCTCGAGGCGGCAAGGGCCTGGTCGGTCTGGGAAAGCGCGCTGTCGTACTTCCACATGAACCTGGGCTACGTGAAGCGTGCCAACGAAGCGGATTTCGCCGCGGCGTTCGCGCGCATCGAGTGCCACTACTTCATCAACGGCGGCTTCCTCGAGCGGCCCAACCAGCTTCTCGAGGACGTGCGCAAGATCCGCCACATCCCCGCGGTGATCGTGCAGGGCCGATACGACGTGGTCTGCCCGGCGCGCAGCGCCTGGGATCTCAAGAAAGCCTGGCCCGAAGCGGATCTGCGCATCGTGCCCGACGCAGGCCACTCGGCATTCGAGCCCGGCACAGCGCGCGAACTGGTCATGGCCACGGATCGTTTCGCGAGCTAGACACCTGTCATAAGGCCGGCGCGACCGCGCGATCCGTGACCGGCCTCTAGATCGAACCCCTCAAGGCGGCGCGACGCGCCGCCGATCCTCCTGCTTGGTGGGTTTGCGACCGCTTGCCGCGAACCCTTCATTTCATCGGGAGGGTTCTCGTTCATGCGCCAGTTCTTCTTCGCGTCTTGCTGTTTCGTGTTGTTGGCCCTTGCCGGATGCGGAGGCGGCGGCAGCTCGTCGTCCACGCCACCGCCCGGCGGAAACAATCCGCCGAGCCAGCCCAACCCGCCCGCGCCTGCCCCGATCGAAGGCGTCGCCACGCCCTCGTCCGTCGCCGTCGTCACGGCGACCAACGCGCAATGAACCTTTCCGGAGCCCCCATGAAACGCACCACGATTACCGCGCTGGGCGCGCTGGCCACGTTCGCCATTGCCGTGCCCGCCTTCGCCGTTCCGCCGGCGAATTCTCCTTACGCCACCGATGCGCAGAACAGTTACGTCGAGGACGCCACCTCGCGCGGCATCGGCCAGGTGAACATGATCACCTGCATCATGAGCGCCATGCGTCCGGATGCGCTGGTCAACGACGGCGCGTACATCGCGTTGGTCGACATGCAGAAGTGCGACCCGAATGCGCGCGCCTCCACGGACAACGCCAGCGGCACCACGGGCGCCACCGCGTTTGCGACGGCTACCGTGAACTCGACGCGTACCACCAACAGCGACCCGATGCGCGCGCGCATCTGGATAGACGATCCGGAGTCGCCGGACGCCGTCATCAACGTGAACGTCAGCGCCACCGCGCCGCCGACGGCCAGCAATCCCTACGGACAGTTCCGCCTCGACTACTGCGGCAACATGCCGGGCACGCCAGGTTGCGCGTTCAATGGCTTCCTCGAAGGCACCTCGGCCGGCGTCTCGTACTTCGAGCGCGAGCAGGGTGACGGCGGTGGTGGGACCAAGGCGCTGCGCATGACCACGAGCAGCTCCACCAGTGGCAGCGGCAGCCTCCACATGGAAGACGGCGGCAACCATTCCGCCACATTCTCGTTCGCCTACAACGCGGACTACTACCGACGCAGCGACGACGGTGGTGAGCAGTGCTTCGCGCGTGACGCCCGGGACCCGGGCACGGGCATGTCGGTATGGCGTTACGGCCTGTACGACGCGACCACGGGCGCCCGTATCGAACGCGACTCCGGCTTCCCGATCGAATACACGCACGCGGGCACGAAGTACCAGGGCTACCTCGGTTACTACGGCCTGTCGCTGCCGGCTGCCGCGCAGGAAGCGCTGGTGAGCGGCGACACCGTCGAGAAAGTGGACTACGGCAACGGCAACACGCCCACGCGCACGCCCTACACCGTCGTGAAAGCGGGCGGCAAACTCATGAAGTACACGCGGCACACGCGCACGCTGCACGAGATCGACAAGGTCAAGTTCAACACCTTCGTCGGCATGGAGGCGAGCTCGTTCTTCGCGGGCGCGCAGGCCAATGCGCAGTACGAACTGTACTGGGACGACGCGGCGGGCGACTTCAAGGTCACCGCGCAGATGATGTGCGGCCAGAATGGTTGCTCGACGCAGGCGCTGCCGAACGTCGAGTCGGTCGACGCTTCGTTCTGGGCGTCACGCGGCGGCATCCAGGGCTGGTCGCAGCAGCTGGGTGGCGAGGTGTTCGTCAACCTTCAAGGCGTGGGATCGCCGGTGAATTCGACGCAGGTTCAGGTGGCATATCGCAGCCAGGATCTCGTGTACCCCTCGCAGATGCCCGCGGCGCTGCATTGCCTGCGAGATTGCCCGACGGCCGCGTCGATGGCGGCTTACTTCTCACAAGGTGGTACGCCCTCGCCGTTCATCGCGGCCACCGCCAACAACTTCCAGCCGACGCTCGCGGCCAATCTCGTCGACTACACCAGCGATGGTTCGGCCGCGGTGCTCCTCGATGGCGCCGCCGCCGCGGTGGTACTGAATGCCGATCGCGAAGCGCTCGAGAACGATCCGATGTATCGCAATGGCGTGCGCACCGGGAAGCTGTTCGTGAACCTGTCAGACGCGGAGTGCGACGTCGGCTCGGGCACGTACTGTGAATGGCGCGTCAACAGTCTCGATGTGTACTACCAGTGGGAAACGGGCGTGCAGCCGTACAACCAGTTCGCGGCGGTCAAGAACGGCAGCGGCCAGTTCGTCAACTTCGACGCGCCGCTGCAGGTGAACTTCACAGTGCCGCAGGGCGCGGCGTATGGAGAGTACGCGGGCCAGAGCATCGTGTTGCAGTACGGCGGCTTCGGTGACCTGTGGGGCCTGCCGGGTGTGTGCGTGTCGCCGACCACCAACCAGGAAGTAGCCTGCGATGGCGGCGAGGTGCGCTACGTGCCCTCGTTCGTGATCCCGCACGACGCCACCCAGGGCGTGGTCACCGCGGACGGCACCACCTACTACGTGAAGTGGCTGGAGCGCGAGATCCGCTTTGCGCGCAAGAACCTGTCGGTCTGCGACAGCGCGGGCCTCGTGGTGCCGAACAATGGCACGCTGCCCACGGCGGCGGACCTGCGCGACCCGAGCGATCCGGCGTCGGCTATCTACATCGGCGTGCGCCCGAGCGTGACCGCGGCGCCGCGCGTGATCCAGGGTGAAGTGAAGTACTAAGCCCCGGGGGCAGCCCCCCGTTTGCCGGCAAGCAAGGGTCAGGTCTGCATCAGGCCTGACCCTTTTTGTTGGGGAAGAGGGCTGCCCGCATTTCTGCCCTCATTTTTTGGGGGCGTTACGTAAAGTGGCGCTAAAGTCCGAAAGTTCGCGGCCGTTACAGCTGCTAGCGGGATCTGCGTCTGCTCAACGCGGAAACCGTCGGTCCAATCGCCGGGCTGGTGGGGGGTCGCCAATTGAAACGACTCCTCTCCTTTCACTAACGCCCTCATCCGCCCGGCTAACCTCTCTCGACCTCTCTCATCGCCCGGTGGGCTCTCCGCCGGGCGTCTCCTCCCCGATGAATTTCCGGATCTCGGTCAGCACCGGCAGCTTGTCCGGGGACGCCGTGGCAAAGGCCGCGACCGTGTCCGCGTGGCCGCGTCCGGCGTATGTGCGCAGTGTGACGGGCACGCCATTGTTCGTGAGCGCTTCGGCCATGACGCGCGCGTGGCGGACGCTGACCACGTCGTCGCCTTCGCCATGCATCAGCAGGGCTCGCGGCGCGCCGGGCCGCACGCGCCGTGCCGGCTGCCAGTCGTCGAATCCGTGGGGCGCCGCGAAGATGGTCCGCAGCGTGTCGGTATTCGGGTCCAGCGCATAAGGGCCGGAGAGTCCGATGAATCCGCGGATCGCGTCCGCGCGCACACCGACGCGCGCAAGCCGCTCGGGGTCGTAAGCCAGCATGCCGGCGATGTTCGCACCGGCCGAGTGCCCCGCAAGATAGATGCGCGACGGGTCGCCACCGAGCTCCGCCGCATGACTTGCCACCCATGCCACCGCCTGCGCGCCATCGTCGATGAAGGCCGGGAAACGCACTTCCGGGTAGAGGCGGTAGTCGGGCAGCACGGCGACATATCCGGCCTCGGCGAGAGCGGCGCCGACAAACCGGTACTGCGACTTGCGGCCGCGCTCGAAGCTACCGCCATACCAGAACACGATGATGGGCCGCGGCGCCGCGCTTTCGTCCGAGCGTTGGGCCGCTTCACGCTTGGGCAGATACACGTCGAGGCGCTGTCGCTCGTGCGCACCGTAGTGGATGTCCGCTCGCCGCTGGAATGCGCCGAACAGGGCTGGCGCATTCGCAGCCGTGAACGCGAGTCCGCCACAGGATGCGACCGTCACCGTGGCGAGCACCGCGGCCGCGAGGATCCACAGCTTCATCGACGCAGCGAAAAGGTTGGCTTCATGGCTCCGTCTACTACGCCTTTCGAGCGCAACCAGATGCAGGCGTCGGTGGCATCCCGCTCGAACCAGGCTCGGGCGCTGCCCAGCCGGAAGGTGTAGCCCCAGGCGTCCATGTCCGCCAGCATGCGGTCGCGCCCGAGCTGACCGATCTCGTCGGCCAGGAGAATCTGCAGGGCACAGACGGCGCACTCCTCGTCGTCGTCGCCGCCGGCGTCGCGGTCGAGGCCCGCGCGGCGAGCGGCGGTCATGCAGACGTAGTGACTGAGTTCATGGAGCAGGGAATGCAGCGGAGTGTCCGGGCGGACGAATAGCTCATCCCCGCGCAGCCCCGCTTCGCTCTCTCCCCAGTAGGAGCCTGGCAGCGTTTCTCCGTGAGGAAGAAGCCGCAACGTGACGCCGTAGCGTGCGACCAGCGCGCGCACGTTCGCGTGCGGCTCTGCTCCGACGCGAACGACATTCATGGGGTGGTCAGAGCGCGGCGAGCCGGCGCATGACTTGCGCCACGAGATCGTGTGCCAGCGCTTCGCTGAGGATCTCCTGCTCCCGCTCCTTGGCCAGGAGCTGCGATTCTTCGAAACTGAAATCGCGGGTCAGCGCGATCTCCTCGTCCTCGATCAGCGTCCTGTCTCCCGAGAGCACGGTGAAGCGCACCCGGTAGGTGAGCTCGTATTCGGTCGGTATGTTGCGCGCGGAGACGGAGAGCACGCGCTCGCTGAGCTTGTCTTCGAGCACCCTGATGGTGGCGCCCGAAGAGCCCTTGGTCGCGATGACATTGATGTTGGCGGCGATGAGCGCTTTGCGCAGGTCCTGCACGAAGTCGGTCTGCTCATCCTGCGTGTCGACGTAGGTGTAGGCGAATGCTTCGGGCAGTGGCTGGCGGCCTTGCAGGTGGAATCCGCACCCCACCAACGCGCAAACCGCCATCAGCAATGGGACTGACCTCGGTCTCCCCCATCTTTGCCGGGTTTTCGCGAGCGCCTTCATACCACCACGTTGACCAGCTTGCCCTTCACGTAGATGGCCTTCCTCACCGGCTTGCCCTCGACGAACTTCTGCACGTTGGCATCGGCCAGTGCGGCCTTCACGGCGACCTCTTCGGTGGCATCGGCGGGCACCGAGACACGCGCGCGCATCTTGCCCGCGACCTGCACCGAGATCTCGATCTGGTCCTGCACGAGCGCGTCCGCGTCAGGAGCCCACCAGCGCTCGGTGGCGAGCGCCTGCTCGTGGCCCAGCTGCCGCCAGAGCTCGTGCGTGACGTGCGGGATCATGGGGGACAGGCACATCACTGCGATCTCGAGCGCCTCGTGCGCCACCACGCGACCCGCGAGCGTGGTCGTGTCGAATTTCGCGATGGCGTTCAGAAGCTCCATGACCGCGGCGACCGCCGTATTGAAGCTGCGCCGGCGGCCGATGTCGTCGGTGACCTTCTGCAGCGTGTGATGCGCTATGCGGCGCATTTCCTTCTGCGCGGCGTTGAGCCTGGTCTTGTCGAACTCGTTCGTGGTGATGGCGTCGGCCGGCGGCGGCGCATTCACCTGGTCGAAGACCGCCTTCCACAGGCGGCGGATGAAGCGGAACGAACCCTGCACGCCCTCCTCGGACCACTCGAGCGTTTGTTCGGGCGGCGCGGTGAACATCATGAAGAGGCGGGCGGTGTCCGCGCCGAACTGCTCGATGATGCCGTTCGGGTCGACGCCGTTGTTCTTGTTCTTCGACATCGTGCCCAGGCCATCCGACTGCACCGGCTTGTTGTCGGTGAGCAGGATGTATTCCCGGGGCTGGTTCTTCTCGTCGAGGATCACCTCGACGTCCGCCGGGTTGTACCAGGTGCGCGAGCCAGTGGCCTCGGTGCGGTAGTAGCCGTGCGCGAGCACCATGCCCTGCGTGAGCAGGTTGTTGAATGGCTCATCGACCTTCACGAGGTCGAGATCGCGCATGACCTTGGTCCAGAAACGCGAGTACAACAGGTGCAGGATCGCGTGTTCGATGCCGCCGATGTATTGGTCCACCGGCATCCAGTAGTTTGCCCGCGCATCGACCATGGTCTTCGCGTCGGGACAGCCGAAGCGCAGGAAGTACCAGGACGAATCCACGAACGTGTCCATCGTGTCCGTCTCGCGGCGCGCGGCAGCGCCGCAGCGGGGGCACTGCACGTCGAGGAACGACGGCGTCTTGTTGAGCGGATTGCCCGAGCCATCGGGCACCAGGCCTTCTGGCAGCACCACGGGAAGATCTTTCTCGGGCACCGGCACTTCGCCGCACTTGGCGCAGTGGATCAACGGCACCGGGCAACCCCAGTAACGCTGGCGCGAGATGCCCCAGTCCCTCAGGCGCCACTGGGTGCGCATTTTCCCGAGGCCCTTCTTTTCCAGGGCGGCGGCGATCCTGTCCACCGCGGGCTGGAACTCGAGCCCGCTGAACTCGCCCGAGTTCATGGTGATGCCGTAGTCGCCGAAGGCGTCCCGCCAGGGCGGATCGATGTTCTCGTAGGCGCCGGTCTTCGACTTCACCACCTGAACGATGGGTAGTTTGTTCTTGAGCGCGAACTCGTAGTCACGCGCATCGTGACCGGGCACGCCCATGACGGCGCCTTCACCGTAGGCCATGAGCACGTAGTTTGCGACCCAGACTTCGACCATCTGGCCGGTGAACGGATGCTGCACGTGGAAGCCCGTGCGCATGCCTTTCTTTTCCTGCGTCGCGACGTCGGCTTCCATGGTCGAGCCGCGCCGGCATTCGTCGATGAAGGCCTGCAGCGGCGCGTTCTTCGCCCCGGCGGCCAGCGCGATCGGGTGCTCGGCGGCAATGGCCATGAAAGTGACGCCAAACAAGGTATCCGCGCGCGTCGTGAAGACCTTGAGCGCACCGTCCGCGGCCATGAGGCCCCGCGTGTCTGGCGAGTACGGGAAGCTGATTTCGCAGCCCTCGGACTTGCCGATCCAGTTGGCCTGCATGGTCCGCACGCGCTCGGGCCAATCGGGCAGCTTCTCGAGATCGCCCAGAAGCTCCTCGGCGTATTTCGTGATCCCCAGGTAGTACATCGGGATCTCGCGCTTCTCGACGAGCGCGCCCGTGCGCCAGCCGCGACCGTCTATGACCTGCTCGTTGGCGAGCACGGTCTGGTCGACCGGGTCCCAGTTGACCACGCCGGTCTTGCGATACGCGATGCCCTTCTCGAGCATCTTGAGGAACAGCCACTGGTTCCAGCGGTAGTAAGACGGGTCGCAGGTCGCGATCTCGCGCGACCAGTCGAAGGCGAAGCCCAGCGACTTGAGCTGGCCCTTCATGTAGGCGATGTTGTCGCGGGTCCACTTGGCGGGCGGCACGCCGTTCTTGATGGCCGCGTTCTCGGCCGGCAGACCGAATGCGTCCCAGCCCATGGGCTGA
Source organism: Steroidobacteraceae bacterium (assembly GCA_035525785.1). Classification (GTDB taxonomy): domain Bacteria; phylum Pseudomonadota; class Gammaproteobacteria; order Steroidobacterales; family Steroidobacteraceae; genus CADEED01. The sequence goes on along the minus strand of DATLDQ010000026.1, from coordinate 78,317 downwards.
AGGACGTTCTTGCCCTGCATCTTGTGAAAGCGCGTGAGCACGTCACCGATGGTGTAGTTGCGCACGTGGCCCATGTGGAGACGGCCCGATGGATACGGGAACATGGACAGGCAGTAGAACTTGCCCTGGTCTTCACTGGAGCCGCTCGCCTGTTCGCGGGCCTCGAACACCTTGTGGTCGTCCCAGAATTGCTGGGCGGCGCGTTCGACGGGGCCGGCCTCGTAACGTTCTTGCATCGGGAAAGTCTGGATTTTCAGGGCTTTAAGAAGGCCCGGAAGAATACACGAGATTTACGGGTATTTCGGGCCCGAAGCGGTGAACCTGGGCACGAGATACGCGAAGTCGTGCTCGACGCGCGTGCCGTCGATCAAGGCGCCGGGTGTTTGATCCGCAAACAGGTTGCCGACGCTGGGGCTCGACTTGTACTCACCGTTCATGTTTCCCCACGCCGTGCCCGCGAGCACGTTTTCCACCGATACGTGCAAAACCTCGTCACCCACGTACACACCCGCCGGGTCGTAGGGCAACCAGCCAGGGCGTGACTTGCGCGAATGCAGGTTACCGACTAGCGCAATCAGGTGGTTCTTGCGCGCCAGCTCGCGAAGCGGGCCACCCATGAGCTTTTCGTAGCCCGCGGAGTCGGGGATATCCTCGGGCCTCGTGGCATGGATGACGGGCATGTGGAAGGCCACGGTGAGCCGGCCCAGCTTCTCCTGCTCGAACAGGAATTTCGCGAGCTCCCACATGGCGATCGACGAACGCCCGTCGCGGGATTTCCAGTCGTCGCCGGCGAGGTCGCGCGCCGCGGGCGTGTGCTCGATCGAAACCACGAGCGGCTCGGCGTCCTTGCGGGAGAGCGCGGTGAGCACCAGGCATCGCACGAGCTCCGGGCTCTCATTGACGCCGTGCGGTTCGCCGATGAGGAGATCGCGCCCCTGCTTGACGTAGTCGTCGAGCGGGGTCGGCTCGCATGGCGCGGCAGACAGGCACGGTGCCGCGAGGAAGACCAGGAACAGAGCAGTTACGTATCGCATGTGCGACTAGCTAGGGAGCCTCCGCAAAACGCCCGGCGCGGGCCGGGCGTTTGCATCGACTCGATGGCGTGCGTACGGCTTCAGCTGACCCGGATGGGCAGGAAGAGCTGTGCCCCATCGCGCTCGAGCAGGATGGCGACGGTCTTGTTGCCATTGCTGGTGGCGTTCTTGAGGTCGGTCACCGACTTCACGGGCTTGCCGTTAACGCCGAGGATCACGTCACCCGGGCGCACGCCGGCGGCGGCCGCCGCGCCGGTCACGTCCTCGACCAGCAGGTAGCCGTCGGTCTCGGCCTGTTTGCGCTCTTCGGGATCGAGCGGGCGCACTGATAGACCGAGGCGATCGGCCTTGGCCGGTTCATCGACGTCGCGATTGGCGACCTTCTGTATTTCTTCCTTGAATTCATCCACCTTGACGTTGACGGTCTTGAGCGACTTGTCGCGCCACACTTCGAGCTTGGCGGTGTCGCCAGGCTTGATCGAAGAGATGACCGAAGGCAGTTGCGTGGAGCGTTCCACCGGCTTGCCGTTGACGCTCAGGATGACGTCACCGCTCTTGACGCCGCCTTTCTCGGCCGGACCGTCCTCGATGATCTGGCTCACGAGCGCGCCGCGCGGGCGATCGAGGCCGAACGAATCTGCGAGCGAGGCATTCACTTCCTGGATCTGCACGCCGATGCGGCCGCGCGTGACGTGGCCGGTCGAAACCAGCTGCTCGCGCACGTTGGTGGCGACGTCGATCGGGATGGCGAACGAGAGGCCCATCCAGCCGCCGCTGCGGCTGTAGATCTGCGAGTTGATGCCCACGACCTCGCCATTGAGATTGAACAGCGGACCGCCCGAGTTGCCCGGATTCACGGCCACGTCGGTCTGGATGAAGGGCACGAGCCCGTCTTCCCCGGGCATGGAGCGGCCCGTGGCGCTGACGATGCCGGCGGTCACCGTGTTCTCGAAGGTGAACGGCGAACCGATCGCGAGCACCCACTCACCGGGACGCAACTTGGCCGGGTCACCGATGCGGACCACGGGCAGGTTCTTGCCTTCGATCTTGAGCACGGCCACGTCGGAACGCTTGTCGAGGCCAACGACCTTGGCGGCATATTCGCGCCGGTCGGTCATGCGCACCGTGACGTCGTCCGCGTCGGCGACGACGTGCGCATTCGTGAGGATGTAGCCATCGGCGCTGACGATGAAGCCCGAGCCCTCGCCCTGGCGTAGCGGCTGTTCGTATCCGCCACCGCCGCGCGGCTGCGGCATGCCGAAGCGCTTGAAGAATTCCTGCACCGGATCGTCGTCACCGCTGTCATCGCCGCCGCGGCGCGCGACGCGCTTGGCCTTCTCGACCACCGAGACGTTCACGACCGCGGGGCCCACTTGTTCGACCAGCGTCGCGAAGTCGGGCAGCACGCGACCATTCAAGGTGCCAACGGGCTGCGGCGAACTGGCCTGGGAATTTGTTGCCGGCGCTGCGACCTGCGCCGCGGGTGGCGCATCCGCCCCGGCGGCCACCGAAGATTTGGGAGAGCAGGCGCCGACTGCGAAAGCGATGATGGCGACGCCGGCGAGACGTCTTGCTACGAATAGCGACATATCGACGAAACCTCTTTGCGGGAACGATGCTGCCGAATCTGACCGGCCGCGGTGGGTGAAGTTCAGGCTGACAGGTGCCATCCGGATCTCCTCATTCAGTCTTGCGACGACGCCCCAGATAGGCGCCGAACAGCGAAAAAACAAGGGCTAGTGAGACTACCGGCCAATTTCCGGTGCGCGCATACGGGGTCAGACCCGTACGGGGCTGCACCGCGGCACGCATTACGTTTGCTTCATATTCCGGCGCGGCGGCGAGGATTTCGCCGTGCGCACCGATGATCGCGGATACGCCGTCATTCGCCGCGCGCACCATGGGCCGGCCGGTTTCGAGCGCACGCATGCGCGAGATCTGCAGATGCTGGTAGCGCGCCGTCGAGTGCCCGAACCATGAGTCGTTGGTGACGTTCACGAGCATGGTGGCGGTCTTCATGCCGGGCAGCGCGTTGGCCGCGTAGGCGTCCTCGTAGCAGATGCCGATGGAGATTTTCTGTCCGGCCGCGTCCAGCGGCTCCTGGACGTCGGCGCCGCGATTGAAGTCCGCGTACGGCAGCTCCATGAGCCGGAGCCATTTGCGGATGAAGCCGGGGACGGGGAAAAACTCGGAGAACGGCACTAGATGGTACTTGTCGTAGAGGCCAACACCGGGCGTGGCGCGATCCCAGACCAGCACCGAGTTGTAAGCCTCCTCCTCGCCGGTCTTCTCGTTCTCCGTGAGTCGGATCGCGCCCATCACCAGCGAGGAGCCCGAGGCGCTCGCGGCCTGGTAGACACGACGGATGTAGTCGACGTGATAGTTGATCGGGTCGGGGATGGTGGACTCGGGCCAGACGATGAGGTCCGCGCCGTGTGCCTTCACCGTGAGCTTTTCGAAGGTGTCGAGGATGTCGGGGAGATTGTCCTCTATCCACTTCTCATCCTGCGGAATCGCGCCCTGCACTATCGCGACGGTGATCGGCTTGCCGGAGGTCCGCGTCCATTCGACTCCGCGCAGCGTGAGTCCGGCAATGGCGGAGGCCGCGAGCACCGCTGCCGCGATGGCGCGCGAGCGCTGCGTACCCAGCAACAACGCGACCAGCGAGCCTGCGAGCAGCACGCTGAGCAGCCCCAGCCCGAACTGCCCGATCACGGGCGCGAGGCCGCCCAACCAGTTATCGGTGTGCGCGTATCCCAGGGCGAGCCAGCCGAAGCCGCTCAGGAACCAGCTGCGGAACCACTCGATGAGCAACCAGGCGCCGGGGATGGCGACCAACCAGCGCACCGCGCCGCGCGCCGGGAAGCATCTGGCGATCACCCACCCCAGGAGCGCGTGGTACGAACCCATGATCACGACCAGCGCCGCCATGAGCAGCAGCGCGAGCGGGATCGGCGCATGGCCTATCAACCTCAGGCTGATGTACAGCCAGTACGTGCCGACCGAAAACGTGCCGGCGTTGAACCAGAAGCCGAGGACCGCGGCCCGGCGGGGTGAGGCGCCGTCCCATAAACAGATGAGCAGAGCCGGGGACAGCACTGCCATCGGCCACCAGCCGATGGGCGCGAACGACAGACCCAGCAATGCCCCCGCCACCAGCGCGGCCGCGCTGCCGACATAGCGGCGGTGCAGGAGCTCGCCGATGCTGGCCATCAGTCGGTCATTCAGCGGAGAGCGGTCGATCTTCCGGCGGCACGATGTCGCGCGGCGCCGTGAGACGCAGCACGTCGATGCGGCGCCGGTCGAAGCGCATCACCTTGAGCTCGCAGTCGGCGAGCTGCAGCGTCTCGCCGCGACGCGGCAAGCGGCCCAACTGCTTCATGACCAGGCCCGCGACGGTGTCGAACTCGTCGTCGGACAACTCGGTCTGGAAGTACTCGTTGAATTCGTCGATGGGCGTCTGGCCACGCACGAGGTACTGCCGATCGCCGTCCTTGCGGATGTTCACATCCTCGTCGACGTCGTGCTCGTCGTCGATTTCACCGACGATCTGTTCGATGACGTCCTCGATGGTCACGACGCCCGCGACGCCGCCGTACTCGTCGGCGACCACGGCCATGTGCGTGCGCGACCGTCGCATCTCACGCAGCAGCACGTTGAGCCGCTTCGACTCGGGCACGAACACCGCCGGCCGCATGAATTCCTTGATGTCGAAGGGCGCCTCATCGGTCGCCAGCTGCAGGCGCAGCAGGTCCTTCGCGAGCAGGATGCCGACTATCTTCTCGCGATCCTCATCCATGACGGGGAAACGCGAATGCCCGCTTTCCACCACGGTCTTGAGCAGCGTTTCGCCTTCATCGTCGCGGTTCAGCACCGTCATCTGCGCGCGCGGCACCATGATGTCGCGCACCTGGATGTCGGCGACGCCGAGCACGCCTTCGAGCATGGCCAGCGCATCGCCCTCGATGACTCCGCGCAAGGCGGCGTCGCGCAGGAATTCGACGACCTCGCCGCGGTCCTGTGCTTCACCGCCCAGCGAGCGCGACAGCTTGCGCAGCCACCTTCCGCTGGTACCGGTATCCGGCTTGTCCTTTTCTCTTTCCTTGTTCTTGGCGCTCACAGATAGGGATTCCCGAAACCAAAACTCCTGAGTACCGAGATCTCGCGCCTTTCCATGCGCAGGCGGTCGCGGTCGCCCGTCTCGTGATCATAGCCGGCGAGATGCAGCGCGCCGTGCACGACCATGTGCGCCCAATGAGCCTCGAGCGTCTTGCCGTCGCGCTTCGCTTCGTCCTTGACGACCTGGGCACAGATCACGAGATCACCGAGCGGCATCGATTCATCATCCGGCAGCGCCGCCGTTGGCGCGGGAAACGAGAGCACATTGGTGGGCTGGTCCTTGCCGCGCCATTGCCGGTTCAACTCCTGGCTTTCGCGCGGCGCCACCACGCGCACCGCGATCTCGCGGCCTTCGCCGCGCCTGCCGAGAGCCGCGGCCGCCCAGTGGTTCATGCGCGAACGCGCCGGCGCCCAGGCTCGCGTGCCGCGCGCCAGCTCGAGCTGCAGGCCGCGCGGGGTGCGCGCGTGCTTCGATGCGCGTGCGCTCATGACTTGTCGCTGGGCGCATGCGCCTCATACGCCTGCACTATGCGCTGCACCAGCGGATGCCGGACCACGTCCGCCGCTTCGAAGAAAGTGAACGCTACGCCATCGGTATTGCGAAGGACGTTGATGGCGTGCTTGAGGCCCGACATCTTGCCGGCAGGCAGATCCGTTTGCGTGACGTCACCGGTGACCACGGCACGCGAGCCGAAGCCGATGCGTGTCAGGAACATCTTCATCTGTTCGGGCGTGGTGTTCTGGGCCTCGTCGAGAATGACGTAGGAGTCATTGAGCGTCCGGCCGCGCATGAATGCGAGTGGCGCCACTTCGATGACGTTGCGCTCGATGAATCTCGCCACGCGGTCGAAACCGAGCATCTCGTAAAGCGCGTCGTAGATGGGCCGCAGATACGGATCGATCTTCTGCGTGAGGTCCCCGGGCAGGAATCCCAGACGCTCGCCGGCTTCCACGGCGGGACGGGTCAGCACGATGCGGCGGATCTTGTCGGCCTGCAGCGCCTCGACGGCGCTCGCGACCGCGAGATAGGTCTTCCCGGTGCCCGCGGGGCCCACGCCAAAACTCAGGTCGCGGCCGCGGATGTTCTGCAGATAGTCGCGCTGGTTGCGGCCGCGCGCCCGGATGGTGCCGCGCGCGACGCGTACGGACGCGGCGTCCATCGGCTCGGCGGGCGCCAGCGCGCCCGGTTCGTCGGGCGAGTCGCGCAGCGCCAGATGCACGCGCTCGAGCGAGATGTCCTCGCTCGAGGTCCGCTCGAAGAGCTCGCGCACGACGTCTTCCGCGGCGCGCGCGCGCGTACCCACGATGCGGAAACTCGCGCCTCGGCGCTTGATCGTGACGCCCATGCGGTCTTCGACGAGCCGCAGGTTTTCATCCAGCGGACCGCAGAGATTGGCGAGACGCGTGTTGTCCGGCGGCGTGACGTCGAATTCGCGAACTGGCTCGACGGGAGCAGGAGTAGCCATCAGGAGTTAGCCGCCATCTGTTCGGGTGCCACCACCGCAAGACGCCCACGCAGGGATTGAGGACGCGCCTCGACCACCACCACGTCGACGAAGCGCCCAATCAACGAATGCGGACCGGCGAAGTTCACCCAGCGGCCGTTCTCGGTACGACCGGCGAGCTCACGGACGTCCTTCTTGGCCGGACGCTGCACCAGCACGCGCTGCGTACTGCCCACCATCGTGTCGCTGATGGCGCGCGCCTGGTCATTGAGTTGCGCCTGCAGACGAGCGAGGCGCGCCTGCTTCACGTCCATCGGCACGTCATCGGCCAGCGAGGCGGCGGGCGTGCCCGGGCGCTGGCTGTAGATGAAGGAGAACGACTGGTCGAAATTGGCTTCGCGCACGAGCTTCAGTGTGGCCTCGAAATCGCGTTCCGTCTCGCCGGGGAAACCGACAATGATGTCAGTGGAGACCGAAATCGTCGGCCGCACCGCGCGCAGCCGGCGCAGCTTTTCCTTGAATTCGATCGCCGTGTAGCCGCGCTTCATGGCCGCGAGGATACGGTCGGAGCCCGATTGCACCGCCAGGTGCAGCTGGTTGGCGAGTTTCGGGACGTTGGCGTATGCCTCGATGAGCGAGTCGCCGAATTCGACCGGGTGCGAGGTGGTGAACCGGATGCGCTCGATACCTTCGACGTTGGCCACGTAGTGGATGAGTGTCGCGAGGTCCACCACCGTGCCGTCGTCCATTGCGCCCGCGTAGGCATTGACGTTCTGGCCTAACAAAGTGATCTCGCCAACGCCCTGCGAGGCCAGCGACTTCACTTCGTCGAGCACGGACTCGAAACGCCGCGAGACTTCGTCACCGCGCGTATAGGGCACGACGCAGAAAGTGCAGTACTTGCTGCAGCCTTCCATGATGGAAACATAGGCGCTGGCACCCTCGGCACGCGGCGCCGGCAGATTGTCGAACTTCTCGACCTCTGGGAAAGAGACGTCGACTACCGCGCGTCCCGTGCGCTTGAGCTCGCCGATCATGTCGGGCAGCCGGTGCAGGGTCTGCGGCCCGAACACCATGTCCACATGTGGCGCCCGGCGCGTGATGCCCTCGCCTTCCTGGCTGGCCACGCAGCCACCGACACCGATGAGGACATGCGGTTTCAACTTCTTGAGCAGTCGCCACTCACCCAGCAGCGAGTACACCTTGTCCTCCGCTTTCTCGCGGACCGAACAGGTGTTCATCAGCAGGACGTCGGCCTGGGCCGGATCGTCGGTGGGGGTGAGTCCGGCGCCAGCGCCGAGCACGTCGCCCATGCGGGCCGAGTCGTACTCGTTCATCTGGCAGCCGAAAGTCTTGATGTAGTAGCGGCCGGCCATGGGAACAGGGGAAAAAGAGGGCCGCTAGGGTATCGCAAAACCTCCTTTTCGCATTTTGAATATGGATTTCAAGGGGTTAACGCGGCGTCGAGACGGTTTCCGGGCGGGATCAATCGTCCTTCACCAGGCTGTCGTGGGCTGAAGACCGGCCCGACTATTTTTGCGGGACTGGTCTGGAAAGCTCCGCCCCATCCTCGGCCACGAATATCGCAAGCAGTGTGGCCGGCTCGGTCTCGCTGGCGTTCTCGCTGATGGTGTGGACGCTGCCGACTGGTTCGAAGAACCCCTCGCCCGCGGAGTACACGCGCACGGGCCCAGTGACTGAATTCTCCGAACGCACTTTCCCCGAGAGCACGTACGCGTAAACGCTGCCCGCATGCGCGTGGCTCGCGGACTTGCCGCCCGGTGGATAGGACACGTGAATGCCGGTGAGCGTCTTGCCCGGTACGTTCGGCAGTTTTTCGCTGAAGGCGATCTTTGCCGCGGGCTTGGGGGCCGGATCGACGGCCAGCAGATCACGCGCGAGGAACAGCGCGCTGGCGGCGAGGAAGCCCGTGGCAGCCGGCTTCCACGGAATCGCGATCTTGTTTGTCGGGTTCATCGTTGCTCCAGCGTGAGTGCGGGGTTCAACACCATACTCCCGCGCGAGTAGGAAGAAACCACCGGGTAGTTGGCGGGCAGGCCGACGGCGACGAAGGCACGGGTGAGTAAGCTGCGCCTAACACGATCGGCCTCGGAGCCTCGCATGTCGTTCGCGATCTACATGATTGGACTGGCCCTGCTCGTAGGCGGCATCGCCTGGGGCCTGGTAGCCGCAGGGTTGTCGCAGACCTACGTGGTGATCGCCTGCCTGATCGTTGCTGGCATCGGCATCATGATGGCGGTGTCGAGGACACGCACCAAGGATCCGCCCGCGTGATCTCGTGAGCGCCTCCGCCTCCCGTGCAAATGAAAAGGCCCCGCAAGCGGGGCCTCTTCTTATACGTTTGCATCGATCTCAGAACGGGATGTCGTCGTCGAATTCGCCGCCACCCTTCTCGGAGCCGCCGCTCGGCGGACCCTGATCGTAGTCATCGGGCGGAGCGGACTGGCCACCACCGCCACCGCCGCCACGACGCGAACCGCCGCCGCCACCGCCACCGCCACCGCCACCATAATCGCCACCGCCGCCGCCCATGCCGCCGCCGCGCGAGTCGAGCATCTGCATTTCGTTGGCGATGATCTCAGTGGTGTAGCGGTCTTGCCCCTGCTTGTCCTGCCACTTGCGCGTGCGCAGCGAGCCTTCGATGTACACCTTGCTGCCCTTCTTGAGGTACTCGCCGGCGATTTCACCGAGGCGGCCGAACATGGCCACGCTGTGCCACTCGGTTCGCTCCTTGTTCTCGCCGGACTGCTTGTCCTTCCAGCTCTCGCTGGTGGCGACGCGGATGTTCGCCACCGTCACGCCGGAAGGCATGGCGCGGGTTTCCGGGTCTGCGCCCAGGTTGCCGATGAGAATGACTTTGTTGATACCGCGCGCCATTGCGAGCCCTTCATCGAAATAAAATGTGGAAGCGGATTGTACGGGCTGCCGCAGTGAAGTTGGCAGATGCTTTACCCGCGCGAGAAGCCAGATTCGCCGCCTTGTACAAATCTTCGCCAGTTGCGTGCCGCGGCGCGGTCGCGCGATGCTGCAAGATGTACGCGTAAGCTGTGGAATTCCTGACCCGGGAGAACCCGTGCGAAAGTCGCCGCCTATCGTGAAGACACAGCTGATGGAAGTATTCGTTCCCCCGCGACGCAGAAGCGATCAGTGAGCAGTCCGCACCGCGTACTCATCCTCGGCGGCTATGGTTTTTTCGGCCGCATGATCGCCGAAAAGCTGGCGCGCGCGCCCGGCGTGGACCTGCTGCTCGCCGGGCGCGACCTCGGCAAGGCCACCGCCCTCGCCTACCAGCTCGGCCTGCGCGCTGAAAACGCGCGCGCCGTCGACGCCGCGGACCCCAGGCTGTCGTCGCTGTTGCGCAAGCTCGGCGTGCACACCGTGATCCACACGGCGGGACCTTTCCAGGGCCAGCAATACCACGTCGCGCGCGCCGCCATCGAAGCGCGCTCTCACTACCTCGATCTCGCCGATGGGCGCGCCTTCGTCACCGGCATCGATGCGCTCGACACCGCCGCGCGAGCCGCCGGCGTGTGCGTGTTCTCGGGCGTGAGCTCGTTGCCGGCGCTGTCGGCGGCCGTCATCGACCAGCACCTGCCGCACTTCAAACGGCTCGATTCCATCGCCATCGGCATCAGCTCGGGCGCGAAGCTTCCCGGTGTCGCCACGCTGCGCGCGGTGATGAGCTACTGCGGCAAGCGGATGCGGGTGTGGGAAAACGGCGCCTGGTCGGAGGCTTTCGGCTGGCTGGATCGCCGCACCTTCGACTTCCCCAAGCCCGTCGGCGCAAGGTTGTTAGGCCGCTGCGACGTGCCCGATCTCACGTTGCTGCCGCAACGCTACCCCGGCGTGCGCACGGTGAGCTTCCACGCGGGATTCGCCAGCGATTCCGCGCACAAGGCGGTCGAATGGCTGGCGTCGCAGGTGCGTCGCGGAAAAATGAAGAGCGCGCTGCCCTATGCGTCCGTGCTGCATCGGCTCGGCCGATGGCTCGAGCCCGTGCTACCCGATCGCGGCGCGATGTTCGTGCGCATGCACGGCCCGGATGACGATGACCGCGCGCGCACGCTCACCTGGCAGCTCCTGGCCTACGACAACCATGGGCCGCGGATCCCGTGCGGGCCGGCGATCGCGCTCACCCGCAAGCTGGCGCGCGGGGACACGCCCGAGCCCGGGGCGCGGCCTTGCATGGGCGTGCTCACGGTGAAAGAAATCCTCGACACGTTGCAGGGGCTGAGCATCCGCGAGCTGGCGCCCGCGGTGCCGACGTACGTATCCGGAATCTAGCCAGTCATGTCTCCGGGCGGCGAAACCACCCGGAGACATGTGCCGGCAACCGCAACAGGGGGCCGCGGCCGCCGGCAATCCTCAACTAGCTAGAAGCTGAACCGCACACCCACGCGGTACATGCGTCCCAGGATGTCGTAGAGATAAGGATTCACGCCCTGGCCGGTGTTCGTGCCCGGTGACGGTTCGGGTGCCTGGTCGAGCACGTTGTCCACCTTGAAGTACGCGCTCGAATGCTCGTTGAAGGTCCACGTGCCACCGAGGTCGAGATAGAACGCGCCTTTCATCTGGTTGTCGTCGATCGTCGGATGCACCGCCGTCGACACCGGGCAGTCCGTCTGGCACTCGATGTACTCGTTGCTGTACACGCCATCGCTGAACCAGCGCTCGGTGAGCGTCACGTTGAACTTCTCCGAATCCCAGCTCTGCACCGCCAGGAATTTCCAGTCCGGGGTGAAGCCCGAGTTCACTCCCGCGGCCTCCGACGGCACCGTCCCGAGCACGCCCGAGTCGGTCAGGAAGCTCATGGTATGCGTGGCCAGCAGCCGCGCCGTGATGCTTCCCGGCCCCTCGAGTTTCAGGCGATATGCGACCTCGAGGTCGAAGCCCTTGTTCTCGATGGAGGCGAGATTGAAGGCCTGCACGCGGATGAAGTTCGTGTTCGGCACGGTGCTCGTGAGCAGCATCGCGGCACACAGGTCCTGATTGCCCGCGTTGCAGAGGTCCACCATCTGCTGCGCGTTCAACGTTGAGATGCCACCATCCAGCTTGATGTCATAGTAGTCGAGCGACGCACTGAAGCCCGGCGCCCACGACGGCTGTGACAACACCACGCCGAAGGTGTTGTTGCGCGCGACCTCCGAGCGAAGGTCTTCGTTGCCGACATTCTGCTGCAACACCGTGACCGTGGACCCGTTGTTGTTCACGGCGTTGTTGGTCACGGTCGGCGCGGCGAACAACTCGCTGAGGTTGGGCGCGCGCACGTCGCGAGACGTGACCGCGCGGAACCGCAAGCCATCGATGCCGGTCTCCCAGTTCGCGCCGATCTTCCAGGTGTTCACCTTCCCCGCGGTGCTGTAGTCAGTCGTGCGACCGGCGAGGTTCAGGTTGATGTCGCCCAGCGACTCCGACTTCAACACCGGCACGTTGAACTCGAGGTAAGCCTCTTTGACGTCGTACTTGCCGGAACCGTTGTGATAGTTGCCCGCGTACCAGTTGTTGCCGGACACGGTATTCATCACCGGGTCCGCCGGGTAATCGGGCGTGTTCGGACTGTCGGGGTAGACGCCGTTGCCGTACGGATCGGCCTTCACGTCGTACCACTCCTCGCGCCATTCGACACCGGCGGCAATGGCCACCTCACCCGCCCACGAAGAGAACGGCTCGCCCGAGACGTTGATGCTCACGACCTCCTGCGTCGACTCCGTGAACTGGTGCGGACCGTTCTCCGGCAGAACGTACGCGAGCGCGCCCGTGCTGGGCGCGACGTTGCCGATGACGTTCAGTGGAATGCAACCCGCATTACGCGCGGCGAGACTGCGGCATACGATGTTTCCGCTGCCGTCGAGCGTCGCGTCGATGGCCGCGTTGTAGCGCGGCGTCAGCGAGATGTCCCGCACATGCAGGTCGGTCTCGTTGGCGCCGTGCTCGTAGTAGGCGTCGTAAGACCACTTCTTGCCCGCGATCTCGAAATCGCCCATTGCGCCGAGCACGAAGCGCTCCTGCTCGCGCGTGGGATGCACGCTGATGTCCTTGGGGAAGATTGCGTTGGCGGTGCCGTACTGGAAGCTCGTGATGCCGTTGTCGACGCACAGCTGCTGTATCTGCGCGGGCACGAACGGGTTCGCGCACTGTATGGTCAGATTCGCGTTCTTCGCGGCGCCCGGGTTCGGCGTGTTCGACGAGATCACGCGCGCGACATTGAATGTCGCATACACCTGGTTGTCCTCGTTGATGTCGAAGCCGATGCGGCCGTAGCCAACGCTGCGCTCGAGCTTGGACGCGAGAGTCGTGCCGTTGCTCACCACACCGTCGAGCTCGCCGCCGACGCAGAACGGCGTGATGCAGCCGGTGACGGCGCCCGTGCCGGTCGGGACGCCATTGGAGCCGTACTCGAAGCGATAGGGTTGCCCGTTGTCGCCGAATGCCCAACCCTGCAGCGGGCCGTTGGTGATCAGGCCGTACTTCGAATACTGGAACTGCTGGGCATTTTCGACATAGAAGAGCTGCGGTCGGCCATCGTTGGTCTGGCCCACGGGCCGGGATTGCAGCTGCGCCGATTTGAACCAGTCACGCCCATTCGGACCGTTGTTCACGCCGAAGCGGGGTGACGGAATGCCGTCTTCCATGCCGTGCTCGCCGCTGAGCTGCAGGTGGACGCGGTCGCCCAGGAAGTTGTGACCCCAGGCCGCCTGCACCGTGAGGTTCTCGTCGTCCTCGTAGGTAGTCTGGCCGTACTCGACGTTGGTCTTGAAGCCCTCGAACTCGGTGTCGGTGATGAAGTTGACCACGCCGCCGATGGCGTCCGAACCGTAGGAGGCCGAAGCGCCGCCGGTCACCACGTCGACGCGCTTCACGAGGAGCTGCGGGAACTGGCTCACGTCGGTGACGCCGGTGACGTTCGCACCGACCACGCGCTGCCCGTCGAGCAGCGTCAGCGTACGGATCGCGCCGAGGCCGCGCATGCTGAACGAGCTCAGGCCCTGCAAGCCGCTGCTGGTGCTGAACGTGAACGTGCCGCGGCCCGTGCTCCCCTGCAGCGAGGGCAGCTCGACGATGGTGTTGAAGATGTTCGGATGAGCGCTCTTCTCGAGATCCTCGGTGTTCAGCATGGTGGTCGGCGTGGGCTGCACGAACCCTTCGGCCGTGAGGCGCGTGCCCGTCACAACCACTTCGGAGAGCACCGCGGACTCCTCACCGTTGGGCGGAGGCGTCTGCGCGATGGCGCTGGTGGCGATGGCACTGGTCGCGATTGCGAAACGCGCCAGGGCCGCGGCCGGAATGAAACTGATGCGTCGAAGTCTGCTCATGATCCCCTCTGATGGATGCGAATTGATATGACAGCGCTAACATCCCAAAAAGGGACGCGTCAACGCGCCGCTCGAATCGCCTGAACTGCTTGGCTGGTTATCGATTCATGACAAATCATGTATTTATCAGCCAAATCCCCCTACATGACGGCGCCAGATACAAGCAACGGCGGGCAAACACGGACGCCCACGGTTGGGTTGTCATGACAGCGCTAACATGCAGCGTCCCGGAAAGTACGCGCGGGCCATACGGTTGTCAAACCTTGTCTCGTTGGGTGATCAGGACAACGTCGCCGGCGCGCGGCGGGCGTTTTGATCTTGCGGCTCAGGCGCTTACGTACTCTGTCTCGGCTGCAATTCGAAGCCAAGATCGAGCCGCGACTTCGGAACCGGCCGGCCATCGATCAGGCCTAACAACATGACCGAAGACTGCACGCCTATCTCGTAGCGGGGCGTCGCCACCGAGGTGAGCGTCGGCACCGTGGAACCCGATCCGGGCAGATCATTGAAGCCGCCGATCGCCAGGTCGTGGGGCACCTGGATGCCACGCCGCTGGCATTCGAACAAACCACCCTGCGCGAGGTCGTCGTTGCAGAAGAACACGGCGTCCACATCCGGCGCCTGCTTGAGCAGGCGCTCGAGCAGGATTCCGCCCAGCGCGACCGACGAGGGGTCGGGCACCAGGAGTTCGCGCTGCGAGTCGTACAGGCCCGCCTTGATCAGCGCGTCGCGATAGCCGCGCCCGCGCGCCAGCGTGCGCGAGTCGAGCTGCGACGCCACGTACGCGATGCGCCGGCGGCCGCGCTTGATGAGATGTTCGGTCATCATGCGGCCCGCCGCTTCCTGCGCGAAGCCGACGCTGTACGCCCCTTCCCAGTCCGCGAGCTCGAGCATGTGGACCACGGGCACCCTCGCCTTCTCGAGGAGCCGGCGCGTCGTCTCGCGGTAGCTCACGCCCGTCATGAGGATGCCATCGGGATTGAAGGCGAGGTGCGCGCGCACCAGGTCTTCTTCTTCCTGCGGCGAGTAGTCGCTGATGCCGAGCAGTATCTGGTAACCCTTGGGATGAAGCACCTTCTCGATGCCACGCAACGTGTCGACGAACACACTGTTGCCGAGCGACGGGACGAGCACGGAGATGATCATCGAGTGCGCCGAAGCCAGCGAGCTGGCGACGCGATTGCTCACGTAACCCATGGCCGAAGCGGCTTTCTGGATGCGCTCGCGGACCTCCGGCGCCACCTTGTCGGGTCGGCGGAAGGCGCGGGAGACCGTGATGCTGGAAACGCCGACGCTGCGCGCTACGTCCTCGAGAGTCACCCTGCCGGTGCTCGACGCCCTGGGTCGCGATTTGTTGGTCTTCTTGTTCAAGCAGGGCCCGTTATAGCAGCCCGGCCCGAACCGATGCTCAGAACTCGAACTGGAATCCGAAGGACGGCAGCATCGGCAGCCAGCTGGTTTCCTCGAGCTGGAGCCGCACCCGTCCATTCTGGTCGGACTCGAGGGAGTACGACTCCATGCAACAGGGGTTTTCGCGATTCAGGAAATTCGTGACTTCGAGGTAGTAGTTGAGCCGCACGTTGCGCATCTGCACGCTGCGATTGGCTCGCAGGTCGAAGCGCGCGTAGTCGCCGAGCCGCGCGCCATTGCGCTTGCCGGCCACGATGACGTCCTGCGGGCCCCCCGGCGTCGAAATCGACGCCTGCCGCAGGGAAGTGGTCGGCGCGCCCGAGTGATACAGACCGGCGACATTGAAATTCCACTTGGCGCCCGTCCATGACAGCCCCATCGACAGGCCCCGCCGCTGGTCCCAGAGGCGCGGCGCCCAACCTTCACCGACTACGTTTTCTTCGGTCTTCGCGAACGCGAGGCTGGCCCAGCCCGCGAAACCCCGCTCCGCCTCGCGTCGCAGCGTGAGCTCAACTCCCGCGGCGAGCGCTTCGGGCGCATCGATGCGGACGCGGTCCACCCCGCCTTCGGGGATGAGCTGCAGCGAGTCGAGCGCATTTTCGAACCGCGGACGCTGACGGGAGTAATCCTTGCGATAGACGTCGACGCGCGCGGACCAGCCGTGCTCGAAATGATGGCCGTAACCGAGCACGGCCTGACGCACCCGCTCGGGCGCGAAGAACTCCGTGAGGTCGTCTTCGACCTGCAGTTCGTGGATGCCGTGTGGTTGGTGCACGACGCCCCATGCCGCGCGCAATTCCCCGCGTTCGCCCACACCGTACACCGCATTCAGCCGCGGACTTACTGCGCTGAAGCGCCGGCCATCCGGATATCCATATTGATCCCAGCGCGCTCCGGCCTCGACGACCAGGTCGCGCGCCAGCCGCCCGCGCCATGCGACGTGCGCGCCGAACTCGTCGCCGCTGAGATCGAGGTCATGCGCGTAATCGATGTCCACCCAGCCGCCCGCGGCCGGGCTGATCTTCGTGCCCACGAGCGCGTACTCGTAGTCGGCCTGCGTGCGACCCGCGTTGGCGCCGAACAGAAGCGCCTGCCGTTCGGAGAAGTTCCAGCTCCAGTCGCTGCGCAGGTCGAGGAAGCGGAAGCGGAAATCCGCGTCGACATCCCCGGTTCGCTGCTCTTCCTCGCCGAAGGAGTCGCGCTGCTGCCGCACCGTCGAAGCCGACAGCACCGTCTCGGCCCGCAATGCGCCGATGCCCTGCTTCAGCGTGACCCAGAAATGCGCGGCGTTGCCCTTGCCCGCGGACTCGACGTCATCGTCGTCGTGCGAAACCAGCCGCAGATCGTCCTGGCCCAGCAGCACGTGGGCGCTGACCGAACTGCTCTCGCCGAAATCGTAGAACAGCGAAGCGAACACGTCGGTGTAGCGAGGCGTTATCTGCTCGTCGTCCGATTGGACGCGCTCCATGACCACGTCGAGATATCCGCGGCGCGCCGAGGCGAGCCACGAGCCGCGCCCCTCGGCAAATGTGCCGCCGGTACGGCCATAAGCGCTCACGAAGCTCACTCCCGCGGCGCTGCGGTACTCGTCGTCCGCGCGTGGCCGGCGTGTACGCATGTCCACCACACCGCTCATGTAGTCGCCGTATTCGGCGGTCATGCCGCCGGAGATGAAGTCGATGCTGTCGACCAGATTGGTATCGAGCACGCTGAGCGCGCCATCGAGATCGCGGAAGTGGAAGCCGTTGTGGATCTCCGCGCCGTCGATGCGCAGCAGCGTCTCCTCGCGCCGCCCGCCGCGGATGTTGAGCGCCGCCGAGAAATCACCCCCCGAGACACCGGGCATGACCTTGAGCATGCGCACCGCATCGTCGGCAAGGTGCGGCATCTGCTCCACGCCGCGCCGGTCGAGGAACACCCTGCTGGACCCCGGCGTCGCCAGCGCGTAACGGCTGGCGGTCACGTCGATGGTTTCGATCTCCGGAACCTCCGCGGATTCGGCGGCATTGCGGGCGGCGGGCGGCGCGACGGGCGCCGCGACGATCAGCCATCCGCCTTCGTCCCCGGGTATTGCGCGCAGCTGCCAAGGCGCGAGGATCTCTGCGAGCAGCATGTCTATGCGTCGTGCCCTGGGCGCGGCGCGCAAGGTCATGTTCGAAGTGACCAGCGCGCTGCTGTACACGATGTGGTGGCCCTGTGAGTTCAACGCCGCGAGCACGGACTCGAGAGTGGCACCGGCGCGCATCGTCAGCGCCACGTTCGGGGCACGCGCGACCGGCAAATCTTGCGCGGCGGCCAGTGACAGCCAAGCCGCGCCCAACAATGCGATCGGCCACCGCCTCATGGATGAGCTCCCACCAGCAGCGAACCTTCGCGCACGGAGAGCGCCTCGCCCGTGATCAGCGACGCGCGCTCGAGCATGCGGTCCGCATCGAGGCCCGTGAGCGAGCCGTGCAACCTGATGTCCCGCGCCCGTGACTGGGCGGCGGCATCCGCATAGCGGACCTGCCAGCCATGCTCGCGCGCGAGCCACGCGAGGAATTCCGACAGAGGGCGGTTTTCGATGTCGAAGGGCGGCGCGATGGCCGCGGCCCATTCCCAGGCCGCGCCCGACCCGCTCTGGCCGTGCTCGATCTGCAACGTGCCCGGGCCCACGTCCGCGAGATCGCCCGCGCCAAGGTCCAGTGCTTCGCCGTCCCTGGAGGTCATCACGACGCGTCCTTCGCGCACCTGCACGCGCGTCCGCGTCGCGCGCACGGATACCTGGAACTGCGTACCGACGTGGCGCACTGCGCCCGCGGGCGTATCGATGCGCAGCGCCGTATGGACGTTCAGCCCACCCGAGTCGACGTATACGGCGCCTTCGAGCAGCGTGAGCACATCGGGCGCGTCCAAGCGCAGTCGGGTGTGGCGATCGAGCCGCAAGGACAGAACGTCACCGATCGCGAGCGCGACGCGGCCATCCGCGGTGCTGAGCACGTCGCCACTGCGCAGTATCGCGGCGAGCGGCACCGGAATCGTGGCGACGCGCACCTGCCCATCCACCGCCGAGACGCGGGCCACCTCCACGACAACCGGCGCACGACCGCGAGGCCAGAACGTCACCGCGCCCGCGATTGCCAGGCAGGCCGCCAGCGCCCAGCCCCAGCCCATCCGGCGCACAGGCATCGCTGCGGCACCCGGCGACGCGCGTGTCTCGAGCATGCGTTCCCAGCTGACCCTCGCGGCCGCGCGTGCGCGCTCGAGCCCGTCGGGCGACGGCTGGTCGCGCTCGCCCGCGAGCCGCAGCAGCGATTCGATCTGCGAGGAAGGGTCGTTCACGGCTGGACTCCGGCCGCGCCACCGCGCAGCAACGTGAAGGTTTCGCGGAAGGCTTCGCGGGCACGCGTCAGCAGCGACTCGGTGGCCTTGACGCTGCGCCCGAGCCGCAGGGCGATTTCGGCCACGCTGAGATCGCGCACGTACTTCCATTCGAGGATGTCGCCATACGGCGCGGGTAGATAGTCGAGCGCGGCGCAGATGGACGCGCGGACCTCCTGGTTCGCGGCGAGCAGCAGCGGATCGGAGCTCTCCGCCGCGAGCAGTGATTCCAGCGCGGCGCGCACCTCGGGGTCATCCTCCGCCAGCAGGGGCGCGGTGGCGTACGGCTGTACGTCGCGCCAGCGCGCCGCGAGCTCGCGACGGCACAGCGTGCACAGCCAGGTCATGAGCGCGGCTTCGCCACGGAAGGTCCGCAGGCTCTCGAGCGCGCGGCAGAGGGTCGCCTGGGCCACATCCTCGGCGGCGGCCGAGTCGTGCGGCAGGCGGCGCTTCACGAAGCGGTAGAGCTTCGGGTAGTACTCGTTGAAGAACTGGTCGAAGGCGCGCGCTTCGCCGCGCAACAGTCTCGACACCAGGTCCTGGTCGGGGGTGCTCATCGGGAGGTTAGTGTGCCGTTCGCGTCGAAATCCTTCGCGGCCTTTCGGCGAAGGATTCCGGTCGCGGATGCGCACCAACGAGAGCCCAACCCGGAGTGTTCATATGTCACGCAGCCCGCCTCTTGCAGTCGTTCTGGCCCTCCTCCTCGCCGGCTGCGGTGGCGGTGGCGGAAATTACCCGGACTACGAGCATCCGAAGCTAGCCGCGACGTTCACCGTGGCGCCCGAGAACACGGGCGATGGGTGGACGGTGTCGACGCCGGCCGCCGAAGGTCTGAACACGCAGGCTCTCGACAGCCTCTATCAGTCGATCCGTGACGGACATTTTCCGGGCGTCGACTCCATGATCGTGGTGCGTCACCAGCACCTGGTCGCCGAGGGTTACTTCAATGGCTTCGGTCGCGACACGGTCCACGAGCTGCGCTCCACGGGCAAGAGTTTCATCTCGACGCTCGCCGGCATCGCCCTCGACCAGGGGTTGATCGGGTTGGACGATCCCTTGGCGCAACACATCCCGGACTTCGAGGGTTACCGGAACATGAGCGCGGCGAAGCGTTCGATCACGCTGCGCCACCTGCTGAACATGAACTCGGGCCTCGACTGCGACGACTGGATCGCGGGTTCGCCCGGCAACGAGGAAAGGATGTACGACAGCCGCGACTGGATCCGCTTCATGCTCGACCTGCGCATGATGGCCGAGCCCGGCGCGGAGCCTCACTACTGCACCGGCGGCGTAGTGCTGCTGGCTCACGTGATGTCCCTGCGCTCCGGCATGGCGCTCGAGAACTATGCCCAGCAGTGGTTGCTCGGCCCGCTGAACATCCAGCAGTCGGTGTGGCGGCATTCGCCCGATGGGCGCGCCACGGGAGCCACGGGCTTCGGCCTGAGGCCGCGTGACGCGGCCAAACTGGGCGCTCTGGTCGTGAATGAAGGTGTCTGGAATGGCGTGCGCGTGGTTCCCGAGAGCTGGGTGATGATCACCCGGCAGCGCGTACTGACGCTGGGCTCGGGCGGTTACGGATATCTCTGGTGGAAGAGCAGCTTCCCGCGCGGCGCCGGGCAGGTGGATGCGGTTTTCACCTCGGGCAACGGCGGCAACCACGTCTTCACCGTGCCATCGCTCGAGCTGGTGGTGGCATTCACCGGTTCGAACTACAACACCGAGCGTTCGCAAACCCCGGAGCAGATGCTGCCGCTGGTCCTGGCGGCCGTGCAGTGACCGACAGGATGCCCGGCAGCATTGGGCCGTCATATCGGGAGATTCGCGCTCACGCCGCCTGACCCGCTGCGACTATGCTTGGCTGGATGAACGACGCCCAGACGGCCCATCCGCCGCCCACTTCACTCGCCGCCGAGCTCAAGCAACGGTTCGGTTTCGATTCTTTCCGACCCGGTCAGCAGGAGATCGTCCGCGACATCCTCGCGGGCCGCGACGTGCTGGCCATCATGCCCACCGGCGGTGGCAAGTCGCTGTGCTTTCAATTGCCCGCGCTGCTTCGGCCGGGCACGTGCATCGTGATCTCGCCGCTCATCGCCTTGATGCAGGACCAGGTCCGCCTGCTCGAGGACAATGGCATCGACGCAACTTTCATCAATTCGTCGCTGGAACGCGCGGAGATGTCCCGGCGGCTGGCCCGACTCGAACGCGGCGAGATCAAGCTGCTGTACGTGGCACCCGAAAGACTGCTGCAGCCGGAGTTCTTCGGCGACGTGCTGCCGCGGTTGCATGCCACGCACGGTATTTCCTCGCTGGTGGTCGACGAGGCGCATTGCGTTTCGGATTGGGGCCACGACTTCCGCCCCGAATATCGACAGATCGATCGCGTGCGCGCATTGTTCCCTGCGTTGCCCGTCGCGGCGTTCACGGCCACTGCCACCGAGCGCGTACGACGGGACATCGTCAAGCAGCTTGCGTTGCACGAGCCGCGTCTGCACCTGGCGAGTTTCAATCGCGCCAACCTGTATTACGCCGTGCGTCCCAAGTCGAAGGCGACCTACACGGAACTGGCCGACCACGCGCGCCGCGATGGCGGCTCGGGCATCGTGTATTGCCTGTCGCGCAAGCGGGTCGACGAGCTCGCTGAAAAGCTGCAGGCGGATGGCATTCGTGCGTTGCCTTACCATGCAGGGCTCGACGCGGGCACCCGCCGTGACAATCAGGATGCCTTCATCCGCGATGACGCGCAGGTGATCGTCGCCACCATCGCTTTCGGCATGGGCATCAACAAGCCCGACGTACGCTGGGTCGTGCACTACGACCTGCCCAAGACGCTCGAAGGCTACTACCAGGAATCGGGTCGTGCTGGCCGCGACGGTGGGCGCGCTCGGTGCATCCTCTACTTCGGTGCCGGCGACATCCGCACGGCCGAGCTCATCATCGCGCAGAAGGTGGACCCGGTGACCCTCGAGCCGCTCGAGGACGAACAGCGCGTCGCACGCCAGCAATTGCGCCAGGTGCTGAACTACGCGGAATCCGGCGAGTGCCGCCGCGCCGTGCAGCTGCGCTACTTCGGCGAGGTATTCGCGGGCAAGTGCGACGCCTGCGACAACTGCCTCGAGCCCCGCGCCACGCTCGATCGAACTACCGAAGCGAAGCAGTTCCTGTCCTGTGTCGCGCGGCTGGCGCGGCAACATGAACGCTACGGCGCCGCGTACGTCATCGACATCCTGCGAGGGTCCGGCAGCCAGAAGGTCGTCGACCGCGGCCACGCGAGCCTCAGCGTGTACGGCATCGGCAAACACCTGGCGTTGCAGGAATGGCGCGACCTCGCGCGGGCGCTACTCCACCAGGGCCTGATGACGCAATCGCAGGACGGCTACGCGGTGCTGGGGCTGAACGACGCAAGCTGGCAGGTGATGCGTGGCGAGCGGGCCGTCCAGGTCGGTGAGTCCGCCAAACCCGCGCCGGGCCGCAAGGCCGCGAAGGCGCCGGTCCAACGCGGCGACCCGCTGTTCGAAGCCCTGCGTGTGCTGCGCAAGCGCATCGCCGATGAAGCAGGCATGCCGCCATACATCGTCTTCAACGACGCGAGCCTGTCGGACATGGCGCAACGCCGACCGACCACGTTGCAGGACTTCTCCACCATCGTCGGCGTGGGCCAGGCCAAGCTCGCGCGTTACGGTGACGAATTCGTCGCGCTGATCCGCCAGCAGTCGCAGACCGCGGGCTCCGTCAGTGTCTGATCAGACCTCGGACCACATCCTCAGCAGGTTGTGATACTGCCCTGCGAGCGCGAGCGTGTCCTCGCTCTCCCCATGCTTGCCGCGCAGGCGCTGGATGCTCTGGTCCATCTGGAACAGCAGCTCGCGGTGCCGCGCGTCGGCCACCATGCTCTGCGTCCAGAAGAACGAGCTCACGCGCGCGCCGCGGGTGACCGGGTTCACACGGTGCAGGCTGCTCGCGGGATACAGGATGAGGTCGCCCGCGGGTAGTTTGACCGCGTGCTGGCCGTAGGTGTCGGCCACCACGAGCTCGCCGCCGTCGTAGTCGGACGGATCGGTGAGGAAAAGCGTGGACGAAAGGTCGGTGCGTATGAAGTGACTGCTGCCCGGCACGGCGCGCACGGCGCCATCGATGTGCATGCCGTAATGTTCGCCGCCCTCGTAGCGGTTGAACAGCGGCGGCACCGTCTTCAAAGGCAGCGCCGCGGAGAAGAACAGCGGATTGCGCGCGAGAGCGGTGAGGATCATCTCGCCGACCTGGCGGCCCACGGCCGAGAGTTCGGGCAGCTGGTGGTTGCGCTTCACCAGCATGCCCTGGTCGCCCGCCGTGGCCTTGCCATCGGACCATTCGGCGCCATCGAGCAGGCGACGGCATTCCGCCACCTGCTCGACCGTCAGCACTTTTTGCACATGGATCATCATGTGCGGATGTTAGTGGTTCAGAACTGGAAGTTCACGGTCAGCAATGCCGAGCGCGGCTGGCCGGGAGAGTAGCGCGCGCCGCTGTTGTTCAGCGTGGCCACGTAGAACTCGTCGGTCAGGTTATAGGCGTTGAGCTGCAGCGAGACTTTCTCGTTGATCTCGTAGCCCAGCATCGCATCCACCACCCAATAGTCGGGCGCCGTGCGCATGTTGGTCTGGTTGGGCGGCGGCGGCGCGGCATTGCTGCTCACCGGCCTGATCACGCTGTCGATGTAGCGGAAGCCGCCGCCGATCGAGAGCCCGAACGGCGTCTCGTACGTGGTCCAGCTCGTGAACGTGAGATCGGGCGACCAGGTGATCTGCAAACCGTTCTGGTTGGCGAGACCGCGCTTCACCTCGGTGTCCATCTTCGCGATTCCGGCGCTGAGCTCCCAATTCTCGGTGACCTTGCCGACGATGCCGATTTCCACGCCCTTTACCTCGCGCTCGCCCAGCTGGATGAACTGCGTGGGGTCCACGGGATCCGGCGTCAGCTCGTTCTTGTTCTTGCTGTCGTACACCGCGCCGGTGATCGCGAGCGCGCCATTGCGGAATTCCCACTTGGTGCCGAGCTCGAGGTTTTCACCTTCGGTCGGATCCAGGTTCGGATTGTTGGCGTTGTTGGCGGCGGTGCTGAGCGTGAAGTTGGAGCCACCCGGCGGCTGCTGCGAAATGGCGTGCGACAGGTAGATGCTGCCATTCCCGGCGGGCTTGAACAGCACGCCGACCTTGTACGAGAACAGCGTGTCGTCCACCTGCAGCTGCACCGGCACCAGCGTGCCCACCGGTAGTGCTGGATGGCTGGTGGCCGTGGAGAGCACGGCGCTGTCGAAGTCGGTGTCGAAAGCGTCGACGCGAAAGCCGGCCGTCACCTGCCAGCGGTCGGCAAAGCTCAGCGTGTCGAACAGATAGGCGCCCGCGGTCTGCGTCTCGCCCCGTGCGAACACGCCGTTGCGCACCGGCGCGTAGCCGGGTTGCACGTCGTTGCGATCGGGACGGTAGAGGTTCGCCGGCGTGATCGGCGTACCCAGTCCCACGTAGGCGGGGTTGTACTGCTCTTCGTCGATGAACTCGATGCCGCCCGTGAGCGCATGGTCGATCGCGCCGGTGTGCAGCATCGCCGTGACGTTGGTCTGGTTCGTGAGCAGCGTGTTCTCCTGGAACTTCGCCTGCCGCGTACGGGCCACGGTCCACTGGTCGGGGTCCGGGTCGGTCACGGTCAGCGCATTCACGCCGGTGAGCACGTAGAACTGGCGCAGCTTGCCGTAGCGCGAGGTGTTGCGCAGAGTTACGTGGTCGTTGAAGTCGTGCTCGAACCGGGCCGTGAACATCGTGGCCTTGATGTCTTCGAAGTCGCTGGCGAGCCCATACCAGTTGTCACGGCTCACGCGCTCCGGTATCACGCCGGCATTGGCGCCGCCGGTGTCGAAGTCCGCGTTGTAGAAGCCCTCGACGCCGATGGTCGGCACGCCGCCATCGGGCGTGTTCTCCTGCTGCTGGTGCAGTAGATAGAAGTAGGCGCGCGTCGGGCCGTCGAGGCCCAGTGCGAGCGATGGAGCCACCGCCCAGCTCTGGCGCTCGATGAAGTCGCGGCCATCCACCTCGCCGTCCTGGCCCATCACGTTGAAGCGCAGCGCGGTGCCGTCGTCCACGGCATGGTTGATGTCGGCGGCGATGCGGCCGTTGTTGGCGGTGCCATAGGCGACGTTGCCGTTCGCAAAGCTCTCGGCGGTCGGCACCTTGCTGACCAGATTCACGTAGCCGGACGCCGCGCTGCGGCCGTAATCAGGACCGGCCGGACCCTTGGCGATCTCCACCTGTTCGGTGTTGAAGGTGTCGCGCGAGACGGTGCCGAGATCGCGGATGCCATCGATGAAGATGCTGCCCTGCGTGTCGAAGCCACGCATGAAGATGGAATCACCCGTGGCGGTGTTGCCGTTCTCGCCCAGCAGGAACGTGACTCCGGGGGTATTTCGCAGCGCCTGCGACAAGGTGGTCGCACCTTGCTGCTGCAGCACCTGCTGGCTCACCACGGCGATGGTCTGCGGCGTGTCGACCAGATCCTGCGTGAGCTTCGGCGACGACGCGCGCCGGACGTTGATGGTTTCTTCTTCGGCCTGCACCGAGACTTTCGGCAGCGTCTTGGCTTCTTCGCCGGTGGAAGTCTGGGTGGCAGTCGGGCCCGCCGTTTGCGCGTGGGCCGTCGCGGCGCTGAGCGCCAGGCTCACGGCGATGGCTACATGACGACGGGCGAGGCCCGGCAACCCCGGGGCGATTTCTTCTGACGGCACTGTTTTTCTCCCGAATTCGATGGATGGCCCCTGTTCTGGCTATCCAGGATCGAACCTGGCGGATCGAATCCGGGAGTGGCTGGTGTTAGAGGCCTGCCGCGATGCACGACCAAGCCGTGCCAGCGACGGGAGTCAGCTTATTGCGAATCATTCTTGTTTGCAAGCAAGAATGATTGTCATCGGCGGTGGTTGACTCTTATCTATGTGCCTCGTCGGTCATCCGCGGCAGGTCGAATTCGTCCTGCGGAGCCCAGCCATCGTGACCGGCCAGGTGGTTCTTTGCGGACCAGCGTTCCGCTTCCGCGTCACTCAGGGTCATCGCAAAGGGTTCGCGCGGTCCGCTCCGGGAGCCCATGCCGGTGGAACCGTGCTCGGCGTAGAACGCACTGGCCAGCCGGGCCGTGGCGCCCGGCGTCCACTCACGCCAGCCCGCGGGCTCGAGCTTCGCGTCGATGCGCGTGTTCAGGAAGATTACGCGCGAGTAGTCGCGCCACGGCCGCCCTAACCACAGCCTGCCCACGCCCTCGTCCGCGGTGATGCGGCAATGGTCGAACACGTACCCGCGATCCTGGTCGGGCGCGGTGCGCATGTGCGCGGTGAGCATCACCTCATCATGCGCGACGCCGTGTATGTGGCAGTTCTCGAAGAACGACCTCGCGTTGCCGAAGATGAAATCCACGTGGCCTTCGACGTAGCAGTCGCGGAAATACTGCCGACTCACGCGGCATGGCAAACCGTCGGGTTGCATGCCCTCGCATTTCTTGTCGGCGGCGTACAGCGTGTCCTGGTGGCCGAGCATGCGAACGCGGTGGAAAACTGCGCGATCGCCGGTGACATACAGCGCGACGGCCTGGGAAGGCTCAGGGTTGCGCAGCCAGTAGTCGTTCGCCACCGTGAGATTGTCGGCGCGGAAATCATCACCCCGGATTTCGAGCGACGAGGTCTTGAACGTGCCGCCGACCTGCACCGCGCCATCGCTCCACGCGATCACCACGTCGTCGGGTTTGCGGCCGAGACCGCGCAGCCGCACTTTCGGCTTCGCGATCAGCACCTTCTCGCGGTAGACGCCGGGCGAGAGCGTTATCTCACCCCCGCTGTCGGGCAGCGCATCCACCGCGGCCTGCAGCGCATGAAAGTTCTGCTTGCTGGCAACGACCGTGATGGTGCCGGGCGCGGATTCCAGCGGCGCAACCAGTTGGCCCGCCGACGCCGTCCCCGCGAGTGCGAGAGCTGCGATCGATGCGAGCCCCGCGGCCGATCTCATTGCCGGACCATGACTTCCGCGCCCTTGTACTCGATCGCCACGTCGGCCGCCGCATCGAGATCCGACGGCGCCTTGCCCCCTTCCTTGATCCAGCGGATGCGGAAGGTGCGCTCCTCGGGCATGCCCGTGTAGCTGCCGGTACGCGCGCCGATGATCAGCTTGCCCTGGGCCGCGTCGTAACGGATCGGGATGTAGCTGAATTGCCCCTTTTCGTAGGCATAGCTCACGCCGTCGTCCTCGTACAGCGCGAACGAGCCGTCGGCGCCCGTGAACACGAACAACGTGATCGGCGCACCGGGCTTCTCCGAGGTGTACTGGGTGTCCGGCCCCACGGGCAGGATGGCGCCGGCGCGCACGAACAGCGGCATGCGCGCGAGCGGCGCAGCCACGTCGAGCGACTGTCCGCCCGCGGACTTCGTACCCGTGTTGAAGTCGTACCAGTCGGCGCCGGCCGGTAGATAGACCTGACGCGAGCGCGCCTTGAACTGGTACACCGGCGCCACGAGGAAAGCGCGGCCGAACAGGTACTCGTCACGCACTGCGCGCGCTTGCGTGTCCTCCGGGAAATCCATGGGCAGTCCGCGCACGATCGACCCGTCGCGGTGGTACGTGTCCCCGGCCAGCGTGTAGATGTAGGGCATCAGGCGATAGCGCAGCTTGTCGTGCCAGACCAGGCTGTCGTAAACCTCGGTACCGGCCGGCGCGATGTTCCAGATCTCGCGCAGCGGGAACTGGCCGTGCGAACGGAAGATGGGCACGAACGCGCCCATCTGGAACCATCGCAGCTGGAGCTCGCGCCACTCCTCCTGGTCCGCCGGCTTCATCGGCTGCGCGTTGTAGCGGGCTTCCGTCGCGAAGCCGCCGATGTCGAACGTCCAGTTCGGGATGCCGGAGTAGTTGATGCTCACTGCCGACGAGATCTGGTTGTAGAGATCGGGCCACCGCGACACGATGTCGCCGCTCCACAGGGCGGAGGCGTTGCGCTGTATGCCGGCCGTGCCCGAGCGCGTGAGGATGAACGCGCGTTTGTCGGGTTGCGCCGCGCGCGCGCCTTCGTACACGCCACCGGAATGCACCAGCGCATACGTGTTGAAGTATTGCTCCGCCGGGCCCAACGCCGTCGGGCCATTGCGCTCTTTCAACGACTGGATGTCGAGATTGGAGTGCGGATCGGGTTCGGTGGCGTCCATCCACCACGCATCGAATCCGAGCACGTTGAGCTTGTCGTTCACCTGGCGCCAGTACATCTGGCGCGCGGCGGGCGAATAGGGATCGTAGAAGGCGTTCTTGTAGCCCTGGCCGATCCAGTCGACGTAGCCCTCCTCGACATTCTTCCGGTAGATGAACCCCGCAGCGTCGAGCTCCTTGTAATTGGCCGTCTCGGGGTAGAACTTCGGCCACACCGAGATCATGACTTGCGCGTTCAGCCCGTGGACGTCATCGACCATCTTCTTCGGGTTCGGGAACCGCGAAGCGTCGAACTCGTGCGAGCCCCAGGCATTCTCGGGCCAGTAGTTCCAGTCGAGCACGATGTTGTCGAGAGGGATCTTCCGCTTGCGATATTCCTTCACCGTGTCGACGAGCTCGGTCTGGGTCTTGTAGCGCTCGCGGCTTTGCCAGAAGCCATACGCCCAGCGAGGCAGCATCACTGCCTTGCCCGTGAGCTCGCGATAGCCCGCGATCACGTCCTGCTGGTCCTTGCCCGCGATGAACCAGTAGTCGATCGCCCGGCCGACTTCGGACGTGAATGTGAGCGAATGCCGCTGGGCATCCGGCAACGGATCGTTGTGCAG
Source organism: Steroidobacteraceae bacterium (assembly GCA_035525785.1). Classification (GTDB taxonomy): domain Bacteria; phylum Pseudomonadota; class Gammaproteobacteria; order Steroidobacterales; family Steroidobacteraceae; genus CADEED01. Next base: position 49,807 of record DATLDQ010000026.1, on the reverse strand, counting down.
GAGCGCGATGTAACCGCCCTCGGGAATCCACTCGAGGCGGAATTTCACCGGCTTGCCCGCCGCCATCGTCACGTCGAAAGGGTGATAAAGCGGGTTCCAGTTCTGGCGCCAGCGATCGAGCACCAGCTCGTCATTTATGAACAGCTTGAAGTAGCTGCTCGCATAGAGCCGGAACTTGTGCTCACCCGCCTTGGCGGACTCGAGCGAGCCTTCCCATGTCACGGTCTGGTTGGGCAGGATGTTCGGCGGATTGCCCGGCGCGGGCGTCTTGCCATCGAGAAGCTCGACGGGCCAGTTCGAGCGGTCCTTGATGTACTGGTAGTTGATGTCCTTCTCGACGCGCTCCAGCTTCTGCTCACCCGCCAGGGAATACCGCGCGGTGAAGCCGCCTTCCTTGCCCGATGCATCGTGGATCTTGAGATCACGCGACGCGAAACCATAGGGTTGCGGATTCCCTATGCGCGAGATGCCATTGTTGTCCCAGAGCACGCCGTAGTTGCGCGTCGACACGATGAACGGAACGGCGATGTCGCTGTTGTGCTGCGAAAGCTCGAGGTCTTCGCCATTGAGATCGATGACACCGTACTGATGCTGGCCGCCGCCGAACAGACCTTCGTCGGTGCCGCCGTTGAAACGCTGCGACACGCGGCCTTCATAGCTGCGGTCGGCTTCCTCGGCGAGCAGCGGCTTGCCCGCCGGGTCGGTGAAGCTCACCGCGCCGGTGGCCAGCGACACGTGCGCAGCCAATTTCGACGTCGTGAGAATGACCACGTTCTCGCGCTTCTCCACCTTCCACGAGGGATGCTCCTTCGTCTCCACCACCATGAGGCTGCCGGGCAGTTCAAAATTTCCGCCGGAGATCGTGGTCACGCGAATGGTGCGGTCGGTGCGCACTTCGAGCCGGATGCGGCGCTGCCGGGCATCCGCCGGGGCGACGATGAGTCCCGTTGGATTCTGGACGAACGTACCCTCGGGCGCGCCCGAGCAACCGGCGAGCAGAACCACGCACAACCAGCGCGACAGCAACTTCATGAGACCCCTCTCGTGTTTCGAATACGTTCTCGCCGGGATTCTAACGAGGGGGCACAAGCGAAATTGCCGGAAAGCGAGGCCCGGCGTCGTGGGGGCGTCGCCTAGCCTCACCTTCCGGCCATATCGCGGTTGCGCGCTGGCTCGACCGGCGTCGAGGAACGACGGTCTGCGGATCAGCCGCAACCCGCGATTTCCCGAATGAAAGTACAATGCTCTAATGAAAATCCAAGATCAAGTGGGAGTGCTCAAGCTGCAGGCTTGCGGGCAGAATCGGCCAGCCGGTCACAACTAGAACTACAGAGAACCATGGCCACCAAGGAAAACGCTCCCCGGGCAAGCCGCTATCGCGCGCCCGCCCTGGAAAAAGGGCTCGACGTCATCGAACTGCTGGCGGCGGAGAAAACACCGCTCAATCTTTCCGCCGTCTCCCAGCGACTCGGCCGATCATCGGGCGAGCTGTTCCGCATGCTCCAGGTGCTCGAATACAAGGGCTTCATCACCACCGCGGAAAACGGTGCGGGCTATGTGCTCACCAACAAGTTGTTCGCGTTGGCAATGACGCAGGCGCCGGTGCGGTCGCTGGTGGAAACCGCGCTCCCGATCATGCGCAGGCTGGTGCAGGACATCGGGCAGTCCGCCCACATCGCGGTGGCATCCGAGGACCAGATCGTGGTGATCACGCGTATCGAGCGCCCCGGCGATCTCGGGTTCTCGGTGCGCATCGGCTATCGGCGCGAAATCACGATCGCGACCTCGGGCCTGGTGCTGTTCGCCTACCAGAACGAGGAGACGCGCAAGATCTGGCTCAAGCGCTGCAAGCTCAAGGGCGAGGCCGCCGAGGAGTTCGTGACGCGGGCCAATGTCGTGCGCACGCGCGGACACCACGAAGCCGCGTCGCACTTCGTGCGCGGCATCACCGACCTGTCCGCGCCCATCCTGCGCGGCGACGTCGCCATCGCGGCGCTCACCGTGCCGTTCGTGCACAGCAATCCGCTCGTCATGGACATGAGCCAGGCCGCCGAACACGTGCGCGCCGCGGCGCGCGAGATTTCCGCAGAGATAGTCCACGGCGATCTGCCATAAGAAGAACGAGGGGGACAGTTGAAGAAGGAATTCATCACGCCGGGATTTCTCGGCGCCACCGTGCTGATCGTCGCGCTGTTCGCGTTCTGGGGCATGTCCAACAGCCTCAACGACGTGCTCATCCCGCAATTCCGCAAGACTTTCCTGCTGGGCGATTTCGCCTCGAGCTTCGTGCAGTTCGCGACCTTCATCGGCTACTTCGTGTTCGCGATACCGGCGTCGCTGTTCATGCGCCGCTTCGGATACCGCGCGGCCGTGGTCATGGGCCTGGTGCTGTTCGGCACGGGCGCGCTGCTGTTCTGGCCCGCGGCGCAGTTCGGTGAGTACCACTTCTTCCTGGGCGCCCTGTTCGTGGTGGCGAGCGGGCTTTCGTTCCTCGAAACATCCGCGAACCCCATGATCGCCGCCATGGGTCCGCCCGAGAGCGCTGACCAGCGACTCAACTTCGCGCAGATGTTCAATCCTCTGGGGACCATCGTCGGCGTGTTCGTGGGCAAGACGCTCATCCTCTCCGAACACTCGCTGTCGCCGGAGCAGATACGCGCCATGGAACCGGCGGCGCGGGCGGCGTGGCAGGCCGGTGAGCTCGCCGCCGTCAAACTACCCTACATGGGCATCGCCTGCGTGGTGCTGCTTTGGGCGTTGCTCGTGGGCCTCACCAGATTTCCGCCGCTCGCGCGCAAGCTGGCCGGTGAGACCGATGCGTCGACGGGCGGCTTCGGCGGCCTGCGCCGGTTTCCGCGCTACTGGTTCGGCGTGCTGGCGCAGTTCGCCTATGTGGGCGCGCAGGTGGGCGTCTGGAGCTTCATGATCCATTACACGCAGGTCAATCTCGACATCGCCGAGAAGCATGCGGCCGACTACCTGTTCTATTCCCTGATCGCCTTTTTCGCCGGTCGCTTCGTCGGCACGGCGTTGCTGTCGAAGGTGCGCGGCGCCACGCTGCTGATGCTGTTCGCGGCGGTGGATCTCGCCTTGTGCGCCGCAGCCGCGTTCGGTGACGGCAGCACCGGTGTGCAACTGCTCGTGGCGGCGAGTTTCTTCATGTCCATCCAGTTCCCGACCATATTCACGACCAGCCTGCGCGGACTCGGCTCACACACCAAGTCGGGTTCGTCGTTCCTGGTGATGGCGATCGTCGGTGGTGCGGTGATTCCGCCGATCATGGGCCTGGTGTCGCAATCCAGCTCGATCAATGTCGCCATGCTGGTGCCCGCCGCGTGCTTCGCGGTGGTCTGTCTGTTCGGCGTCTCCTCGCGCAGGGTGCCGGCTGACGCATGAGCGAGCGTTTCCGCAGACGCGAGGTAGGCCGCACCGGGCTCGAGGTTGGTACGCTCGGGTTCGGCGGAGCGGGACTCGGCAACCTGTATCGGGCCATCAGCGACGCGGATGCCAGCGACGCCGTGCACGAATCCTTCGCGGGCGGCGTGCGCTACTTCGACACCGCACCCTTCTACGGCTTTGGCCTCAGCGAATTGCGCGTGGGCGCGGCGCTCGGCGGCGAGCAGGCGCCGGTGGTGATCTCCACCAAGGTCGGTCGGCGCCTCGTACCCACCGGCCCGCAGGATGCGAGTGTCGGGCGACAGGGCTATTTCTCGTCGCGGCCCTTCGAGCCTGTCTTCGACTACGGCTATGACGCCGTGATGCAGTCGCACGAGCAAAGCCTGCAGCGCCTGGGCGTGAAACGCGTCGACATCCTTCTCTGCCACGACATCGGCAGGCTCACCCACGGCGACCAGCACGAGGTCCGGGTCAAGGAATTCCTCGGCGGCGGATATCGCGCGATGCGCGAGCTGCGCGAGCGTGGCGCGGTGCGCGCGATCGGCCTCGGCGTCAACGAGTGGGAGGTCTGCGTGGAGCTGCTCGAACATTGCGAGCTCGACTGCATCCTGCTGGCCGGACGTTACACGCTGCTCGAACAGTCACCGCTCGCGACGCTGCTGCCGCTATGCGAGGAGCGCGGGGTATCGATACTGTGCGGCGGACCGTTCAACTCCGGCATCCTCGCCGCGGGTTCGCGCGCCGCGACCCGCACCCACTATAACTACGCGGCGCCCCCGGCGGCGGTCGTGGAAAAAGTGCGTGCGCTGGAAGCCGCATGCGAGGAATACGCCGTGCCGCTGCAGGCCGCCGCGTTGCAATTCCCGCTGGCCCATCCGGCCGTGGCGAGCGTGGTCGCGGGCTCGGCGAACGGCGCCGAGTCGCGCAATATCATCGAGAAATTCACGCATCCCATCCCGCCCGAGTTCTGGACCGCGCTGCGCACGCGCGGCCTGGTCGATCCGCGCGCGCCGTTGCCCGCATGAGCGCGCCGAACCGCATCGATGCACACCAGCATTTCTGGCGCCGCGAGCGCGGCGACTACACCTGGCTGACGCCCGCGCTCGGGCCTATCTACCGCGACTATCTGCCGGCGGACCTGGCGCCACAGCTCGCGCTCACCGGCATCGGGCACACCATCCTCGTGCAGGCGGCGGCCACGGTCGAGGAGACCCGTTTCATGCTCGGGCTGGCGCGCGAGAATCCGTTCATCGCCGGTGTCGTGGGCTGGGTGGACTTCGAGAGCGACGACGCACCACGTGCGATCGACGATCTGTCGGCCGATCCCACGCTCGTGGGGCTGCGCCCGATGATCCAGGACATCCCCGACACCGAGTGGATGCTGCGCGAGCGGCTGGAACCCGCGTTCGAATCCATGATCGACCATGGCCTGGTGTTCGATGCGTTGGTGAAGCCACCGCACCTGCCGGCGCTGCTCGAGCTCGCCGGTCGCTATCCCGAGCTCTCGATCGTGCTCGATCACGGCGCCAAGCCGCCGATCGCGGGTGGCGATGTCTCGGCATGGAAGCGTGACGTGGCCGCGCTGGCGCGCGACACGCCCATGGCCTGCAAACTCTCCGGCCTCGTGACCGAGGCCAACAGCGCCGACGCTGCGGTGCTCGAGGAATGCGTGAATCACCTCCTCGAGTGCTTTGGCCCCGCCCGGCTGCTCTGGGGCAGCGACTGGCCGGTCTGCGAGCTGGTGTGTTCCTATGCGGACTGGCACGCGACCACTGCCCGCCTGCTCGCGAGCCTCGGCAGCACGGAGCGCGAGCTCATCTATTCGCAAACGGCACGGAAAACCTATGGGATCTGACGGCCATGGAAAATAAGAGACTGTCCGGCAAGACCGCCGTGGTCACCGCGGGCGCATCGGGTATCGGCCGCGCCAGCGCCGAAAGCTTCGCCCGCGCGGGTGCGCGCGTGTTCGCCGTGGACATCGACGCGAATGCCGTGCAGAACGTCGCCGGTTGCGAGGGCTGCGTGGTCGACGTGCGTGATGCCGCGGCCATTGGCGCCTTCGCGCAGAAGATCGGGAAGATAGACGTGCTGTTCAACTGCGCGGGCATGGTGCCCAAGGGCACGGTGCTCGACCTCGAATTCGCCACCTGGAGCGCCGCGTTCGATCTCAACGTGAACTCGATGTTCCACATGATCCGCGCGTTCCTGCCAGGCATGCTGGCGGCGCGCTCCGGGTCGATCATCAACATGTCGTCGGTCGCCAGCTCGATCACGGGAGTTGCCGATCGCTGCGGCTACGGCGCCACCAAGGCAGCCGTGATCGGCCTCACGAAGTCCGTGGCCGCCGACTTCGTGGCGCAGGGCGTACGCTGCAATGCCATTTGTCCGGGCACCGTCGATACGCCTTCACTGCAGCAGCGATTGCATGCCTACGGTGACTACGAGAAGACGCGGCGCGAGTTCGAGGCGCGCCAACCCATGGGTCGGCTCGGTAAGCCAGAAGAGATCGCGGCGCTCGCGCTGCACCTGGCCAGCGACGAATCCGGTTTCACCACCGGCCAGATCCACATCATCGATGGCGGGTGGATGATCTGAAGGCTCTCAATACGTCGCCAATCGCACGCGGAGGAGCCGCGGCTCGTCGGTGAGATTCAGGCCGTAGTCGGTCTGGTCGCCGTTCCAGATCCGAGTGCGCGTCCATTTGCCGCCCGTGTACGTACCCTCCTCGACGGATGCGTAGATAGTCCCGTTGACCTTGCGAGCCGACGAGGCCTCGAAGGACACGCGCACCTGCTGGCCCACCAGCAGAAAATCGTCCGGCCCGAGCTCGGCGATCAGCGCACCGCCAGACGGCAGCGCCGCCCAATCGGGCTTCGCCCGCACATCGGGGAACCACTCTTTCATGCCGAACTGCCACTCGCCGAACGCCAGCGTCGCGGTCCAGCGCCCCAGATCGAGCTTGCGCGCCGCGCGGTCGTCGGGCTCGCCCGCGCCCCAGACCTTTTTCGTGAACGCTAGCTCCGCCCATTCACGCGCGATGGGCGCGAGCAGGCGATACGGCCGGTGGAACCACGCGATCGATTCGCCGACGTCGCGTCCACCCAGCGGGTAGTTGGTGTATCCCGTGTAGTCGATGCCGAAGGGCACCACGCCCAGCGCGGACGCGCCGAGGATGTCATACACGTATCGTGCGAATACCGGGTCATTGCCGATCTCGGGCACCAGCAGCGGGCCGCCGGCCCGGTACAGGTCGATGACCCGGTGAACCTTGGTGGATTCCTTCATGTAGATGTCGGGGCACACGAGGTCGATGGCCAGAGCCGTCGCCCTGTAGATGGCGAGCACATTGTCGGTGGGTCCACCGCTGGCATAGCCGCCGGGCGCGCCGGGGTTGAATGGGTCGCGCAGCGCCGCATTCACGTACATCGGCAGCGGATACTCCACCTTGCCAGCCACCGCGACTTCGCCGATGAAATTGGCCACGGCCCACGCGTGGAAGTACTCGTCTGCATCCTTGCCGAACGCAGTCGCCCAGTTGCCAGGCCGCGCCGCGAACTTGCGCATTTCGCCGGGAATCGGCCCGGCGAACAGCTTGTTGGCTTCCGCGCCGAAATCGCGGGCGCTGCCGTACGTGCCGGGCTCGTTCTGCACCTGCACCATGATCACGGTGCGCGCCCCATCCACGCGTTTCAGATGACGCATCAGCTCGATGAATGCGCGCTTGTCGGCGGCCAGCGTGGCGGCGGAATGCGGCGACAGGGAGTTGAGCACCTTGCCCCTGGCATCTACCACGCGCGGGAAGCGCCGATTGTCGAGTTTTACCCATTCGGGCGCATAGTTAGGCCCGTTGTTCTTCCAGGTGGCGAACCACAGCAGCACCAGGCGCACATCCTGCTCACGCGCCTGCGCCAGCAGCGTATCGAGGAAGGAGAAATCGAATCTGCCCTCGACGGGCTCGACCTGCTCCCACGCGATGGGCACGCTCAGCGTATTGGCTTCGAGCTCGCGCACCGCGGGCCAGACCTTGGGCAGCATTGCCGGCCACGCACTCGAGTTGTTGACCTGCGCGCCGAGCACCAGCCAGGGCTTGCCGTCCACGAGCAGTGCGGATCGGCCGTCGCGCGTCACGACTTCGGGGATGGGCGCCGCCGCAGCGGCCCGACACATCAGCGGAAGACAGGCAAACAAGGCCGCAAGAAAGCGCAAGTGACCTCCACGGGAACCGGATGAAAAATGCCGCACCGGATTTCTCCGGCGCGGCACCTGCGATAGCCGGTTATCCCCGTGTTCGACGCTGCAACGTCAGACCCGGCGCGACACGGAAATCGTCGTCCCCCTGTCATTGAAGAAAACGGCTTTCATCGGCAGTATCCCGCCGCTGTCGGGCACGTGTAAAGAAGTGGTGGACAGGTGACCGCGGCGCCCCACGTCGCGCATGATCCGCGAACCCTCCAAAAGGCATGCAAGAGGCATCCATGAAGCATCGCTGGCGCGTCGCCTTGGTCGGCGCACTTTCCTTCGCACTTTCCGCGTACGTCCAGGCCGGGGCACCGAAGCGCAAGCAAGTGCTCGCCGTCGCGGGCAAGGTCGCCGACTGGCAGCTCTCCCACATGGACGGCATGCACATCGACTCGCACATGAAGGAAGAATCGCGCAATACGCGCAGCTGGCAGCAGGGTGCGTTCTGGGTCGGCGTCACCCACCTGGCGCACGTCACGGGCGACCAGCGCTACGTGGATGCGATCTTCGACATGGGCAAGGCCAACAGCTGGTCGCCCGGCCCGCGGGTCACGCACGCCGACGACCACGTGATTGCGCAGAGCTACCTGTGGGCGGCGCGCCACGGCGCGGGCAAGGAAGTCATCGGGCCGATCCGCGGCACTTTCGACGCCATCCTCGCGGATCCGCCGGTGGTGCACCTGAGTTTCGTGCCCGGCAAAGGTGAGATCGAGTGCCTGCGTCGCTGGTGCTGGTGCGACGCCATCTTCATGGCGCCACCCGCCTGGCTGGACCTCGCCAACCAGACTGGCGAGGCGAAGTATCGCGACCATGCGATGTCGGAGTTCTGGGCGGCCACGGATTTTCTCTACGACCCGGCGGAGAAGCTTTACTACCGCGACAGCCGCTTCTTCGAACGGCGTGACGACAAGGGCCGCAAGCTTTTCTGGAGTCGCGGCAACGGCTGGGTGCTCGCAGGCATCGCCAACATGCTGGACCTGCTTCCCGCGGACCATCCCGACCGCGCGCGCGTCGAAGGCCTGTTCAAACAGATGGCCGCGAGGGTCCGCGAGGTGCAGAAGGCCGACGGCTACTGGGCGCCCTCCTTGTTAGGCCCGGAGGACTCGCCCGCCGAGACCAGCGGTACCGGCTTCTTCGTCTACGCCCTCGCCAGGGGCGTCAACCGCGGCCTGCTGCCGCGCGAGGAATACCTGCCGTCCATCCACCGCGGCTGGGACGCTCTCACGCGCGCAGTGGCCAAGGACGGACGTCTCGGCTGGGTACAACAGGTCAGCGACCGGCCCGAGCAGGTCGCCGAGGCCGACACGCAGTACTACGGCGTGGGCGCATTTTTGCTCGCGGCCAGCGAAGTCGCCGTTCTCGACAATTGACGAGGCGCGCCACGCACGTGTTCCTCGAGCGCGCCGGCTAGATCTCTTTTTTCTTCAGCGCTTCCACGGCGTAGTGCGCCGCGCGTGCCGTCAGCGCCATGTAGGTGAGCGAGGGATTCTGCGTGGGCGACGACACCATGCAGCTGCCATCGGTCACGAACACATTCGGCACCGCGTGCAACTGGTTGTGCGCGTTCAACACCGAGGTCTTCGGGTCCCGCCCCATGCGCGCCGTACCCATCTCGTGGATCACGCTGCCTGGCGTCACCGGATTGTTGAAGCCCTTGACGTTCTCGAGCTTCGCCGCGGTCATCATCTCCACGGCATCGTCCATCATCTGCTGCGCCATCGCGCGCTCGTTGTCACGATAGCTCATGGACACGTGGATCTTCGGCATGCCGAGCGGATCCGTATCCCTGGCGAGCCACATGCGGTTGTCATGGTACGCGAGTGTCTCGCCGTAACCTTCCATGTAGAGCTGCCACTCGCCCGGCCGGGTGATCTCGTTCTTGAAGTCCGCGCCGAAGTCGGCGCTGTCGAGACCCCGCGTCCACGTGCCGCGACTGGTGTACACCTCGTAGCCGTAGCCGCGCTTGAAGTTGGGCTCCTTGCGCGCGACGTTGCGAAAGCGCGGGATATACATGCTGGTCGAGCGGCGGCCACGGTAATAGCGATCGAGCAGGCCGGAGTAGCTCGCCGTCGCACCGCCGCCGTTGTGGTGATCCATGAGGTTGTGGCCCAGCTCGCCGCTGTCGTTGCCGAGACCATCGGGGAAGCGCGCCGACGTGGAATTGAGCAGGATGGCGGTCGAGTTCAGGGCCGACGCACACAGGAACACGAGGTTCGCGGAATACTCGGTGGTCTGGCGCGTGGCGGTGTCGATGACTCGCACACCGGTGACTCGCCTCTTCGCATCGTCGTATATCAACGAGTGCACGAGGGAATCCGGCCGCAGCGTGAGATTGCCCGTGGCCGCGGCCGCCGGCAGGGTCACGCCGTTCGACGAGAAGTACGCGCTGAATGGACAACCGCGCGCGCATTGATTGCGCCCGCGGCACGGTCCGCGCCCATTGTGCTCGCGCGACAGCACCGCGGTGGCGCTGCAGATGAGCTTGCGCTCGCCCTTGAACGCCTCGGCCATGTGCGCGCGGATGTGCTTCTCCAGCGCGTTCATCTCGAAGGGCGGCTGCAGATTCTGCGCGGGCAGCTGCGGCAGGCCGGAGTTCTCGCCGCTCGCACCGATGAACTTCTCGACGTGGTCGTACCACGGCGAGATGTCGGCGTAACGGATGGGCCAGTCGACGCCCACGCCTTCCTTGAGATTGGCCTCGAAGTCGAGGTCACTGTAGCGGAACACGTGCCGCGCCCACATGAGCGAGCGTCCGCCCACCTGGTAGCCGCGAAACCAGTTGAACGGCTGCTCCTGCACGTACGGATGCCGCAGGTCGTCCACGAAATGTTGTTTGGTCGACTGGTCGTAGAGGTACAGCGTCGACTGCACCGGCTGCGCCTTGCGGTCTTCGCTGGTGGGCCGGTTGTTGTGCGGCAGCTGCCAGGGGTCCTTGAGCGCCGTGGAGTAGTCGGCGACGTGACGGATGTTCCTCCCGCGCTCGAGCACCAGCGTCGCGAGACCTTTTTCGCAGAGCTCCTTCGCCGCCCAACCACCGGACATGCCCGACCCGACGACGATGGCGTCGAAATGATTGGCGCCTGCTTTCGAGACGGTGTTGGCCATCAGATGGCCCACGCTTTCTGGTCGGGCGCGAGCGGCACGTCACCCCAGTAGCCACCCGGCACCTTCTCGTAGGCCAGCGCCTTCGTCGCGCCCGTCTCGCTGAGGAAATAACCCGTGAGGGTGTAATCCTTGAGGATCTTGAAGAAAGACTGCTCGTAGGCGAGCGGCAGGTCAGCGGCCGCGCGCGCCTCGAGCCATGCGACCTGTTCCGTCATGGGGCGATCGGCGAAGCCGGATTGCGCCATGTTGGCGAGGACTTCACGGAAAGTCTTCTGCGCCGCGGGAGTCGCGCACGCGGGTATGGCGAGATCGATGAAGTAGTGGGTGTCGGCGGAGGACGCCGACGGTGAATCCGTGGCCGGCAGGATCACATCGACCACCGCGCGCAGCGCGCGCATCTCGTCTTCGGCGAAGAACGTGGCCCGACGTGGCGACGCCGCGAACGCGGAGAGCACGTTGCCCAATGCCGCGGAGCCCAACAGCACGGATGCCCCGCGCAGGAACGACCTGCGGTTTGTCATGATCCCCCCCTTCTGAACCGGAACGAGGGGAAAGATACCAGATGAAACCGATCCGGGCGTCCGGGGTGGTTATGCCTTCTCGTTCTTCGCCGCGCCACGCACGTTCATCGCGAACAACCCGATCTGCAATGCGATGAGCGCCCAGGCCCGGGTGTGCCAGCCCCAGGTGATCCACAGCGCGTTGCTGACGATGAACCACCAGAAGCCGTGCGCACGACGCTTCGCCGAGCGTGACGCGACCAGCCAGGCAGCGACCAGGGTCACCGCCATGGCTGGCCACTGGATCGCATCGAGGATGGCGTCAGCGTTCATCTCAACCGCCTTCGTAGGCCTTCTCGAGCACCGCGATGTCGAGCTTGCCCATGTTCATCATCGCCGCCATGGCGCGCTCCGACTTCGGGGTCGGATCGCCGAACCACTCGACCATCCTGCCCGGCGCCACCTGCCACGACAGACCGTATTTGTCCTTGAGCCAGCCGCAGACATGCGACGCGGGATCGCCGCCCGCGCCGAGCTTGTCCCAGTAGTAGTCGAGCTCTTTCTGATCATCGACGTACACCTGCAGCGACACGGCCTCGTTGAACTTGAACAGGGGGCCGCCGTTGAGCGCAGTGAAAGTCTGACCCGCGAGCTTGAACTGCACGGTCATGACGGAGCCTTCGGGTTTGCGGTGCGCTTCGAAACCCGCCTTGCCATAGCGTGCGATCTTGAGGATCTTCGAATCGGGAAAGATCGAGACGTAGTAGTTGGCGGCCTCTTCCGCCTGGGTATCGAACCACAGGCAGGGGGTAATCTTGCTGAACTGCATGCGCCACTCCGTTTTTCGTGATGTCACGAACTTGCCGATCGGGCCGCCAGCCGATCGACATGGTGGGCAGCATATTTTCGGGGCGGTGCGGCGGCTGTAAGACGATGCCACCGCGCAGGTCAGGGCCGGCGCACCAGTGATTGTTCGAGCTCTTCGAGGCTGCGGCCGCGCGTCTCCGGCACCATGCGCGCCATGAACAACAGGCCCAGCACGGCGAACACGCCATAGATCAACCATGGGCGCGAGCTGCCGAGGTTGTTGAGCTCCCAGGGGAACAGCAGCTGCACGCCGAAGCTGACCACGGAGTTCGTGAGCCCGACGAAGGAAATGGCCACGCCACGGACCCTGTTAGGGAAGATCTCCGACAGCAGCACCCACATGATGGGGCCGAGCGACACCGCGAAACTCGCGACGAATGCCAGCACGCCGACCAGCACGAGCGCGGGCTCCATGGCGTCGCCGCGGAACCCCCACGCGAGCAACCCCATGCTGAGCGCGATGCCACCCGTGCCCAGCATGAGTAACGGCCGGCGGCCCAGCCGATCGATGAGCATCATGGCGACGACCGTGAACGCCAGGTTCACGAGCCCCACGTACACCGCCTGCGCGAAGGCGGCGTCGGCGCTGGCGCCCGCCTCCTCGAATATCACGGGCGCGTAGAAGAACACGGCGTTGATACCGGTGATCTGCTGCAGGATGCCGACCCCGAGCCCGATGATCATCACGCGCCGCAACTCCGGCGCCAGCAGCTCGCGCGGGCTCACTTCAGCCCTGCCCTCTTCGTGGGCCAGCGAGGCGCGCACTTCGGCGAGCTCGGCCTCGGCCAGTGACGCGCCATGCGCGCGCGACAACACGAGGCGCGCGACATCGAGGCGGCCATGCATGGCGAGCCACCGCGGACTTTCCGGCACCGAGAACAGCAGCAGGAAGAACACGACCGACGGTACGGCGCCGATACCCAGCATCCAGCGCCAGGTCCAGCCGGCGCTGTCGCCGAGCTTGAGGATGAGATAGTTGCTGAAGAATGCGGCGGAGATTCCGAGAACGACGTGCAGCTGATTGATGCTCACCATGCGTCCGCGTACCGCGGCCGGCGAAATCTCCGCGATGTACATGGGCGCTACGACCAGTGCGGCACCCACGCCCAGGCCCGACAGCAGCCGCGCGACGATCAGCAGGGTGAAGTCGCTGGCCGAAGCCGACATCAGCGCCGAGACCGTGAATACCACCGCGGCGGCGCGCAGCAGAAGGCGCCGTCCGAAGCGGTCCGCGAGTGGTCCGGCGACCATGATGGACAGCGTGGCCGTGAGCGTCAGCGAGGCCACGGCCCAGCCCATCTCGAACTTGCTGAGCAGGAATTCGTTCTCGACGAAGGTGATGACGCCGGCGATGACCGAGGCGTCGAAGCCGAACAGGAACCCGCCCAGCGCGACGATCAGCACCGTGCGGAGCACGTACCGATCGGGCCGCGCCTGCCTCACGGAATCACGCCGGCCGTGCGGCCGAATCGCGCGAGACGAGCATGGGCTCGAAGGACTGCTGAACCTCGGCCTGCTGGTGCTCGTAGACGTTCTTGAGCACCCAGCGGGCCGCCATTTCCGCCATGTCGGCGATCGGGTAGTGGATGGTGGTCAGCTTCGGATACACGAAACGCGAGAGCGGCGAGTCGTCGAAACCCACGATCGAGAGTTCGCGCGGCAAATCGAGTCCGCGCTCGTGTGCGGCGGCCATGGCGCCGGCCGCCATGTCGTCGTTGGCGCATACCACCGCGGTGAACGGCAGGTTCTTCGCGAACAGCGCGTTCAGCGCATCCTGGCCACCGGTCTCGTGGTAGTCGCCCTCGTAAAGCAGGCGATCGTCGAACTTCACGCCGGCTTCTTCCAGCGCGCGCTTGTGCCCGGCCAGGCGCTGCTTGGCGTCCACGAAATCGAGCGGTCCGGAGATGTAGGCGATGCGTTTGTGCTTGAGCTTGAGCAGCGACTGCGCCGCGAGATAGCCGCCCAGCTCGTTGTTGAGACTGAAGCAGCGGTCGGCGAGCCCGCGCACTTTGCGGTTCATCACGATGAGCGGCGTCTTCTCGTGGTCGTGCTCGAGCAGGAACTTGTCGGGGAGCGCCTCCACGTGAACGATGAGCGCGTCGCAGTTGCGGCTCACGAGGAAGTGGATGGCCTCTCGCTCCTGCGCTTCGTTGCTGTGACCCGCGGCCACCAGCACGAACTTGCCGGCCGACTTGAGGGTCTTCTCGATGGCGCTGAGCATTGCGCCGAAGAACGGGCCGTGCAGCTCCGAGACCAGCACACCCACCGCGTTGGAGCTGCGGGTGGCCAGCGACTGCGCGATGGAGTTGGGCTTGTAGCCCAGCTGCTCCATGGCCGCGAGCACTTTCTGCCTCGTCTTGTCACTGACCTTCGCGCCCGGATTGATGACCCGCGATACGGTGGCCAGCGACACGCCGGCCAGCTCCGCGACTTCGTAGATATTCGCCATTGCCCCTTCGAACGCCCCCTTACCTCGCCGCCGGCATCTCACCCGCGCGGCAATACCGCTCGACATATGCCTGGTGGGACGGCAGCTGCGCCACCGTCCTATCCACCTGCATCTTGATGTCGTTCAGGAACGCTGACAACTCCGCGTCGCCCATGAGGTCGGCGGCGGTGTGGTGGGATTCCGGAGTGATCCCCTGGCCCAGCATCACCTGGATCCAGGAATTCTCGGCAAAAAGGTCGTTCGGAGCGCGGAAAACGCGCCCGGTCTCGCGGAAAAGAGTGATCCGGTGCGCCAGCGAGGGCGGTATCTCCATGCTCCTGCAGGCGCGCCAGAACGGCGAATCCTCGCGCTGCGTCACGTGGTAGTGCAGCACGACGAAGTCGCGAATATGTTCGATCTCGCCCCACGCCTGGCGGTTGTATTCCTCGATGTCCGACTGGCGGATGCCGGCGCTCGGAAACATCTGCATGAGCCGCGTTATGCCGCGCTGGATCAGGTGGATGCTGGTCGATTCGAGTGGTTCGATGAAGCCGCTCGACAGACCGATGGCCACGCAGTTCTTCTTCCATGACTTGAGCCGCTGGCCCGGTCGGAACCGGATGACGCGCGGCTCGGTGAGTACCTCGCCCTCGATGTTGCCGAGCAACGTCTTCTTCGCGGCGTCGTCCGCGAGGTACTTGCTGCAATAGACCATGCCATTGCCGACGCGATGCTGGAGCGGAATGCGCCATTGCCAGCCCGACTCGTGCGCTATCGAACGCGTGTAGGGGATGGCCGGGCCCACGGTGGCCGTCTGCAACGCCACGGCACTGTCGCAGAACAGCCAGTGCGACCAGTCCTCGTAGCCCACGTGCAATGCGTTGCCGATCAACAGGCCGCGGAAGCCCGTGCAGTCGATGAACAGATCGCCTTCGACGAGCGCGCCGGAATCGAGCTTCACGGCGGCGATGTCGCCCGAACTCGCCAGCGGCACCTCGACGATCTTGCCTTCGATGCGCTGCACGCCGAATCCTTCGGCCAGCTTGCGCAGATATTTCGCGTAGAGACCCGCGTCGATGTGGAACGCGTAATTCATGCCCTGCTTGGGCAGGTGCGCGAACTTGCCCGCCAGCGACGCCTGCAGCTCCACGCAGTAGTCGCCGTAATCGCCGGCGAGCTTGCGTTCACGGCCACGCAACCAGAAATGCTGGAAGCCGGCCGTCCAATGGTCGCGGCCGGTGCTGCCGAAGGAGTGGAAGTAATTTTCGCCCCCCTCTTTCGACGGAAGCCTCTTCCAGTTCTCGAACGAGATGCCGAGCTTGAACGTGGCCTGCGTGGCGGCCATGAATTCCTGCTCGCTGATGTTCAGCATGCGGTTGAAATGCACCAGCGGCGGGATCGTGGCCTCGCCCACACCCACCGTGCCGATCTCGTCGGACTCGATGAGCCGGATGTCGAGCACTTTGCCCAGAGTCTTGGAGATCGCGGCGGCCACCATCCAGCCGGCGGTGCCACCGCCGGCGATGACGATCTTGCGGACGGGTTTGTGCTCCAAGTTACCCTCGTCTATCTGTTCAGGCGCTTCAGCAGATAGGCGCGCAGTTCGCGCACGCGCGCGGCATCGAGCGGACCGAGCACGCGCCGCGCGCCCTCGGGAATGTGCGCGGCGGTCTGCTCACCCGGCGCGAACACGTAGTGCTGGAACATCTGCGCCATGGTCCGGCGTTGCTCTTCGGGCAGGTCGCGCACGGTCATGATGGCGTGCAGCAGCGCGTTCACCGGCGAATCCATGTAGTCGGGCGTATCGCGCCACCAGTAGTTGACCAGCACGTTCATACCCTCGAGCGATTCGATGTGGTGCCACCAGAGGCTCGGGATGAAGATCGCATCGCCGGGCCCGAGCTCGGCGACGCGCGCCTGCGCGAGCGCCGCCGCGAATTTCGGGAAGCGCGCGAAATCGGGTTTGCGGAAATCGACGAGGCTGATGGGCTGGCCGGCGGGCGTGAAGTCGATGGGACCGATGTACAGGTTCTCGAGCTGGTCGGGCGGAAACAGCGTGAAACGCCGGCGCCCCACCGCGACGCAGGCCAGGTTGTCGGGCAGGTCGTGGTGCGCGGCGATGCGCGAGCGATTGCTGATCCAGATACTGGCGAGCGGGTCGCGCTGGCCGAAACCGAGATCGTTGGCGCGGCGGAAGTCGGGCAAAGCCGTGTCGATGCTGGTCGAGCCCACGTACAACGCCGGCGGCCTGACTGCGTCGGCGTGGCGAACGATCTCCTCGAGCACGGTGTCCAGCTTGATGAGCGCCGGCTTGAAGTTGAGCCCCGAGAGATCCTCGTCGTAGAAGAATCGGCCTTCGATCTCGGGCGGCCCGAGGAATACTCCGACCGTGGCCTGCCGGTAGAACCTCAGTAGATAGTCGCAGGCGGCGCGCGGCGATTCGCGGCCGGCCCTCACCAGCGGCCAGTCCGCGGCAATGCCGCGCAGGACCAGCGGCTGCTTCGAACCCAGCACGGAGTCGGGCAACGCACGCGGGTCGATGCCGGTGAGCTCGTCTATTTTCCGCAGAGTCTCGGCGGTCAGCATGATTCGCTATCGATTGAGCCGTTGCAGCAGGCGCGCACGCAGGGCCCGCGCCTGGTCTTCGTCGAACGGTCCGAGCACGCCGCGCGCGCCCGGCGGGATGTGCGCATCGGTGGCTTCACCGGCGCCGAATACATAGTGGCGAAAGACATCGCTCCATATCTCGCGTTGGTCGGGCGGCAGGTCACGCACCGTCATGATAGCGAGCATGAGCGCGTTCATCGGCGTATCCATCCAGGCCGGCGACTGCCGCCACCAGTAGTTGACCAGCACGTTGAAATCCTCGAGCGCCTGCATGTGATGCCACCACATGCTCGGGATGAACACGGCGTCGCCGGGTCCGAGCTCCGCGACGCGCGCGTGCGCGAGGGCTTCGGCGAAACGCGGGAAGCGTTCGAAATCCGGTGCGTCGATGTCGACCAGGCTGATGGCCTGGCCCGCGGGGGTGAAATCCAGCGGCCCGATGTACAGGTTCGAGAGCTGCTGCGGCGGGAAAAGCGTGACCCGCCGGCGGCCGGCAACCACGCAGGCGAGGTTGTCCGGGAGATCCTGGTGCGCGGGGATGCGCGTGCGGTTGCCGATCCAGATGCTGGCCAGGGGATCCGGCAGGCCGAGTGCGAGATCGTTTTCAGCGCGGAACCCCGGAAGCCAGGTGTCGAGGGTGGTGGATGCCACGTAGATGGCGGGTGGTGACTCCTGCGCCGCATACTTCAGCAGCGTATTCAGCACCACGCCCAGAGGCACATTCTCCCGCCGGAAATTGAAATCGCTGAGCTCGCGGTTGTACGCAAAACGTCCGCCGATCTCGGGCGGGCCGACCGTGACCACCGCCGCCGGCGCGTCGTCGCGCACGAACCGACGCAGGTAGGCCGCGGCCTCCTCTGCCGACGCGCGTCCGGCGCGCGCCATGGGCCAATGCCCGACGAGCCCGCGCAGCACCACCGGCTGCGAAGAGCGCAGCACTTCTGCCGGCAGGGACTGCGGATCGCAGCCGGCCATCTCCGCGATGCGCCGGACGTTTTCCAGGTCTCTCATGGTCGGTTCGCCGCGGTTCACGACGGGAATGTAGTGCACCTCTGCGGCTCCGTCAGTAACGAGGGCCAAAAAAGAGAAGGAGCCGCTGAACGCCGGCGGCCCCTCCTTCACCCAGGTGCGGGTTGCCCGTGCCTCAGAACTTGTAGCGCGCTCCGAACATGTACCGGGCCCCGATCTGCGTCGCGAACAGCAGCTGGTTGTCGTTGCGTCCATGTATCCGCTGCGTCTCCTCGGTGAGGTTGATGGCCTCGCCGAAGACGGACAGATGGTCGTTGACCGAATAGGTCAGGTTGAGATCCAGCTGCCCGTAGGCATCGGTGTAGCCGGGGTTCACGCCCTGGCCATCGCCCACGAACGCCAGGAACTCGTCACGCCAGTTGTAGGCCGCACGAACCTGCCAGCCAAACTTGTCGTAGAACGCCACCAGATTGTACGAATCCGCGAGACCCAGCATCGGGTACTGCGGGCTCGTGAGGTCGGTGTCATTGAACTTCAAGCCCGAGTCGACCATCGTGTAGTTAGCCGCGAAACCGAACCCGCTGTCGCCGAACATGTGCTGCAGGTTGATTTCCCAACCGTCCAGCTCGTCCGAACGCTGGTTGGCCGGCCGGGTCATGAGGAAGGTCGCGATCGGGTCGTTCGCCTGGCCGACGATGGTGCCCAGACGATCGCCGTTGCTGGCTACGCCCGTCTGCGTGACTCCCGGCGCACCATTGTGATTGGCGAAGATGTAGTTGCGGATGCACGGACGGTCGCCGGCGTTGCAACCATTCGCGATGGCTTCGTTCCAGAACGCACCGCCCGCGGGCGTATGCATGTTGAACGGAGTTTCCTCGGTGATCACGTTGCTGATGAAGTTCGAGATCTTCTTCTTGAAATAACCCACCGACACATAGCTCGCGTCGTCGTAATACCACTCCACCGACAGGTCGATGTTCTTCGACTCGAGCGGCTGCAGTGCCGGGTCGCCCGACGAACCGGTGCCGCCGTCGAAGCGCAGCTGGCCGGCGAGATTGGCGCCGCCCTGGATGTCGTTCCAGCCCGGCCGGCCGATGGTCTCACTGTAGCTCGCGCGCGCCACGAGGTTGTCCCGGACGTCGAGTTTGAGATCGAGTGATGGCAGCACGTAGTCGTACTTGCCCGTGCCGGAATCGAAGTCCTGGTCGGCCGCGAAGCCGATGTTGAACTCGTTGGCCGAATCCCACGAAATGGTCTGGCCGATGCGCACCAGCGATGCCGATGCGACGTCGGTTTCCTCGTAGCGCACGCCCGCGGCCACGTGCAGCGGCATCGCCGATTCGAAGGTGTGGTCGAACTGCACGTATGCGCT
Organism: Steroidobacteraceae bacterium; assembly: GCA_035525785.1. GTDB lineage: Bacteria > Pseudomonadota > Gammaproteobacteria > Steroidobacterales > Steroidobacteraceae > CADEED01. The sequence goes on along the minus strand of DATLDQ010000026.1, from coordinate 30,324 downwards.
CTTCGACTTCTCCGTGCTGCGCAGGTCGCTCGTGTAGTTGTCCGGGGCGCGGAACATTGCCTCGTCGCCCAGCACCGCGGCTGCCCGCGCACGCAGGCGATCGAAGTCGAACACCAGGAAGTGATCCGTGAAACGCGGATCGTTGTGCCCCGACATGAGATCGAAGTAGCCGCCCATGTCGTCGCCGGACCAGATGTCGTCGTCGTAGTCGCCCGGGGTGCCGAGGCCGCCCCAGTTGTTCTGCTGCATGACGGCGGCGGCGGTGCGATTCTGCACCTCGGTGGTGGCGACGCCGAAGTCGAGGCCCGAGTGTTCGTTGAACTCGTAGCGTCCACTCGCCTGGATCTGTTGCACCTCCGAGCGATTGAAGCTGCTCTGGAACACCGAGCCCGTGACCACGGCATCCGACGGCTCCACCTGGGTGCGACCGGCCGGCATCAAGACGTTCAGGACCGGGAAGTCGCCGGAAAAATCGACCGTGGTGGTGCCACGCACGAAGCCCGCGACGCCGAGCACGCCGGCCGAGCCGAACTCGCTGTCCGGCTTCGATTCGGCGATCGAGTCATGGGCGTCGAGCGAGAGCTTGAGCTTGTCGGTCACGTCCCAGGCCACGTTGAAACCGAGCGAGTTGTTCTCGTTCTTCGTGCCGAGGCTCATTCCGCCCATGGAAAGGTCGGACCCGGTCATCACTTCGGAATAGATTTCCGGACCCGCGGTCGGACCATCGGTCCACGAGCTCGTGCCCGGGCCCCAGTTGAACCACACCGACAGTTCGCTGCGGCGCGTCTCCACCTTGTTCTGCGCGTAGGTGTAGTCGAGCGTGGTGGTGAGACTGTCGGTGGGCGCGAACTGCAGCACCAGCTGTCCGTTGACACGCTCGCGCTGCACGCCGTTGACGCTCAACCCGAAGTTCTGCGGACGGCCGTACACGTCGGTCACGTCCGGCTGGTTGGTGATCGTGTAGGCAGTGTAGTTAGGGTCGCCCGGCCGCGGCAGGCGCGCGCCGTCGGTAGTATTGGCGCCGCTCAACGTCTTCCACCCGTTCGCCACCGCGGCCTGGCTGAATCCCGAATCGCGCTTCTGGTAGCTCGCGCTCGCGCCGATGCCGAAGCGGTTGTCGGCAAAAGTGTTGCTGAAGATGGCCGAGAGTTCGGGCGTGAGATCGTCGCCCGACGAGTTGCTGGGCAGGTTGGTCGCCGACGGGTCGTACACGCCCTTGATGCCGAAGTTCGCGACCAGTCCGGGCTTGTCGAGCGGACGCGCGGTCTTGATGTTCACGGTCGCGCCGATGCCGCCCGTGGGTGAGCCGGCACGCGCGGTCTTGAAGATCTCGATCGCCGACACCGCTTCGGACGCGAGGTTCGAGAAATCGTAGGCGCGGGAGTTGGTCGTACCGCCGCCGCCCGGGCCGAGGTTCGACGCCGGCATCTGGCGGCCGTTGAGCAGCACCAGGTTGAAGTCGGGACCGACGCCGCGGACCGTGACCTGCTGGCCTTCGCCGCTTGCCGTGCGGTTGATGGATACGCCGCTGATCCGCTGCAGCGACTCGGCGAGATTGGTGTCGGGGAATTTGCCGATGTCCTCGGCGACGATGCCGTCGACGACGCCCTGCCCCGAACGCTTCACGTTCATCGATGACTCGAGCGACGCGCGGATACCCGTGACGACCACCTCGTTCATCTCTTCCGGCGCGTCGTTCGCATCCTGCGCGAGAACCGGAGTCATCAGCGTCGATCCGAGGATCAACGAAATCGCCTGCGCGACCGGCCGGCGATTCAGTGCATTTGCCTTGTTCATATTCCCCCACGATGAAAATTGCGTAAGCGTCAGGACATGAAAAAAATGTAAGCGCTTACAATTTTTACGCTAGCATGCACACCGCACTCCGGCAAGCAAACGAGAGCTGACAAATTCATGTCTCGCATGTCGTTTTCGATGTCTTCGATTTCGAATTTGTTTAGTCGGACGAATTCAGCCCGCTGGTTTCGCGTGGTAGCGATATCCGCGGCGATTTTCTCGTCGGCCTGCGGGGGCGGCGGCACTGGCAGTCCCCCTGTCTCCTCACCTCCTCCTCCGCAGCCGACGGGTCCTGGAAACCCCGTGATCAACGAAAACGGCGGAATTCCCGCGGGTTTTCGTCTCGCCTGGTTCGATGAATTCGAAGTCGCCGGGCTACCCGACCCGGCCAAGTGGGTGTACGACACCGAGCGCAACTTCGCCGGCTGGTACAACAACGAACTGCAGTACTACTCTGCCGCGCGACCCGCAAACTCGCGCATCGAGAACGGCAACCTCGTCATCACCGCGCGGCGCGAGGACCTATCTACTGCCGGCCTCGCGGACTGGGGCGGGCAGCGCTACTCCTCCGCCCGGCTGCTGACGCGCGGCAAGGCCGCCTGGACCTACGGCTTCGTCGAGATCCGCGCCAAACTACCGTGCGGCCGCGGCACGTGGCCCGCGGTGTGGATGCTGTCGGCGCCGCCGCAGACGGCCTGGCCAGATGACGGCGAGATCGACATCATGGAGCATGTCGGCTTCGACCCGGGCGTGGTGCACGGCACGATGCACACGTCGGCGTACAACCACACGCGCAACAACTCGCGCACCGCCACCACGACGGTGGCCGACGCGTGCACGGCCTTTCACAAGTACCAGCTCACCTGGAACGCCAGCCAGATCAAGGTCGGAGTCGACGACCGCAACTACTACCAGTATTCGAACGACCAGTCGGGCAACGCCGAGTGGCCGTTCGACAGCCCGCAGTACCTCATCCTGAACGTAGCCGTCGGCGGCGATTGGGGCGGACAGATGGGCGTGGACGACACGATCTTCCCCGTGCAGATGGACGTGGATTACGTCCGCGTCTACCAGTGAGCGCCCATCAGAACGCCAGGCGCGTGGCGAAGTACGGCAGCACTTCGTTGATGACACGGCCGTCATCGATCCAGTACTTGTCCCAGGGCAGCCCGCGATATTCCTCGGCCTCGTGTTCGACGCCGAGCTCGTCCAGCTTCCGCGTGAAGGCCTGATTGGCGTACACGTGATCCTGGTTCGGATCGTAACGGCCCCAGTCGAACTTGATGCCACGCAGCTTCTTCACGTTCTCGAGGTTGTCGACCACCGCCTGCTCGAGAAAGAAGCGCGCCTTCAACAGCCGCGAATTGGCGACGTTGAGCGTGACCGGGTCATCGTCGACGTTGACGATGAAATCGCAGTAGAAAGGCGGACGATCCGGGTTCGGCAGGAAAGCCTGCGCCATCGCGACGAACACGGGCGTGTAGGGGTCCCCAGCCAGCTCCGCGAAGGTCTGCGCATTCTTCACGCGCTTCCAGTCAGGGCGTGACCACATGGGCACCAGGCCCGGGCCGGTGCCCACTGGATGCAATGCGTACACCGTGCCCCAGACGTCCGGGTGACGGAATGCGTACCACAGCGCGCCGAATGCACCCATGTGCTCGCCCATGATGGCGCGTCCGCCCGGTCCGGGCAGCGTGCGGTAGTGCGCATCAACGTACGGCACCACTTCCTCGACAGTGAAGTCCTCGAATCGCCCTGCGGTCGTGGAGTTGACGAAGAACGAGCCTGGTCCCTGCGTCGTGTAGTCGGGCGCGACGGCGATGAACGGTTTGATCACGCCGGTGGCGATGGCCTTGTCGAAGGTCGGCTGCGCCGCGGTGCCGGGCGCGAACATTCGGTCGTTGCTCCAATTGAGGCCGTGCAGCATGTAGATGACCGGGTACCGCTGTTTGCCGCCGGCGTAACCCGGAGGCAGGTAGACCTTGAGCGGCCGCCGGGTATTCAGTCCGACGCGGTTGTCCTCGAGCACGGTGGACTCGATGGCAGGTGACTCGACCGTGCTGCCGGCAGCGAATGCGCCCGGCGAGAACAGTGCGAGGTCGAGGACGAGCGCGAGGAACAGGATGCGGTTTTTCATGCGACCTCCGTTGATGGAGGCGGCACTCTTGGCCTTTGGGCGCGCCCGGTCGTCCTGCCCCAACGGCCAGTACCGACCGTACGCTCAATTCAGCGCGGACTGCCTGAATTCAGTCGGCGTGATCCCCGTGCAGCGGCGGAAGGCCGTATGGAACGCGGACTTCGAGTTGAAGCCCACGTCCATCGCGATGGCGAGCACGGTTTCGCCGGGCGACTCGCGCAATCGCCGTTTCGCTTCGCCGATGCGGTAGCCGTTCACCAGCTCGTAGAAGCTGGTGCCCAGATCCTGGCTGATGACCTGCGAAACGTAGTGCGGGCTTTCGTTCAGGGTCTCACTGAGCGCGCGGAGCGTGAGGTCGCCTCGCTTATATACGCACCCCTCGACCAGAGAGGCTTCGAGCTTCCGGCGGATGCGCTGGCGTTGCGCCTCGCCCAATGGTGATTTGGCGTAAGCCGGTGCGGGCTCGAGGGCAGCCCGACCAACCGGGCCAGCGGGGCCAGCCGGTAGCGACACGCCGGATCCCTTCTCTTCGGGCGCGAACTTGCGCAGCAGCAGGTACAGCGCTCCCACGGTAATGCCGACACTGATCACGGCCACGACCAGCGTGAACATCGGCGGCCACTTGATGAAAGCGCAGTCGAGCGTGCGCACGATGGCCAACGCCCAGGTAGTCAGGACGATGGCCAGCGGCAGCTCCGCCCAGTGGCTGCCCCGCCCGCCGAGCCGCGCCATGAGTATCCGGCGGCACCGGATGAGGTACCACGGCACCTGCGCGACGAAGATGGCGATGCACGACAACATGGTGGCGTGTATGAAACGCGAATGGATCCAGCTGGTCGCGCGCAGCGGGTTCGCGTACGTGGTGCCGAGATGCGCCGAGGACATCAGCGGCAGCGTGAGTACGAAGCCGGCGATGATGACCCAGGCATGCGCACGCGGAATGTCGCGCAGACGGATCCGGACGCCGCCGACGCTCTCCTCGAATGCAAGCCACAGGCAAGGGGCGAGCAGCAGCGAGCCCGACATCAGCAATGAAAGCCACAGCGACTTCAATGGCGTCGCGGGATGGGCCATCAGCAGCTCGCACAGGAAGGTGCCGGACTGGATGACGAGAAAGGCCGTGAACCATGTGAGCGGGCGACCGCTCAACCGGTTCGTCAGGCCGGTGCAGAACACACACAACGCGACGGCGATCAGGTACAGCGATGTCTGGACGTCGAGCACGCGCCGAAGATAGCGCGGCAATGGCAGCGTGTCATCGGCCGAGCAACGACTGGACGGCCGCGCGCAGCGCCCTGGCGGACTCCTCGTCGAAACTCGACAACGCGCCGCGCCGTCCCTCGGGGATGTGCGCGGCGGTGGACTCATCGGCCTCGAAGACGTAGTGGCGGAAGATCTCCTGCCAGGCCGAGCGCTGTTCGGGAGGCATCTCGCGTATCGACAACATCGCCAGCATCAACGCCCAGTTGGGCGCGCCGAGGTGCGCGGGCGTGCGTCGCCACCAGTAGTTGACCAGGATGTTGAGGTCTTCGAGTCCTTCGATGTGATGCCACCACAGGCTCGGGATGAGGATCGCGTCTCCGGCCGACAGCTCCGCGACGCGCGATTGCTCGAGCGCCTGCGCGAAACGTGGAAACCGCTCGAAATCCGGACTGGCGAAATCGACCAGGCTCACGGCCTGGCCCGCGGGCGTGAACTCCAGCGGACCGATGTACAGGTTCGCCAGCTGCTCGGGCGGAAACAACGTGAACCGCCGCCGGCCCGACACCACGCAAGCCAGGTTGGTGGGCAGGTCCTGGTGTGCGGCGATGCGCGTGCGGTTGCCTATCCAGATGCGCACGTAGGGGTCGCGCGTGCCGAAACCCAGATCGTTCTCGGCGCGGAAGCCGGGCAGGCATTCATCGACGTCGGTCGAACCCATGTAGACACCGGGAGGGCTGGGGTCTCTCGAGGCGCGCTCCAGGTCCGCGAGCACCGAAGCCAGCGTGGTTTTCGCGCGCCGGAAGTTGAACCCCGTCAGGTCCGCGTTGTAGAAGAACCGGCCGCGCACCTCTGGGGCGGCGAACACCACCGTGACCTTCATGCCCGCGTACAGGCGAAGTAGATAGGCCGCGGCCTCACCCGGCGACCGCCGGGCCGCCTGCACCAGCGGCCATTGCGCGGCGAGGCCACGCACCACCACGGGTTCGGTGGAATCGAGCAGCGAATCGGCGAGCGCGGCCGGGTCGATGCCGGAGACTTCGCGGATCGGCGAACCCGCCATCATCCCGCCCCGAGCACGCCGCTGCGCAGGAAGTACGACGGCGTGCAGCTCCACGCGTGACAGAAGCTGTTGATGTGGATGTCGCCGTACGGCGAGCTCAATGGCTGCGCCGGGTCGTAGACTTCCCAGAACGTGTCGGCGCCCGCCGCGACCATGCCACCCCAGTATTTTTCCAGCATGGCGCGCGCATCCTGGCGCAGCCCGGCGGCCAGCAGGCCTTCCACCACGTAGTGATATAGATAGGGCGTCACGGGGCGGACCGCCCGCGGATCCGCGATGGCGGCACGCAGCGCGTCGGCACTTTCCGCGCGCGAGGACACACCGGCGAGGGACATCCACGCCTGCGACGCCCAGGACACCTGTCGCTCCGGTCCGCTCACGAACACGCGGCGCTTCGCGTCCCAATAATCGCGGCGCGCGGCGGCGATCATGTTCGTCGCCTTGCGCTCGAGCGCGGCGGCCTCGTCCGTGAAGCCGAGCCTGCGCGCGAGTTGCGCCGTGGCCCGGGCGGTGTAGATCAGCACGCCCTGGATGGCCGCATGCTTGTGCAGGGGCTGCGACCAGTCGATGAATATCCACATGTTGCCCGGGTCGACATACTTGCCATGGGCGTCGATGTCCTGGCCGATGATCTCGAGCTGGCGGCGCGCCACGGGCCACAGATCCCGCCCGGTGTCGAGGTCGCCCGTGGCGGCGACATAGTCCGCGAGCGTCACGTTGAACAATGCCGCGTAGTCGACGATGTGCAGGCCGCCATAGCGCGGCGCCGGCTTCTCGAACACGCACGCGGCGACCAGGCCATCGGGGCGTGGCAGCGCGGCGAACAGATAGAGGCAGCGGCGCACCACGTCGTTCTGCTTGAAGGTGTGGTAGTTGGTCAGCGCCTGCAGGCGCAGATCGCCCACCCACAGCCGCTGGTCACGCCGCGGGCCGTCCTCGAAGGTGGTCTGCATGCAGTCGCGCAAGGTGGCGATGGCGACTTCGTCGATGCGCCGCGCGCGCGGCGTCTCCTTCACGAGCGGTTGCGGCATCGTGCGCGCCGAGGTGACGGCGTGCGCGCGCAGCTTCTCGATGCGGACGCGAAACTCGGGCGAGGTGTCGATCACCTCGATCTTGACGTATCGGAAGGCATATCGCCGCGGCAGGCGCACGGACTGCGGCAGGAAATCCACGTTGATGGTTTCATCCGGCAGCCACGCTTCACTGAGCTGACCCCTGTACGGGTAGAAAGCCTCGGCCACGTCCGTGGGCACTTCGCCGAAGGTGAGGCGCAGGCGCACGGGTGCGTCCGGGTCGCGCCCTTCGGTGGCGAGATGGAACGAGAGATAGCCCGTCCGGTGGCCCTCGAAATCGACGATGACGGAGTCACCTCGCTTGAGCTCGCGTTGCGCCAGATCGCCGGCCGGCCCCTCGCGCTCCATACGGAAACGCAGCGGCACGTCCGGGGCGGCGACCGCGCGTACCAGGCTCACGGGCGACTGTTCGATTTCGACGAGGGCGGGGACGAGCGCCTGGGCCTGTCGCCTGAAGCGTTCGAGGGAGTGGGGGTCGGTCGTCGAAGCTCCGGTATCGGCGGCCACCGAAACGGCAAAGGGCGCGGCAGCCATGCCCGCGCCCACGAGGAGGACTTCCCGGCGATTCATGGGCGGGGACGATACCCCGCCGCCGCTCAGCCGCGCCAGCGTAGCGGTCGGGAGCGTTCCCGGATCGCCGCCAACGCGCGCTGGTACTGGTCCGCCCAGCCCCGGCCTGCGTCCTGCGTCACGTCATGCCAGAAGAACTTGTACTCCTGGCCCCCATCGTCCTCGCAAAGATGCGTCCAGCGTTCGGGCAGATGCGGTGAATAGGTGCAGAGTTGCAGCGACCACACGTGGCCGTTGTGACCCGACTTCCAGGTGCCGAGATCGCGTGCGATCGAGGTATTGGTGATGCCCGCCTCTTCCTCGAGCTCGCGCAGTGCCGCGACGCGCGCATCTTCGCCGAGCTCGATGGTGCCCTTGACCAGTTGCAATGCACCCGTCGAATCCTCGAAGGCCAGGATCTGGCGCATCGACGAATCACGGAACAGCACCGGGCACGCCTTGTCGGCAAAGCTCGTGGCTTTCAGGATGCGATTTTCTTCCAGCTTTCCAGCTTTTTCGAAAATGTCATGCCCGCGTGGGCGGGACTGGTCGATGGCAAACATTCGTAGCGCAACTCCTCGAATTCGGAACCGAGCCCCGGCAACACGAAGCGACGGTACATTTCTTCGGCCTTGCGGCCATTGAAGAACACCCGCCGGATTTGCGGATGCGCGCGGAAGAAGTTCGCGAAATCGTTGGCTCTCGCCGAGGCATGTACGATCGCGCTGTCCAGACTTCCCGGCCGCTCAGCCGCGGCGAGAACATCCCATAGCGCGACGTGGTGATCCGTCAGGATTTTCACTCTTTGTGTGTAGGGCTGCGGCGACGACACGCCAAACAAATGCAAAACAATTTTCCAAAACGCGTTTTGTGGATGCGCGTAGTACTGCTGTTCTTGCAGTGAGCGCTGCCCTGGTAACGATCCCAATACCAGCGTTCGCGGCTGTTTGCCGACGATGGGCGGGAAGCATTCGTCGGGGCGCGGCTTACCGGTGACTTTGCTGTTACCCACGAGCGCGGAGCTTCAGCGCCAGCCCCGCCGCCAGGGGCCACATACAGCTGAGCGTGTTCGTGTTTCGTCGTGTCACGGCCCAAATCTGCGTCGAATGGGCCGATTCACGCAAGGGGCAGATCGGCCGGGAAGGCCTCCATCCATACAGTACTGGCCGCGAGCGGGTACTGGTTATACCCGGAGCACCTTCGCCGCTTAAACTTCCTGGTTTCCCGCCTTTCGGGCCAATTTTGCCCATCGACAAATGCAGACCATCAAGATCCGCGGCGCCCGCACCCACAACCTCAAGAACATCGACGTCGACCTGCCTCGCGACAAGCTCATCGTGATCACGGGGCTGTCCGGGTCGGGCAAGTCATCGCTCGCGTTCGACACGCTGTACGCCGAAGGCCAGCGGCGCTACGTCGAATCGCTGTCGGCATACGCGCGGCAGTTCCTTTCGATGATGGACAAGCCCGACGTCGACAGCATCGAAGGCCTCTCCCCGGCCATCGCCATCGAGCAGAAGGCCACGTCGCACAACCCGCGCTCCACGGTGGGTACGGTCACCGAGATCTACGACTATCTACGCCTGCTGTTCGCACGCGCGGGCATCGCGCGGTGCCCGGATCACGGCATCGCATTGGCCGCGCAGACCGTGAGCCAGATGGTGGACCAGATCCTCAAGATGCCCGAGGGCACGGCGGTGCAATTGCTTGCGCCGATGATCGTCGACCGCAAAGGCAGCAACGAGGAGGTGTTCGACCAGCTGCGTGGCCAGGGTTTCGTGCGCGTGCGCATCGACGGCCGCGTGCACGAGCTCGATGCGCTGCCGAAGATAGACCCCAAGAAGAAGCACACCATCGAGGCCGTGGTGGATCGCCTGCGCATCCGTCCCGACGCACAGCAGCGCCTGTCCGAATCCCTCGAGACCGCGCTCAAACTATCGGGCGGCATGGCGCGCCTCGCGCAGTATCCTGCCGACAGAGGGGAAGCGGAAAAGGTCGCAAAGCCCGAAGACGAAACGCTGTTCTCGGCTCGCCAGGCGTGTCCCGAGTGCGGCTACAGCGTGCCGGCGCTCGAACCCAAGATGTTCTCGTTCAACAGCCCCGCGGGCGCCTGCCCAACCTGCGACGGCATCGGCCTCAAGGATTTCTTCGACCCCAAGCGCGTCGTGTCCTATCCGCACCTGTCGCTGGCGGGCGGCGCGATCAAGAGCTGGGATCGCAAGAACTCCTACTACTTCGCGTTGATCACGGCGATGGGCAAGCATTATCGCTTCGACCCCGAGACACCCTGGGAAGATCTCTCGAAGAAAGTGCAGCAGGTGATGCTGTATGGCAGCGGCAACGAGGAAGTGGAATTCCGGTACGTGCACGGCACCGGCCGCATCACGAAGAAGAAGCATCACTTCGAGGGCATCATTCCCAATCTCGAGCGACGCTACAAGGAAACCGATTCGCTGCCGGTGCGTGAGGAGCTCGCGAAATACCTGGGCACGCAGCCCTGCCCCGACTGTCGTGGCTCACGACTGAATCGCACCGCGCGTCATGTATTCGTCGGCCCGCACTCGCTGCCGGAGATCTCGCACCTCACCGTCGGTGACGCCAAACAACTGTTCGGCTCGCTGGGCGTCTCCGGCTGGCGCGCGGAGGTGGTCGACAAGATCGTCAAGGAAGTGGGCGATCGCCTGCGCTTCCTCGTCGACGTGGGCCTCGATTACCTCACGCTCGACCGCAGCGCCGAGTCGCTGTCCGGTGGCGAGGCGCAGCGGATTCGCCTCGCCAGCCAGGTGGGCTCGGGCCTTACCGGCGTCATGTACATCCTCGACGAGCCGTCGATCGGCCTGCACCAGCGTGACAACACGCGGCTGCTGGGCACGCTCAAACACCTGCGCGACCTCGGTAACACCGTGCTCGTGGTCGAGCACGACGAGGAGGCCATCCGCGAGGCGGACTGCGTACTCGACATCGGTCCCGGAGCCGGCGTGCATGGCGGCGAAGTGGTGGCCGAAGGAACGCCGCGCGACATCGAGCAGCACCAGGACTCGCTGACGGGCCAATACCTCTCCGGCCGCAAGAAGATCGCGTTGCCCACGTTGCGCACGCCGTTCGACCCCAAGCGAGTGATCCGGGTGCGCGGCGCCACGGGCAACAACCTCAAGAACGTCACCGCGGAGTTCCCGCTCGGGCTCTTCACCTGCGTCACGGGCGTGTCAGGCTCCGGCAAGTCCACGCTGGTCAACGACACCTTGTTTGCCCATGCCAACCACGAATTGAACGGCACCATCATGGACATGGCGCCTTGCGAGGAAATCACCGGCCTCAAGGAAATCGACCGCATCATCGAAATCGACCAGAGCCCCATTGGCCGCACGCCGCGCTCCAACCCGGCTACCTACACGGGATTGTTCGGCCCGCTGCGCGAGATCTTCGCGGAAGTGCCCGAAGCACGCACGCGCGGCTACGACGCCGGCCGCTTCAGCTTCAACGTGAAGGGCGGCCGCTGCGAGGCCTGTCAGGGTGACGGTCTCATCAAGGTGGAGATGCACTTCCTTCCGGACGTGTACGTGCCCTGCGACGTCTGCCAGGGCAAGCGCTACAACCGCGAGACGCTCGAGATCCGCTGGAAGGGCAAGAACATCAACGAAGTGCTCGAGATGAACGTCGAGGAGGCGCTGCGTCTTTTCCAGAACGTGCCGGGTGTCGGCTCGCGCCTGCAGACGCTCATGGATGTGGGCCTCTCGTACATCAAGCTGGGCCAGAGTGCGACCACCCTCTCGGGTGGCGAGGCCCAGCGCGTCAAACTTGCCCGAGAGCTCGCCAAGCGAGCCACCGGCCGCACTCTATATATATTGGACGAGCCGACGACCGGCCTGCACTTCCACGACGTAGCCCAGCTGCTCGATGTGCTTCATCGCCTGCGCGACGAGGGCAACACGGTGGTGGTCATCGAGCACAACCTGGACGTCATCAAGACCTCGGACTGGATCATCGATCTCGGCCCGGAGGGCGGCGCCGGTGGCGGCGAGATACTCACCGTGGGCACGCCCGAGGTGGTCGCGAAGGACTCCCGGTCGTACACGGCTCACTACCTGAGGCCGCTGGTGACATGAGCCTGTCGTAGGACTGTCCCTACGAGCGACCTGCGTGTAGCCCTTCGCCAAAGCAGGCAGCCTTTCCCCGTAAACTCGCGCCTCTTTGTGGGACGCGAGGAAATGGCCGATGAGACGACTCGATGCCAGTACGCACCCGCTCCTCTACTGGGCGGTGGCGCTGAGCGTGGCGGCCGTGTTCGTCATCGACATGCGCACGCCCATCGGCGTCGCCACCTGGTTGTTGTACCTGGTGCCGCTGGTGCTGTGCTTCATGGGAAGCCTGACCGCTCTGCCCTTCATCGTCGCAACGGTCGCGACGCTGCTCATCGTGCTCGACTGGTTCGTCTCTCCCATGCCCAACGGGCCGGTCAACATCACGGTCGCGCTCTTCAATCGTGGCATGGGCCTCTTCGTGACCTGGGCGGCCGCGGCACTCGCAGGGGTGTCGCTCTCCGCACGCAAGCGTTTGCGGCACCAGGAGTGGCTGGGCGCAGCGCGCGGCCGTATTGCGGACTACGTCGCCGGCGAACAGTCGTTGACGCGCATGGGCGAGCGGGTGCTCGATTTCCTGCTGGATTACGTGAATGCTCAGGCGGGAGTCCTGTACGCCGCGGATTCCACCGGCTCGTACTCGCGCGTGCTCGCGCGCGGGGCCATCGCCGAGGACGGCGTCCTCGCAGGGTTCAAACCAGGTGAAGGTCTGCCGGGCCGCGCGGTGTCCGAGCGGCGCACGCTGCGGCTGAATGAGCTGCCCGCCGACTATTTGCGGATCGCATCCGGAACAGGCGGCCGTAAGCCCCATTCCCTGCTCGTGAGTCCGCTCGGTGTCGCCGACGAAGTGCACGGCGTCATCGAGCTCGCGTTTCTGCACCCGGTAGGCGAACGCGAAGCGGAATTGCTCGTCAGCCTGGCGGAGCCCATCGCAGTCGCCATCCGCACCGGCATGCTGCGCCGCGAACGCGAGACTCTGCTGCGCGAAACCCAGGCTCAGGCCGAAGAACTGCAGGCGCAGCAAGAAGAGTTGCGCGTAGCAAACGAGGAGCTCCTGTCGCAGAGCGTGCAGCTCAAGGAATCGCAGGCACGCCTCGAGACCCAGCAAGCCGAGCTCGAGCAGACCAACGTGCAGCTCGAGGAACACTCCGACCGCATGCGACAGCATGCGGCGGACCTGGCCGTCGCCAAGCGTGAAACCGACCAGAAGGTCATCGAGCTGGCGCGCGCCAACCGCTACAAGTCCGAGTTCCTGGCGAACATGTCGCACGAGCTGCGCACGCCGCTCAACAGCTCGCTGATCCTCGCCAAGCTGCTGGCGGACAATCGCGAGGGCAATCTCACGCCCGAGCAGGTGAAGTACGCGCGTGGCATCTCTTCTGCCGGCAATGACCTGCTCGCGCTCATCAACGACATCCTCGATCTATCCAAGATCGAAGCCCGCAAAGTCGACGTGGTGCGCTCCGCCGTGGACATCCGCGAGCTGGTGGGACGTCTGGCGCAGACCTTCGAGCCCGTCGCGGAGCAGAAGCAGATCTTCTTCCGCATCATCCGCTCGCCCGACCTGCCCGCCAGCATCGACACCGACGCACAGCGGCTGTCGCAGGTGCTGCGCAACCTGCTGTCGAATGCCATCAAGTTCACCGAGCGCGGCGAAGTGGCGCTGGAAATCACTGCGCGCGGCGACCAGGTGGAGTTCGCCGTGCGCGACACGGGCATCGGCATCTCCGAGGAACACCATCACATCATCTTCGAACCCTTCCGCCAGGCGGACGGCACCACCAATCGCAAATTCGGCGGCACCGGCCTGGGACTGTCCATCTCGCGAGAGCTGGCGCGGCTGCTCGGCGGCAACATTACGCTCGAGAGCAAGCCCGGACAGGGCAGCACCTTCCGGCTGCTGCTGCCGGTCACGCCGCGCGCGGCCCCCGCGGACGCGCCCACTGCCCGACACGGCGCCACCGGCGCTACCGACGCTACCGACGCCATGCGCGTCGCCGGAGCGGTCGCCACCGCGCCCGTGGTGCCGGCCAAGACAAAGGCCAGACCGGCTCCCGGCAGCGTCGCCGACGACCGCGCGAAGATCAGCAATTCCGGACGCGTGCTGCTGGTGATCGAGGACGATCCGCTGTTCGCCCACGTGCTCTACGACCTCGCACATGAACTGGGCTTCGACTGCCTGGTCGCCCACACGGCCGACGAAGGCATCGAGCTCGCCACGCAGTTCCGGCTGGCGGCCGTGGTGCTCGACATCAAACTACCCGACCACTCCGGCCTCACGGTGCTTGACCGCCTCAAGCACAACCCGCTGACGCGCCACGTGCCGGTGCAGGTGGTTTCGGCGGAGGACAACACGCGGGCCGCGCGCGCCATGGGCGCCGCCGGCGCGCTCATCAAGCCGGTGGCCCGTGAAGCATTGGTCGCGACGCTCAGTGCGCTCAAGGAAAGATTCGCGAGCGAGTCTCGCACCGTGCTGGTGGTGGAGGACAACGAGCTGCAGCGCGAGAGCATCCGGCAGCTTCTGGCCAGCGACACCACCGCCGTGGTGGCCGTGGACAATGCCGCGGCCGCGCTCGACAAGCTGCGCAGCACCACCTTCGACTGCATGGTGCTCGATCTGTCACTGCCCGATGCGTCGGGACATGAGCTGCTCGAGCGCATGGCGGCCGATGATGCCTACGCCTTCCCGCCCGTCATCGTCTACACGGGGCGCGCCATTTCCACCGACGAAGAGCAGCAGCTGCGCAAGTATTCGCGCTCCATCATCATCAAGGGCGCCAAGTCTCCGGAGCGGCTGCTCGATGAAGTGAGCTTGTTCCTGCACCAGGTCGAGGAGAAGCTGCCACCGGACCGCCAACGCATGCTGCGCGACGCGCGCGCACGCGACGCGGCTTTCGAAGGCAAGCGCATCCTCGTGGTGGAGGACGACGTGCGGAACATCTTCGCGCTGTCGAGCATCCTCGAGCCGCTCGGCGGCTCGGTGCTCATCGCGCGCAACGGGCGCGAAGCGCTCAACCGGCTGGCCAACAAGCCGGCGCCGGACATCGTGCTCATGGACATCATGATGCCGGAGATGGATGGCTTCGAGGCCATGCAGGAAATTCGCAAGAACCCGCAGTTGCGTGACCTGCCCATCATCGCGCTCACGGCCAAGGCCATGCCGGACGACCAGCAGCGTTGCCTCGCGGCCGGCGCCAACGACTACATCACCAAGCCCATCGACGTGGACAAGCTGGTGTCGCTGATCCGCATATGGATGCCGAAGTAATCGATGGGAGATCTCGAAGTCAGGCTGCTGCTGGAGGCCATCTACGACCGGTATCACTACGATTTCCGTTCGTATGCCATGGCCTCGCTGAAGCGCCGGCTCGCGCAGGCCTGCGACGCGCTGCACGTCGCGACACTGTCGGGATTGCAGGAACTCGTGCTCCACGAGCCGGAATCGTTCTCGCGGCTGCTGCAGTACCTCACGGTGCAGGTCAGCGACATGTTCCGGGATCCCGAATTCTTCCTCGCGCTGCGGCAGCAGGTACTGCCCGTACTGGCTACCTACCCTTCCATCAAGATCTGGTGCGCGGGGTGCAGCACCGGCGAGGAAGCGTATTCGCTCGCCATCCTGCTGCAGGAGGAAGGCCTGCTCGACCGCTCGATCATCTACGCCACCGACATCAACGCGCAGAGCCTGCGCCAGGCGGCGAACGGCGTGTTCACGCTCGATCGTCTGCGCGGGTTCACGGAGAACCATCGGCGTTCGGGCGGGGCGACATCGCTGTCGGATTTCTATCACGCGAGCGGAACACGCACGTCGGCGGAAACCGGCAAGGGCCTGGCCATCATGGACGCCGCGTTGCGCCGCAAGATCACGTTCTCGGATCACAGCCTCGCCACCGACAACGTGTTTTCCGAAATGCATCTCATCACCTGCCGCAACGTGCTCATCTATTTCGATCACGCGTTGCAGACGCGCGCGTTGCAGCTGTTCGCCGACTCTCTGGTGCGCGGCGGGTTTCTGGGTCTCGGCTCGAAGGAAAGCCTGCGCTTCACGGACGCGGCCGAGCTGTTCACGGACGTCTCGATCCCCGAACGAATCTACCGCCGGAAGCTCGCGTGAGCCGCGGCTTCGATCTCATCGTCATTGGCGGGTCGGCCGGCGCCATCGAAGTGCTCGGCACCGCGCTCGCAGCCCTGACGACCAGGTTCGTTCCTGCCGTCGCAATCGTCATACACCTGCCCCCCGAGGGGCCGAACGTGTTACACGAGATATTGGCTCGCCCAGGATCACCGACCATGAAACTGGCCGAGGACAAGGAACCCATTTCGCCCGGCACCATCTACTTCGCACCTCCGGACTATCATCTGTTGGTGGAAAGGGGTCGCACTTTCGCGCTCTCGCAGGACGATCGTGTGCACTACTCGCGCCCGGCCGTGGACGTGCTGTTCGAAAGCGCCGCGGAAGCGTACGGCGAGCGGCTCATGGGCGTCATTGTGTCGGGCGCGAACCGCGACGGCGCCGCGGGACTGCGCGCCGTTGCCGCCGCGGGCGGCATGACCGTGGTGCAGGCTCTCGAGAGCGCGGCGATGATCGCCATGCCGGCGGCGGCTCTCGAGGCCGTGCCGGAAAGTATCGAAGTGAATGCGGCCGCCCTCGCGGAACTCTTGCGGTCGCACGGAGAGGTTGATGACCGATAAGGTGAAATGTCTGCTGGTCGATGACGTCGAGGAGAACCTGCTGGCCCTCGAAGCGGTACTTGCGGACGAGGATCGCGAGATCTTCAAGGCCACGTCCGGCCCGCATGCGCTCGAATTGTTGCTGGTGCACGATTTCGCGCTGGCGCTGCTCGACATCCGCATGCCCACGATGGATGGCTTCGAACTGGCCGAGCTCATGCGCGGCACGCAGCGATCGAAGCACATTCCCATCATCTTCATCACGGCGCAGAGCCCGAACGAGCCGCTGCCCATGTTCCGCGGTTACGAGTCGGGCGCCGTGGACGTGTTGTTCAAGCCCATCAATCCCGAGATCGTGCGCCAGAAGGCCGCGGTGTTCTTCGAGCTGCACCGCCAGCGCGAGGAGCTGCGCCAGGCCGTGCAATCGCGAGAGGACGTGCTCGCCATCGTCTCGCACGACATGCGCACGCCGCTCTCGGTGGTGCACACCACGACGTCGATGCTGCTCAACCCCAAGTACAAGCTCACGCCCGAGCAGATCCGCGAGCAGCACGAGCGCATACGCCGCAACGTGGATCTCATGAACCGCATGATCGGCGATCTCATGGACATGGTTCATCTGCGCAGCGGCAAGCTTTCGATCAACACAAAGCCCACGGTGGTCAACGACGTGTTGCGTGACGCCGTGACTGCGCACGAGGCTCCAGCCCGCGACAAGGGGCTCGAGCTGCGCTACGACGCCGGCAACGACGTGATGAGGGCCGAGGCGGATCGCGCGCGACTCATGCAGCTCTTCCAGAATCTGCTGGGCAACGCCGTCAAGTTCACCAAGGCCGGCGACAGCATCCACGTGACCAGCCGTACGCGCGGCAACCATGCGCAGATCGAGATCGCCGACAGCGGCCCCGGCATTGCCGCGGACGACCTGCCGCACATCTTCGATCCTTACTACTCCGCCAGTACCAAGCACCAGAAGACGGGCACCGGGCTGGGGCTGTACATCGCCAAGGGAATTGTCGACGCGCACGGAGGCACGATCCGATGCGTGTCCGAACCCGGCGTCGGCACCACGTTCAACATCACGCTGCCGCTGACCGCCTGACCCCGCGCGGTTAAGATCGTGCCCCATGCGATCCGGGGGGCGAACACGAACGATGCTCGCGTGGCTGGCCGTGCTGATGGCCGCGAGCGCCGAGGTGTTCGCCGCGCCCACGCGATACCAGCCGCAGGTCATCAACCCGGACCTCGTGGGCGCCCGTCGCGTGGAGACCGGGGCAACGGCCGTGTTCGTCGCGTGGGGCACCGACGCCACGATCTTCCGCTCCGAGGACGGCCGCGAGTGGCGGCACGCGGATACCTCGGGCACCGCTGATCTCGCGCAGATCGCCGCGGATCCGATGGGTACGGTGCTGGTGGCCGTGGGGGCGCAGGGCACGATCCTGAGATCCATCGACACGGGCCGGACCTGGCAGCCCGCCCGCAATCGCGCGACCGATACCGACTTGCGGGCGGTGGTGCATGCCGGCGGCCACGCGTGGATCGCGGCGGGCACGGCGGGGCACATCCTTCGCTCGACGGACGACGCGCGTACCTGGTCGCTCATCGACAGCCATCTCGGGCCCACGCTGCGTGCGTTGAGCCTCGATGGCCCGCGCATATTGATCGGCGGTGACGGAGGACTGGTCGGCTTCTCGCTGGACCAGGGCGAGAGCTGGCAGGTCACGGCCATCGCCATGCCGGACCCTGCAACCCCGATCTCGGGTTTTCATCGCATCGGCAAACTGGTTCTTGCCACGAGCGCGCTCGGCCGCTTCCTCGTGTCGGCCGACGGCGGCGACAGCTGGGATCTCATGCAGTCCACCTCGCAGGCCTCCTTCACGGATGCAGCCTGGGACCCGGACCACGACACCATCGTGATGACCGGCCACAACGGCGACGTGCTGCGATCTGCCGATGGCGGCCAGAGCTGGGAGGGCGGCGAGATCGTCATCGACGGGCGCAAGAATTTCCTCAGCGCCATCCGTCACGACCCGCGCGCACACGCCCTGCTGGTCACCGGACAGTCGGGCACCATCGCACGTTCCACCGATGGCGGGCGCACCTGGGCGTCGGCGACCCGCGAACCCGGCGGCGGAGCGTTGCGCGGCGAGCTGCGCGGGTTGGTGCACGATCCGCGCACCGGCACCTTCATGGTGTTTGGCACCGGCGGCCTGCTCGCGAGCTCCACGGATGGTGGCGCCCGCTGGCAGTACGCGCGCGAGTCGCTGGAGGTGTCCCTGCGCGAGATCGTGGCGACTCCGCACGGCGATGCGCTGGTGGCGACCTCCCGGTTGGGCCACGTGCTGCGCTCCGCGGACTCCGGCGCGAGCTGGCGCGCGGTGACGCCCAACTACCCGGATGCGAATACGTCACCCGACCTGCGCGCGCTGCTCGTCACGCCGGCGGGCGATGCGATCGTGGCGGTGGGCCCGCCCGGCGCCATCCTGCGAGGCGACGCGGAAGGCGCGAACTGGCGCATCGCCGTGTGGAACGACATCGAAGCCGCACGCGCGTTTCCCTGGGTGCTGGCCGACGCGACCCGCAATCTCGTGGTGGCCGTGGAAGCGCGCGGCGCGATGATGGTCTCGCGCGATGACGGCGCCAGCTGGAGTCGCGGCGAGCTCGCGACGCCGCTCGAACCCGGCAAATTTCCGCTCTGGCAGGGAGCGGCGCTCGGCGAACGAGGAGTCCTGGTCGTCGCCGGCGAAGGTGGCCTGGCCGCGCGCAGCACCGATGACGGCGCGAGCTGGCAGCGGGTGGACACCGGCACCGCGGAAAACCTGTTCGGCAGCTACGCCGACGACTCCACGGGCGCCGTGTTGCTGTCGGGCTCGCGTGGCACGCTGCTACGCTCCACCGATCTCGGCATCACGTGGCGCGCGCTGACCTCGGGCAGCGACCAGGAGCTGCGCGGCTTCCAGTTCGATGCGCGCACGCGAGCGCTGTTGTGCTTCGGCAATCACGGCACCACGCTCCGCTCGCACGACCAGGGCCGCACCTGGCGCAGGATTCCCACGGGCGTCGATGGGGCGCTGCGCAAGTCGCTCATCGAGCCGGGCACGGGAAACCTGCTCGTGGCGGGAAGCCAGGGCACGCTGCTGCGCTCCGCCGACGGCGGCGCCACTTGGCAAAGGCTCGAGACGCACACCTCCCGTCACTTCTCGAGCGTCGCCGCAGACTCTCGGACCGGCGATCTCGTGCTGGTCGGCGATCGCATCGTGCGTCTCGTGCGACAATCGCGCCGTGAAAAGTAGCAAGAAGCGGCGTCTCTCCAGGTCCGTGCAACGCGCGCTGCGCTTTCTCGGCAACTATCTATCTACCATGGCCTTCATAGGCCTCTCCTATGCGGTCGTAAACGACTTCTCCGGTTTCCATCGCAACATGCTGCAGGGGCAGTGGCAGCTCGGCATGTTCGACATCGATGCCGCGCTCACGGTGCATGCGCTGTTCGTGGTTCTCATCGCGCTGTACGCGCTGGTTCTGATCCCCTTCTACCTGCGCTATCCATGGCTGCGTTCCAAGGCGTTCGTGTTCCTGAAGGGCCTCGTCTTCAGCGCGCGGCGGGCGCGGCGGCCGATGTCGCGCGCACGCGCGGCGCGGCTGGCGCGTGATCGCGCACGACTGCCGCTCAAGGCCTCGCTCTCGCCCGCCGCCAAACAGGCGGGCCTCGCGTTGCTGCTCAAGTTCTTCTTCGCGCCGCTCATGATCAACTGGTGCCTCAACCATGCGGGCGACATGGGCAACTCCCTCGTGCAGTTCTGGGACAACCTGAAAGACGGGGTGCGGGGCCGTGCACTGTTCGACAGCTCGCTGTTCTGGGCCTGCTTCCAGGCGATCCTGTTCGTCGACACCTTTCTCTTCACGCTGGGTTACATCGTCGAAACGCCCGCGTTGCGCAACCGCATCCGGAGCGTCGACCCCACGTTCTTCGGCTGGGCCATCTGCCTCGCCTGCTATCCCCCGTACAACGATTTCACCAGCCGCTGGCTCGAGTGGCAGAGCAGCGACTTCCCTCAATTCGAAAACACCGGCGCGCACCTGGCGGCGAACATCCTGCTGCTGGCTTCGCTGGCGGTGTATTCCTGGGCCTCGGTAGCGCTGGGCTTCAAGGCCAGCAACCTCACCAATCGCGGCATCGTCGCCCGCGGCCCCTACGCTTTCGTGCGCCACCCGGCCTACACCGCCAAGAATCTCGCCTGGTGGATAGGCGCGCTGCCGAACCTCTACCTGGTCTTCGCCGACGGCGACCTGCGGCGCGCGGCCTACGCGTTGCTCGCGCTCTGCGGATGGACCACCATCTACGCGCTGCGCGCCATCACCGAGGAACGCCATCTCCTCATGGGCGACAACGGCTACGCCGAATACATGGCGCGCGTGCGCCACCGTTTCATACCCGGCCTCGTCTAACCACCCACCGGTGTCCGCTCGGATGGACGCGCCGTCGGGATCCGTCTGACCGCTCGCAACCCGGGCGTTCGCCGGAAAAGTGTCGGCATGCGATGGCCAGGCTTCAGCTTTTCGTTCGCCTGGCCGTTCCCATCGCCTAGAATCGCCACTCCGAAGCGGGGGGAAGCATGGTTGTTTGGCGACGGTTGTCGATCCTGGCAGGGTTATTGGCGATGACGTGCGCGGCGCATGCCGCGCCGCAGAAGGCGACGTTCATCTCGGACGTATCGACGGTGACGTGGCCACTGGTCGATCTCGAGCCGCAACTATCCAGCGACTGGAGCGACGCCGAATTTCTCGTCGTCGAATTCCGCTCTTCGACCAGCCAGCGCTTCGAGCTGGGCCTCGTGAGTGACGAAGGCAACGTATCCAAGCGCATCCATCCTTTCGCGGGTGTCTGGGTGCGCGCATCCATCCCACTGCGCTTCTATCGACAGGGGCTGGGCGATGCCGACGAGCTCGCGTCCACGGTCAACCAGCCGCGCGCAGCCTACTGGATCAACATCGAGGCCGGCGGACATGCGCCCGTGAAGACGGTCCGCGCCATGAGCGTCACCATGCGCTATCCGGCGCACGCGGCCACGGTGGAGATACGCAAGGTCGGCCTGTCCAAAACCGACCCGGGCGACGCGATCCTCGATGGCGGAATGCCGCTCATCGACGACTTCGGTCAGTACGTCCACGCCGAGTGGACCGGCAAGGCCACGTCGTTCGATGGCCTGAAGCGCGAGTGGGCACAGGAGAACCGCATGCTCGTGCCCCGGTCGGAAGTGCCGGCGTGCCGTTACGGAGGCCACACGCCAGGCAAAACCGAGAGCCGGCGCAAGGCGTCGGGCTTCTTTCGCGTCGAACAGATCGGCAGCCGCTGGTGGTTGATAGACCCGCAGGGGTGCCGCTTCTGGTCCGCGGGCGTGAATGGCGCCGGCGATGAGCCGCCGCGGACGCTCATCCTGAACCGCTCGAAGGTCTTTTCGAGCATCCCCACGGCCGCACAGGTGCCTGCGCCGGGCGCGGAGGTCGATCCGCTGCGCGATCCGGTGTCCTTCTACCTGGCCAACCTGCAGAAGCGCTTTGGCGCGGACTGGCGCGGGCCGACCGCCCAGCTCACTTCGCGCCGCATGCGCGCCTGGGGCCTGAACACCGCGTACGGCGCGGCGCTCAACGATGCGCTGGAGGTGCCGTCCATGCGCCAGCCCTATGTGCTGCCCCTCAGGGGCTGGCAGCAGGTCGAAGGCGCGATCATGGGCATGCCTGACGTGTACTCACCCGCGTTCGCCGCGCGCGTCGACCGCGAGGCCGCGCAACAACTGGGCCCGCGCAAGGACGACCCGTGGATGATCGGCTACTTCATCGGCAATGAGCCGCCGTGGCCGGCGCGCGAGAGCCAGCTCGTCGAGCTCGTCCTCGCGGGACCCGCGACCGAGCTGCAGAAGCGCTTCAAGGCCGCGCTCGTGAAAGGCGACACCCCGGCGGCGCGCAAGTCCATGGTCCACGCCGCATTCACGCGATATCTCGAGGTCGTCAACGCGGCGGTGCGGCGGCACGACCCTAACCACCTGCACCTGGGCATCCGTTTCGGCGGCACGCCGCCCGACGACGTGATCGCGCTGGCAAAGGGCTTCGACGTGTACAGCATGAACAAGTATCGCTGGGCGCCGCCGAAGGAGTTCATCGACCGCTGCCATGCCATCACCAAACTACCCATCATGATCGGCGAGTTCCATTTCGGCGTACCGGAGCGCGGGCTCGCGCCGGGGCTCGTGCAGGCCATGAACCAGGCCGAGCGCGGCGTGGCCTACTCGTACTACGTGGAAAATGCGGCCGCGCATCCGGCCATCGTCGGCGCGCACTGGTACCAGTGGATAGACCAGCCCGCCACCGGCCGCCGCGACGGCGAGAACTACAACATCGGGTGGATAGACGTGACGGACCGGCCCTACCCCGAGCTGGTCGCGGCGGCCAAGGCCACGCACGCCAAGCTCGACGCGATACATTCCGGACAGCTCGCGCCCACCACGCGCAAGCCGCGCGCCTCGGAGTTCGGCACGCCGGAGGATTCGATACAGCTCGGGATTCCGGCCATCCAATAGGTTGGCGCCGGCGGCGCACCCCCTGGCAAACTCGCGCCCCGCAATCGGTTGAACGGGGCACGCGCGTCGCACCACCGGCGCCAACGGTTAGTGGGTGGCCCCAGCCCGCGGCCAGGTTCCCGCGCTAATAACCCTGCGCCGCGCCGTCCTTGCGTGATTCCGACGCGCCGAAGTACACACCCTCGGCATTGCGCATGATCGCCTGGTAGCCGCCGAAATCCCCGTCGTTGGCTACCGTGACCTTATGGCCGCGCGCCCGCAGCGCCTTCACGGTTTCAGGATTCGCGCCTTCCTCCAGCACGACCTCGCCGCCATCCTTCATCACCTCGTCGGTGGGCTCGCTCGACCCGTCATGCCGCGCCCGCGGCGCATCGCCGGCCTCCTGCAGGTTCATGCCGAAGTCGATGAGGTTGACGACGATCTGCACGTGGCCCTGCGGCTGCATGGAGCCGCCCATGAGGCCGAACGACAGCCAGGGCTTGCCGTCCCTGGTGATGAACGCGGGGATGATGGTGTGGAACGGCCGCTTGCCGGGCGCATACACGTTCGGGTGGCCGTCCTCGAGCGAAAACATCTCGCCGCGGTCCTGCAGGATGAAACCGCAGCCGTCGGGGGTCATGCCCGAACCCATGCCACGGTAGTTGCTCTGGATGAGCGAGACCATGTTGCCGGCCTCGTCGGCCACCGTCATGTAGATGGTGTCCCCCTGTTCGAGCGCCTTCGGATCGGTCGGGTACTCCTTCGCCGCGTGGTCCATGCTGATGAGCGCGCGGCGTTTCGCGGCGTAGTCCTTGGACAGCAGGCCCTTGAGCGGCGTCTTCGCGAAATCCTGGTCCGCGTAGTAGCGCGCGCGGTCTTCGAACGCGACCTTCTTCGCCTCGACGAACAGGTGCAGGTAGTCAGGGCTGCCGAAACCCATCTTCTTGAGGTCATAGGCCTCGAGGATGTTGAGCATCTGCAGCGCGGCGATGCCCTGCGTGTTCGGTGGCAGCTCCCACACGTCATAGCCGCGGTAGTTGGTCGACACCGGGTCCACCCATTCGGAGTGGTGCGCGGCCAGGTCGGCGGCGGTGAGGTAGCCGCCATTCGCTTTGAAATATTTCTCGATGCGCTGCGCGATGTCACCCTTGTAGAAGGCATCACGCCCGCCCTCGGCGATGCGCGTCAGCGTGTCCGCCAGCAAGGGATTGCGGAAGATCTCGCCCTTCGCCGGAGCCCGGCCATGGGGCATGTAGGTCGCGGCAAAATTGGGATAGTCCTTGAGGAGCTTCGCGTTGCGCGCCCAGCCCTCCGCGATCACCTCGGTCACCGGGAAGCCATTGCGCGCGTAGCCGATGGCGGGTTGCAGCAGTTCCTTCATCGGCAGCTTGCCGAACTTGCCGTGCAGCTCGTACCACCCGTCGACGGTGCCGGGCACGGACACGGGCAGCGGCCCGCGCGGTGGAATGTGGTCGGTACCGAGTTTGCGCAGTTCCTCGCGCAGTTTCGCGAGGGTGAGCGCCCTGGGTGACCGGCCGCTGCCATTCAACCCGTAGAGCTTCTTCGTCTTCGCATCCCAGACGATGGCGAACAGATCGCCGCCCACGCCATTGCCCGTCGGTTCCATGAGGCCGATGGTGGCGTTCGCAGCGATGGCCGCATCGACGGCCGTGCCGCCGCGCTTGAGCACGTCGAGCGCCACCTGGCTCGCGAGCGGATGACTGGTCGCCGCCATGCCGTGCGTGGCGATGACCTCGGAGCGGGTGGCCACCAGTGAGCCACTGGGGCGTGGCCCGGCGTATCCGCCTTCCATGGTCACGGCGAAGACTGTCGCGGCCAGGAAAATGGCGCGCAGGATGTGTCGGCCACGAGAGCGGCTTCCTGGTTTATTTCTGGGCCGGCTTCTGTGCGCGGGCGACGCCTGATTCGAAACTCTGCCGTACTTCCCCATTCGTCACGCGCTCCTGGTAGCGGCCCTGAGTGTAGTTAGCGACCACGCGGCGCCAGAATGCGACGGCCACGGGGTTGCGGAGGTATTCGGTGATCTCCCAGCGGCCGGCGAACCGGTTGAGGATGAGCTCGACCGCCAGGCGCCCCACGCCACGGCGGCGCGCATTGCGCGTCACGAAGAACTCGGCCATGCGGTAGTCGCAGGGTGCGCGTCCGGCGCCGGCGCCACCGCGCGCCACCATGGCGAAGCCTACCGGCTCGGTGCCACGCAGTATCACGAGCGGATTGACCGCGGAATCGCCAAACCAGCGGTCGAGCTGGTCCGATTCGCTATAGCCGATCTCCCCCAGCGAAGTGACGCTGAACACGCCAGTGTTGAGCGGGGAGAGATCGTCGAGGTAATCGCGGTACACGCTCTCGATCCACTGGCGGTCGCCAGGGATGCCGCGCGCATCACGGACGCTGACTGTCACGGAATCCGTCCCCCGAAAAGACAAAGCCCGGGCAGAGGTTTTCGCCTTCTGCCCGGGCCGTCATGAGCCTATTGGCTCGAAGCGTAATCGTTAGCTGAAGCTATCGATTACTGCTTCGGGGCTTCCGCCGGAGCAGCGGCCGGGTCGGCAGCCGGGGCAGCAGCGGCATCGGCGGCCGGAGCAGCAGCGGCGTCAGCGGCCGGAGCAGCGGCGTCGGCAGCGGCAGCCGACGAAGCGGCGGCATCAGCGGACGAGGCAGCGGCATCAGCCGACGAGGCAGCGGCGTCCGCGGCAGGAGCTTCCGCTTCCTTCTTGGCGCAGCCGGCGATGGCGAGGGCCGCAATGGCGGCAGCGAGAGCAACGTTCAATTTCATGTAGGGGTACCCCAAATTTTCTAGTGGTAAGTGAGACCAAACAAACGTTTGTTGCGCGATTCACATCGCGGCGCGCGATTTTATCGATTCCGCCACGCATTTGATATACGAGACGAATGTCCGCGTATGGCGACAGCACCGTGTGATAAGTCGAGCGGCGGCGGACCTCGGGCCCGCCAGAAAATGGCGAAATCGTCAGAATGTTGCGTTGCGTCAATACGTTGCGTGCATCGGCCACGCATAGAATCGCCTGATGAATTCAGCTGCTCCCGAATTGACTCCCGCCACTTGGTCGAACTTGTTTGCCGCCCACCTCGAAGAGGTGAAAAAGCGCAGCGCTACGGCCCTCGACGCCACCGGATATGACTCGTTGCTCGTGCATGCCGGCATGCCGCCGCTGCTCTTCCTGGACGACCATCACCTGCCCTTCAAGGTGCAGGCGCCATTCAAGGTGTGGGCGCCGCTCATCGATGCGCCGGACTCCTTCGTCTACTTCGTGCCGGGCAGGAAGCCCGAGCTGCTGCTGCATGCCCCGGTGGACTACTGGCACAAGTCCCCGGAGATGCCGCGCACCTACTGGTCCGACTCGTTGGACATCGTGAGCTGCGCGGACCGCGCCGCCGCGCGCGCCGCGTTGCCGAAGGACCTCTCGCGCACGGCGTTCATCGGCGAGCCCTTCGCCGAGCTCGTGTCGTGGGGACCCGGCGCCATCAACCCTGAACACCTGATCGCGCGCCTCGACTACGGTCGCGCCACCAAGACGCCTTACGAGATCGCCGCGCTGCTCGAAGCCAACGTGCTTGGCGCCCGGGGCCACGTGGCGGCGGAAAAGGCCTTCCGCGCCGGCGGCAGCGAGTTCGACGTCGGGCTCGCGTTCATGGCGGGTTGCGGACTGCGCGAGCGGGAGCTGCCTTACAACCCCATCATCGCGCTCAATGAAGGTGG
Source organism: Steroidobacteraceae bacterium (assembly GCA_035525785.1). Classification (GTDB taxonomy): domain Bacteria; phylum Pseudomonadota; class Gammaproteobacteria; order Steroidobacterales; family Steroidobacteraceae; genus CADEED01. The sequence goes on along the minus strand of DATLDQ010000026.1, from coordinate 3,462 downwards.
CGCGGTGCTCCACTACCAGGTGCAGAATCGCGAGAAGCCGGCGAAGCTGCATTCTCTCCTCATCGATGCCGGCGCCGAGTTCGCCGGTTATGCCTCCGACATCACGCGTACGCATTCGTACGAGGATGCCGAATTCGCGGCGCTCATCGAGCGCTTCGACGTACTGCAGCTCGAGCTCTGCGCGCAGGTCCGCGTGGGAACGGACTGGCGCGACATTCACCAGGCATCGTACCGCGCCATCAGCGGGTTTCTGCACGAGGCGGACGTCATCAGCGCGGGCCCCGATGAAGCCATCGACACCGCGCTCACCAGCGTGTTCTACCCGCACGGCATCGGCCACTTGTTAGGCCTGCAGGTGCACGACGTGGGTGGGCGCCAGCGCGACGCCAGCGGCGGAGAGATCGAACGGCCTTACAACCACCCGTTCCTGCGCCTGACGCGCAAGCTCGAGGATGGCTGCGTGGTGACGGTGGAGCCCGGGTTCTACTTCATCGACCAGTTGCTGAACGAAGCGAAGGCCAAACCCATCGGCAAGAAGATCAATTGGTCGCGGGTGGAGCAGCTCAAGCCCTTCGGCGGCATCCGCATCGAAGACAATGTCGTCGCCCGGGTCGGTAGGCAGGAGAACCTGACGCGCATGGCCTTCAACAGGTAGAACCGGTTGTTCGATGGGGCCGCGTCTTGCAGCGCCGATTTCCTACGCGCCCCCCGGTGCTTCGCGCGCGGTGATCGCGCGCAGCGCGAACACCGCGTAGATCACGCAGACGATCGCCAACGCCGCCAGGAACAGGATCACCGGCCCCTGGGTGTTCGGCGCGTACACAGCCGCTGACAGCCCCACTATGGCCGACTCCACCGCAGACACCCCGATGGCGGAGCGATTGAGGCGCATCAGCAGGACACCGATTAACAGCGCGAGCACGCCAGCCGCGAGACCGTATGGCCTTTGGTCGGGGTGGTAGTCGGTGAGCCCGAAGCGCCACAGCCATGCGAGGCCAAAGAACAGATGGACGATGGCCGCCGTCCGGAACATCCAGGCGTAACGAACGGGGGCCATCCGTTGGCGCGAGCTACTGCTTCTTCGCGAGCAGGTCGCGGATTTCCTGCAGCAGCGCTTCCTGGCGCGGCGGGGCGACCGGCAGTGCCGGGTCCGGCTTCTTGAGCTTGTTGATCGTGCGGATGAGCATGAAGAGCACGAAAGCGACGATCACGAACTGGAAGGTGATCTGCAGGAAGTTGCCGTACTTCACCATCACGTCCTTGCCCGTGGGATCGGTACCCAGCTTCACCACGAGGTCGGTGAAGTTCACGTTGCCGATCATCATGCCGATCGGGGGCATGATGATGTCCTCTACCAGTGACGCGACGATCTTGCCGAACGCCGCGCCGATGATCACGCCGATGGCCAGATCGATGACGCTGCCCTTCATCGCAAATTCTTTGAATTCCTTCGCGAGACCCATGGCAACTCCTTAAAGGGGACAGATCTATTTTTATTCCGTTTCTGGCCTCACGCAGGCGATTCCCCCGGCGTGCCGATCAGATTGCCGACTTTAAGCTATTGCCCTCCAGTCAGGGTGACTAGCACATGCCCAGAAGATCGCGAATCGCGTTCGCCGGTTATCCCCACCACATCGTCCAGCGCGGCCATAGTCGAAATGCGGTGTTTTTCAGCGATTTCGACCGCGGTGACTACATTGCAACACTGCAGCAATGTCGCGATATCTATGCTCTGAAGATCTACGCGTACTGCCTGATGTCGAATCACGTTCACCTCATCGTCGATCCCGGCGCCGACGCTCAGCACTTGAGCTTGCTGATGAAGACGCTCGCCGGCAGACACACGCGGAGAATGAACCGCCTGCTGAAGAAGAGTGGCTCATTTTGGGAGGGGCGGTTCCACTGCAGTCCCATCGAATCGAGCCGCTATCTTCTGACTTGCGGCCGGTACGTCGATCAAAACCCGGTGCGCGCTCGCGTGGTGTCGAAGCCCGAAGATTTCGCCTGGTCGAGCTATCGCGCACGCGCGGGTTTCGACTTTTGCGACTGGTTGGATGTCGATCCCGTACTCGCCGACCTCGCAACGACGCCGGAGAGGCGCTTCCAGTTGTACAGGGATTTGGCGGGGGCACCTTGCAGTGCTGATGAGCTCGAAATGATCCGCGGGGCACTTCAACGAAACCAGCTCACGGGGTCGGATGAGTTCGGCGATGCCATTCGCAGGGACCACGGCATCGCGGTGTCCACCCGATCGCGTGGGCGCCCCGCGAAGATGGACGCGGATACCTGAGCGCCAAACAAAACGGGCGCCTGGAGGCGCCCGTTTCGGGAGGAAAATAGATCTGTCCCCTTTACTTCGCGGACTTCTTCTTCTTCGGCGCGGCCTTTTTCTTCTTGGCCGTGGTGGTGCCCGTGGTCTTCTTGGCAGCCTTCTTCGCGGCGGCCTTCGAAGCGTTGGCTTCCTTGGCGGCCTTCTCGCGCACCTTCTTGGCGTCCGACTTGGCCTTCTTCTCTTCCTTGGAAGGAGCCGGCGCGGCCTTCTCGGCCTTCTTCGCCTTCTTGTCTTCCGGAGCATCGACGCCTTCCGGCGCCGAACGCTCGACCAGCTGCATCAGCGCCATGGGGGCGTTGTCACCGGGACGCGGCGCCATGTGCAGGATGCGGGTGTAGCCACCCGGGCGCGCCTTGAAGCGCGGGCCGATGGTGTCGAACAGCTTCGCGACGATCTCGACATCGCGCAGGCGCGCGAACGCGAGACGGCGGTTGGCTTCGCTGTCTTCCTTGCCCAGGGTGATCAGCGGCTCCACGACGCGGCGCAGTTCCTTGGCCTTGGGGGCCGTGGTGCGGATGGTCTCGTGACGCAGCAGCGCGACCGACAGGCTGCGCAGCAACGCATGGCGATGCGGAGCATTGCGCGACAGCTGACGACCGGAAAGATGATGACGCATTTTCTAGGCTTCCTAACTATTCAATCGCCGGCCTTGCGGCCGGCGTTATCGATCAGATCATGCCGCGATCGGCATCGTGCTTGAGACCGGCCGGCGGCCAGCCATCGAGGCGCATGCCCAGCATGAGGCCGTGGCTCTGCAGCACTTCCTTGATCTCGGTGAGCGACTTCTTGCCGAGGTTCGGGGTGCGCAGCAGCTCGACTTCCGTGCGCTGCACGAGGTCGCCGATGTAATGGATGTTCTCGGCCTTCAAGCAGTTGGCCGAACGCACGGTGAGCTCGAGCTCGTCCACCGGACGCAGCAGCAGCGGGTCGAACTGCATCTCGGACACCTTGTTGGTGGCCTCTTCCTCGCCCTGCAGGTCCACGAACACCGACAGCTGATCCTTGAGGATCGCGCCGGCGCGGCGGATGGCTTCTTCCGCGTCGATGGTGCCGTTGGTCTCGATGTCGATGACCAGCTTGTCGAGGTCGGTGCGCTGTTCCACGCGGGCGGCGTCGACCATGTAGGTCAC
>DATLDQ010000127.1:0-139381 GCA_035525785.1 Steroidobacteraceae bacterium | reverse complement strand
CAGCTCAAGGTCAGCGAACGCGCACACCTGCCGATGAAGGTTTTCCGCTATTCGATCAGCTACCTCATGTGGTTGTTCGCCGCGCTGCTGGTCGATCACTATCTACCCACGACGCAGGCGCTCACCCGGGTTTGAGGGAGGCTTGAGCGCCCCGCCGGTCCGCGATAACGTCGCGGACGCATGAACGACGCCATCGAGCTGCCCGCCCGCTTCAACGGCCTCTTCGGCCTCGTCATCTACCACCAGAGCCACGGGCAATTGCTGTTGCGCTCGCATGACCGCGACGACGGCGGTCCGCGGCGCATCGACGTGCTGTTCAAGGGTGTGGTGTGGATGTCGCTGCCGGCGTGGTTCGACAGCTTCACCATCGACCAGTGCCTCATCGACGAGGTCGTCGACCGCATCCCGCGCAGCCTGCACGGCAAGGTGGCATCGCGTAAGTGCTACCGGCTCGACATCGAGGGGCGACCCCAGTACGTGATCGCGGGTGGCTTGCTCACGTCGACTGACGACGGTTCGTACTTCGATCCTTCGCCGTTGCTGCAGGAAGTCGAAGTGAACCTGCGGTTCAGCGAGTAGATGGGACCGAGGGGCGCCGAAGCGCCCCTCCACGTCACATCTGGTTGGTGGCTAGTTCACCCGCCGCAGGATCCGGTTCATGCGAGCGGCGGGCTTCGACACCCACAGCGAGCGATCCGGCGCGCTCTGGTACGACATCTTCGAGAGGCGCGGATCGGTGAAGCCCGTCGCCGCCGGGCAGGTCTGGTTGTTGCTCGAGCGGAACGACAGCGCCGCGGCGATGCGGCCTTCCGCCGGATCACCGAGCTCGTGCGTGAAGTCGTCCGCCACCGAGCACCCGGGCACGGTCGTGCCCGCGTTGGTCGCGGTGTTCACCGGCGAGAAGCCGTCGGTGTAGTCACCGAAACCCGCATCGTTCTCGCCGCGGAACTGGATCGAAAAGTAGGTAGTGCCGCAGTTGTCCGTGGGGTAGAAGCCGTAGGGCTTGCCGCAGGTGGTCGAGCCGATGACGTACACCTGCACGCCGACGCCGCGCAATCCGTTGATGATGGCTTCGCTCGCCGAGCATGTACCCGGGCCGGTGATGACGTAAACGCGTCCCAGGCCGAGGTTCGGCAGGGCGCTGCCATTGCCGAATACCTTGGTGGAGTGGAACGGCGTGGGCGTAATGGTCTCGCCCGTCACCGGGTCCACGCTCGGATGCTTGCTGTTGAACACCAGGCGCTCGAAGGTCTGGCCCGAGGTCAGCGTCGGGTTCGCGATCATGTAGGCCGCTTCACTCGCGATATCGAGGTAGCCGCCGCCGTTGTAACGGATGTCGAGGATGAGGTCGGTGACGTTGGCGTTGTCCAGCGTCTGAATGGCGGTCGCCAGCGAATCCTCCGCCGGTGCGGAATGATCGTTGAAGAGCAGGTAGCCCACGTTGCCGCTGCCGGTGTTCAACACTTGCACCACGGGCGTGGGTTCGATGAAGACTTCTTCGGAGCCGAGCGTCACGGTGCGCTGCATGCCGTCGGTGCCACGCACGACGAATGTGTGGTTTTCGCCCAGCTCGGCCGGGAACAGCCCGCCGTTCAAGGCGAACACCGTCGCTTCGGTGTTGCCGTTCACCGCGTCCTGGCCGTCGACTTCAAGGATTTCGTCACCGCGGAACAGCTCGCCGAAGGCAGGGGTGTCCTCGTCGACGAAGGCCACGACGATTCGGCGCGGCGGGGAGGGGGCGAGGATTTCGAAACTGGCGCCGTAGCCGGCGGTGATGCCGCCCTGGGACAACTGCTGCCATTCCTCGGTGCCGTAGGTGAAGTGGAACTTGTCCTTGGCGGCGCCGGAAGCAGTGCTGGCCGTGGTCTTGAGCAGGGCGAAGTAGTCGAGCGTGCTCGAGAACAGCGCCGGATTGCGGTCCGTGACCTCGGTGAACCAGAGGTAGGTGTCGTTCGTCCAGGAACGCAGCCAGTTGTTCTCGTCCGTGACGGTGCCGGAAAGGTCCGATGTGCCGCTGCGCGGGTTGGCGCAACGGTTCTTGAACGTGGATGCGGGCAGGAACGAGCCCGGGGTCCAGGTGCTGCCCGGCGGCTGGAAGATGTTCGGCTGGTCCAGCCGACCCACGTCCCCGCTCTTGAAGGTCTCGTCGCCCCCGCCGCAGCCGGCCAGGGAAACTATGGCCGGGAGCAGCAACATGCTGAATTTTGAAGCGCTTTTCACTTGGATCCCTCGTCAGAGCCACCCCGGGGGCGGCGGTTCGCATCGCCTTGGACGATGTTTTAAACAATATTCAGGGGCGGAAGCAAACAACAAGTGTCGCGCCGAAGCTGCGGCCTGCGTCTCGTTCTATGATGGCGGCAGTCATGAACCGACTCCTCCGGCCGTTCGGACTGAAGTTAGGCCCCCTCCAGGCCGGGGCGGTGTATTTCCCGCTGCATTTCCTGGCCGTCGGCATCGGCATCACCCTCCTCATCGCGCCGCAAGGTGTTGGTGTGTTCTGGCCGGCGACAGGTTCCCTGTTCGCGTTCCTGCTGCTCTACCCGCCCAACTACTGGCTGGCGCTGGCGGCCATGGCCTGGCTCGCCGAGTTGCTGGCGCACACGCTGTTCGCGCCGCAGATCCCGTTCTCGATTTTCGGGCTGATGTTCATCGTGAAGTTCGCCTCGGCGCTCACGGGTGTCGGGCTGATGCACCTCGGCTGTCGTGGTCCCATCTCCTTCGCCCGCCTGCGCCACGTGTTGTGCTTCGCGGTGGCCGCGTTGTTGTCGACGCTGGCCTGCGCCGTCGTGGCGGTCTCGCTGCGCGGTATGGATATCGGATCCCAGGGCTTCTGGTTCAGCGCGCAGAGCTGGTGGATAGGCGATCTGCTCGGCGCGCTGATCATCACGCCGCTGGTGCTGACCGTAGGATTCCACGGGTTCGCGTTCACCCGCCACGCGCGCGGCAGCACCTCGACGACGCTCGCGGCTTACCTGGTGTTGTTGCTGCTGTTGGGCGCGGTGTTCCTGCGTGGCCCCGGCGCGCCGACGTCGCCGCTCGACGTGCCCTACATCGTCTACCCCGTGCTCGTGTGGATAGCCATGCTCAGCGGCCCGCGGCGCACGGCGCTTGCCGCCGGCATCACGGTGGCCGTGGCGTCGCTCGCCACCACGCGCGGGCTCGGACCGTTCGACAGCCCTTATCAGCTGCAGACCTTCCTCGCGCTGTGCGTACTGCCAGTGCTGCTGCTGCAAGCCGTGATGGCCGAGCGCGACGACGCCATCGCGAGCGCGCGCAGCAGCGACGAGCGCTACCGGGCGTTCGTCGCGAACAGCTCTGAAGCCATCTTCCGCACTGAGCTCTCCGAGCCCATGCCGGTGACACTGTCGCCTGACGAGCAGGTGGCGTGGGTGCGGCGAAACGGCTTCGTGGCCGAGTGCAATACCGCGTTCATGGTCGCCCTCGGGGTCAAGGACACGCAGAACCCGGTCGTGGGCACGCGTCTCGCGGATCACCCCACCTGGTCGAAGGTCTACGTCGAGCGCATCCGCGACGCCATGCGCAATGGCTACCAGCTGCGCAACATCGAGCACGTGGTGCACGGCCCCTACGGCCTCGACCGCGTGCTCTTGATCTCCATGATCGGCATCGTCGAGAACGGATACGTGCTGCGGTTCTGGGGCAGCGGTCGCGACGTCACCGCCATGCGCGAAGCCGAGCATGCGCTGGCCCAGCATGACGCGCAGCTGCGTGCGCTGGCCACCGAGATCACGCTCGCCGAGGAACGCGCGCGCAGAAAGCTGGCGAGCGAGCTGCACGACGGCCCCGCGCAGAACCTCGCCGGCATGGCGATGCAGCTGGCGGAGCTCAAGCGCAAGACGCACGACCGCGAGCACATCACCCTGATCGGTGAAGCAGAGCAGGTGCTGGCGGATACCACCTTGCAGACCCGCACGCTGATGCTCGAGCTCGCACCACCGGGCTTGCACGAGAGCGGTTTGATAGAGGCGCTGCGCTGGCTCGCGGATCGGGTGGGCAAGCAGCAGCGGCTCATCGTCAGCGTCGAGGACGACGGCGTGCCGAAGTCCCTCGAGGACCAGGTGACGGTGCTGCTGTTCCAGACCGTGCGCGAGCTGCTGCAGAACGTGGTGAAACATGCGCGGTCGAAGCGCGCCACCGTACGGTGTTCGGTGATGGACGACCAGATCACGCTCGATGTGGTCGACCCGGGTGTCGGGTTCGAGGTGCATTCGATAGATCGGCTGCCGACGCGGCATGGCGGGTTCGGGCTGTTCAACATCCGCGAGCGGCTCAAGCTCATGGGCGGCAGCGTGGATATCCACTCGATCATCGGCGAAGGCACGACCGTCAGAATCCGCGTACCCCTCAAGCCGCAGCACGGCCTCTTCGACGAAGCGTTGCGGGCCTGAGTTTTCGCTAGACTGGCGGCATGCCCGTCGAGCGCGCACATGCTCATTGAAAGAATCTGGGCGGCGAATCCGCTGCGGAATTTCAACTATGTGATCGCCTGCGCCGAGACCGGCGAGGCGCTGGTCGTCGACCCGCTGAATGCCGCGCAATGTCTCGAGGCAGCGCGGCTCGGGGGCTTCGGCATCACCCAGGTGGTGAACACGCACGAGCATCGCGATCACACCGACGGCAACGCGGGCGTGGTGGCGGCCACGCGCGCGAAAGTCATGACGCACGCCGCGGCAGCCCGCGTGATCGGCGGCGTCGATCGCGGTTTGAGCCGAGGCGATGTCATCAAGGTGGGCCGATCGGTGGAGCTCGAAGTGCTCGACACGCCCGGCCATACACGGTCGCATGTCTGCCTGCTGGCGCATGGCGACGGGCCGGCGCTGTTCTGCGGTGACACGCTGTTCAACGCCGGCGCCGGCAATTGCCACAACGGTGGCGACCCCTCCGTGCTCTACGAAACCTTCGTGAATCAGCTGGCGCGGTTGCCCGATGCGACACGCGTGTATCCCGGGCACGAGTACATGGTGCGAAATCTCGCGTTCACGCTCGATCGCGAACCGGGCAACGTCGAGGCCGCGCGCGCGCTCGAGGCGGTGAAGTCGCTGGATCCGGCCAGTTCTCCCGTCACCACGGTGGGCGAGGAGAAGCGCGTGAACACATTCTTCCGTCTGCAAAACCCGGAAGTGATCACGAAGCTGCGCGAGCGCTTCCCCGAGATCGGCGACAAGCCTGACGCGCGCACCGTATTCGTCAAGTTGCGCGAACTACGGAACACCTGGTGACGGGCAGCCGGCGTCGCGTCAGGCGTTGAACTCGCCGCGCCCCTGCGGATACTGCCGCTCCCAGTTCCGGCCGTCGATCGGGGTGATCTCCATGCCGGTGACCGTGCCCTCGTCGATGCATCGCGCATTGACGCTCCAACCATCCGGATGTGAACGCGGTACGTAGAAGGGCTTCGCGCCGCAGGCTGAACAGAAGTAGTGCTTCGCGGTGCCGGTGTTGAACGTGTACAGCGTGAGCGCTTCGCGCCCCTGCGTGATGCGGAAGCGATCGGCGGTGACGATCAGGTGCAGATAGCCCGTGCGCGTACACATCGAGCAGTTGCAATCGTCGACGCGCAGTTCCGCGGGTGCGTCTACTTCGAAGCGCACGCAGCCGCAGTGGCAGCCGCCGCGATGCGTGATCACCGGATTTTGCTCGTCGCCCATCGTGACACCAGCATCGGCGCGGCGAATATCACCGCAAGACCGAACAACATGAAACCGCCTTGCGCGGGATTGTAGTCGGACAGCAGCAGCGGCCAGCTGATATTCAGGGCGCGGCCAAGAGCGAGCTCGAAGGCGAGAGTGAGCACGACCCAGAATGCGCCCAGCGCAATCTGCTGCCGCCGGGTGCCGGCCCCGACCCAACGTGCGCAGGCCGCGGCGATGAGCAGCACCATCGACGACCCCAGCAGCACGCCCAATTGCCGCGCGCGCAGCGCACCGATCGATGGCGCGACGAATACTTCGCGCAGGAAGCCATTGCACGTCTCGGCCAGCATCATCAGCATCCACGTGAGCGACGCGCGCGTCCACGGGATGCCGCTGGCCGCGGCTATTTCGCCGATTCGCGATCCAGGGCCCATTGCAATGCGTCGGCGGCGCCGGCGTCCGTCGGGCGGCCGCGCTCGCGCAGCGCCACGATGAGTTGTTCGCGCCGCGCGCGGTCGCGGTTCTGGGCGAGCTTCCACTTGACCTTGCGCGCGCGCACCGTGAGCGTGAGTGCCGCGATTTCGTTGAACGGGCCGCGATACATGGCGTGTGCGGCGCTCACCCGCTCGTGGCCGCCTTCGGGCTGGTAGTGAGACATCAGCCGTTGCTGCTGCGCGCCGAGAACGTCCGCGTCTTCGGAGATGTCCGCGACGCATTCGAAGATGACCGTGCGGTGAAACGCGGTGGCGAACATGGCATTGGTCGCATGGATCCAGTGCGAGGGGATCGTGCCGTGGATCTCGTCCACCTCGAAGGCGCACTTCGCATTCGCGCGCAGATCCGCCAACTGCTCGTCACTGCGATGCAGATGCATCTCGACCCGGTCGCCGAGGAACACGAATGGATACAGCCCGACGTGCGGCTGACCTTCGGCGTCCACCGAGACGAGGCGGCCCAGCTCCTGTCCGCACACGAATTCGCGCAGGGTTTGTTCGGGAATGTCGGCGTAGTAGTCGTAGAACTTCATGCCCGCATCTTAGTGCCCGCTCCCCAGGCGAGACAGAGCCAGCCGCCCAGAAATGCCAGGCCACCGATGGGTGTGGCGGCGCCGAGGCCGCGAAGCCCGGTCAGGGCTAACAAGTAGAGGCTTCCCGAGAAGACCACGATGCCGGCGACGAACAACCATCCTGCCACCGCGAACACGCGCGACGGCCAGCGCTGCCATGCCCAGGCCGCGGCGAACAGCGCGAACACGTGGTACATCTGGTAGCGCACGCCGGTTTCGAACACTGCGAGCAGGTCCGGCGCCAGCATGGCCTTCAGTGCATGCGCGCCGAATGCTCCCAGGGCCACACCCAGGAAGCCGGCCACGCCGGCCCATATATATAGGAGTCGGCCCAACGTTAACGCGACCTGCCGTCCCAGGGTTGCAGCGGAACTTTGCTGAGATCGAAGTCTTCGAGGCAGCGGATGTTGATGGCCGCCGTCGGGACGCCTTTCGGATCGACTGCCTCGCCCAGCGGTTGCACGCCGCAGGTCTTGCAGAAGCGGTGCTTGATGACGTGCTTGTTGAAGGTATACGTCGCGAGCTCGTTCTCGCCGGTGAGCTGCAGGTTCTCGCGCGGCGTGAACCAGAGCAGCGACCCCTTGCGCGAGCAGATGGAGCAGTTACAGGACAGAGCGGCACCGAATTCGCCTGCGAACGAAAACTTCACTTTCCCGCAGTGACAGCTGCCGTGGTATTGCATTGGTCGCTCCCGTGGTGGTCAGTTATCGACTGGGACCGGTTGTCGGCGTCATGGGTTCACCTCGATGGCGTGCCGGGCGGCGCGCCTCGCGGACCAGCGCCACCGTCGCGCGCGGCGCGGCGGGTTTCGAACTGCTGGCGCATTTCCTTCGTCCACTGCTGGTACTCGGAGTAGGTAGCCTGCTGCTCGCTGGTAAGGATGCTGCTGGCACGTGTGGCGGCGCGCTGGTTGTAGTCTTCCTGCCAGGCCGTCATGTCCTTGGAAAATTCCTCGCGCGAAACAGCTTCGGAGTATTTGGGCGGGGGCACGCGCTGCCGCTCGTCGGCCAGCGCGGTGACCATGCGGTCACGCTGATCCCTGCTGAGATTCAGGTCATTGGCCTCGAGCTGCCGGGACAGCATGTCGACTTCCTGTCGCGCCGGCGCGGCTTCCTGGTACGCCTTGTACGCGTCCATCTTGTCGGCGCCGATGAGCGCCGCGATCTCGGCGAGGTTCTTCTGCTGCTGGTCGGAAACATCCGCGGCGCGCTGCTCCGGCGCCTGGTTCGCGCCGCGCCCTTCGCGTGCGCGTTCCATCATCGCCATCTGCTGGTCGATCATGAGATCGACGAGCTTGCTGGAGTCTTCGGCGCTGAGACCGAGCTTCGCGCCGATATCCGGATTCATGCGCTTGAAGTTGGCCCGTATCTGCGCACGCACCATCTTCTGCATGGCTTCGCTACGCGGCGCGCCGCCGAACGAAGGCCCCACCCGGTCGCCGGGTTCGGCCTGGCGCACTTCGTTCGTGAGCGCTACCGGCTCGCCCTGGACAGATGTGACTGAGGCCTTGCCGCCCTGCACCAGCTCGCTGGCGGCTACCGTTTCGCCTGCCAGTCGCGTGGCTTCGAGCCCGGCGCGGACCTTCTCGAGCTCCGCGATGCGCGCGCTGAGCGCGCGGCTCTGCTCGGCGAAGGCGTCCGCCTGCGCACGTTCCTCGCGCAGCTGCACGGCGAGGTAGATAGTACTGGCGCCGAAGGCGCCGGACGCGATGAGCAGGCCCAACATCGAAGGTTTCATTGTTTTCGTCCCCAGGCCCGGAGGCATGGCCGGCCACGACCGGCCCATCCCGGCCGATGCCCAGCATACCGTGCGGGAGCGCCCGAAGGCTTTACCGCGTTTGCGCGAGCATCAAGTCGAGGTACGCGCCTTCGACGAGCTGCCCTGCGTCGATTCCGAGGCGATCCATGAGGTCACGAGCTTCGCGAACACCCGAGTCCGTGGGTTCATCGTCAGCCAGTACGACCTCGAGTTCGAGGAAATGGCCCAGGCCCTCCACCCGGTCCAGGTGGACGCGGGTACGCCCGACCAGAAAGAGAGTGCGGTACTTGCGGATTCGACCGATTTGCCCGTAGGCCAGCGAAAGCGATTCACGAAGAGTCTCGGGTGACGAAGTGGGAGATCGTAGATAGAACGACTCCTTGGGCCCCGCCTGGTTGGCTCGCCGGTAGAAAATGAGTTCGCCATAGTCGTTCGAGATGGCGCGGAGCTTCAACCGACCGGTGTCGCAGTTGAAAAAGGTGTCGTCCTGCGCGATCTCGAGCGGCCCTTCGTTCGCGAACCCGGCGACGAGCGGCGCCAGCGCGGCGACATTCTCGATGCGCGCCTTGATCTCGATGTTGCGCGCCATCGCTATCTCTTGAGCCGCACTCCACTGCTGGCGCGTGGCGTTTCATTGGCCTTGAGTGATGCGTCCAGTGAGAAACGGCCGGCGCCATGTGTCGCGAGGTACAGACCGATCGCGATGAGACAGCCCGAGGGGAAGATGCCGCGCATGCCGCCGTACCGGTCGACCATGGCGATGGCCACCGCAAAATTGATGACGCACAGGATGCCGGCCCAGCGCGTGAACAGTCCGAGGATGAAAGCGACGCCGATGACGAGCTGCAGGTATACCGAGACCGGCGCCAGCAGCCGCGGGCTCGGGAAACCGTGCTTGCGCAGGAATTCCACGAATTCCTGCATGCGCGAGGCTTCGGTGATGTTGTCCCAGACACCCCAGATCAGGAAGAGACCGACGAACAGACGCAGCAGCAGCAACGCGAAGTCGCCAAAGCGCTGCGCATTGCTCAGGTACAGGAATTTGCGCATCAGTCCTCTCGGGTGGGTAACCCTGCAAGACTAGCGTCGCACTGCGGGCCGCGACAACCCATCGCCACGTCCTTTGTCAGACGCGGGCAGACGTCGCGAACTGGCGACTCGCGCTTAGGGCTTGTTTACATCTCCGTCCGACGGGCCTGGGTAGGCGCGCTCGACCCGGGCGATGCGGACTTCGAAGTGCTCGTACCACTTCTTGTGCCCGTTCGCCTGCGCGATGCGATGCTCGCCCTGCGCCTTCCAGGCCGCGATGGCGTCGAGGGAGGCCCAATACGACACCGTGATGCCGAAGCCATCGGCGCCACGCGTGCTCTCGACCCCCAAAAACCCCGGTTGCCGGCCGGCGAGCTCGACCATGCGCGCCGCGACATCTGGGTAGCCCTCTTCCACGGCCGTGCGCGTGGACGTGAAAATCACGGCGTAATACGGTGGCTGAGGCGTTGCGGCGAATGCATCGGGCACCGAGCTCATGCCGCGGCGGATACCGGCTGCGCCAGCAGATCGATGTAGCCCGGCTGGGCCGCGACACGCGCGAGCCACGCGCAGACGTGCGGGTAGGGTTCGAGCGCGAGGCCACCGTCGGGCGCCACGTGCGTGTACGCGTACAGCGCGATGTCCGCGATGCTGTAGCGGTTGCCCACGAAGAATTCGCGCGTGGCCAGGTGGCCTTCCATGACCTTGAGCGCGGCGTGGCCCTTCTCGAGGCGGCCCGGCAGCTCGGCACGGCGCGGGTGATCGGCTGGAAAGTGGCGGCAGATGTAGCGCGGAGTGGCGACGAAGGGCTCATGACTGTACTGCTCGAAGAACATCCACTGCAGCACTTGCGCGCGGCCGAGCTGCGTGGCGGGCACGAAACGCGAGCCTTCGGCCAGGTACCACATGATGGCGTTCGACTCGAACAGGTTGGTGCCGTCGTCGAGCTCGAGCGTCGGGATGCGCCCGTTCGGATTGCGCTTCAGGAACTCGGGCGTACGCGTGAGGCCCTTGTCGATGTCGACATTGGTCCACTGGTACTTCATGCCGAGCTGCGCCATCAGCAGGCGCACCTTGAAGCCGTTGCCGGAATCGAGGTAGTCGAAGAGGTGCATGCGCTTCCCTTGCCCTGAGTTTGTTGGCCCGGGAGTATCGGCCGGGCGCATTTTCCGCGCGACCGGGAAGGCTTTTGGCTGAGCCTAAGTTATTCTTTCGCTGGCATGGCACGGCGACTTCCACCTCTCAATGCGCTGCGCGCCTTCGAGGCTTCGGCCCGGCTGGGCAGCTTCGTGGCCGCGGCCGCGGAATTGCGCGTGTCCGCCGCGGCGGTGAGCCAGCAGGTGCGGCGTCTCGAACAATATCTCGACACCACGCTGTTCCAGCGGCTGGCGCGCGGCCTCGTGCTCACCGACCAGGGGCGCGACTATCTTCCCGAGCTTTCAGCCGGCTTCGACCTGCTGGGCGAGTCCACGGCGCGCCTCAGGACCAAGCGCGCCGATGGATTGCTGACGGTGACCACTCTCGCGGCGTTCGCGAACGGCTGGTTGTTGCCGCGCATGCATCGTTTCCGCGAGCGGGCGCCGCGCATCGACCTCGTGCTGAAAACCTCGCGCTCCGTCATGGACTTTCGCCGTGACGCCATCGACCTCGCGATTCGCTTCGCTCCGGCGCCCGGTCGGGGGCTGCAGGGTGAGCTGCTGTGCCGCGAGGAACTGTTTCCGGTGGCCAGTCCGACGCTGTTTCGCGGGCGCCCAATTCCCGACAGCCTTGCGGCGCTCTCAGACTACCCGCTGCTGCACGACATCGACGCCAACCCCGAGCAGCCATGGCTCGGCTGGCGCGGCTGGTTCGAGCGGGCGGGTCTATCTACCGCGCCGGCGGGTCGCGGTCCGCAATTCAGTGATTCGGTGGTACTGGTGGGAGCGGCGATCGCGGGGCTGGGTATCGCCATCGGCCGCGGCCCGCACGTCGCGCCGTTGCTGGCGCGCGGCCAGCTCGTGCGTGTCACGCAGGACAGCTGGATGGCGCCGTGGAGCTACTACCTGATGGCGCCGGCCGCGCATTTTCGCCGGCCGTTGGTGCGCACCTTCGTGGACTGGGCGCTCGCCGAGGCCGCAGCGGCCCAGTAGGTGGGCCCGGCAGGTCGGGTCCCAGTAGGGTCGGCTCAGTAGCCGCGCAGGTTGCGCAGGCTGAAGTAGCCGAGCACCGCGCCGACCAGAAGATAGACGCTGATCGACATCCAGTAGAGCCCTGGATCCTGCGAATGAGCCACGAGGCCAAGGAGCCGGTGCTGCCCGGTGACGGAGAGAACGCGTTCGGTCAGCAGGCCGTACAGGGCCGCGCCCAGCATGCCCAGCGAGAGCAGCAGCGGCACGAGCTCCGAAATGTAGAAACCTCGTCGAAACATGTGGCCTCGGTGATGAGACACATGATCCAAGGCTGCGGCTCGGAGCTCCAGTGGGGAATCGGAGGATTCCTACCTATGCCTTAAGAGGCAGCTGTCGCCGCAGTCTGGAGCGCGCGGCGGCCAACAGGGCGCGTGAATATAGCTTGTGAAAGCTCAGCAACAGTCGATATGTACGCCCGAGCTCGAGCTTTCCGGTGCGCGGGTTGCGACTTGGCGTCACCACCGAGCCGAAATGGAGTTTGGTGGTCGTGCCCGCTCCGCCGGCTCGCGGAACCACCATGAACCAGGAGCGCGTGGCGCCGAGAAAATCGCACATCAGGAGCTGCCCGGCATCGCGTGCTTCCACCGTCCAGGCGGCGAAATCCGTGCGCAGGCCACATGCGACTTCGCGCGCCTGCGCGTCGGTAGAGGGTTTCTGCACCGCCCAGCCGAGGATCCAGCGTTCGAGCCTGAACAGCCACGACGTGTAGAACGCTTCGATGAACTGCGCGTGCGTCACTGCACCATCGACATGGGTGGCGTAGCAATCGAGGTACGCGCCCTGGCGCTGGTAGTGCGCATGCAACGCCTGCTCCGGGATGGGCTCGCGGCGGATCAAAGCGAGAGCGGCAGTTCCAGGTGTCGGGCGTACATCATGTCACGGTGCTCGATGAGCACCGGGTCGAGCGCCGCGGCGGTGTCCGCGTCGAGCAGCTCGAAGGCCGCGCGGATCGCCGGATGCATGCGGCACTGCTCCTCAGGCAGCGGCTTGAACATGCCCGTGAAGGTGGCGCTGTAGACGTCGGCCGCGGACAGGGTATCGCCCAGGTAGTAAGGCCTGCCGGCCGCACGTTGTTCGCGCAGTGCCGCGGCGACCTCGCCTAACAATTGGCGCACCCGGGCGCCGTAGCCTGCGCCTTCGGCCGGCGAGTAGCCGTACTTCTTGCCGAGGTAGCCTGCGATCTTTTCGGGAAAGCCGCCCTGTCCGGCCAGCGCGGCATGCACCTGCTGCAGCCGGCGCGTCCAGCCCAGACCGCTCCCCTGGCCGCAGAACTTCTCGGCCAGCAGCAGCGCCTTGCCGCGGGCGTTGGGTTCCAGCGGCAACAGCGCGGGCGCCGGCGCCAGCCGCTCGGCCAGCATGAGGATCTCCGCCCAACCCGACCGCGGCACTTCGTCGTCGTTGATCACGACGGGCCCGGAGAGCTGGCCGGCCCACTTCGTCAACGCCTCGTTGTCATACACCAGGCGGACTGCGCTGAACGGCAGACGTTTGATGTGGAAGATGCCCTTGGCGGCCTCGCCCCAGGGGCTCGGCACGTTGCCCACCACCACCATGCGCAGGCCGGAGGCGGAGATCGCTTGATCGACGGAGAGATATTCGAAGCTCATGTCCGCGCAGGTTCGCCCGTTTGCGGTGAGGGCATCAAGCCCGCAGGCGCGAATTCACTGATTGGCCCGCGCGAACAATGCGGGTCGATCGCGCCCGGCCACGGGCTGTCCCGGTTGCGTGCGAGGAATGGCTGTCAAGGAATCTTGTGCGTGCATAAGCTTTCCTTTCTAACTGTACGCGCCGCGGGTTCTCTACAATCGCCCGATGTCCAAACGTGGCTGGCTTCTGTTCATCGCCCTGGGCCTGCTCTGGGGCATGCCCTACCTGCTGATCCGCATCGCCGTGGGTGAGATCGACCCTCTGGTGGTGGCCGGCTCGCGCACCGTGCTGGGTTCGTTGTTGCTCGCCCCGCTGGCGCTGCATCGTAACGCCCTCGCCCCCGCATTTCGCAAGTGGAAGTGGCTGCTGGCGTTCACGCTCATCGAGATCAGCCTGCCCTGGTGGATGCTGGGCCATGCGGAGACGCGCCTGAACAGTTCGACCGCCGGCCTGCTCATCGCGGTGGTGCCGCTGTTCGCCGCGCTGATCATCACCCGGCTGGGGCACGAGAAGCTCGAGCCGCGCCGCCTGTTCGGCCTGTGCCTGGGCTTCGCCGGTGTGGCGCTGCTCGTGGGTCTGGACATCCACCTCGACGATTTGTATGCCGTGGGCGCCACGATACTGGTCGCGCTCTGTTACGCCATCGGCCCCATCATCATCGACCGCAAACTCAAGGACGTGCCCGCCATCGGCGTGATCACGGGCTCGCTGATCCTGGCGAGCGTCATCTATCTACCGTTCGCGCCCTTCCTGCTGCCGGAGAAGGTCAGCGCCGCCTCGGTGTCCTCGGTCGTCGGCCTGGGCGTGTTGTGCACGGCCGCGGCATTCGTCGTGTTCTTCGCGCTGATCGCGGAAGTCGGCCCGGCGCGGGCCACCGTCATCACCTACGTGAACCCGGCGGTGGCGATCCTGCTGGGCGCGCTCGTGCTCGATGAGCCGCTCACCACGGGCATGGCTTTCGGCTTTCCGCTGGTGATCCTGGGTTCGTTCCTCGGCACCATGAAGGCCAGGCCAGCCCCGGGGTCGCTAACTACTCCGGCAAGCGAGTCCAGAGCCTGAGCTCGGGGTTGGCGGGAGTTACGAACGCTTCGCCGAAGTAATAGTCGCCGCTCCCCGCCTTGTGGAAAGGCAGGAACATGGCCACGGTGAGACCGCGCTCGTGTTCCAGCAGCACCTTGATGGCCTGCATGGGCATCTCGCCTCGCGTCAGGCTGACGTTCTCGGCGATGCCGACCGCCACCACCACCTTTTCGCGCGATACCTGCCGCACGCCGCTCAGCACCATCGGCATGATGTGCGACGCATGGGCCTGCCCATCGCGCGAGCCCGTCATGGCGCCCATGAGCACCACCTTGCCGTCGGCGCCGAGTACCGCGGCATGAGGCAGGAAGTCATCCTTCGCCTGCAGGCGTTTCTGGGATTGCTCGATCAACGGATCGGCGAGGGCAACCACGTCCGCCTTCAATTCGGCATAAAGGTCGGCGAGACTGCTCATCCCTGCTGCTCTGTTGTTTCCCGAGGCTTTCTGACGGCGCGGTGAGCGCGAAGCATATGCGGATTCGCGCCCGCCTGTTAGCGAACCAGGAGCGCGGCCTCGTACGCCCGCAGGTCCCGCGGCGAAAAGCAGCAGAAAATGACCGCGGAGATGCCCGGAAAACGTGCGATTTCCGCGCGCACCGTCGCCACCGCCACCCGCGTCGCCGCCTCTATGGGATAGCCGTAGATCCCGGTGCTGATGCTGGGAAAGGCGATGGACCGGGCGCCCGCTTCCGCGGCCAGCTCGAGCGAGCGTCGGTAACAAGATGCCAGCAGCGCCGCTTCCCCATGCGCGCCACCGTTCCAGACCGGCCCCACCGCGTGGATCACGAATTTCGCCGGCAGCCGGTATCCGCGCGTGAGCCGGGCATCGCCAGTGGCGCACCCACCGAGCTGGCTGCATTCCTGCAGCAACCCGGGGCCCGCCGCGCGGTGGATGGCACCATCCACGCCGCCGCCACCTAACAACGAGTAGTTGGCGGCGTTGACGATGGCGTCCACCTCGAGGGTGGTGATGTCGGCCAGTAGTGCTCTCAGCTCCGTCACGTCTCTCTCCGCGTCGGCGCCGCTATCCTTGTGGCGCGGCCACATATATAAGGTGCCCGTGGAGTTCTATACAAAGGCATTTTTCGTCGCCCTCGCAGCCCTGGTGCTCTATGGGCTGCTGCTGGTGTTGCAACCGTTCGCCGGATCAATGGCGTGGGCGGCATTCCTGGCCTTTCTGCTGTATCCCACGCACCGCTGGCTGACGCGCAAGCTCAAGGGACGCGCGGGTTTCTCGGCGGGAATCATCACCGGGCTCACGCCATTCGCATTGCTGGTGCCGCTCACGCTGCTGGCAATTTCATTCGCGAACCAGGCCAGGGCGCTCGTCGCCTATATCCAGAACAGCCCCTTCCGCCTGGACGGCAGCACGTTCGCGAATCTCGAGCAATACCCGGTCATCGGCCCCGCCGCGCGCCTGGCTCGCGAGCAATTGTCAGTGTCGGGCGCGGATATCCAGGAGTACCTCACCAATGCCGCACAGACACTGCTGCGGAACGTCGCGAGCGTGGGTGGCGGCGTGGTGCTCTCGGCGCTGGGCACGCTGATCGGATTCTTCTTCATGCTGTTCCTGCTGTTCTTCTTCCTGCGTGATGGCGCCAGCATGTTCGACCGGCTGCAGCGGCTGATCCCGGTGCCCGAGGAAAATCGCGAGCAGCTGTTCGATCATCTCGCCAGCGTGACGCGCGGCGTGTTCTACGGTATCGGTCTCACGGCGATCTGCCAGGGCGTGCTCGTGACCATCGGCTTCGCGATCGCAGGACTGCCGTCACCCGTGGTATTCGGTGTGCTCGCGACGATCCTCGCGCTGTTGCCGGCCGGCGGCGCCGCTATCGTGTGGATACCGGGTGTGCTGTATCTCGGCGCCTCCGGACATTGGGGAATGGCGACGTTCCTGCTCATCTGGGGAATCGTGGTGTCGACGTCGGACAACATCCTGAGGCCGATCCTCGTGTCGCGGTACGCGCCGGTGTCGGCATTCACCGTGTTCGTGGGCGTGGTCGGCGGCATCGCCGCGTTCGGCGCCATCGGCATCGTGGTCGGGCCTGTGTTCCTGGCGCTGGTGGCGGCGATACTCGATTACTTCGACGAAAAAGTGATCGCGCCGAATAAGCACAAGCTGGACGCGCAGGCGGAAGAGGCAGCGAAGCCGGGGTTGTAATCTTCGGGCGCTCACGTGCCGTCGCATGCCGCCGAAGCGGCTGCATGATGAAAAATTGATCTGCCTTCGATCGGACGGCTCGGTAAAATCCGCGCCCCGATGAATGACACCTCCCCCGATCTCAATGGGCCGATACTCCATGGCCTGAACGACGCTCAGCGCGCGGCCGTCACCGCGCCCGTGGGGCCGGTGCTGGTGCTTGCCGGCGCGGGCTCGGGCAAGACACGCGTGCTCACCCATCGCATCGCCTGGGTCATCCAGAATGAAGGCGCGTCGCCATACAACATCCTGTCCGTGACCTTCACGAACAAGGCGGCGGCCGAGATGCGCCACCGCATCGAAAAGTTGTTAGGCGTGCCGGGCGGCGCCATGTGGGTGGGCACATTCCACGGCATTGCCCACCGCCTGCTGCGATTGCACTGGCGCGACGCGAACCTCCCACAGAGCTTCCAGATACTCGATGGCGAAGACCAGCTGCGGCTCGTCAAGAGGATCCTGAAAGCGATGGAGCTCGACGAGACGCGCTGGGTGCCGCGCGAAGTGCAGTGGTTCATCAACCACAACAAGGATGAAGGACATCGTCCCGGCTCCCTCAAGGATGGGGGCGACCCGACGCGCGCCACGCTGATCCGCGTGTACAAGGAGTACGAGGCGCAGTGCCAGCGCACCGGCGTCGTTGATTTCGCCGAGCTGCTGCTGCGCGCGTACGAGCTCTGCCGCGACAACCAGCCGCTGCTCTCGCACTACCGCCGCCGGTTCACGCACGTGCTCATCGACGAGTTCCAGGACACCAACGCCATCCAGTACGCCTGGGCGTTGCTGATCGCGGGCCTGGACGGCGCCCCGTTCATCGTCGGCGACGACGACCAGTCCATCTACCGCTGGCGCGGCGCGCGCGTGGAGAACCTCACCCGTTTCACGCGGGACTACCCGGCGGCCAAGATGTATCGCCTGGAGCAGAACTACCGCTCCACGGGCAACATCCTGAAGGCGGCGAACGCGCTGATCTCCCACAACACCGGCCGGCTCGGCAAGAACCTCTGGACCGAGGGCAAGGACGGCGAACGCATCAAGCTGTACGCCGCGTTCAACGAACGCGACGAGGCCGAGTTCGTCATGAACCGCATCCGCGAGTGGAGCAACGCGGGCAATCCGCGCCGCGACATCGCCATTCTCTATCGCAGCAACGCGCAGTCGCGCGTGTTCGAAGAAGTGTTCCTGTCCGCGCGCATTCCGTACAAGGTGTACGGCGGCCTGCGGTTCTTCGAGCGCGCGGAGATCAAGGACGCGCTGGCGTATCTGCGCGTGATCACCAATCACGCCGACGATGCCTCGTTCGAACGCGTGGTCAACCTGCCGACGCGGGGCATCGGCGCCACCACGCTCGACAAGGTGCGCGAGCAGGCCAAGGCGACCGGCACCCATCTCTGGGATGCGGCGGCGCATTGCGTCGCCAATGGCACGCTCGGCCCCAAGGCCGAAGCCGCGGTCAATGGCTTCCTGAAGCTGTGCGAACAACTCGGCGGCGACATCGCCGGTCTCGAGCTGCACGAGCAGGTCGATCACGTGATCAACAACTCCGGGCTCGTGGAGCACCACAAGAAGGAGAAGGCGTCGGATCGCGGCGAGGCGCGCGTCGAGAACCTCAATGAACTGGTGTCCGCCGCGCGCGGTTTCGCGCCCGACGTTGCGTCGACGGATGAGGAGCCCATGCCGCCGCTGCAGGCGTTCCTCGCGCACGCCGTGCTGGAATCGGGCGAGGGCCAGGCCGAGGCCTGGGAGGATTGCGTGCAGATGATGACCCTGCACACGGCCAAGGGCCTGGAATTCCCGCTGGTGTTCCTCGCGGGGATGGAAGACGGCCTGTTCCCGCATCAGCGGTCCCTGAATGACGAGGAAGGCATCGAGGAGGAGCGCCGCCTGGCCTACGTGGGCACGACGCGCGCGATGAAACAGCTGTACGTCACGTACGCCGAACAGCGTCGCCTGCACGGCATGGACAACTTCGGCACGCCCTCGCGATTCATCAACGAGATCCCTGAAGAACTCGTGGAAGAAGTTCGGCCGCGCATCCAGATCTCGCGCCCCGTGGCCGCCGGGCGGTTCAAGCCCGTGACCGAAGAGCTCGCGCCCGGGGTGCGACTTGGCGCGCGCGTCCGGCACAAGAAGTTCGGCGAAGGCGTGATCCTCAAGGTGGAAGGCCAGGGTCCGCAGGCCAACATCCAGGTGAACTTCGCGTCAATGGGTGTGAAGATCATGATGCTCGAGTATCTCGAGGTGGTGAGATGAGCACTGCGCAGAATTTCACATCGAGGTTGAAAGCCGCGTGGCAGGCGACGAACTCGCTGGTTTGCGTGGGGCTCGATCCCGAGCCGAAGAAATTTCCGGACCGGTTTCGTGATGCGCCGGGCGGCATCTTCGAGTTCAACAAGGCCATCGTCGACGCCACGCGCGATCTCGTCTGTGCATACAAGCCGCAGTTCGCGCACTACGCCGCACACGGCGCCGAGGCGCAGCTAGAGCACACCATCGACTACATCAAGACCACCGCGCCCAAGGCGATCGTGATCCTCGATTCGAAGCGCGGCGACATCGGCAGCACGGCCGAGCAGTACGCGCAGGAAGCCTTCGACCGCTATGGCGCGGACGCGGTGACCGTGAATCCGTATCTCGGGCGCGATTCGGTGGAGCCATTCCTCAAGCACGCCAGCAAGGGCGTGATCGTTCTCTGCCGCACATCGAACCCGGGTGCGCGCGATCTGCAGGACCTGCACGTCGGGCCTGGCAAGACGCTGTTCCAGCACGTGGCGGAGATGGTGGCGCGGGACTGGAATTCGGCCGGCAACTGCATGCTGGTGGTGGGAGCTACCTACCCCGAAGAGCTCGCGGATATCCGCAAGCGCGTCGGCGACGACCTGCCGTTCCTCGTGCCCGGCGTCGGCGCGCAGGGGGGCGACGTGGCCAAGGTGATGGCCGCGGGCAAGACCGCGGCCGGCACCGGGCTCGTGATCAGTTCGTCGCGCGCCATCCTCTACGCCAGCAGCGGCGGCGATTTTGCCGAGGCTTCGCGCAAGGCCGCGCAGGATCTGCGCGACTCGATCAACTCGCACCGTCAGATGCACGACATCAAGAACACCCGGTAGGTAGCCGGGGTGGTTCACGGTCCCCAGCGAAACACCGGCGGGGGAATCTTGGTCTCGGGTGGCGGGATTTTCTGGATGTTGACGCGAGCGTCGGGCAGCAGCAGCCGCCAGGCCTGCGTGGGGTGCGCCAGCGCCCAGAATGGCGCGATGATGCCGCCCGGCACGTCGAGATCCGACTTCATGGGCAGCAGCGGCGCGTCGGCCTGCACCACCACGGTGTTCGATTCGTCGGGCTGCATGGAAAGCGCTTGGAATTCCTCCGGCGTCATGTACTTGCGGATGTCGCCGATACGCAGGTCGAGCGGTTTGGCGGGCGCGGCGAGCGCTTTCGCCGGCGCCTTGGGTGCCCCCACGGGCTCGACCGCCTGAACACCAGCCGCGATGAATGAAGTGCCGATCAGCGCGCCAACAGCCCGAGCGCCATTCATGAGGATGCCGCGCGTCATGTCGTTCTCCCGAAAGCCCAGCCGACTCCAGAGGATGCGACCGGCGTCGGCTTCGGTGGGTTCCACCAATCCTTGCAATGGGCCTCGCCACGGCACCCCGCCGATGGACCCGCCCCGCGCCAGCCGCGCGGCTACAATACCGCCCCCATGAAGATCGTGATTCTCGGCGCCGGACAGGTTGGGCGCACCGCGGCATACCACCTGTCCCGCGAGGAAGCCAACGAGGTCACGGTGGTCGACACCAATGAAGAGGTGCTGCGCGACCTGCAGGACCGCCTCGACATCCGCACCGTCGCCGGCAACGCCGCCTATCCATCCGTGCTCGAAGCCGCCGGCGCCGCCGCCGCCGATATTGTCGTCGCGCTCACTTCCAGTGACGAAGTGAACATGATGGCTTGCGAGATCGCGTACACGCTGTATCGCACCCGCACGAAGATCGCGCGTATCCGCTCCTCCGAGTACACGCGCCACCCCAAGCTGTTCTCGGACGAAGCGCTGTCGGTCGACGTGTGGATCAGCCCGGAACAGCTGGTCACCGAATACATCGCGCAACTCATCAAGTTTCCGGGCGCCCTTCAGGTGCTGGATTTCGCCGATGGCCGCGTGCGGCTGGTCGGCATCCGCGCGCGCAAGGGCGGCCTGCTCGTATCGCAGAAGCTGAAGGCGCTCAAGGAGCATCACCCGAACACCGAAGCGCGCGTGGTCGCCATCTATCGCGACGGGCGCAGCATCATTCCCGAGGGCGAGTCCGAGATACAGGAGAACGATGAAGTGTTCTTCCTGGCGGCGCGCGACGACATCCGCAAGTTCATGGGCGAGATCCGCAAGGTCGAGGCGCCCGCGAAGCGCGTCGTGATCGCCGGCGGCGGCAACATCGGCTTCGCGCTCGCGCGCCGGCTCGAGAATGAGAACCAGGTGAAGCTCATCGAGCGGGACCCGCGCCGCGCGCGCCGCATCTCCGAGCTGTTGCTCAACACCATCGTGCTCAACGGCGACGCGGCCGACGAAGAACTGCTTATCGAGGAGAACATCGACAGCTGCGATGTGTTCTGCGCTCTCACGAATTCGGAAGAAGCCAATATCCTCTCGGCCATGCTCGCCAAGCGGCTCGGCGCCCGCAAGGTGATGGCGCTGATCAACAAGCCGTCGTACGCCGATCTCATGGAAAGCGGCAACATCGACATCGCGATTTCGCCGCAAACCATCACCATCGGTTCGTTGCTGGCGCACGTACGCCGTGGCGACGTGGTGCGCGTGCACAGCCTGCGCCGAGGCGCCGCCGAGGCGCTCGAGGCCGTGGTGCACGGCACGGAAAAGACCTCGCGCGTGATCGGCCGCAAGGTCGGCGACATCTCGCTGCCCGAGGGCGCCATCATCGGCGCCGTGGTGCGCGGCGACCAGGTGTTCATCGCGCATCACGACACGGAGATCGTCAACGACGATCACGTCATCGTGTTCCTGTCCGACCGGCGGCACGTCGAGCAGGTGGAGCGTCTGTTCTCGTCACCCGGCGGGAGATAGCTGCCCAAGATGCTGGCCGTCGTCCACCTGCTCGGGCTCATGATGGCCTTCTTCGGGCTCATCTATCTGTTGCCCATCGGCTGGTCGCTGGCCGTGCAGGACGGCGCGGTCATGGACTTCGTGATCGCGGGCGGCATCAACGCGGTCGCCGGGCTGCTGCTCGCGGCTATCACGCGTAGTTTCCGGCGCGAGCTCAAGCCGCGCGACGGATTCCTGCTGGTGACGTTGTCGTGGGTATTGATGTCGGGCTCGGCCACGATCCCTCTGATGATCGCGCTGCCGGATCTCTCGTTCACCGATGCGTACTTCGAGGCCATGTCGGGCCTCACGACCACCGGTTCGACGGTGTTGAGCCATCTCGACGACCTGCCGCAGTCGATCAACCTCTGGCGCAACATCCTGCATTGGGTGGGTGGCATCGGCATCATCGTCCTGGTGGTCGCCGTGCTGCCGCTGCTGGGTGTCGGTGGCATGCAGCTCTACAAGGCCGAGTCGCCGGGCCCGGTGAAGGACGAGAAGCTCACGCCGCGCATCACCGAGACGGCGAAGGCGCTGTGGTTCACGTATCTGGCGCTCACAGTGATGGGCATCATCGCGCTGCGCGTCGCCGGCATGAGCTGGTTCGACGCGATCTGCCACTGTATGTCCGCGATCTCACTAGGTGGCTTTTCCACGCACGACGTGAGCGTGGGCTACTACGAGTCGTTCGGCGTCGAAGTCGTGCTCATCATCATCATGCTGGTGGCCGCGCTCAACTTCTCGCGGCACTTCCTGGCGTTCCGCAGCCTGTCGTTCAAGCCTTACAAGACGGATTCGGAAGCCAAGGCGGTCTTGATCCTGCTCGGCGCGTCCGTGGTGCTGGTGAGCGCGCTGCTGGTCATCGACGGTACCTACGCCACGACCATCGAGGGCCTGCGGCATTCGGTTTTCAACGTGGTCTCGATCGCGACGACGACGGGCTTCGTCACCGAGGACTACGAGAAATGGCCGGCGTTCCTGCCGGTGTGGCTCATCTTCCTGAGCTGCATCACCTGCAGCACCGGGTCGACGGGCGGCGGCATCAAGATGTTTCGTACGTTGCTGCTGGTGCGGCAGGCACGGCGCGAGCTCAAGTTGCTGGTGCATCCGAGCGCCGTGATACCGATCCGCATCGGCGGGCAGTCTATCCCGGATCGCGTCGCCTACTCGGTACTCGCGTTCATCTTCCTGTATTTCGGCACGATCCTGATACTCACGTTCGCGCTGCTGGCCACGGGCCTCGATCTCGTGTCGTCGTTCTCGGCCGCGGTGGGCTCGGTGAACAACGTGGGCCCGGGTCTTGGCGCGGTCGGCCCTTCGACCACGTTCCAGTCGCTCAGCGATGCGCAGACCTGGATCTGCACGTTCGCGATGCTCATCGGGCGCCTGGAGATCTTCAGCGTGCTGGTGCTCTTCACGGCCGGGTTCTGGCGCAAGTGATGCGACCTCCGACGCCGGGCCGGCCGCGCGCGGTCAGCTAGTTCGCCGCGCGGCGCGATCTTTCCCGGATATCGCCGTCCTCCTCGCGCTCCGCGGACTGGCGTTGCGCGAACACCAGCCTCTGGGTCGGTATCGCGAAGTCAACGCCGAGCTCCTGGAACTTCCGGTGGACGCGCAGGTTGATAGCCTGCTGGATGTCCATGAACTGGTTGTAGTCGGCGGTCAGCACGTAGTACACGGTCTCGAATTCCAGCGCCGACTCGCCGTGCTTGAGGAAGTGCGAACGGTCGAAGCGTGTCTGCTTCTGCGCTTCGATCGCTTCACGGATGATGGGCGGGATCCGCTCGATGGTCTCCACCGGCGTGGTGTAACTCGCGCGTGTCGCGAACTGCACGCGGCGCTCTACCATGCGGCCGTAATTGCGTACGCGACTTCTCAGGATGTCGCTGTTCGAAAGGATGATCTGCTCGCCGTCCAGGCTGCGCAGCCGCGTGGTCTTGATGCCGATGTATTCCACGGAGCCGAGGAAGGCGTCGAGCGCAAGGAAGTCGCCGACGACGAAGGGCCGGTCCAGCGCGATAGACAGTGAAGCGAAGAGATCGCCGAGCACGTTCTGCAGCGCCAGCGCCACGGCGACGCCGCCGATGCCGAGGCCCGCGACCAGCGCCGTGATGTTCACGCCGAGGTTGTCGAGAGTGGCCAGCAGCACGAGTGCCCAGATCACGACCCCCGCAATGAAGCTGATGATGCTGAGCGAGCCCACCACCGCGCGGTCTTCCGCGCTGGTGCGCCTCCGTTCGATCCAGGCATGCACCGCCGCCGCGGCCCACAAACCGAATTGCACGAAGGCGACGATGGTGATGACCGAGTTGATGATCGTCGTGAGCCCCTCGCCGGTGTCCAGCGAACGAAGCGCGAAGTACGACGACACCGCGACCAGGAAGGGAACGGTGGTGCGGCTCAGCACCTGCATGGGAATCTCGAGCAGCTCGCGCCGTTCGGTCTTGTGCATCTTCTCGGCGTACTTGCGCACGAGCGGGCGCAGGATCAGCAACACCGTGAGCACGGCCGCGAAGATCCCGCCCGCGATCAGGAAGTCGGTGGTCGAATTGTGGGAGATGGGCCAGTCGCGCCAATGGTCGAAATCGAACATGGGCTCACGTTAGCGCGGGCGGCGCCCGCTGACTGCTTCGTTGCGGCCCGCGATTCCGCCAGCCGGTACCGACATGGCCGTCGGAATCAGGCGGGTCGAAGTTCAACCGTGGATATAGGTCTCGAGATCGGCAATCGTGCGTTCCTGCTCGGCCAGCACTGCTCTTACGAGATCGCCGATGCTGAGCACACCGACCACGCGTTCCCCAGTCACCACGGGCAGATGCCGGATGCGCCTGTCGGTCATGAGCCGCATGCAGTCGTGCGCATCCTGTCGTGGATTCACCGTGATGACCTTGGCGGTCATGATGGCTTCCACCGGGGTTTCGGTGGAGGAGCGGCCGAGCAGCACCACCTTGCGCGCATAGTCGCGCTCGGAAACGATGCCCACCAGCCGGTCGCCCGTCATCACCAGCAGCGCGCCGATGTGGTGTTCGGCCATCTTGCGGATGGCAGCGAGCACCGGCTCTTCGGGGCCGATGGAATGAATGCCCTTGACCTTCTGGTCCAGCAACTGTTGCACGGAAAGCATGGAGACCTCCGGCGGCCCTTCCGTGGCCGTCTAGCTACAGGAACGCAATCGTCAGGCGGAGACCACCGTGAGTATCGCGCCGTTGACTCCGGTGACGCGCACTCGCGCGCCCGCCGGCAGCTCGGGACCCGATACCTTCCACACGCCGTCGCCGACCTTCGCCTTGCCGGAACCCTGTTCGATGGGCTCGACCAGGACGAATTCGCTGCCAATGTACTGCACGCCACGCTGGTTGAGCATCGGTTGCTCGTCCTTTTCGGGGTGCTTCTTTCGATAATTGAGGTAGGTCAGCATCGCAACGATGCCGAGCACGGCGAAGGCGATGAGCTGCAGCTGCCACGGGATGGGGAAAACCACCAGCAGCAGGCCGATGACCGCGGCGGCGCACGCGAACCAGATGGCCACGGCCCCGGGGAGGAAGGTCTCGAGCGCGGCCAGCGCCACCGCGAACACCATCCAGTGCCACCACTTGAGCTCGGTGAGGTCGATCATGACTGCCCCGCCTGCGAAGGACGGCGCGGCGCGGGCGGCGGTGCCAGCGGGCTGCTCGGCTGCTTGGCCATGGCGTCCTTGGCGAGCTCGACTATGCCACCGAGCGCGCCTAACAAACCGGCGGACTCCACCGGCATCATGAACACCTTCTGGTTCGGCGAGCCCGCGAACTCCTTGAGCGCCTCGATGTATTTCTGCGCCACGAAGTAGTTGATCGCCTGCACGTCACCGGCGGCGATGGCCTGCGACACCATGGCGGTGGCGCGCGCTTCGGCCTGCGCCAGGCGCTCGCGCGCCTCGGCCTCGCGGAAGGCGGCTTCCTTGTTGGCTTCGGCGGCCAGTACGACCGACTGCTTTTCGCCTTCGGCCTTGAGGATGGCCGCCTGGCGGAAGCCCTCAGCCTCGAGGATGTTCGCGCGCTTCTCGCGCTCGGCCTTCATCTGGCGGCCCATGGCTTCGATGAGGTTGGCGGGCGGCGTGATGTCCTTGATCTCGATACGCGTGCACTTCACGCCCCAGGGCGTGGTGGCATCGTCGACCACCTTCAGCAGCCGATGGTTGATCTCGTCGCGCTTGGAAAGCGTTTCGTCGAGATCCATGGAGCCGACCACGGTGCGGATGTTGGTCATGGTCAGGTTGACCATGGCCAGGCGCAGGTTCGCCACTTCGTACGCGGCCTTGGGGGCATCCAGCACCTGGTAGAACACCACGGCGTCGATGGCCACCATGGCATTGTCCTTGGTGATCACTTCCTGGCGCGGGACGTCGAGCACCTGCTCCATCATGTTGATCCGATGGCCCACGGAGTCGAGGAATGGGATGAGCCAGTGGGGGCCCGGCGGCATGGTCTCGGCGAATTTGCCGAGCCGTTCCCGCGTGTATTCGAAACCCTGAGGGACGAGCACCAGCGTCTTGATGCCGATGATGACGATGCCGACTACGACGACGATCACCCAGAACATTCCGAAGTCCATCGTTCCCCCTAACCAAGCCCCACCCGGTGCGGCGCATGATACGCCGCGGGTCGCCGAAACCGCACGTAGCTGCCATGCGACATGGATACGCCAGGGGTCGATTTGAGAAGATGCGTGCTCCGGGGGAGCCCACCCACCAGCCCGCCAACCGGAAGCGGGCCGGTCTGGACACAAGTAAGCTACAGGTCACCGTGTCAGAAGCCCCCATCCCCGAAATCCGGGTCGAACCCGATCACTTCGATGTCGTCAGCCAGGATGTCGTTCTGGTCGCGGAGCTGAACTCGACCTTCGCGTTATGCCTGTACGACGCGGTGCTCGAATCAGGCGCGCTCATCCACCTGCG
Source organism: Steroidobacteraceae bacterium (assembly GCA_035525785.1). Taxonomy (GTDB): domain Bacteria; phylum Pseudomonadota; class Gammaproteobacteria; order Steroidobacterales; family Steroidobacteraceae; genus CADEED01. The sequence goes on along the minus strand of DATLDQ010000127.1, from coordinate 112,760 downwards.
TTTGGGCCCGCCAGGGCGCGTGCAGGACCCGGAGCTCACTGACACCACGTTGTCCACCGACCTGCTGCTGCTCGACCGCTGCTTCGCAGAGCTTCGCAAGAGCGAGCCGCGCGCGCAGCACTGGCAGGCGAAAGTGGTGGGCCAGGTGCAGGATTCCCCGGGCGCGCGCGAACGCTTCGACGGCGTTCAGGGCTTCCTTTCCGCATTCCTCGCCGATACCAACGTGAAACTGATTTCCTGCGATACACACGTGGACTACGTGCAGGTACTGCGGTTCCGTCCCGCGATGGGTCACGTTCGCAGCGAACCTCTTGCCGCTTCCCGCCTGGGAGGCTAAAAAGGGCGCGCTATGCGCCGTATAACCATTGCTCTGTTGGCCCCGCTCGCGGGTTTCCTCATTTCCGCCCCGGCCCTCGCCGCCAAAAAGCCCGCGAATGTCCCGCTGCTGAAGCTATTCGACCAGGTCTGGCAGGAGGACCTCGCGGATGACCCCATCGGCGCCACGCAGCTGGGTGACACCCGCTACAACGACAAGCTGCCCGACATGTCGCAGCCGACCATCGACGCGCACAACGCGCGCAATTTCACGCGCCTGCAGGCGCTGCGCAAGATACCGCGCGACAAGCTCGAGAAGGCGGACCAGCTCAACTTCGACTTGTTCGAGCACGAGATCAACGAGCGCATCAACGAAGCGAACTTCAAGTCGTACCTCTACGCCATTCGCAGCAACGAAGGCCCCCAGCTGCTCGCCGAGGTCTCCGAGTTCGCGCCGTTCAGCACGGTCAAGGATTACGAGAACTGGATCGCGCGCATCAACGCCTCTGGCGTGTATTTCGACCAGTGGATCGCGCTGTTCCAGGGTGGCATCACCGAAGGTCGCACGCAGCCCCGCGTGGTGGTGAACAAGGTCATCGAGCAGATCAAGCCGCAGCTCGTGACCAACCCCGAAGAGTCGGGCTTCTACGCGCCGTTCAAGAAGATGCCGGCTGGCATCCCTCAGGCCGAGAAGGACCGCCTGCAGGCCGCTGCCAAGGCCGCGATCCAGACCACGGGCGTGCCCGCCTACCAGCGCCTCGAGAAGTTCCTGCGCGAAGTCTATCTACCCGGTTCGCGGGACACGGTGAGTATCAAGAACACGCCGGACGGCGAGCAGTACTACCGGAATCGCGTCGCGCACTTCACCACCATCGTCAACCAGTCACCGACCAACATCCACAACACCGGCAAGGCCGAGGTGGAACGCATCCGCAAGGAGATGGAGAAGACGCTCGAGGGCATCAACTTCCTCGGCAACCTCGACCAGTTCCTGGTGTTCCTGCGCACCGACGACCGCTTCTTCTACAAGACGCCGGAAGAATTGTTCGCGGCCTACGAAAAGACCGCGCGAAGCATCGAGCCGCAGCTGCCGAAGCTCTTCGGCCGCCTGCCGAAGACGCCGTTCGGAATCCGCGCGATCCCGGCCGCCAGCGCGCCGACCACGACGACCGCCTACTACCAGCCGCCGTCACTCGATGGCTCGCGCCCCGGCAACTACTACGTGAACCTGTACAAGCCGGAGACCCGCCCGATCTGGGAGATCGAGGCGCTGACGGCGCACGAGTCGGTGCCTGGCCATCACCTGCAGATCGCGCTGCAGTACGAGCTCAAGGGTCTGCCGGAATTCCGCCGCAACGCCGGTTACACCGCTTTCATCGAAGGTTGGGCCCTGTATTCGGAGAGTCTCGGCTCCGAGCTGGGGCTGTACACCGACCCGTTCCAGAAGATTGGCCAACTCAACTACGACATGTGGCGCGCGGTGCGCCTCGTCGTCGACACGGGCATCCACCAGTTCGGCTGGACGCGCGACCAGGCGATCTATTACTTCAAGACGAACACGGGCAAGAGCGACCAGGACATCCAGAACGAGGTGGACCGCTACATCTCCTGGCCCGGCCAGGCGCTGGCGTACAAGCTAGGTCAGCTCAAGATCCAGGCGCTGCGTGCCGAGGCCGAGAAAGCCCTGGGCAGCCGCTTCGATGTGCGGGCCTTCCACGACCAGATCCTCGGCAGCGGTGCGTTGCCCATGTCGGTGCTCGAGACCAACACTCGGGCCTGGATCGCGGCACAGAGCGCCGCGCGGTAACCTTCGATCGAGCGCCTCATTCGCCGTCCTCCGTGCGTTCGAGGCGCTCTTCGAGAGCGTCGATAGCCCTCACGAGTCGCGCGCAGCGGGGATCTGCCGCGGCGCGGTGACGCCTCGCCTGAGCCAGCACGTGCGCGTGGATGTCGTCCCGCGCTTCCAGCAACTCCAGTTCGAACTTGGCGCGCGAGGCCGCGCGATTCACGGCCGCGTACTGGCGATGCAGCTGTTCGAGTTGCTCATCCAGCGCACATTCGGCGACGTCGACGTCATGAAAGAATTCGGCAGGTACGAATGCCGCTCGCTGCTGGATCTGGGTAATCGTGCTCACGTGGGACCTCACGGGCTTTGATGGCGTGAACCGATCATTGCGAACCGCGATGTGCGACGGATGTCGGCGCGGTTACAGATGCATGTCGGAGCGGCGAATGCTCGCCATGTCAGACGAAAGCTGACGTCGCGGGAAGCCCGAGTCGGAAGATCAGGCGCCCGCGGCGCCGTCGGAAGGGGACTCCAGTGACAAATCATTGGAGTACACGACATTCATGACATTGTCGTACCAGCCCTTCAGCTCTGGCTTCACCAGATGCTTGTTTACGTAAAAGTACAGCGGAATCACCGGATGGTCGGCCAGCATCAGCCGTTCGGCCGCCTCGAGCAGCTCGCGCCGCCGGGCAGGCTCGGTTTGCCGGCCGGCTTCGAGTAGCTGCGCGTCGTATGCCTTGCTCGCGTAGTGCGGCAGGTTGATGCCGAAATCCGATTTCAGGTACTGCAGGAAGTTGTACGGGTCGTTGTAGTCACCCACCCAGGAGAGGCGGTAGACGTCGATTTCGCGGCGCTCCACGTCGGACATCAGCGAACGGAATTCGACTGCCGCCAGTTTCGCATCGACACCCAGCGCTTCCTTCCACATCGACGCTACGGCCACGGCCACCTTGTTGTGTACTTCGCCGGTGTTATAGCGCAGCTCGAAAGTCAGCGGCCGATCGGCCGTGAAGCCTTCCTCCGCGAGCAGCTTGCGCGCCGCGGCGACGCGCGTCTCCTCAGGTAGTTTGGCGTAGTCGAAGCTCTGGGCGGTGTAGCCGAAGATGCCGGGCGGCACCCAGCCCCAAGCCGGCAGCTCACCCACGCGCAGCACCAAGCGGGCGAGTCGCTCGCGGTCGATTGCCATCGACAACGCCTGCCGGATCTTCGGCGTGAAGCGTGCACGATCGAGGTTGAAGCCGTAGTAATAGACGCTGAGCTGCGGCGAGACGTGCAACTCCGCGGCGAGATTTTCCTTGATCCAGTCGAACTGCCCGCGCGGCACCACGTACGTGCAGTGCAGCTCGCCCGCGCGGTAGGCGCGCAACTCGGCGTTCTCGTCGGCGATCTGCAGGTACTTCACGGCGTCGATGCGGTTGGCGGGGTCGTTCCAGTAGTGCGCATTGCGCTCGATGCGTATGTAGCTGCCCTGCAGCCACTCCCCGAGGACGAAAGGGCCATTCGACACCTGGCTGCCGGCGCGCGCGAAGCGGTCGCCGAGCTTGCTGAGCGAAGGGCGATGCAGTGGCGCGCACGACGGGTGCGCCAGCAACCCGGGTAGATAGGGCGCGGGCGCGCTCAGCGTGATGACGACGGTGCGCTCGTCGGACGCCGCCACGCCCAGGCTGTCGACCGGCTTGCGGCCGCCGATGATCTCCGGCGCGTTGACGATGACGTCGACCACCTGCGCGTACTGGGAGGCCGTGGCAGGATCCACGAGGCGACGCAGCCCGGCAGCGAAATCTTCGGCCACCACGGCGCCACCATCAGACCAGCGCAAATTCGGTCGCAGCCTGAAGGTGTAGACCAGGCCGTCGTCACTCATCGCCCAGCTCTCGGCGGATCCCGGCGCGGGAGCGGCCGCCTTGTCGAGTCGCGTGAGGCACTCGAACAGGTCGCGCAGCACCATCATCGCTTCGGTCGATCGCGCGCGATGTGGATCGAGCGAATCGGGGTCGGGGCCATTGCCGCGCAGCAGCACCGCGGCTTTTTTCCGCGGGTCGTTGCTGCCGCAGGCGCCGAGGCCCACCGCCACCAGCGGCGCGGTCAGCAGCAGCTCGCGGCGCGTGAAAGCCTTGGAATCTTGCCGGGCCATCAGGCCGCGCGCGATTTCTTGAGATGCACCAGCAGGATCGACACCGCCGCCGGCGTCACTCCGGGGACACGTGAGGCCTGCCCCACCGTCGACGGACGTAGCTGCGCCAGCTTCTGGCGTACCTCGTGGGACAAACCGGCCACGCGTCCGTAATCGAGATCCGCCGGCAGCGCGGTTTCCTCGTTGCGGCGGTGACGCGCGATCTCTTCTTCCTGGCGCTCGATGTAGCCCGAGTATTTCGCGGCGACCTCCACCTGCGCGCGGATCTGAGCGGTGAGGCGCGCGTCCTCGACCGCCGCGTAAGCCATCGGGCCGATCAGCTCGATGACCTGCTCGTAGGCAACCTCCGGCCGGCGCAGGAGATCGAAGGCGCTGAGCGCGTCACGCGTCGCGGTGTCGCCGAGCACGCGCTGCTGCCATTCCGCGGGAATCTCCGCCGCCTTGATGCGCGTGTCGTGGAATCGCGCGAGCTCGCGCGCGGCGCCGGAACGCTTGTTTTCGAAGAATGCCCATCGCTCATCGTCGACGAGACCGAGCTCACGGCCCATGGGCGTCAGTCGCAGGTCGGCATTGTCCTCGCGCAGGAGCAACCGATGCTCGGCGCGGCTCGTGAACATGCGATAGGGCTCGCGAGTGCCGCGCGTCACCAGGTCGTCGATGAGCACGCCGACGTAGCTCTCGCCGCGCGTGGGCACGAAGGCCGGGAGGTCGCGCGAACCCTGCACGGCGTTGATGCCGGCGATGAGGCCCTGCGCGGCGGCTTCCTCGTATCCGGTGGTGCCGTTGATCTGGCCCGCGAAGTACAGCCCCGCGAGAGCCTTGGTTTCGAGAGAGCTCTTGAGATCGCGCGGATCGAAGAAGTCGTACTCGATGGCGTAGCCCGGGCGCGTGATCTGCGCGTTCTCGAAGCCCTTGATGGTCCGCACGAACTCGTACTGCACGTCGTATGGCAACGAGGTGGAAATACCGTTCGGATAGATCTCGTGGGTATTGAGCCCTTCGGGCTCGATGAAGATCTGGTGCGAGGTCTTGTCGGCGAACCGGACCACCTTGTCTTCCACCGACGGGCAGTAGCGTGGGCCCACGCCTTCGATCTTGCCCGTGAACAGGGGCGAGCGATCGGTGGCCGCGCGGATGATATCGTGCGTGCGCTCGGTGGTCGCGGTGATGTGGCAGGGCAATTGCCGCGGATGATCGCCCTGTCGGCCGAGATAGCTGAACACCGGCCGCGGATCGTCCGAATGCTGCGCGGCAAGTTGCGAGTAGTCGATGGTCCGGCCGTCGATGCGCGGCGGTGTGCCGGTCTTGAGGCGCGCGGTTTGGAAAGGCAACGCGCGCAGCCGTTCGGCGAGCTTGTTCGAAGGCGGGTCGCCGGCGCGACCCCCGGCGTAGTTGTCGAGACCCACATGGATGCGCCCACCGAGGAAGGTGCCCACCGTGAGCACGACGGCGCGGGCGCGGAACGCGATGCCCGTGACAGTTACGACACCGCCGATGCGCCCGTTCTCCTCGATGAGATCGCCGCACTCCTGCTGGAAGAGGGAGAGGTTGGGCTGGTTCTCGAGCGAGTGGCGCACGAACGCCTTGTAGAGCTGCCGGTCCGCCTGCACGCGCGTCGCACGAACCGCCGGACCCTTGCTGGCGTTGAGCGTGCGCGACTGGATAGCCGCGGCATCGGCCGCGCGCGCCATCACGCCACCGAGCGCGTCTATCTCCTTGACCAGGTGACCTTTGCCGATGCCGCCGATGGCCGGGTTGCAGCTCATCTGGCCCAGCGTCTCGATCGATTGGGTGAGCAGGAGCGTTCGCGCGCCCATGCGCGCGGCCGCAAGCGCCGCTTCGGTGCCCGCGTGTCCGCCACCCACCACGATTACGTCAAAAACTGCTGGAGATTCCACGGAATATGCGCCAGATCAAAGGGTTAAGGCGTTCGAAGTGAGGGCATGGTAGCTCCGGCCGTGTGTCAACGCCACCGCACCGAGCCCGTTGTTACTGGCAAGACGCCGATTTCCGGCGGCAATGGGCAGCAGGAGAGAGTCATGAAGAAGAGCATAGTTTTCGCCGCTGTGGCTTTGGTGGTCAGCGGTTCGGCCTTCGCGGGCACCCCGGGCTTCAATGCCCGCCAGGCGCACCAGCGCGAGCGCATCGGCAACGGCGTGCAGAACGGCGAGCTGACCATGCGCGAGACCCGTCGACTCGCGGCGGGCCAGGTACATCTGAACCGGGCCGAGCGTCGCGCCAAGGCTGATGGTGTGGTGACCCGGTCCGAGCGCGCGCATCTGCAGCACGAGGCCAATCAGCAGTCGCGCCGCATCTATCGCCAGAAGCATGACGGGCAGGACCGAAACTGAGACCGGCCTTCTGAGCCAGTGATCGAAGGGCGTGACTCGCGATCCGGGTCACGCCCGCTTTTTCTTGGCGGGTTCACGCCGGACGCGTTTTCCGACGGGCCATGGCCCGACCCTCGTGTATCCTGCCGCGCGCATGATGCGCGTCTTGATGGCCGTTACGGCATTGATGGGCTTCTCCGCCACGGCCGGAGCGGACGTCGTGCCCGCGACGATCAAACTTTCGCCCTGCAGGCTCGAGCATCCCTTCCGCATGCTGGCGCTGACCGCCGAGTGCGGATCGTTCACGACGCCTGAGAACCCCGATGACCCCAATGGCCGCAAGATCGACCTGTTCGTCGCGCGTGTTCCGGCCATCAGCTTCAACAAGAAGCCCGACCCGCTGTTCCTGATCGCCGGCGGTCCGGGGACGTCGGCGGTGGACCTGTACACGTCGTCGGCCGGGCCATTCGATCGCGTGCGCCGCGAACGGGACATCATCCTGCTCGATCAGCGCGGCACGGGGCGTTCGCACCGATTGGACTGTGCCTACGGCAACGACGACCTCTTTTCACGCGTGGAAGACGTGCACGTCGTGGAAGAGAACCGCAAGTGTCGCGACGAGCTTGCGAAGAAGTCGGACTTGCGCTTCTACACGACGAGCATCGCGGTGCGTGACCTCGACGACGTGCGCCGAGCGCTCGGTTACGAACGCATCAACCTGTTCGGCAACTCGTACGGCACTCGTGTGGCGCAGCACTACGCGCGCCGCTATCCCGAGTCGACGCGCACCTTGATCCTCGATGGTGTGGTGAACCCGGAAGTGGTGCTCGGCCCGGCCATCGCCATCGACGCGGAGCGTGCGCTCGAGCGCATATTGAAGCGCTGCACGAAGGACGCGGCATGCGCGAAGGCCTTCACCGACCCCACCGCCGACTATCGCGCACTGCGCGCGCGCCTCGTGGCGCACCCGGTGCCCACCATGGTGAGCGACGCGGCGACCGGTCGGCCTATCCACTTCGATTTCACGCAGCGCCACCTGTCCGCGGTGCTGAGATTCGCGAGCTACAACGACGACCAGGCGGCACTGCTGCCGCTGTCGCTGCACATGGCTGCGCACGAGGACAATTTCACGCCCATGGCCAGCCAGTTCCGCGTATTCGCAAATTCGCTGGAAGCGTCCTTCGCCTATGGCATGCACAACAGCGTTGCCTGCAGCGAAGACACTCCGCTGATCGACCCGTCGAAACTCGACGTCATCGCGCTCAACGCCACGCACATGGGCGCCGAACAGGTGCGGGAGCTCGTCGAGGGATGCAGGGAGTGGCCGCGCGGTGTCGTGGACAAGGACCTGCACGCGCCGCTCGAGAGCGGCGCCGCCGCGCTGCTGCTTTCCGGCGCGGATGATCCGGTGACGCCGCCCGAGTACGCCGCTCTCGCGCAACGCGGCTTCGCAGACAGCAAGCACGTGATCATCGCCGGCCACGGGCATGGGCAGTTCGGTGCTCCGTGCGTGGATCGCATCATGGTCGCATTCATCAACGCGGGCACGGCCAAGGGCCTCGACGCGAGCTGCACCGAGAAGCTCAAGCCCATGCCGTTCTTCATCACGCTTGCCGGGCCGTCGCCATGATCGAGGCGCGGGGGCTGTTCAAATCGTTCGGCCAGGTGGCTGCGGTGCGCGGCGTGAGCTTCGCCGCCCGCAACGGACAGATCACGGGGTTGCTGGGTCCGAACGGGGCGGGCAAGTCGACGACACTGCGCATGCTCTACACCGTGCTGAAGCCGAATGCCGGCGATGCCCTGATCGATGGGACGAGCGTCACCGCCAATCCGCTCGCGGCGCGGCGCGCCATCGGCGTGCTCTCGCATGGCGCCGGCGTGTACAACAATCTCACCGCGCGCGAGAACATCCTTTATTTCGGTGAGTTGCACGGCTTGAGCGTCGCGGATCGCGAAGCGCGCGCCGCCGAGCTCATCGAGCAGCTCGAGATGCAGGAGTTCGCGGATCGCCTGGCGAAAGGGTTCTCGCAGGGGCAGAAGCTCAAGACGGCGCTGGCGCGCGCGCTGGTGCATCGTCCGCGCAACGTGCTGCTCGACGAGCCGACCAACGGGCTCGACGTCATGGCCGTGCGCAACCTGCGCAAATTGCTCGGTCGCCTGCGTGACGATGGTCACTGCGTGCTGTTCTCCAGCCACGTGATGCAGGAAGTCGAGCAGCTCTGCGATGAGGTTGTGGTGATCGCGGGCGGTGAAGTGGTCGCGGCCGGCGGCCTTGCCGACATTCGTGCGCGCGCCGGCAGCGCGCAGCTCGAAGATGCATTCGTCAACCTTCTGGGCGGCGCGGCCGACCAAGACAAGAACAATGGTGGAAACGGCAAGCCGGCGGAGCCCAAGCCGTGAGCCTGCGCGGCATCTGGGCGGTGTTCCGCAAGGAGTTCCGCGAAAACCTGCGCGACCGGCGCACGCTGCTGTCGGCGCTGGTATTCGGCCCGGTGATCAGTCCGATCCTCGTGGCCGTGCTCGTGCAGTTCCTGATCTCGCGCACTGAAACGCAGGCCGAGCAGAACATCCCGCTGGCAGTGATCCACGCCGAGCACGCGCCGAACCTCGTGAACTACCTCGCGGCTCGCGGCATCGACATCGTGAGAGTGGAATTCAACGAGGCCGAGGCGCGCCTGGCCGTGGCCAAGCAGACGCACAACATCGTGCTCGAGATCCCCGGGGATTTCGGCCAGCGCCTGCAGGCAGGCGAGCCCGCGCCCGTGGTCCTGTATTCGGACAGCTCGCGCGGCTTCGAGCGGCAGGGTGTCGCGCGCGTGCGCGCGCTCGTGGCCAATTACGGCATCGAGATCGCGCAGCTGCGCTTCCTCGCGCGCGGAATCGACCCGATCTCGGTGTTGCCGATCTCCGTGCAGGAGATAGACGTATCGACACCCAGCGGCCGTTCCGTGCTGGTACTCAACATGATGACCTACCTGGTGCTGCTGTCGATGCTGTTCGGCGGCCTGTACCTGGCCATCGACGCCACGGCGGGTGAGCGGGAACGCGGTTCGCTGGAAGTGCTGCTCACATCGCCCGTGCCGCGTGAGCAGCTCATCTACGGCAAGATCGCCGCGGCCGCGTCGTACATGCTCATCTCGCTGGTGCTGACGGTCACCATGTTTTCGCTGGCCATGAGCTTCGTGGGCCTGGAGCGGCTGGGAATCACCGCCAATCTCGGCCCCTCGCCCGCGGCGCTCATCGTGGCGTGCTGCGCGCCGCTGATCCTGTTCGGGTCTGCCTACCTCACGATCATCTCGGCCTTCGCCAAGACGTACCGCGAGGCCCAGACCTACCTGCAACTGGTGGTGACCATCCCGACCATGCCGCTGATCTTCGCGGGGCTGCTCGGATTGCAGACCAAAACCTCGCTGATGTTCGTGCCGTTCCTGAGCCAGCACCTGCTGATGACCACCGTGGTTCGTGCCGAGCCGATCCTGCCGCTGCACCTGCTGGTGTCGGTGGGCAGCACGCTCCTGTACGGCGCGATCCTCACGTACGTGGCGGGGCGTCTCTATCGCCGCGAGGCGCTGCTCGGCTGATTTCTAACTACCCGCGGCCGACTTGCGCCGTATCGGGTGCACGCCGGGCGGCAGCGCCTCGGTCCGATGTTGCGCGAGCAACGAGCGGTAGCGATAGATCTCGCGCGAGGTGAATTCGCGCGCTTCGATCTCGTAGCGATTGTCCCAGTAGCCGCGACGGAAACACTCCACGAGATATTTCGGGATGGTGAGGTCGCCCGTGGCCCACTGGCGCAGGACGTGGAAGTACTCGTGCAGCAGCAGGGCGCTGTCGGAAAAGAATTCCTTGCCGCTGCCGCGCAAATAGATGTGATTCACGCGCGTGGTGGCGATGGCGCGCATGTGGAAGCGTACGTAGATGCTGTACTGGATCACCTTGACGTGACCGACCGGCTGACCGAACAGCGCTTCGAGGGCAGTTTGCACATCCTTGGGCGGATGGCACCTGTTACCTAGCCACATCGTTCACTTCCCTATGCAGAACGAACCAAAGATGCGTCCGAGCAGATCATCGGCGGTGAATACTCCCGTGATCCCATCCAGCGCCTGCTGAGCCATGCGCAGCTCCTCCGCCACGAGCTCGCCCGCGCGCCGCTGCTCGAGCTGCGCCGCGGCACTCTCCACGCAGGCGCGCGCCGTCGTGAGGGCTTCCAGGTGCCGACGCCGCGCAGAAATGCTGCCGTTACCTGAGGCCTGAAAGCTGACACTGTCTTTCAAGTGTGCGCGCAGCTGATCCATGCCGGTGCCGGTCCGCGCCGACACGTGGACGCGCGGAGGCCCGGAAATCGTGTCGGACTGCGGCAGGCCGCCGCCAAGGTCCACCTTGTTGAATACCAGCGTGACCGGAACGTCCGCGGGCAGCCGCGCGCGTTGTTCGGCGAAGGCTTCGCCGTGCGGGTCGTCGCCGCAGTCCACGACGAACAGGACGCGGTCGGCGCGCGACATTTCGGCGGTGGCGCGGCGTACGCCTTCGGCTTCCACCACGTCGTCGGAGTCGCGCAGGCCCGCGGTGTCGAGCACATGCAGGGGCAGGCCATCGATGTCGATGCGTTCGCGCAGCACATCGCGCGTGGTGCCGGGGATGGCGGTGACGATCGCGGCGTCGTATCCCGCCAGGCGATTGAGCAAGCTCGACTTCCCGGAGTTGGGCCGGCCGGCGAGCACGACGGTCAGCCCGTCGCGCAGCAGCCTGCCCTGCCCGGCTGCCGCCGCCACGCCGTCGAAGTGCCCGCGCACGGTAGCCAGGCGTTCGTGCAGCTCGCGGTCGTCGAGGAAATCCACTTCTTCCTCGGGGAAGTCGATGGCGGCCTCCACGTACGTGCGCAGGTCGACCAGCGCGTCGGTGAGGCCCTGCACCATGCTCGAGAATTCACCCTGCAGCGAACGCATCGCGGCGCGCGCGGCTTCACGCGAACCCGCGTCGATCAGGTCGGCGATGGCCTCCGCTTGCGCGAGATCGATCTTGTCGTTGTGAAAGGCGCGTTCGGTGAATTCGCCGGGCCGTGCGCGGCGAGCGCCGAGTTCCTGGCACCGTTCCACCAACCGCTCCATGACCACTGGGCCGCCGTGTCCCTGGAGCTCGACTACATGCTCGCCGGTATAGGACTGCGGCCCGGGAAAGAACAGCGCGAGGCCCACGTCGATGGGCTCGCCCGCCTTGTCGAGGAAGCGCGAGAGGGTCGCGAGCCGCGGCTTCGGCAACTCGCCTACCAACGTCGCCGCGATCTCCGGCGCCTTCGGGCCCGATACGCGCACGACGCCGACGCCGCCGCGTCCGGGCGGAGTCGCCGCTGCCACGATAGTGTCGGGATGACTCATGCGAATGCAGCCGGGGGCTGCCGCGCCAGTCTACCTCGGTTGCTCGCGGTCACCGCGCCCGTGGAAACCACCTATCCAGATGGTTTCGGATCGAGGCTACTTGCGCGCGGCCTTCGCCTCGTTCTGCACCTTACGGTTGATGTTCCACTGCTGCAGGATGCCGAGACCGGTGTTGGTGACCCAGTACAGCACGAGGCCGGCCGGGAACAACGCGAACATCACCGAGAAGATGACGGGCATGAACTGGAAGATCTTCGCCTGCATCGGATCCGGCGGCGGCGGGTTCAGCTTCTGCTGGAACCACATCGCGAGACCGTTGAGCGCGGGAAGTATGAAATACGGATCGCGCGACGAAAGGTCGTTGATCCAGCCGAAGAACGGCGCCTGGCGCATCTCGACGCTCTCGAGCAGCACCCAGTAGAACGCGATGAACACCGGCATCTGGATGAGCATGGGCAGGCAACCCGCGAGCGGATTCACCTTTTCCGAGCGATACAACTCCATCGTGGCCTGGCCCAACTTGGAGCGATCGTCCTTGTAGGTTTCCTGCAGAGCCTTCATGCGCGGCGCGAGCGCTCGCATCTTCGCCTGCGAACGGCCGGCCTTCTCCGAGAGTGGATAGAAGAGCAGCTTCAGGATGAAGGTGGCGAGGATGATCGCGAGCCCCCAGTTCTGCACGAGCTTGTGCAGGATCTGGAGCAAGGCGAACAGCGGGCGCGACAGCAGCGTGAGCATGCCGTAGTCGGCAACGTGATCGAGCTCGGGGTTGAGCGTGATCAGCTGCTTCTGCAGCTTGGGCCCGACGAACAGACTTTCCTTGATCACGGCGTTGCTCGAGGGCGCCACCGCAAGCCCGGGGCCCATTGCTCCGAGGATGTATTCGCGGCCCTTCACGAGCAGCGAGTACTGGTACTTCTTCGTCGGATCCGGAACGATCACGCTGACGAAGTGGTGCTGCATGCCCGCGAGCCAGCCGCCTTCGACGGGCGGAAACTGGTCGATCTCTTCAGGCTTCTCGAGCTTGAGCTTGTGATACGTGCGCTTTTCGTCGTTCTGCTTGATCGCCCAGATGGCCGGCCCGCGGAACGCGAAGGCTTCCGGCTTGTAGTTGAACGCGGAGCGCTGGACGGCCGGATCACTGCGCACGATGCGCGCATAGGAATGAGCCACCCACGGTGCCGCGCTCTGATTGTCGACCGCGTATTCGATGCCGATGGTGAACATGCTGCGGTGGAAGACGAAGGTCTTGGTGACCGTGACGCCCTGACCGTCGGTCCAGGTCAGTGGCACGCGCAACTCGTCCTGGCCATTCGGCAGCGAGTACTTGTCGCTGGCGCTCGAGAACACGGCTAGATGCGAGGGACGCGCCTCGTCAGCCTTGTCGCCGGCGAGGCCGGACTGCAGCACATAGTTAGTAGCGGGATCACCCTGGTGGAACAGGACGATGGGTTCGGGCTTGCCCTTGACCACGGGGTAGCCGGGGAGCTCGGCATACACGAGCGTGCCGCCGCGCAGGTCGATGTCGAGCACGATGACATCGGTCGCGACACGGATTTTGCCGGCCGGTGGCGCGGTCGCCTCGACGGTCGCGCTGGGAGCCGGACTGGCGGCCGCAATGGAGGTGGTAGCCGACTCAGTCGTAGCGGCAGGGGTTGTCTGTGACGCCTGCGGAACAGTCTCTGAATTGGACGCTACGGCTGGCGCGCCGGTGGTACCAGCGACCGCCGTCGTCTCCGGCTTGGGGCCGTAGTCCATCTGCCATTGCGAATAGTTGAGCCACAGGGCGAGGCCCAGGCCAAGCCACAGGAAGACGCGGATGTTGTTAGTCATGCGAATGCTTGGAACACGCTGGAACCGGATCGAATCCGCCTTCGTGCCAGGGGTGACAGCGGGAAATACGTTTGACGGTGAGCCACGTGCCTCGTGCCGCGCCGTGGCTATCTATGGCCTCGATCGCGTATTGCGAGCACGACGGATAGAAACGGCAGCGCGGTCCGAGCAACGGACTCAGGATCAGCTGGTATGCGCGAATGAAGATTTTCAGGACGAAGCGCATGTGCTCGCGACGCGTTTCCAAAGGGCCGCGAGGCTATCACGCAAGCTGGTCGCAGGCGCTCCGGCAGCGGGAAATTTTGCCGCGACCACGACGTCCACCGGCGGCAAATCATGCTGGGCGAGTCGGAAGCTTTCGCGGACGAGTCGTCGCAGGCGGTTGCGTTTGACGGCGTTGCCCGCCGTTTTCACCGCCACTGCCAGGCCGACGCGTGCATGAGTCAGTCCATTCGCCTTGACGCGAAGACCAAAGAAACGGTCATCGATCCGGCGTCCGCCGGCATAGACCACATCGAACTGCAGCTTGCTTCGCAGCCGCAGTTCCGCGTTGAAGCGAAGCGGACGTTGCGGTGACTGCATGACGGCGCGCGTGGGGCGCGCGCGCGCAAAGCTTTAGGGAACGATCTTCTTGCGGCCCTTGGCACGGCGACGCGCCAGCACCTTCTGACCACCCTTGGTCTTCATGCGGGCACGGAACCCGGTGGCACGTTTGCGCTTGATCTTGCTCGGCTGATAAGTGCGTTTCATGATGATCGGCCCTTCCGCCTGATCTCTCGCAAAAAAGGGCGTGAAGGGTACGCAGCGGCCACGTCGGGTGTCAACAATTCCCCTCCGAAAAGCTGGTTGGACCGGCTAGACTTCGACCCCCTTTTTTCCGGCCGCCCTTTTTCGACACAGGCTCCACCTTGACAGCACTCCCGCGTGAAACCAGCAAGGTGGAAGACAGCTCCCTGTGGGCTCGTTGCGTGCGCGCCCTGGAAGACGAGCTTCCCGGCGAGCATTTCAATACCTGGGTGCGCCCGCTGCAGGCGGTGGAGAGTAGCGGCGCGCTGAAGCTCCTGGCGCCGAATCGTTTCGCCGTCGATTGGGTCAATGCCCACTTATTGTCACGTCTGGGCGAGATCGTGCGTCGCTTCGTCGAAGGCGATGCTCCCATCGTCACCGTGGAAGTGGGATCGCGGTTGCCCGAGCCGGCACGCGCGATCGAGGCCGAAATCAACGGCGGTGTCCGGCCGAAGCGCAGCGAAGGCATCGTCGTCGGCGTCCGGCTGAATCCCGATTTCACGTTCGCGGGCTACGTCGAAGGCAAGAGCAATCAGCTCGCGAAAGCCGCAGCGGTGCAGGTGGCGGAGAATCCCGGGCGCGCTTACAACCCGCTGTTCATCTACGGCGGCGTGGGTCTCGGCAAGACGCACCTGATGCAAGCCGTCGGTCACGCTATCAAGGCGCGTGATTCGGAAGCGAGGGTCGCGTACATCCACTCCGAGCGATTCGTGAGTGACATGGTGATCGCGCTCCAGCACAACAAGATGAACGAGTTCAAGACGGCGTATCGCTCGCTGGATGCGCTGCTCATCGATGACATCCAGTTTTTCGCGAACAAAGACCGCTCGCAGGAAGAGTTCTTTCACACCTTCAACGCGCTGCTCGAGGGTCAGCAGCAGGTCATCGTCACCTGCGATCGCTATCCCAAGGAAGTCTCGGGGCTCGAAGAACGCTTGAAATCCCGCTTCGGCTGGGGCCTCACCGTGGCGATCGAGCCGCCGGACATCGAGACCTGCGTGGCAATTCTCATCGGCAAGGCGCAGGCCGCGAACGTGCAGCTGCCCGAAGAGGTGGCCTTCTTCGTCGCCAAGCGCATCCGTTCGAATGTTCGCGAGCTCGAGGGCGCGCTCAAGCGCGTCATCGCGAACTCGCGATTCACCGGTCGACCGATCACGCTCGAATTCACCAAGGAAGCGTTGAAAGACCTGCTGACATTGCAGGCGAAATTGATCACTATCGAAAATATTCAGAAGACGGTGGCGGACTACTACAAAGTGCGCGTGGCAGATCTGCTTTCGAAACGCCGCAGTCGTTCCATCGCGCGTCCGCGCCAGGTTGCGATGGCGTTGGCGAAAGAATTGACCACGCACAGCCTTCCGGAAATCGGCGATGCGTTCGGCGGCCGAGATCACACCACGGTGATTCACGCTTGCGGACGAATCAGGGAACTGCGCGTTTCAGAACAGCGGGTCGGCGAGGATTATCAAAACCTGTTGAGAACCCTGACGGGATGACTGGGGAATACTTGTGGATGAAATTGTGGACAATTTGATCCACAGGTCGCACACAAGGGATCAGCAGGCTGTGGGTAAATTGGTTCAAGGGAAAAGCTTGGGTAAGCGATTGTCGGGAAAGCGATAAAAAAGTAATCCCCGTCCTTCACAGGCTCTATAGCTGCTACTACTGACTTTAAAATCTTAAGAACAGAAGGCAATCGGCATGAAGGTCACCGCGACTCGCGAGCAAATTCTCGCTCCCCTGCAAAGCGTCATTGGCGTCGTCGAACGTCGGCAAACCATGCCGGTTCTGTCCAATGTGCTCTTGGCGGCGAGAAACAACCGGGTAAGCATCACGGGCACGGACCTGGAGGTCGAGCTGGTCGCATCCAGCGACGCGCAGGTTCACGAGCCGGGGGACATCACGGTGCCAGGCCGCAAATTGCTCGATATTTTTCGCGCAATTCCCGAAAAAACGACGGTAACGATGGCGACCGAGGGCGAACGGGTATCGATCAAGGCGGGAAAGTCGCGGTTCACGCTCTCCACATTGCCGGCCTCGGAGTTCCCTCTGGTCGACGAGATCAACGCCCAACAGACGCTCACCCTCCCTCAAGGCGAATTCAGACGTTTGATCGACAAGACCCACTTTTCCATGGCACAACAGGACGTTCGCTACTATTTGAACGGGCTTCTGCTCGAAACGGACGGCAAAACCCTGCGGGCCGTGGCGACGGATGGCCACCGCCTCGCGCTGAGCGAGGCTGAGCTCGAGTCCAAGGCGAAGAACAACCAGCAGGTGATTCTGCCGCGCAAGGGAGTCCTCGAACTTCAGCGCATTTTAGGCGGAGATGGCAACGTGGACCTCGCCATCGGAACAAGCCACGTTCGCGCCCAGATTGGCGACATTCGCTTCACTTCCAAGCTCATTGACGGCCGTTTCCCGGAGTACGGCCGGGTGATTCCCGCGAGCCCCACAAAGCAGGTCGAAGCTGACCGTGAAGGCCTGCGTCAGGCTTTGCAACGCACCGCCATTCTGTCGAACGAGAAGTATCGCGGCGTTCGCATCAACTTGAAGTCAGATCTCGTCACGATCCAGGCACACAACCCCGAGCAGGAAGAGGCTGAGGATCAGGTCGAGGTCGCGTACAAGGGCGACGAGGTTGAGATCGGCTTCAACGTGACTTATTTGCTCGATGCGCTGGCCGCGGTTGATACGGAGAAGGTGGTCCTCGGCCTGACCGATGGCAATAGCAGTTGCCTGGTCCGCGCGCCGGGTGCCGCGACTTCGAAGTACGTGGTCATGCCGATGCGGCTCTAAGCCGCTGGTACCGGTGGCCCCACCGGCGCATTTGCATGGCTCTAGCTGAGCTCCGCATCGAGAATCTGCGCTGCATCGAAAGCGCGGGCTTGGAGTTTTCTCCCGAGCTCAATCTGATCTCTGGCGCCAACGGCGCCGGCAAAACTTCGGTGCTCGAGGCCATCTTCTTGCTGGGACGAGGCCGATCCTTTCGCACGCGGAGCAGCGACAAGCTCATCCGGCACGGCAAGCACAGCCTGGTCGTATTCGGACGGACCGATGCGTCGCTTCCCCAGACTGCCGGAGTTGAGGTCACACGTGAGGGGACACGTGCTCGCATCAATGGCGGCAATGCGGAATCGCTGCTCGCGCTTTCCTCAGTGCTGCCGGTTCAGTCGATCGATCCCGAGATTCACAAGCTCATCGATCATGGCCCGGAGCGACGCCGGCGGTGGCTCGACTGGTTGGTGTTCCACGTGGAACCAACCTTCGGAATCCATTGGAGCCGCTATCAGCGCGCGCTCAAACAACGGAATGCTGCTCTGAAAGTAAAGGGCGCCGACATCGGCCTTTGGGACGCGGCGCTGATTGAACATGGCCAAGCAATGACGCTCGCCCGGGGGGCGGCAATCGAGCGGCTGGAGCCGTATCTGCAGAAGCTGTTCGGGCGTTTCGCCGGCCTGGATGTGGGGCTGGGTTTTTACGCCGGCTGGGGACAAGACCACGATCTTGCGGAAGCGCTGCGCCTCAGTGTCGACCGGGATAGAGAGCGGGGCACGAGTACCTCCGGTCCTCATCGCGCGGATATCCCTCTCAGACTGAAGGGGAGAAGTGCGCGCGAAACGGCGTCACGTGGTCAGCAAAAGCTGATCGCGGTAGCGATGATTGTCTCCCAGCTGCAGCTGCTGAAAGCGGAGCTTGGTACTCAGGCCGTTCTTCTGCTGGATGACCCCGCAGCTGAGCTGGACTCAGCAAATCTCGCGCTTTTGTTCGAAGAATTGGCAGCGCTGGAATGCCAGATGATTGCCACCTCGCTGAGTCCGGAAATCACGCTATTTCAAGCACCTAAGACCATGTTTCACGTGGAACAAGGGCGTGTAATCCGGCTATAATTCGCGCCCGTTCTCTCGAGTCAGTCATGGCCAACGACGACGTCTACGACTCAAGCAAAATCAAGGTCTTGAAGGGTCTTGATGCAGTGCGAAAAAGACCCGGTATGTACATCGGGGATACCGATGACGGCACTGGTCTGCATCACATGGTTTTCGAGGTCGTCGACAACGCTATCGACGAGGCGCTGGCCGGCCATTGCGACAGGATCGTCGTAACCATTCACGCTGATGAATCGGTGACGGTTTCGGATAACGGCCGCGGCATTCCCACCGACATCCATCCCGAGGAAGGGCGCTCTGCAGCCGAGGTCATCATGACCGTGCTGCATGCTGGCGGAAAGTTTGACGACAGTTCGTACAAGGTCTCCGGCGGTCTGCACGGCGTCGGCGTATCGGTTGTGAACGCCTTGTCGGATAACCTGTGGCTAACCGTCAATCGGGATGGCAAACGGCACCAGATGGAATTCCGCCTTGGCGATCCGGTGGCACCGTTGGCCATTACCGGGGATACGACCGAGAAGGGCACCGTGGTGCGCTTCAAAGCCAGCCCGACCATCTTCACCAACATCACCTTCGACTACGAGATCCTCGCCAAACGCCTGCGTGAACTGTCGTTCCTCAATTCCGGCGTGCGCATCGAGCTCAACGATGAGCGCGAAGCCAAGTGCGATGTTTTCCAGCATGAGGGCGGACTTCAGGAATTCGTAAAGCACCTGAACCGCTCGAAGGTGGGTATCCACCCCAACGTCTGCTGGTTTCGTTCCCAGGAAGGATCAATAGGCGTCGAAGTTGCCCTGCAATGGAACGATTCGTACACCGAATCGATGTTTTGCTACACGAACAACATCCCGCAGAAGGATGGCGGCACCCACTTGGCGGGCTTCCGCGCAGCGCTCACGCGCACGCTGAACGATTACATCGAAAAAGAGATGGCGACCAAGAAGGAGAAGATCCCGACCACGGGTGACGACTCCCGCGAAGGTCTCACGGCCATTCTCTCGGTCAAGCTGCCCGATCCCAAGTTCTCATCGCAGACCAAGGACAAACTAGTTTCGTCCGAAGTGAAGGGCGTGGTCGAAACAACTGTGGGCCAGAAGCTCGCCGAGTTCCTGCTCGAGCATCCGCAGGAAGCGAAGGCCATCGTCGGCAAGATCATCGAAGCCGCTCGCGCTCGCGAGGCCGCACGCAAGGCGCGCGAGATGACCCGCCGCAAGGGCGCGCTCGACATCGCGGGTCTGCCGGGAAAACTTGCCGACTGCCAGGAGAAGGATCCCGCACTTTGCGAAATTTTCATCGTCGAGGGTGACTCGGCCGGCGGCTCCGCAAAGCAAGGCCGTGATCGCAAGACGCAGGCGATTCTTCCGCTCAAGGGCAAGATCTTGAACGTCGAGCGGGCGCGCTTCGACAAGATGCTGTCGTCGGCCGAAGTCGGCACGTTGATCACGGCGCTTGGCTGCGGCATCGGCAAGGACGACTTCGATATCGCGAAGCTGCGCTACCACCGCATCATCATCATGACCGACGCGGACGTCGACGGCTCGCACATCCGCACATTGCTGCTGACGTTCTTCTATCGGCAGATTCCTGACCTCATCAAGAACGGCCACATCTACATCGCCCAACCGCCGCTCTACAAGGTGAAGCGCGGCAAGACCGAGATCTACGTGAAGGACGACAGCGCGCTGAATGCGCTGCTGTTGGCCTCCGCGCTCGATGACGCAGGTCTGCACATCAATAGCGCGGCGCCGCCGCTCGCCGGGCCTGGTCTCGAGACGCTTGCGCGTCGGTACATGGAAGTGCAGGCAATCATTAGGCGATGGGCGCGCCGATACGACGAGCGCCTGCTAGAGCAGCTGATCTATATGCCCACCGTCACCGCCGCCGAATTCGATCGCGCCGACTGGATGGGCGACTGGACGCGCGATCTCACGCTGCATCTGAACGGGCTCTCGGATAGCCCTCGAAGCTATCGGGTGGACTACCGCTCGGCGGGCAATCATCCCGCTAATGTTACAGTCTGCAAGACTGAGCACGGTTCTGTCACAGAAAAGCGGCTGCCGAAGGAGTTCTTCGAGTCGGCCGAATACCTGCGGATTGTCGATCTGGGCAAGACGCTGGCCGGCATGATCGGTGACGGCGCGTATGTCACGCGCGGCGAAGCCCGCGAAGAAATCAGTACGTTCAAGCAGGCAATGACCTGGCTGTTGGAGCAGGCCCGAAAGGGTCAGACCATCCAGCGATACAAGGGCCTGGGCGAGATGAACCCCGACCAGCTGCGCGAGACCACCCTGAACCCGCAAACCCGCCGGCTCATGCAGGTGCGCATCGAAGACATCCTCGCGTCCGATGAAATCTTTACTACGCTCATGGGCGACCAGGTAGAACCGCGCCGCGAGTTCATCGAGAAGAACGCGCTGTCGGTCGCCAACCTCGACGTCTGAAAAGTTAGGCGCTGCTCCAGAGGCGCTCTTCGACATATGGCGATTCGCCATATCGTAAATATAGGCGCACACCTACAGCGGCCAATGCCGACTGGCGACGCAACGCATCATTGAGAAATCCCGCACGGCGGACACGCCGCTGCATGGGTACCTTCGCTCGAACTGGATATTCGAGGGTAGGGGATGAACTTTCATGATGCTCGCGCTCCACGAGCGCATCGCTTCGTGAGCTTGCTGCTCTCACTGTCGCTCGCGGCCATCTTGTGGATTGCGACGCCAATCGCTCACGCGCTCGATATCGGGGACATCATCGTCGCGAATATCAAGGGCGATGTGACCTTCACACTCAATGGCGCCCAACGTGCGCTCAAGGGTGGCGCTGTACTCACGCTGCCCGCTGTCGTCCACACGGGCAAGGACGGCTCGGTCGAGCTCAAGCAGGGCGCCACCAGCATCCGCGTCGGCCCTGACACCGAGCTCAACTTCCCGGCGTCGGAGAAGCATGGCGGTGCGATCGATCGCATCGTGCAACCGCGGGGCAATGCCTTCTATGACATCGGCAAGCGCGACGGTCGCAAGCTACGCGTCGAAACGCCGGTTCTGGTTGGTGTGGTGAAGGGAACGCAGTTCAACGTGACCGTGCTCGAAGGGACTTCCACCTTTTCCCTCTTCGAGGGTCGGCTGGAGATAGTCGATGTTCAGGGCGGTGGAGCAGTCGACCTGAACGCTGGCGAGGTCGTGTCGCGAAAGCGTGGCGACAACTCGACGAGCGTGCTCAAGATGAGCAGCAAGCCTTCGGGCGCGGTGCCTAAGCCTTCGTCACGCGTCCACACGGCCGAGAGCCAGCTCGCCATAGCCAGCGAGCGGGAAGCGCATCCCGCTGCGGAGAATGATGTGAGCTCGAGCCTGGTCGCCGCGGATCTGGCGCTGTCGAACAATACCTCCGTGCCCGCGACTCCCTCCGTACCCGAGCCAGGAACAAGCACACCGGAGATACCGACCGACACGTCTCAACCCGATATGGGTACCGGCACGCCTGGCGACGCGGTTACGCCACCGGATGCGGGTCCGGGAGACATTCCCGTCGAGACACCGGGCGCGCCGATTCCACCTGTCGACACGGGTTCCGGCCCAGGTTCGGATCCGAGCCCCGGATCCGATCCGGGCGCAGGGCCAGATCTCGGTAACGACCAGGGTAACGACGTCGATCTCGGCACGGACGACGGCAACAACGGTCACGGCAACGACGATGACCATGATGACTCGAGCAACCCCGGCAGAGGGCATGGACGGAATTCGGGCCGCGACAAGTAGCGCGACATTTCCTGCGCAGCGAATGTGGCTCGGCGCGCCGCAGTCCGTCGCCCGCGGCTAACTACGTTCGACGCCCAGCTTGTAGCGGATCAGCCCGATGGCGTACGTCACGTAGTAGCCGGCCAGCAGCCCGAAGATCGACAGCGTGGCCGGGCTGTTCGCGAAATCGTTGGGATTCGGCTGCACGTTCGCGTCCATCGAATAGAGCTGGAACATCCTCCACACCACGCGCCCGATGAACAGCGCGGAAACGGCAATGCCGATGTGGGCATGCGGCGTGTAGAAGATCCCCTCGGGTGTGTTCTCGAATTTCGTGTGTCGCGTGCCGAACAAGCCGAGCACGACGCCCGCGACCATTCCGCCCAGCATCGCCGCGAGCCGCGCGGGATGCGCCAACGCACCCACGGTGATCAGGATGGCGATCACGGGGAAAATCGTCAGCGTGATCCAGGGCCGCCACTTCCCGAGATGCTGCCGTCCGATGTTGCGCCGGACGCGGCTGTACATGCGCCAGGCGATCAACGGCGCGAGAACGAGGATCGGGATGAGATGCTGGGCGCCGGGTGCCATGGGGCCGGAAGGTAGCAGATTCGACGACCGCGCGGGATACTGCGCCCATGTGTCCGCCTTGCACCGCCGCCACCTAACTACCGAGCGCCATGCCCCGCAAGAAGAACCCGCGTACGCGCACGAAGCCCGCGAGCAAGCCCCGCGCCCCCGTCAATCCGAGACTGCTGTCCGGCGGCAATCCGCAAATCGCCAAGGGATACGGCGCCGAGCCGGTCGAGACCTACATCGCCGCAGTCCCCGACTGGCGGCAGGAAATCGCGCGGTGGGTGGATGCCGCCGTCACGCGCGCGGTGCCGGGACTGCGCAAGGCGGTGAAATACAACTCGCCCCTGTACGGGGCAGCCGGCCGTGAGGACTGGTTCCTCAGCCTGCACTGCTACGCCAAATACGTGAAGGTGGCCTTCTTCCGCGGCGCCGAGCTCGACCCCATGCCTCCTGGGGCATCGAAACAGAAATCGGTCCGCTACCTCGACATTCGCGAAAAAGATTCACCCGATGCGCGGCAGTTCTCCTCGTGGGTGAAGCAGGCGAGCAAGCTACCCGGCCAGGAGTTGTGAGGCGCCAATCACGGGAACTTGCGCCCGCGGCCGACAGACTGAAATTCCTGGCGCGCCGAATCTGTCTCGAGACAGGCTGGCGCACACAAGGGAAATCCAATGGCCAAACCTTCCTCGTCCCGCCGCCGCGCCATTCAGCAGCTGATTCTGTCGGCGGCGCTCCCGATATCCTCGAGCTTCTCTCGCACAGCGGGAGCAAAGGATCGCCGCATGCGAGTGTTCATCACGGGGTCAACCGATGGCCTGGGGCGCGCCGCCGCCGAGACGCTCATGGGCGAAGGTCACCACGTGGTGCTTCATGCGCGTTCGAAGGAGCGGGCCGCCGCCCTGTCGGCGCTCACACCTCGCGCAGCGGGCGTCACCATCGGCGACCTGTCCAGCGGGGCGCAAACGCGCGCCCTTGCGGAGCAGGTCAACAAGATAGGGCGCATGGACGCCGTGATCCACAACGCCGGCGTCTATCGCGAACCGGGCCGCGGCTCCACTCCGGAAGGCCACGCCAAGGTGCTGGCGGTGAACGTGCTCGCGCCGTATCTGCTCACCGGGCTCATCGAGCGTCCCGACCGGCTGGTGTATCTCAGCAGTGGCATGCACCGCAGCGGCGAGGGAGATCTCGACGACATCGACTGGAAGTCGCGCGGCTGGGACACCAACCGCGCGTACTCCGAAAGCAAGCTCTACGTCACCGCACTGGCGTTCGCGGTCGCGCGCCGCTGGCCCAAGGTCTTCAGCAACGCGGTCGACCCTGGCTGGGTGCCCACGAAGATGGGCGGGCGCGGCGCGCCCGACGATCTCGAACAGGGGCACCTCACCCAGACCTGGCTAGCTACCAGCGATGACGCGGCCGCAAAGGCGACCGGCAAGTATTGGCACCATCGTTCGCCGCGCCAGCCGGCCGCCCAATCACTGGATACGAGTTTCCAGGACGAGCTACTGACGAAGCTGGCGGAACTCACGGGCTATGAGCTCGCTTGAGAGTTGACGTCGACATCGTCATCGTAGGCGGCGGTGCCGCGGGCATCGGCGCGGCACGCCGTCTCGCGCAAGCGGGGCGCTCGGCGTTGCTGCTCGAGGCGACTCCGCGCCTCGGCGGGCGCGCCCACTCCGAACGTATCCATGGAATGCAGCTCGATCTGGGCTGCGGATGGCTGCATTCGGCGGATCGAAACGCATGGGTTGCCGTCGCCAACGGCGCCGGGCTCATCATCGATCGCAGTGCGCCGGCTTGGGGCGTGCAATTCCGCGATCTCGGCTTTTCGCCCGCGGAGCAGGCCGACGCCCGGCAGACGTTCGGGCGCTGGATGCACCGGATGAGCGATCAGCCGCCCGATAGCGATTGCGCTGCCGACGCGCTCGAGCCGGACGCTCCGTGGAATTCGTGGCTGCGCGCCATCGTCGGGTTCATCAGCGGCGCGCGGCTGGAACGCCTGTCCATCGCCGACTACATTGCCTACGACGAGGCTTCGAGCGAATCGAACTGGCGCGTCCCGATGGGCTACGGCGCGCTGATCGTAGCAGGGCTGCCCGATTCGACGCGCGTGCGGCTCGCAACGCCCGTCGAGTCAATCGCATTGAATGCCGCAGGCGTGACCGTCGGCACGCGGGCCGGAAGCATCCAGGCGCGCGCGGTCATCTTCACGGTCTCCACGCACGTGCTCACGGGCGACGCCATCAAACTACCCGCGGCACTCGACCCCTGGCGGCAGGCGGCTTCGAACCTGCCCGTGGGACACAACGAGAAGCTTTTTCTGCAGATCCATGGCGGATATTTCGAGCGGGAGACCCAGGTCGTCGGCGATCCGCGCGATCCGAAATCCGGCGCCTACTACATACGGCCGCTGGGTCTTCCCGTCATCGAAAGCTTCCTGGGCGGCGAAAGCGCCGAGGTGGTCGTGGACGAAGGTCCTGCCGCGGGCTTCGCCTTCGCACTCGACCAACTCGCTGGTCTGTTCGGCTCCGACGCGCGGCGCTGGCTCAAGCCGCTGGCCGCCTCCAGCTGGGCGGCGATGGATCATATCGGTGGTGCGTACAGCTACGCGTTGCCCGGCAAGGCCTCGGCTCGCGCGGAGCTGGCACGGCCCTTCGAGCAAAGGCTGTTCTTCGCGGGGGAAGCAACCAGCCGGGGAGATTTTTCCACCGCGCACGGCGCGCACGACACCGGCGTGCGCGCTGCCGACGAAGCAATCGCCTCGCTGTAGCGCGGGCTGCTGCGCTATATTGGCGCCGCGGAACAAGCCGCACCCGGGTCCGCGGGCAGGGTAGAACCCACTTGTGCTTCTGCCGAACAACAAACCTTTATGCAGCCGGCGCTGCGGACCATCCGGCATCCATGCATGGAGGTTTCCGTGAACTCACTGACCGACCGGTCGAATCTCGATCATCTGCGCAAGCAGGCCAAGGATCTGCTGCGCCTGTACCGCTCTGCCGACCCGGGCGCGTTCGACAGGCTGCGTGCCGCGCTGCCAGCCGCTCGCGGCAAGAGCAACCCGGCGCTCGCCGCCATGACGCTGCGGCTGCACGACATGCAGTCGTGCATCGCCCGCGAACACGGCTGCGCCACGTGGAACTCACTGAAGGACGAAGTAGAGATCCGGCGCTCGCGCGCCCAGGACTTGTCCACGCTGCGACGACATTGGCTGAGCCTGGTTTATGGAGGCGACGTCACGGGCGGAACCCGGCGACAGCGTCCCGATCTCGCGGAGCGGGTGCTTGCAGAAAATCCGGCGTTGACCGGTGATGACCCGTACCTTGCCTGCGCCGTCGGCGATGTCGCGAGCGTCAGGCGCGCCCTCGACGCGGACCCATCCTGGGCGAACGCTCCGGGCGGGGAGCTCCGGATTCCGCCGCTCGTGGCGGTGTCGCATTCGTGCCTCGTCAAACTGCCCGCGTTTCGCGACCGCCTCCTTGGATGCCTGCGCCTGCTGATCGAGCGCGGTGCCGACCCGAACCAGCACTTGTTCAACCGCTGGCCACCGCACTCACTGGAGCAGCCCGGCGCCGACCGCCTGAGCGCGCTGTACGGCGTGGCCGGCAAGAACCACGACGTCGAAGCAACGCGTCTGCTGCTGGCGGCCGGAGCGGACGGCAACGACGGCGAGTCGCTGTACCACTCCTGCGACGATCCCGATCCATCGCTGCCCTGCACGCGGGCGCTGCTCGAGGCGGGCACGCGCGTCGAAGGCTCGAATGCCCTGGCGCGCATCCTCGACATCGACAACCTCGCAGGCCTCGAGCTGCTGCTGTCGTACACGAAGCACGGGGACCCGGATCTCGGGCACATCCTGCACTGGGCTATCTACCGCGGCCGCTCCGCGGCGCACGTGCGAGCGATCCTCGACGCCGGTGCGGATCCGAAGTCGCTGAGCGCGAGCCACCAGGATGCCTTTCACAATGCCGCAAACTTCGGTCTGCCCGAGGTCATGCGGATGCTGAAGAATGGCGGCTCCGCAGGCGAGCTCACCCGCGAGGAGCAATTCGTGTCGGCCTGCGCGCAGGCCGATGCGCAGGAGGCGCGGCGGCTCTTCGAGCCCGGCATCTTCGGGAAGCTCACGCCGGCGCAGCTCAAACAACTGCCGAACCTCGCCATGGCGGGCCGCGATGATGCCGTACGCCTCATGGTAGAGCTCGGCTGGCCGATCGCCGAACGCGGCGGCGACATCGATGGATCGGCGCTCAACTGGGCGGTGTTCCGGGGGCGTCCCGAGCTCGCCGAGTTCCTGCTGGAGCGCGGCGCAAGCTTCCGCGAACAGCACGGCTACAACAGCGACGTGTTGGGCACGCTCTCGTGGGCGTCCCTCAACCAGCCGCGCAATGACGGCGACTGGGCCGCATGCGCGGCGGCGCTGCTCCGGCACGGCTTGCCGGTGGCCACATCGCTGGCGGTGACGGACCGGGGCTCGCCGAACCGCACCGTCCACATCGATGGCCGGAACGCGGCTTTCCCCGAGGACGTAGCCGAAGTGTTGCTGGGCGGGTGAGATCCGCAGGGCCCGGCCGCGCAACCGTCCGCGCGCCCTAGCTACTCACGCCACCTGGTTGCGGCCGGCGCGTTTGGCGCGATACAGCTGCGCATCGGCCGCATGCACCAGCTCGCCGAGGTCCGCGGCGCCATCCCATTGCGCCACGCCGATGCTCACGGTTATGCCGAGCTCCGGGTGGATGGTGCGCCAGGCGTTCGCGGCCACCTCGGCGCGCACCGCGTCGCAAAACGCGATGGCATCGTCGCGTGTCATGGCCGGGAGGATCAGCGCGAACTCCTCGCCGCCGATGCGCGCCACCAGGTCACTCACGCGACAGTTCCGGCGCATCACCGTCGCGAACTGACGCAGCGCCTGGTCGCCCACCGGGTGGCCGAGCTCGTCGTTCACCACCTTGAAGTGGTCGAGATCGGCGATGGCGATGCTGAGGGGCCGACCCACCGCGAGCGCGACATCGATCTCCGCCGCGAGCCGCTGCATGAAAAAGCGGCGATTGGCGACGCCCGTCAATGCATCCTCCTGTGTTTCGCGCTCGAGCTTGAGACTGCGCTCGCGCAGCATCGTGATGAGGCGTTCCTTCTCGGCGTTGGCCTTCTCGAGATCTTCGGTGCGCTCGGCGACGCGCTTCTCCAGGTGTCGGCGATAATTCTCGAGATCCTCGAAAGCGCGCGCGTCGGAGAGCGCCACGGCCACCTGCTGCCCCAGTTGCCGCAACAGGTGCAGGTCGGCTGCGGCGTACGTGCCGGGTTGCGCGTGTTGCACGCTCAGCAAGCCCAGCACGATGCCATCGTGGATCAACGGCACCGCGAGCATCGAGCCCATCTCGTTCTCCGTCGGCTTCGCGTGCCGCGGCAACTCGGGCGGCGCGCCGCGCCAGTCCTTGATCAGCAACGGCTCGGCCCGCGCCACCAGCCAGCCGAACAACCCCGCGTCGATGGGCTTCTCACGGTGTGGCAGCCGCACGCCCTGACGCTCATGAACGCGGACGTCGAGCAGGCGGCGCTCACGGTCCACCAGCAACAGGTGCATCTCGTCGAATCGGAACAGCGCGCGCGTCTCGGCCAGCGCGCGTGCCGCAAGATCGTCGATGCGTCTCGCCCCCTGCAGCGCGCGACCCGCTTCGAACAAGCGGGTCAACGGACCGCGGCCGGCCTCCGCTTCGCGCTGCGTGCCGATGCTGTTGAAGCTCAAGACGAACAACAGCATGAGGCCCGTGAAAAGCACGAACAACGCGACGCTGCCGGTGTTGTACAGCACGGCCGCGAGGATGCCGGCGGGCACGAAGATGAGATCCGAGAGGGCATAGCCCGGGGTGACGATGCTGCGCACGTCGCGGCCATCGAATCGGAAGAACAGCATCATGAGCCCGATGTTGACCAGCTGCGCGGCGAGCGCCATGACCGCCAGCGGCAGCGCGTCGGTCCACAGCAGCCCGTCGATCGGGTGCCGGCCGCCGCAGAATAGATAGGCCTCGCCCGCGGCCAGCAGCATGAGCGCGGTCATTGCCGCGTTGTGCAAAGCGCGCAGCGCTGCCACCTTGAGCGAACCCTGGCTGTACCGCTTGCTTATAAGCGGCCAGATCAGTGAGGCGACGCCGCA
The DNA here is from genome assembly GCA_035525785.1 of Steroidobacteraceae bacterium. Taxonomy (GTDB): domain Bacteria; phylum Pseudomonadota; class Gammaproteobacteria; order Steroidobacterales; family Steroidobacteraceae; genus CADEED01. Next base: position 83,850 of record DATLDQ010000127.1, on the reverse strand, counting down.
GATGGTGGCCGCCACGGCGGGTGCGAACACGAGCAGCATGCCGATCTGGGGCAACCGCTCCATCGATATCAGTCCGAGTCGCGGCGCGCGCAGGCCGAATCGCCAGACGAAGAGATTCGCGCCTATACCCAGCAGGGCCACCCACCAGGGCGGGAATACGACCCCGCCCGGCAGCGAGAGCACGAGTGCGCCAGCTGCTGAGCAGAACAGGAGAATCGAATAGGCGGCCAATGCGCCGTAACGTGAGCGCATGCGGCCGACTGTGGCACGGGGCGCGGTGCGGAGAAAGGGCGGGCCGAAGCCCGCCCTTTCCGAACTGTGAACAGTTCAGCCCGCGCTAGGGAGTGTTGCCGTACCCGATGGCGCCGTTGCAGTGCATCCATTCGCTGTTGGATCCGCCGCCGCAGCTGCCATTGGCATAGAGCCCCGTGTTGTAGCTCTGCGCCTCCGATTGCCGCGTCTGGCCATTCACGATGATGTAATCCACCTGCACGTCACGGTTCCCACTGTCGTTGGTGTAGGCCACCGTGATGCCGCCGCTCAGCGACGTCGATGCGGTGTAGTTCTGCATGCTCGTGCCCAGCGTCCAGGTCTGCACGTTCTGATTGTTCACACGCAGCGTGATGGACTCGCCGCCCGCCGTGCCACGTGCGCGCACCGTGAAGCTCTTCGTGCCGCCACCGCCGCCACTGCTGCTGCCGCCGCCGCTCGACGACGAGCTGCCGCCGCCACCGAGCGTGATGTCGGAGCTGCCGCTGCTCTGGTACCCCTCGGTCGCCATCACCATGTAGTTGTGCGTGCCGAGATTCATGCCATACGCTGCCCAGGCGTCGAAGTGATTGCCCGTGGTGATGGTGCCGCCGACACGCTTCTGCTGCCGCACGCTCCAGTACTGGTAGAACGTGCAGTTGTTGCCGGTGATGCAGGGTGCGTTCACGCGTTGCGTGCGATAGACGTCATACGTGCCACCATCGCTCGTCACCGTGCCCATGAAGCCCTGTCCACCCGGCGGGCGGTAAGTTCCCCAGCTGTCGACGACGTAGTACTCGACCACCGGATTCGTGGTCCAGCCGTACAACGCCAGGTACGCATTGCCGTTGGGACTGAACGTGCCGGAGTAGCTCACCGAGCGCCGGCCTCCGGGGTTCCAGCCCTTGCCGCCGACCCAGTTGTTGATGTTGCTCCACTGCGAGGTGTAACGACCGCCGGGCTGCAGGCAGAAGGTCACGTTGCCACTGTCCTTCCAGAACGAGTAGTAGTAGCCGTCGTGCGTGCCGGTGGCATTGTTGGTGAGGCAGGTTTGGGCGCCCGCCGAAGCTGAATACAGGCCCGCGAAGCACACGAATGCCGCCGCAGCCTTCCTGAGACTGAAGTTCATGAATACTCCCCTTCGTCGACGCGTGCCACCATGGCCCGCGTCAGTATTGAACGACTAACTAGTTGGTGTGATGGTGCCGGCGAACGGACTTTCCGCGTTCCGTTTGCGGCGAACCTCCTTGTCGGGTGGCACCGCTTCCTGCGGCCGGCCAGTTATCGCCGCGGCGAAGCCCGGAGTCAATCAGCGAACGGGGATGACAGCGCTAACAAGATCCCGGACGCCGGAAGATTTTTCCCGGACTCGATTGAGCGCCGCTGGATGCCGCCTGCGGAGCGAGCGATTGGGTGATGCAGCACGCGGGCCCGCTGCCATCAGGCGCCGCGAGGCACGCCCGAGGCCACGTGAGGCACCGCAAGATTCACGCCCGAGGTGCCGTCAGGCACCGCAAGATTCACGAATGATCAGCTCGGTCGACAGCATCTCCGGCCGCGCATCCCCGCTCCATTCCAGCAGCTTGGACACGAGCACCCGGCCGGCCTTGGGGATGTCCTGCTGCACGGTGCTCAACGTGGGCGTGCTCAGCCGGCTCAGCAGGTTGTTGTCGTAGCCCACCACCGAAACGTCGCGCGGCACGTCGAGCTGCCCACGATGCAGCGCGCGGATCGCGCCCAGCGCGATGAGGTCGCTTGCCGCGACGACGCCGTCGAAGGGAACCTTGCGGCGCAACAGCCCGTCGATCGCCGCCTCGGCCGACTCGGCTTCGAATTCCACGCGGCCGACGAGCTCGTCATCGAGCGTGATGTCGGCTTCCTGCAGCGCTTCGGCGAAACCGCGGTATCGCTGTGAAGCCTCAGGGTCGCTGCCACCGAGGAACACGATGCGGCGCCGGCCGAGCTTGATGAGGTGCTGCGTCGCGCGCTTGCCGCCCAGCAGATTGTCGGTACCCACGGTGCAGTATTTCTGGCCGGGAATCTGAGCGCCCCACACGACGAAGCGGCTGTCGGTTTCCGCGAGCCGATTGAGTTCTTCGTGCAGGACACCCTGGCCGAGAAAAATCACGCCGTTCGCGCGACCCGTGGTCGTGGCGTGCACCAGGTCCTCGTAGTTGGCCGGCGTCAGGTGGCTCACCGTGAAATCACAGCCGCGATCGCGCGCCGCCTCGCCGATGCTGGCCAGCAGCTCCAGGAAGAACGGATGCGATAGCGGCAGCGGCCGCCCACGCACGCGCGGCGTGACGACGATGATCGCGCCTTCGGCGCCGATCGGGCTCACGGGCATGTGCCGGCGGAATTCGTAGCCATGCTTGCGCGCGAGCGCCCACAACTGCTTCTTCGTCGCGCCACTGATCGAAGGGTGATCGTTGAGCGCGCGCGACACGGTCGAGATCGACACCTTCGCGAGCTTCGCCAGCCGCTCGAGCGTGATCGTGCCGCTGGTTTCGTCCTTCTTCTTCGGGGTCATCGCCGGTCGGGCTCCCGCAATTTCGAGTTTTGTTAGCGCTCGCAGTCCTTCCGGACGCCGTGGCACACCATAACGCCTCACGCAAATTTACGCAAAACCGCGCCCAGCTATTGCGCAACTTTCTGCAACGTGGGTACTGTATTCGCATTGTTTAGGCGAATACGCGGCATACGCCAGCGCAAATCTACGCAAAACGTACAAGGGGGCTCATGAAAATCCGCAACAAACTGCCGACCCGCGGGCTCGGCGACATCCGGAGCGCGTCCGCGATTCCACACCTCGATTCGATCTCGCGGCTCGGCTCGCGCGCGCTGTTCACCATCGTCGGCGGCAGCGTGTTCATCAATCCCGCCTTCGCGCAGGACCAGGGGCAGCAGGCCGAAGACGTGCAGGAGGTCGTGGTCACCGGCCTGCGCGCGTCACTCGAGTCGGCACAGGGCTTGAAGCTCAACTCCGACACGTTCATGGATTCGATCACCGCCACGGACATCGGCGCCTTCCCCGACAAGTCCGTCGCCGAAGCGTTGCAACGCGTGCCGGGCATCACGGTGTCGCGACTGCAGTCGAGCGACGACAGCAACCACTTTTCGGCCGAGCCGGCCACGGTGCTGGTGCGCGGCCTCACGTTCGTGCGCACGCAGTTCAACGGTCGCGACAGCTTCTCCGCCGATGGCTACCGCGGTCTCAATTTCAACGACATCTCGCCCGAGCTCATGGCGGGCGTCGATACGTACAAGAACCAGACCGCCGAGATGGTCGAAGGCGGCATCGCCGGCGTGGTCAACCTGCGCACACGCATGCCGCTCGATTCCGATGGCCAGGCCATCGCGCTCACGGGCCGTGTGAACTACGGCAGCCGTTCCGAGGAGCCGACTTACGAAGCCTCGGGCGTGTACAGCAACACCTGGGACACGGCAGGCGGACGATTCGGTCTGCTCGCGAACCTCGCCTACTCGAACATCGTGACGCGCACCGAAGCCGTCAACATGACGCGCATCGCCACGCTGTGCTCCGACTATCCGCAGGCGGGCGGAGCGTTCCCGGCCGCGAACGTGGATGGCAACGGCGACATCGTCTGCAACAACAGCCCGTTTGGCGGCAGCGGCTGGCGCTACGCGCCGGGCCAGGTGAACTTCTCGCAAGTCGACTATGACCGCACCCGCACCGGCGCCGCGCTCACTCTTCAATACGAGAACGACGCCAAGGACCTGGTGCTGACGCTCAACGCCATCCATTCTCGCTATGAGAATCCATGGATAGAGCGCAGCGCGAACATCAGCTGGCCCACCGGTTCCGGCTTCGGCACGCCGGTGTGGGCGCCGCAGGGCTCGCCCGGAATGCGGCCGATCGACGGCAGCTTCGGCTTCGACGACCGCGGCATGCTGCAATCCGGCCACATCGGTCAGCTGGCGAGCGACCCGGGCTTCGGTGATGCGACCAGTGCATCCAACATCAATCATGGCTCGGCCGTACCCGGCCTGCCGTTCGTGAACGGCCAGGACGCCTGCGGCGGCCTCTGCACCACCGGCAGCAACGTCAGCGATGAAGCCCGCATCTTCGATCACGACGAACAGACGCGCGACTTCTCGTTCAACGTGAAGTGGGATGTGACCGAGGACCTGCATACGAATTTCGATCTGCAGTACATCAAGGCGCGTACCAACAACTACGACATCCTGGTCGCGGCCAACAGCCTCGCGGCGGTGGACTACTCGACCAACAAGGACGGCACGCCGAAAATCGCGCTGTCGCCGGGTCCCAACGTCAACTACGCGGAAGGCTTCCTCGCGAACCCGCACAACTACTGGATGCAGTTCATCCAGGACCATTGGGAAAACAACGACGCCGACGAAGTCGCGGCGCGCGCCGACGTGGAATACGACCTCGGCAGTGGCGGCTGGCTGTCTTCGCTCAAGGCAGGCGTGCGATTCGCCGACCGCGAGCAGAAGGTTCGCTACTCGAGCTACAACTGGGCGCCGATCGCGCCCGCTTGGGGTTGCAATGGCCCTGGCTTCAACATCGACAACACCACGGCAGCGCCCTATGGCGCCTGCGGCACGAGCACGTTCAATGGCTACCCGGGCGGCATCTGGGAATCGGTGGATCTCTCGGGCCACTACGATGGCAGCTCGATTGGCGGCAGCCCGCTGGTGTTCCTGAATCGCGCCACGTTGCGGGACTACGATCTGCACACCGAAGGCCTCGCCGACCGCAACGTGAATGCACCGCAGGGCTGGAATCCGCTGTGCGATCGCACGGCGAACGTGCCCGGTGAAGGTTGCTTCGTGCCGTCCGAGATCCTGGACGTCAAGGAGAAGAGCAAAGCCGCATACCTGATGCTCCGCTTCGGTGGCGATGACGCAAACATCGGCAGCGTCAACGTGGTGGGCAATATCGGCGTGCGCTTGGTGCAGACTGACGTGTCCAGCCATGGCCAGGTCGGCTTCCCTATCGCCAACTGGTACAACACGGCGGTCGCGTCCGGCCAGGGTACCTGCGACCCGAGCAACAACGCACCGAATCAGGCGACGGACATCCAGTGCTGGCTCACACCCGCGCTGCTCGCGTTCAGTAACGGCGCCAGCACGGCGAACACGCTCGACAAGAGCTATACCAACGTGCTGCCGAGCTTCAACGTGCGATTGGGGTTCACCGACAGGCAGTTCATGCGCTTCGGCTACTCCAAGGGGATGTCGCGTCCGGACTTCGGCCTGCTGCGCAACTCGGTGGCGATCAACGCGCCGCCAATCGACACCAGCAACAGCTCGCCCTATCTCGTCAGGAATGCGCAGGGCCAGGTGACGGGCTACAACTTCGTGTTCTCGGCGGAGGCCGGCTACGCGGGCCTCAAGCCCATCGAGGCCGACAACTTCGACCTGTCGTACGAGGCGTACCTCAGCAAGAGCAGCTCCCTCACGTTCGGACTGTTCTACAAGCGGCTCGAGAACGCCATCGCGTACGGCCGCGCCGACCGTCTGCTGGAGAACAACGGCGCCGAGCAGGTGGTCGTGATCCGCGGTCCATCCAACGACCCGGGCAACGGCGGCACCCTCAAGGGTTTCGAAGTCGCTTACCAGACGTTCTTCGACGCCCTGCCGGGCGCATGGTCGGGGCTGGGCGTGCAGCTCAACTACACGCGCACCAAGCAGGAGGACATCAACAACTCCAACCTGGCGGTGCAGGCCGGCTATCTACCCGGCAGCACCACCGCGTTCGGCGGCGGCAACAACCAATCGACCGGTGGCACCGGCAGCAATGGCAATCCGCTGTCCTTCGCCAGCAACGTGATCGACTCGCACCGCCTCGCGGGCATCTCCGACCACTCGTACAACGTCGTGGGCCTCTACGAGTACCAGAAGATAGGCGCGCGCCTCGCCTACAGCTGGCGCTCGGAGTTCGTGACCGCGAACCTCGACTGCTGCGTCGGCCTGCCGGTATGGCAGAAGGACGCGGGCTATCTCGACCTCTCCGCGCGCTACTCGGCGACCGACAACGTGGAGCTCTCGCTGGACGTGTCGAATCTGCTCGACACCACTGCCATCACGCAGCAACAAGTGTTCGGTGATTCGACGCTGACGCCGGGAGCCAGGCCGGTGAAGCTCGACTCGGGCTGGGTACGCAACGACCGTCGCGTGCAGCTAGGCGTGCGGTTCAAGTACTGAGGACATCGCAGGTGCCGGGGCCATCCCCCTCCTCTTGGTGCCGGCACCTGCGATGAGAGTTCGAATGCCTGCAACGCCCCTGCACATCGTCATCGTCGGCGGCGGCTCGGCCGGCTGGATGTGCGCGGCCGCCTGCGCGCAGGTACTGCATCCGCAGCGCTACTCGCTGACGCTCATCGAGTCCGAGGAGATCGGCACGGTGGGCGTGGGCGAGGCGACGCTGCCGGCGCTGCGCGACTTCAACGAGCTCCTGAAGATGGACGAAGCGCAGTTCCTGCGCGAGACGCACGGCACGTTCAAGCTGGGGATCGAATTCCGCGACTGGGATTGGCCCGGCGAACACTACGTGCATCCTTTCGGCTCCTTCGGCCAGCTCTGGGGCGGCGTCGAGTTCCAGCATCACTGGATGCGCGCGCGTCAGCTCGGCCTGCAGCCCGCGCCGCTCGAGGAATATTCTGTGGCAGTGCGCGCCTGCCGCCGCAACGCCTTCGACTTCCCGGATTTCAAGAAACCACGCTCGACGTTCTACGGGTACGCCTATCATTTCGACGCGGGTCTCTATGCAGCCTTCCTGCGCCGCTGGGCGACTGCCAGGGGCGTCAAACGCATCGAAGGCCAGGTCGTCGAGGTGGGGCTCGACGCCAACTCCGGCAACGTCAGCAAGCTCACGCTCAAGTCCGGCCAGAAGATAGCCGGCGATTTTTTCGTGGACTGCAGCGGCTTTCGCTCACTGTTGCTCGGCGAGAAGCTAGGCAGCACCTGGGAAGACTGGACGCAGTGGCTGCCCTGCGACCGCGCCTGGGCGGTGCCCTGCGAGCGCAGCGTCGATTTCACGCCGTACACGCGTTCCATCGCGCGCAAGGGCGGATGGATCTGGCGCATCCCGCTGCAGCACCGTACGGGCAACGGGCACGTATTCTCGACGCGCTTCGTCAGCGAGGACGAGGCCCGCGCCACGTTGCTGGCTCAGCTCGATGCGCCGGCGTTGATGGAACCCAAACTGCTGAAATTCCGTGCCGGGCGCCGTTTGCAGGCGTGGAAGAAGAACTGCGTCGGCATCGGGCTCGCGAGCGGCTTCCTCGAACCCCTGGAGTCGACCAGCCTGTTTCTCATACAGAAGGGCATCCAGGACATGCTACGGCTGCTGCCCACGCCCGAGGCGCCGCAACCCGACGAGCGGCTCGCCGATGAATTCAACCGTTCGTCCGATTCGCTGTACGAACGCATCCGTGACTTCCTGATCCTGCACTACGTGGCCAACCGCCGCTTCGGCGAACCGCTGTGGGACCATGTGCGTACCTATCCACTACCCGAGAGCCTCAGGCACAAGCTGGACCTGTTCGCCGCTCGCGGCCACGTGCCTTACTACAAGGACGGTTTCTTTTCGCGCGACAGCTGGCTCGCGGTGCTGTTCGGCCAGGGCCTGATGCCACGCACGTATGACCGTCTCGCGGATTTCATCCCTACCGAAGAGCTCTCGGCCAAGTTGCGCGAGCTGCATGCCGAGGTGGCGGCGCACGTCGATGACATGCCGTCGCACGCCGACGTGATCGCGCGGTACGGCGAGGCGCCGATGAAAAGAGCGGCAACGACATGAGCGCGGTCCAGCACCTCGCCATCGTCGGGCGGGACGCACCGCTGTGGCTCGCGGCTTGCGTCATGCAGTCCGCGCTTGGTCCGTCCGGGCTGCGTGTGACGGCGGTCGAACTACCCGCCGGCGTGGATGCCGCGGATGGCCATGCCGCGCTGCCCGCGCTCGAGGCCCTGCATGCTCGCCTGCGTATCGACGAAGGCCGGCTGCTCGCTGCGACCCGAGGCGCGTTCACGCTCGGCAAGCAGTTCCAGGACGCCACCGGGCAGGCGGCGCCATTCTTCCATGCCTACGGCTCCACGGGCGCGCGCATCGACCACCTCGAGTTCCTGCCGCAGTGGATCCGTGCGCGCCGCTTCGGCATGCCGGTGGCCTACGAAGATTTCTGCCTGACCGCAGCCGCCGCGCGCCACGGCCGCATGCTGGTTCCCGATCCCGAGATCGAGAAGCACGGTTTCACTGATTACGGATATCACCTGCCCGCGATTCCGTACGGCGCATGGCTCAAGCAACTGGCGACCCGCCGCGGCGTCACGGCGCACGAGGCCTGCCAAGTCGACGTACGTCTCGATGCCCGCACGGGCGACATCGCTGGCCTGCTGCTCGATGGCGGCCGACAGGTCGACGGTGACTTCTTCATCGATGCGTCGGGCCACGAGGCGCTCCTATCTACCGTCATCGGCGCCGCGCGTGAGAGCTGGCGCGAGTCCTTCCCCGCGAGCCGGTTGCTCACGGCATACGCGCCGCAGATTCCGTCATTGCCCGTGTACGCGGATGTGCGCGCGGGCGAGTCGGGCTGGCTCGCGTTGTATCCCAACCAGGCCTGCACGCTCGTGGAGTACGCATTCTCGAGCGAGACACCGGACGACGTGGCGCTGGAACAGGCGCGACACCTCTCGCGCATGGAGCTGCAAGGCGCACGTGTGCGATCCCGGGAACCCGCGCGCCGCGTGGCCTGGACGCGCAACTGCGTCGCCATCGGCGAGGCAGCCTGCGTGTTCGATGCCATCCACGGCGTGGATCTTCAGGCGGTGCAGCTCGGGCTCGTCCACCTGTTGCCCCTGTTTCCCGTGTCGGCCGACTTCGCGGTGGAGCGCGCCGAGTACAACCAGAACGTGCAATCCGCCTTCGAACGCATCCGCGATTTCCAGACGGCGCACTACGCGCTGAACCGCTACGGCGGCGCGTTCTGGGCGCGGGGACGTCTCTCGCCGGTGCGTGCCGACCTGCTGCGCAAGATCGGCGTATTCCGCGCGCGCGGCGAGGTGGTGCACTACGAGGACGAAACCTTCTCGATCGCCGACTGGCAGTCGCTTCTGCTCGGTCACGGCGTGCTGCCCGATTCGTGGGATCCGGCCGTCGACCGCAGCGCGCCGGAAGTGGTGCAGGGCGAGTTCAAGCGCATCCTCGCCTTCATCCGGCAGAAGATCGAATGGCAACGTTCGCACGCGGAATACGTGCAGCTTCTCTGCACGCCCTCGCTACTCGCGCGTGGCGAGCGGGCGCCGCGCAACCAGACGCAATAGTAACGGTACAGACCAGGAAACAGAGCATGTCGAAGCGTTCTTCGGCCGCGGTGTGCGGCCTCGTGTTCATGTTGGCGAGCGCACACGGCCACGCGGATTCTCCGGCGGCGGGCGATACCTGCGTGAGCTCCCCGGGCGAGGTCCTCCGCTTTTGCGTGCGAGCGGAGGCGAACGGTCCGGTGTACGACGTTCTTCGCAGGACCGCCGCCGGCGAACGCATGGTGATCTCGCATGCGCGTCTCGGTCTCGTGCTCGAAGGTTTGGGCAACTCGCCCGCGACGCGGATAGGCGATGCACGCCGTACGTCGGTGGATACGAGTTGGGAGCAACCCTGGGGCGAGCAGCGCGTCATTCAGGATCGGCACAACGAACTCAAGGTGACGCTCTCGGGCAACGACGCCGTACTCACCGAACCGTACGACCTGACCGTGCGGATGTTCGACGACGGCGTCGGCTTCCGATACGAGTTCCAGGGCATTGCCGCGGATCGTGACGTGGCGATCGTGGACGAGCTCACCGAATTCCGCCTGCCCGACGGAAAAGGCTCGCCCGAATTCGATGCCTGGTGGTTCCCCGCGCGGCACGCCGATCGGGACGAGTATCTCTACTCGCGCACGCCGGTGTACGCGGTGAACCTCGCGGAAACGCCACTGACGCTGCAGTCACCCGGCCTCTATCTATCCATCCATGAAGCGGCGCTGGTCGACTACGCCAGCATGAATCTGCGCCGCACCGCCGAGCGCACGCTCAAGGCCGATCTCATGCCGTGGTCGGATGGCGTGCTGGTGCGCAAGCGGGGCCCTTTCACCACGCCGTGGCGCACTCTGCTGATCGGCGAGTCCCCCGCCGCACTCGCGGACTCGCGCATCGAGCTCAACCTCAACGAGCCCAGCAAGCTCCGCGACGTCTCGTGGATAAGCCCTGGCAAATATGTGGGTATCTGGTGGGAGATGCATCTCAACCGTTCCACCTGGGCGAGCGGCGACAAGCACGGCGCCAACAACGCCAACGTACGGCGCTACATGGATTTCGCCGCGAAATACGGCTTCGGCGGCGTATTGGTCGAGGGCTGGAACCGTGGCTGGGATGGCGACTGGATCGCCAACGGCAAGCACTTCAGCTTCACCGAGTCGTATCCGGATTTCGACCTGCCCATGCTCGCCGCCTACGGCAGGAAGCACGGCGTGCGCCTCATTGGCCACAACGAGACCGCGGGCGCCGTCGAAAACTACGAGCGCCAGCTCGAAGCCGCCATGGCCCAATACCAGGCGAACGGCGTCACCGTCGTGAAGACAGGTTACGTGCGACCCAGCGGCACGCTCGAGCGTACGCTCGCGGATGGGGGCACCGGCCACGAGTGGTTTGCCGGGCAGTTCCGTGTGCGACACGAACTGAAGGTTGCCGAGGTCGCCGCGGCACACCACATCGCCATAGATGCGCACGAACCGGTGAAGGACACCGGGCTGCGCCGCACGTGGCCCAACATGCTGAGCCGCGAAGGCGCACGCGGCCAGGAGTTCAATGCCTGGGGCCGACCCACGAATCCGCCCGAACACCTGACCATCCTGCCGTTCACGCGCATGCTGGCCGGGCCGATGGATTTCACGCCGGGCATCTTCGACATCACCTTCGGCAAGGACGACATCAACGAACGCGTGCAGTCGACGCTGGCGACGCAGCTCGCCGAGTACGTGCTGCTGTACAGCCCGGTGCACATGGCCGCCGACCTGCCCGAGAACTACGAAAAGCGTCGCGACGCGTTCCAGTTCATCCTCGATGTGCCCACCGACTGGGAGACCTCGCGCACGTTGGCCGGCGAGATCGGTGACTACGTGGTCGTCGCGCGCAAGCAGCGCGGTGCACGCGACTGGTTTCTCGGCGCCACCACCGACGAGAACGCGCGCAAGCTTGGCGTGCCGCTCGACTTCCTCGACAAAGGCAAGCGCTACGAGGCGCAGATCTACCGCGACGCGCCGGATGCCGACTACCGCACCAACCCCACGGCGCTGGTGATCGAAAAGCGGGTCGTCACCGCCAAGGAGTCGCTGGAAATTTCCATGGCGCCGGGCGGCGGAATCGCCGTGCGGTTCCGCGCGCTCTAGTCCGCGCGCTGTAGCTCGTACGGTCTGGCGCCTAACCAGTCGCCTGGCTCGTCGGTACCGCGTCCCGCACGCGCAGCACCGCCAGACCCGCGAGCAGCCAGCCCGCGGCCGCGAGCACGAACACGAACGATGCATCGCCGCCGCCCAGCTGGTCCAGCAGCCACGGCAGCACACCGATGGCCAGCAGCTGCGGGATGACGATGAAGATGTTGAAGATGCCCATGTTCACGCCCATCTTCCGCGCGGGCAGGTTGTTGGCCAGCATCGCGTAAGGCAGCGCGATGATGGATGCCCACGCAATGCCGACGCCGACCATCGACGCGAGCAGCCAGTTGGGATCGCGGATCACGACCATGCTCAGCAACCCCGCGGAACCGATCCACAGGTTGATCTGGTGCATGCGGCGCATGCCAAACCGCTTGACCAGGGGCGGGATGAAAAACGCCGCCGCCGCGCCGAACGCGTTGTATGCCGCGAACAGCACGCCCACCCAATCGGCGCCCGCTTCATACGCGGGCGTGCCCGGCTGGCTCGAGCCGAAGTGCAGCCTCGCCACTGCCGGCGTTGTGTAGACGAAGATCGCGAACAGGGAGAACCACGAGCAGAACTGTACGACCGCGAGCCAGCGCATCGATGCCGACATGGATTCCAGGTCATCGATGATGCTCGTGAATGCGTTCTCGCTCTTCATGCGGCTGGCGACGAGCAGGAACAACCCATACGCGAGCGATGCGAACACCAGCACGTACAAGGCGGGCCTGGCGTCGCTCCACCAGGTCAGCAGCCAGCCCGCCGCGCCAATGCCCACCCAGGCCAGCGCATGTCGCTGCATCCGCGGCGCCGACTTCATCGGTGGCCGCACGGCTGGCGGGACGTCGTACTTCGCGAACACTTCCGGCGGGTATTCGCGGTTGGCGAGCGCCGCCCACGCCACGGCGCTCAGCAGGAACATGGCGCCCACGGCAAAGCCCACCTTGACTGCGAAGCTGATACCGCCATCCGGCGCGACCGTGGAAATACCCAGGTGCGTCATCGCCCACGGCAGCAGGCTGCCGACGACGGCGCCGACGCTCGCGAAGAACATGTACATGACGAAACCCGTCGCGTGCTGGTCCGCCGGCATCTGATCTGCGACGAAGGCGCGGTACGGACCCATCGTGAAGTTGATGGACGCATCGAGCAGCCAGTAGGCGCACATGGCCGACCACAGCGTCGTAGCGTTCGGCATGGCCACGAGCGCGCAGGCAGCGAGCAGCGCGCCCGCGAGGTAGTAAGGCCGGCGCCGGCCGAATCGCGTCCAGGTGCGGTCCGAGTAGTAACCCACCAGCGGTTGAACGATGAGCCCGGTGATGGGCCCGGCCAGCCACAGCAGTGGCACGCTCTCGAGGCTCGCACCCAGATTCTCGAAGATACGCGTGGCGTTGGCCTGCGGCAGCGCGAAGCCGAACTGGATGCCGAACGCGCCCACGCAAACACAGAAGATCTGCCAGGGGCTGAGGTGCGGCTTTGGAGTCACGTAAGGGAATGTTAGGTGTCGAGCGGCGCCGCCTCAACGAAGAACATACGTATTCAGGCGTGAGTGATCGCAAGATGGCGCTGGAAGCTCTCCATCACCACCTGCGCCGCCGGCCCTGCCAGCGCCGGTTTTACGAGCACCAGGTACAACGGCACCTTCCTTACCGCACCGGCCGCCAGCGGCAGCGCGCGCAGCTCGCTTGCGCCGAGTGAAGCCGCCACCACGTGCTCGGGAAGCCACGCGAACGCGAGGCCAGCGCGCACCAGTGCGAGTGACGACTCCACGCTCGTGACCGTGCAGCGCGTGTTGCTCCCCAACCAACCCGAATCGCGCGGGCGCAGGCGGCCCGAATCGCGCACCACGGCCTGCGTGTGATGTTCGAGGTCATCCGCGGTGAGTTCGCGATCGAGAGCGAACAGCTTGTGCGCCGGATGGGCCACGGCGATGAATGCGACGTCCATGAGCCAGGTGCCGAGCACACCTGGTGGTACCAGCGTGGTTACCACCACGTCCGCGGTGGCCTCGATGATTGCTTCCTCCGCGCCCGAAAGCACGGCGTCTTCGAGCTGGAGCTGCGTGTCGGCGCAACGGCTTTGTGCTTCCGAGATGATCTCGAGCAATCGCGCGCGTGGAAATGCCGCATCCACGACGAGCCGAAGGCGCGGCTCCCAGCCCTGCTTCAGAACCTGCGCCAGCCGCTCCACGGTCTCGAGCTCGCGGAGCACCGAGCGCGCCCTCTTCAACAAAGTCTCGCCGTGCACCGTGAGTACGGCACGCCGGCCCTGGATTTCGACGAGCTTCACGCCCAGCGACTCCTGCAGGTTGGCGATGGCGTAACTCACCGCCGGCTGGCTGCGGTGCAGGGCTTCCGCGGCTTTGGCGTAGCTGCCGAGCTCTACCACGGCCGACAGCACCGCCCATTGCTCCGCCGTCGATCTCGGCATGCCCATTGATTCGAATCCTTGATTGATGGCATCCGAATCTTGCGCTTTTTTATCTGGATAGTTGAGCTTATCGTCCCTGCATGTTCCAAAGTGATCGGGAGACGACCATGCAAGAGATTCGACGCGGCAATGAGCGCGGTTATGCCGATCACGGCTGGCTCAAGTCCTTCCACACGTTCTCGTTCGCGGACTACTTCGACCCGAAGCACGTGGAATTCGGCGCCCTGCGCGTGATCAATGAGGACCGCGTGGCTCCGGGCCAGGGCTTCGGCGCGCATGGCCACCGCGACATGGAGATCATCAGCTACGTGCTCGAAGGCGCGCTCGCGCACAAGGATTCGACCGGCAGCGAGTCGATCATTCGTCCCGGCGACGTGCAGCGCATGAGCGCGGGCAACGGCGTGATGCACAGCGAGTACAACCCGTCAAAGACCGACGGAGTGCACTTCCTGCAGATCTGGATCCAGCCGAACGTGCGCGGCATCGAGCCCAGCTACGAGGAAAAGAGATTCTCGGCGGAAGAAAAGCGCGGGCGTCTGCGTCTCATCGCCTCGCCCGATCGTGTGGACGGTTCGGTGCTCATCCACCAGGACGCCCGCGTATACGCGGGGTTGTTCGGCGGCGAAGAAAGTGCGTCGCTCGCGGTGGAGCCCGGCCGCCGTGTGTACGTGCACGTGGCGCGCGGTGTCGTGGTGGCGAACGGCGAACGGCTGAACGCCGGAGACGCGCTCAAGCTCGAGGGCATCGCTGGATTGCAGATCGCGCAAGGAGAAGAGGCCGAGGTGATCGTGTTCGACCTGCCGGGCTCGCCGGTGAACTGAAGCCGATCATGAGCGTCGCCAGCAAGGTGCTGGCGACGCTACATGATCGAAGGCGCCCGATAACGATGGCGCCTCGCGAACGCGGATCTCAGAACGTTCCGCGGATGCCCAACAACACGGCATAACCCGGGTCGTAGAAGGCGCGCGCCGCATTGCCGAATGCCTCGCTATCGTTACCCCACGTCTGGCGAATCGTCTCGCCCGTGATGTTGATCACGTTCAGCGTGATCTGCGGTTCCGACGGCAAGCTGGCGAACTTGTAGCTCGCAGAGAGATCCAGCTGGTTGGTCGCATCCGTCCAGAAGCGCGCCCCGGTGATTCCTTCCTGGTTGGTGCCCGAAGCGATCTGCTCGTCGTTGTGCACGAATGACAGCCGCACGGACGCCGGGCCATGGTCGTAATACAGCGTGGCGTTGTACGTGACCGGTGAGATACCGACGGCTACCGCGGGTTGTCCGTTGCCGCCTTCGGTGCTCTGCTTGACGTTGGTGTAGTTGGCCTGGAACCCGAAGCCATCGGTGATGAAGTTGAGCGGCTGCACCCACGTCACCTCGTAGCCCCGGATGTTGAGCTGGCCTGCGGCATTGACCTGCCGCGTCTGGTTGACGGTCGCGAGATTCGGACCACCCCTCGAGGTGATCGCGGTCTGCTGCGTGGGACTCAGCGTGTCGAAGGTGATGCCCAGAGGCGCCAGACTGCTGAATGGCACGACGGTCAGCTCACCCACGGTGAACCCGGTGATCTGCTTCTCGAACAGCGTGAGTCCGACATAGCCCTCGTCGCCCGTGTACCACTCGCCGCCCAAGTCGAAGTTGGTGGAGAGATACGGTGCAAGCGAAGGGTTGCCGACGGTCAGCGCCTGCGCAGACGGATCGCTGAACTGCGCATTGGGCAGCATGTCGCGCGGACTGGCGCGCGTGATGGTCCGCGAGCTCGCGAAGCGCAGGATGACGTCATCCCTGAGCGTCAAGGCGGCACTCAACGACGGCAGGAACTGCGTGTAGTTGGTGTCGTTGCTGGCTTGCACGATCGAGATTGTGGTGCCGTTGTTCAAGGTCACGGGGCCCGCGACGAACTGATCCGTATCCACGAAACGGCCGCCGAGGTTGAGCTTCACTTCCTTGCCGAGAATTTCGGTCTTGGCATTGAGCTCGGCGTAGTAGCCCAGGGTTTCCTCTTCGATGATGCCATTGGCGGCACCGGTCGCCGCGCCCGTACCAACAGGAGCGCTGCGGGAAAACTCGTGGTAGTTGGTCGCCGCAAAGAAGGCGTCGTAGTCCACGTTGATGAACCCGGCGGGCCCCGGGATCAGGTACTGCGCGAGATTCGCCTGGGTCACCGCCGAACCCGCCTGGCCGTTGCATCCTGGCGCCGTGGCGGGTGCCGGGATGAAAGCGCCGCCGCCGCCGCAAACTTCCTGTTGCCAGGCACGGCTGTTATCGCGGCCCGAAATGCCGCGGTGCATCTCGTCGTACGCCACGCCTGCCCTGATGTTCTGTTCGTCGTCGCCGAACGTGAAGTCGAGGTGCGCGCCTTCGTTCGTCACCAGGCGCTTCTCGTTCTGGATATTCACGCGACCGCCTCCTGACCACACCCAGCCGAGATTCGGGTCGTTCACGTCGGCGCTCGGCGTGATGTTCACGAAATCGCCACCGGTGTTGTCGAATTCGGCGGTGATTCCCTGGTTGAGCGGTGTATTGACCAAAATGGTCGGCGCCTCGCGGAAGAACCAGCTGCGGCTCTTGTTCACCGCGAGATCCATGCGCACGGAGTCGTTGATCTGCCAGCGCGCGCCCGGATTGAAACCCCAGAAATCCACCTGCTCGTCGTACGGCCGGGCTTCGAGGAACCACTGCGCATTGGCGATCGTGGCGCTGGTCACCACATTGTTCTCGTCGACCTGCATCGCCGTGGGGATCAGCGAGCCGTTGCGACCGATCAGCGCCAGATCGAGCCGGTTGAATTCGCGATGCGCTTTCGAATACAGAGTGTCGAAGTAGAGCTGCAGATCGTCGGTGGGTCGGTATTCGAGCGAAACGAGGCCGGAATAACGATCACGGCTGCCATCGAGGTAGGCGGGCCGCCCGAGTCGCGGGATCAGCGCCCGGTCGATCTGTGCGAGCGTCAGCCCTGGGTTGATCTGCTGTAGAAAGGCGCCGTTGATCGGCGTGCCCGCGACCAGCCCCGCGCCAGCGTTCACGGGAACCGCCCCCGGAATCACCCAGCCGTTGCCGCCACCGACGTTGCAGCCGCCATTGCTGCCGGCGCCCGCGTTAGGGCTGGTGGCTGGAGTGGTCACCGGCGGGGCGATACCGCACTGGAAGTAACTGAGGTTGGGGTTCGTGTACCCGATCGTCTCGAAGCCCGTCGTGGTCGAATCGGTGTCAACCCCCGCGAAGGCGACCAGTACGCCGACTTTCTCGCCCGTCCAGCTGCCCATCAGCGAGGCGCGCGGACTGGTGGTTTCGCTCGCGTCGCTGTAGCTGCCTTGCAGCTGGTAGTTGAAATGCGTGCCCGGGTTGTCGAAGGGTCGCGCAGTGCGCATGTTGACCGTGCCCGCGGCGCCGCCTTCGAGCTGGCTGGCGACCGGGGACTTGCTGACGTCGAGCCGCGTGAACAATTCGGTGGGGAACAGGTCGAGATCCAGCTCGCGGTTCTGGCCCTGGCTGTCGACCCGCCCGGTGGAAGCCACGCCCACCGCGGCGCCGTTGATCGTGGTCTTGGTGAAGTTCGTGTTGAGGCCGCGAATCGCGATGTTGAGGCCTTCACCCGTCACTTCGCGCGTGAGCTGCACGCCGGGGATGCGATTCAGCGATTCGGCGATGTTGAGGTCGGGGAACTTGCCGATGTCCTCGGCGAAGACGCTGTCCGAGAAGCCGACGGACTCCCGCTTGGCGTTCGTCGCGCTCTGAAGGGAGGCGCGATAGCCGGTGACCAGCACCTCTTCGACTTCCTCCTGGGCGGGCGTTGCGTCCTGACCCGAAGCATTCGCTGAGGCCAGCGCGGCGCAAACGCCTGCGGCGATGAGTGATGGTTGGAAACGTTTCGAGATGTCGAACATGGATGTTGCCCCTTCGATGATGTTTGAAAATCTGAAGGGCGATCCCGTGCTCCGCCAGGCGGCTCCAAGCCACCAGCCGGGGCGACCGCCCCCCCCCCGCGTCGCTTCGGGCGAACCTACCAACTGGTCAGGCCAAATACAAGAATCACCCTGACCAGACGGGCAAGGCGGGCATTCTTGACATCGGTCGATGACCGAATGGCTATCTACCGTGCACTTGTCGGCCTGCGGCGGCGCATCGATACTCGCGACATGCCGGAGTTTCGCCGCCTCTACGAACGGATCGCGCACCAGATCGCCACGGATATCCGCGCCGGAAAATACCTCGTGGGTCAACGGCTCCCCTCGGAACGAGAGCTCGCGCAGGTGCTGAAGATCTCCCGGCCGACGGTGCGCGAGGCGATCATCGCGCTCGAGCTCGACGAACTCGTCGAGGTGCGGCTCGGGTCAGGAGTCTACGTCAAGAGCCGCAACCCGCCCCCAGGGCCGGCGGCGGCCAAGGACATCGGACCTTTCGAACTACTCGAAGCGCGCCGCGCGATCGAAGGCGAGGTCTGCGCCGTCGCGGCGTCGCGCATCACCGACGAAGAAATCGGGAAACTCGACGAGCTGCTGGGCGAAATGCGCGCCGACAACCGGCAGAACGAGATCGTCATGAGCGAGGACGCCGATCGCCGCTTCCACGAGCTCATCGCAATCGCAACCCAGAACAGCGCGCTCTACACCGCCATGAAAATGCTTTGGGATACCCGCTCCCGGTCCCCACAGACCCACCTGATGGATGACCGGGTCCGCGCGCGCGGCATGAAACCATCCATCGCCGAGCACGCCGCCATCGTGCGTGCATTGAAGCGCCGCGACCCCGATGCCGCGCGGGCCGCGATGCACAAGCATCTCACCCGCGTGCTCGAAGGGTTGCTCGAGCGAACCGAGGTGCGCGAGATCCAGAAGGCCCGTGAGACCGCCGCCCAGAAGCGCCGGATGTACTCGGCCACGCGCTGAACGCGTTCAAACTACCGCACGAGCCGCGCGACGAACTCATCCATGAAGCGGGCGACGTTGGCGGTTACCGCCACCTTGGCATTGGGTAAGCCCTCGACGGGCCGGGTAAAACCCTCGTCCGTCACCTCGACGCGCAGGTCGCGCAGTTCGTAGCGTGGTCCTTCGATCGCAAGCTCCACGGCGAGCACGTCGAACAGCGTGGGCACGTCACCCTTCCAGTGATTGGTGTAGCGCCAGATCTGATCGAGCGCGCCCAGCGCGTCGCAGAGCGGCGTACCCCGTGTAAAAATGCGTACGCGCATTTCCGGTGTCAGCTTGAGATCCGCGGTCGAGTCGAGTGGCGCTACCCGCAGTGGCACTCCCGAGGTGAACACCGTGCGCGCAGCCTTCGCGTTCGACTTGATGTTCCACTCGGGCTCTGGCTTCGACCCGGGCGCATAGCCGCGATATATCGCACCACCCATGAGCGAGATGGCGCGGATCTTCTTTGCGATGCCGGGTTCGGACTCGAGCAGTGCCGCGACGTTGGTGAGCTCGCCGACGGCGATGATGGTGATTTCGCCCGGCCGGCGGTCAATCTCCCTGCGCATGAATTCAACGCCACCGCTTTCGTGCAGGTTCTGCGCGGTGTAACCCGCGGCCCACTCCACCTGCTTCATGTATTGCGCGGGTGTAGAGATGCCGCCGTATACGGGGATACTGCGCGCGCGGCCACCGGCGACGTGCAGGAGTTTGGCGGCCAGGCGCGCACGCGCGGGCGCGTCGCTCGAAACGGTGGTCACCCCGATCAGTTCAACCTCCGGCCGGTCGACGAGCGCCGCGAGCGCGTAGGCGTCATCGATGTCGGTACCGATGTCAGTGTCGAATATGACCGGCGTCGCTGCGAGCGCACTGCCGCAAGCGAGCAGCGTGAGAACGATGAGCGAGTGGAGAAATTTCTGCATCAGCCAGTATAGGCCGATGCCCGGATCATGCGCGCTTGCGCCGCATTGCCGAACGTTCCCCGCGAGACAGTTCGCGTTCTCCAGCATCAAGATGTCAGCTCATGTCTCTTGTCGAAACTTTGGCCGGCGAACCAGCTAAAGATTTCGACAGCCGAACGAAGCGGGCGATGGCTCACTCCTGTCACGCCAGTCATGGCGAAGGAGCACTCATGTCGATTCGCACCCTGATTCTCGGCGCCACCTTGCTCGCTGCGGCGTTCGCACCGCCTGCGCTGGCGTCCGACCATCTCGATACCGCGGCCGTCATCGCGGACCCCGCCGGCGACATCGGCGATCTCTACGCCTGGACTTCGGCCGACGGCCGTCACCTCGACCTGGTCATGACCATCGTCGGCAATAAATTCTCGGACCACGTGCGCTACCAGTTTCACGTGGACAGCGCCCGCCGCGTCGGAGGCCTCGAAAGCAGCCTAACCATCAGCTGCGAGTTCAATGCGCCCACCGCACCCGAGTGCCACGCTGGCGACCTGGACTATCTGCGCGGCGAAGCCGGTGGCGAACAGGGGATCCTCGGCGAAAAGGGACGCTTCCGCGTTTTCGCTGGACTGCGCGACGACCCGTTCTTCAACAATGTGCGCGGCTCGCGTGCCGCGCTCAACGCGGCCGGCGCGGCCAGGCACGCGGGCACGCGCAGCGATGCGGGGGGCTGCCCGGCGTTCGACCGGGCCACGGTCGCGAAGATCCACGATGAGTGGCGCCACACCGAGGGCAAGCCGGGTAGCAATTTTCTCGCCGGCTGGAACACCGCGGCGCTCGTAGTCGAGATCGACCTCGATGCGGTCACGGGCGGCGGATCTTTGTTAGGCGTCTGGGCTACGACGGCGGTGCGCGGCGTCACCCCGGGCCATCCGCGCAAGCTCGACGACGGCGTGGTCGTCGATCGCATGGGTAGGGCGCTCACCGGCAACATGCTGCTCGGCACGTTCGATACCGAAGAGGCGAGCGACGCGCTGAAGACGCGCTACAACCAGGCCGTGCAGGCCGACTGGCCCGCGTTCGCGAAGGATCTCGTCATCAATCTCGCCATCTACGACGGATTCGACGGGCGGTGCGGCAACCAATGGCTTGCTGTGCAGAACTCCGCGCCGGGCGCTCGATACGAAGGTCTGGCGACAATGCTCGCCGACGACCGGCTGTGGGTGAACAGCGCGTATCACAAGTGCCACCAGTATCTCGCTGCGGAATTCGACCATGTGGGCGACACCCAGCGCGACTGCGGCGGCCGCACGCCGGGCTACGATGCTGTTGATGTATTCCGCTCGCTGCTCGCACACGGCACGATCAGGGGGCTGCCCGATGGTGTCGATCGCGACGACGCGACCCATTCCGACAGCGTGTTCCCCTTCCTCGCGAAGCCGGCCGGGGCGAGGCCCGGGACTGCCAGGTACTGAACGCATGGTGTGAGCAAGCGCCGGGTCGCAACGGCCCGAGCGCTTGCTAATCTACGCGCATGAATCCTCTCATCGCGAAAACCAGTGCATCGATCTACCAGGATGTCGCGTCCCCGATCGGCCGGCTGCGCCTCATCGCGTCGGGTGACGAGCTCACCGGCATCTGGTTCGAACATGGACGCGACGCGCGCCGGGAAAACCCGGGCCTCGTGCCGGGCAACAGCGCGGTGCTCGAGCGAGCGAAGGCACAGCTGGAGGAGTACTTCCGTGGCGAACGCCGCGAGTTCGACCTGCCGCTGGCACCGAGCGGCACGGAATTCCAGCGACGGGTGTGGCGGCGCCTGTCAGAAATCGAATACGGCACCACCACGACCTACGGCGCGCTGGCGCACGAGCTCGGCAATCCCAATGCGTCGCGCGCGGTGGGCCTCGCGAATGGCAGCAATCCCATCCCCATCGTCATCCCTTGCCATCGCGTCATCGGCGCCAACGGCGCACTCACCGGGTTCGGCGGCGGGCTGCCGATCAAGAGCGCGCTGCTCGACCTGGAGCGCGCGAGCAGGCAGCCCCGCCTGTTCTAGCTATCAGGTGTGGAAGAACCGCACGATGTGGAAGAACGCCGGCGCGGCGAAACAGATCGAGTCGGTGCGATCGAGCATGCCGCCATGGCCCTCGATCATCACGCCCCAGTCCTTGGCTCCCAGGCTGCGCTTCACCGCGGACAGCGTCAGCCCGCCGAGGAACCCCATGAATACTATGACCGCCGATATCGCCGCGGACTCGAGCGGCGAGAACGGCGTGATCCACCACATCGCGGCCCCGATGCCGGTGGCGGCGAGCCCGCCACCGGCGAAGCCCTCGACGGTCTTCGACGGGCTCACCACGGGCGCGATCTTCGTCCTGCCGAAGAGCTTGCCGAAGATGTACTGCATGACGTCGCTCATCTGCACCACCAGCAGCAGATAGAACAGCAGCAATGCACTGCGCCCGGCCTGGCCGGGAATGTCCAGCATGAGCAGCGCGGGCGCGTGGCTCATGCAGTAGACGGTGACCATGAGGCCCCACTGCTGCTTGGCGCTGCGCGACAGGAAGTCTTCGATGTCCGAGCGCAGCGCGGCAATGGACGGCAGCAGCAGGAAAGCCCAGACGGGGATGAAGATCGCGAAGAGACCGTAGCGATGCAGCCCTATCAACACGAACTGCAGTGGCAACACCAGGAAGAACGCCAATGACAGCGGCAGACGGTCCCCCGCCCGGCTCGGCGTGAGCGTGATGAACTCGCGCAGCGCGAAGAACGATGCCAGCGCGAACAGGACCAGCGTCACGGTCGGGCCGCACAGGAACGCCCCGGCGAGGATACCCACCATCACCCACCAGGCATTGATGCGTTCCACGAGATTGCGGCGGCTCGCTGACTTACCCGCATCGGCGGGCCGCCGCGCGAGCACGGCGGCGACCGACGAGGCCAGGCCCAACAACAGCACCAGCGCCCCGAACAGCCAGAGAAACTCGCGCGGGATGGTGCGCAGATGCTCGATCATGCGGCGGGGCGCTCCGAGAGTGCGATGACTGCGGCGCGCGCGCGTTCGCAGAACGCCTCCTTCTCTTCGCCGTCGATACGCCGGAGCGGCGCGCCGAAGCGCACGGTGCAGACCACCGGGAGCGGCAGCAGCGCGCCCTTGGGCAGGCTGCGATGCAGGTTGTCGAGGTACACCGGCACGAGCTCCACGGTCGGGAACTCACCCGCGAGCCTGAACAGGCCACTACGGAATTTCGCCGGCGTGGCGGTGGCGCCGCGCGTGCCTTCGGGGAAGATGATCAGCGAATCGCCCTCACGCAGCGCCGCGCGCAGCGGTTCGAGCGGATCCACTTGCGTGTTCTCGCGCGCGCGATCGATGAGCACGGCGCCGAACCCGCGCGTCGCGATGTATTTCCTGAGCCCTTTGCCCCAGTAATCGCGTGCGGCGATTGGCCGGGTGAGCGGCCGCAACGAGCGTGGCAGGGACGACCAGATGGCCAGCGTGTCGATATGGCTGGTGTGATTGGCGAAGTAGATGCGCTGCGTGGGCGCGGGCGTCGTGCCGACCCAGCGTGCATAGGCGCCCACGAGCAGCTTCACGACGCCGACCAGCAGCGCGCTCGACGGTCGCATCATTCAGCGCGCCCGCAATTGCTTCGCGATGGCGCGGATGCGCGTGCCGCACGTAAGGATGGCGCCGAGGGCGATAACGCCGGCCGCTATATGAAGAATGCGCAGGTGCGAGGTATCCGCGGGATCGACTCCGTTGGCATCGGAGAAATAGAACTCGATGATCCCCAGCAAGCAGGCGGCGGTCATCGTGGCCATGCGATGCGGTTTGGCCATGGGTCCCCGAAAATCCTGCGGCAGCCCGAATGTGCCGCCCAGCACGCGGATGTAAGCCGTGACCGCCGCAGCGAGGGCGCCGGACCAGCCCAACCAGGGCGTGCCGATGGCATAACCCAGCGCGACCAGGAACATCGAATCCGCTACCCGGTCGGGCACTTCGTTGTAGAGCGCGCCCACCTTGGACTTCCTGCCGCCCTCGATGGCCACCATGCCATCCAGCAGGTTGCACAGCAGGCGCAGCTGGATGCCGGCCGCGCAGGCGAGCAGGTTCCAGGGGGCCACCATCCACAACAGGGCCGCCGAGCCCGCCCCCGCGAAAACCAGCGACAACATCGAAATGCCATCGGCCGTGAGCCCGATGCGCACGGCCGCGGAGGAAAGAAAAGCTGCCCAGCGCGTTGAGCGGCTCGCCAGGGGGCGGCGCGCTTCGATGTCGTTCATTGACGAGCATTCTCGGAGAAACATTGGCCGTATGTCACCAACGCCGTTCGCCAGCGTCCCCGGGCTGTGTACCATCGGCCTCCGGATGTGAGCGCGAACATGAACAACTACAAAGCCGACGACCGGTATCTGCGTGCCTCCCTGGAATTCGAGGGGGTGCTTCGGGCTTGCCTTCATCGCTACGCGCGCAATGCCGCCGATGTGGACGAGCTGCTGCAGGAAACCTATGCGCACCTGCTCACGGCCGGCGCGGCCAAGGGCCGCGAGGAAGTTCGCTCGATCCGCGCGTTCGCGCTGACGGTCGCGCGCAACGTCGCGTTGTCGTGGTTGCGACACCGGCAGGTGGTGCCCATCGAGCTGGTGGCAGACCTCGAAGCGCTGGAGCTGCTCGACGAGACGGGGCAGGTGGACGAGATCGTCAACACCCACCAGGAACTCGCGCTGCTCACGGCCGCCGTGGCCAGCCTGCCCAACCGCTGCCGCCAAGTGTTCACGCTGCGCAAGGTCTACGGTCTCTCGCAAAAGGAGATCGCCGCCGAGCTCAGCATCTCCGAGAACACCGTCGAACAACATCTCGCCAAGGGCATGCGCCTGTGCAGCGCAGCCCTCGCCGATTCGCCGATGGCCGAGCGCCGCTCGCCCTGGCTCGAGCGCGCGCGGCGTCGCGCGGAGCGCGCCGACGGAAAACACGCGGAGCGCGCCGAGGAAAAACACGCCGAGCCCGCGGGCGGCAAGCGCTCCTCGCGTCCGCCGCAATGAGCAGCGACGATCTGATCGAAGCGCACGCCAGCAGCTGGCTGGCGGCGCGTGACGCCAGGGCCGCGACGCCCCAGGAAGCCGCAGAGTTCAAAGCCTGGCTCGATGCCGATATCCGCCACCGCGTGGCCTATCTGCGTCTCGAGTCGAACTGGCAGCGCGCCGACCAGCTGCGTGACGTGCGTCCGCTCGATCGCGCCGCCGACGCCGACCTTCTGCGTCCGCCAGCGCCGCGCCGTCCCTGGTTCATGGCGCTCGCCGCGGGCGTCGTGCTCGCCATCCTTGGCGGCACATGGGCGTGGCAACAGCATTTCAGCTGGCAACGTTACGAGACGCGCGTCGGTGGGTTCTCGCGCATCGTGCTCGATGATGGCAGCGTCATCGATCTCAACACCGATAGCGACGTGCGCGTGCGGCTGCGCGGCGACCGCCGCGAAGTGCGGCTGCTGCGCGGCGAGGGACGTTTCCAGGTTGCGCACGACAAGCAACGGCCTTTCACCGTCGCCGCCGCGGATACCGCGGTGCGCGCCGTGGGCACCGAGTTCTCGGTGCGGTTGCGCGACGGCGAACAGGTGGACGTGCTGGTCTCCGAGGGCAGGGTGGCCGTGGCTTCCACGCAGGTGACGGATGCGCCCGCGCTGGTCGCCGGTGATGCCGCCGTGGTGCTCGACGACCACGTTTCAGTGAGTCGCGTCGAGCCGCAGGCCCTGAAGCGCCGCCTGGCATGGACCTCTGGGCGCCTGGAATTCCGCGGTGAATCGCTCGGCGAAGCCGTGCAGGAATTCAATCGCTACAACCGTCGCCAGATCCGCCTGTCGGGTACCACCCTCGGCGGGTTGCGCGTGGGCGGCAGCTTCAGCGCCACGGATCCCGAGAGTTTCGCGGACGCGCTTGCCAGCGCTTTCAAGCTGCAGGTCGCGCTCGATGACGCCAACGAGATCGTACTGAGACCACTCTGATCGAAACGCAGCGAAGGGCTGGGGGGCTCTGGATCGATGCGGTCAGTTCATCAGCGGAATCCATCGAAGGCCAGACGGCTGGCTGAATGGGTGCTGTTCGCGGCCATGGCGGCGGTGGCGGTCATCGCGCGCGCGCAGGATTCGCGTCCTGAGTTCGACATCGCCGGCCAGGAGGCCGACATGGCGCTCACGCTGTTCAGTGACCAGTCGCGCCTGCAGATCCTGTTCGACTACAGCGCCGTGCAGGGCATCCGTACCCAGCCCATCAATGGGCGCCTGCGCGTGGCGGATGCGCTGGGCAAGCTGCTCAGCGGCACGGGGCTCACTTTCGAGGTGATCAACGACCGCACCATCAGCATCGTTCGCGACCCCGAGCTGCTCGATGGCGCGATGAAGGCGCACGCACCCACGCCGAGGAAGCGCGAGGCCTGGACGGTACGCGCCGGCGACGAGCCGGAGCCCGAACCGGAACGCATCGGCTCGCTCGATGAAATCATCG
Source organism: Steroidobacteraceae bacterium (assembly GCA_035525785.1). Classification (GTDB taxonomy): domain Bacteria; phylum Pseudomonadota; class Gammaproteobacteria; order Steroidobacterales; family Steroidobacteraceae; genus CADEED01. The sequence goes on along the minus strand of DATLDQ010000127.1, from coordinate 57,428 downwards.
TCACGGCCGAGAAACGCGAGGAGCCACTGCAGCGCAGCGCGCTGGCGGTGACCGCGCTGGCGTCAGCCGTGGTCGAGCGACAGCAGATCAGCGATCTCAAGAGCGTGACGACGCTCATCCCCAACTTGCAGATCGGCCTGAGCTCCACCCAGGCGGCCTTCGATCTCTCGCTGCGCGGCATCGTCTCCACCAATCGCACGGAATTCGGCGATTCCGCCGTGGCCTTCCACGTCGATGGTTTTTATTCGCCGCGACCGCAGGGCGCGACCATGATGATCCACGACCTCGACCGCCTCGAGGCGCTGCGAGGTCCACAGGGCACGTTGTTCGGCCGCAACGCCAATGCCGGCGTCATCAACGTGATCACGGCCAAGCCCGACACGTCGCATACGTTCGGCGGGCTGGATGTCACCGTCGGCAGCTACGACCTGCAGCGCATCAAGGGACATCTCAACCTGCCACTGTCCGACACGTTCGCGCTGCGCGGCGCGGCGTACGTCGAACAGCGCGACGGGTACATCTCGTTCCTTCCCGGCTCCAACGCCAACGCGGCGACGCCGCGCTATGACGACAGCAACAAGCAGGCCTTCCGGCTGTCGGCGCAGTGGGAGCCCAACGATCAATGGGCCCTCTTCTCTTCGGCGGAGCGCTATGCGGACCGTGGCGCCGGCACGATTCCCGTGAGCCTCACGCCTGCCGAAGGGCACTCGCTCCGCTCGGCACTGATCACATCGCCGGGCATGCTCGACATGGTGAACGACACCTTCCACCTGCGTACCGACTACCGCTTCGACGGCGGGGATTCGAGCAACGGCCTCGAGCTCAGCTATCTCTTCGGATGGGCGCGCATGACGCGCCAGAACGTCAGCGACCAGGACGTAGGTCTGGCGCTGGATCGGGAACTGCGCGATCTGCCCGATCCGCCGCTCCCCGCAACCTACGACGAAGAGCGTCGCACCGAGGACTCCGTGTTCCTGTCGACGCAGCATGAAATCCAGCTCAAGCCGGTGGCGCCGGACCGCCTCGACTGGATAGTGGGTCTCTTCTATTACCGCGAGAACAACACCATGCGGTTCGACGTCGACGTACGCGACGACCGGGGCTCGATGCCGGGCGTCGTGGACGACGATGATGTGCGGTATTCGCAGTCATTCATACAGCCCGACCGCACGCTCGCGGCATGGGCCGGCTTCAGCCAGGTCACGCTGCACGCCACCGATGCCACGCGCTACACGCTGGGCGCGCGCTATACCGAAGACATGAAGCGCGACCGGCACGGCATCAACATCGTGTGCCCGGGCGCGAATACCACCATCGGCAATGGCGGCCTCAATCTGGAAGGCGTCGACACCGATGAAATCCCGTATTCGCCTGATCCGGATTCGCCGACGCCGGTGCCGGGCACCTGCCGCATCACCACGCACAATGACGCAGAGAAGACCTGGGCGCGGGTCACTTACATGGCGCGCGTGGAGCATGACTTCCGCGAAGGTCTGCTGGGCTATGCGCTGACCAACACGGGCTTCAAGTCCGGCGTGCTCTCCGACGGCGGCACCTCGGCCGACCCGGAGCAGGTGGTGAACTACGAGCTCGGATTGAAAGCGACGTTGCGCGATGGCTCCATGTCGCTCAATACCGTCGGCTTCTATTCCGACTACTCGGACATCCTGCGATCACGCGTCGACTTCGATTCCAACGGACTGCACCAGCTCGGCACCAGCAATGCCACGCGCGCACATATCTATGGCCTGGAGACCGAGTGGATGTGGCGGCCGTCGTCGGTGGATTCGCTGCAGGCCGTGTTCACCTGGCTGAGCGCCGAGTATCGCGATTACCCGACGGTGGACACGCAGTACTACGTGCCGTCCGATCCGCTGTCGCCGGTCATCAACCTGCGCGGCAACAAGCTGCCGTTCGCGCCGGAATTCACCGCGGCGCTGGTGCTGGAACATGCATTCCATCTCGGAAATGGTGCGCGCCTGGTCCCGCGCGTGCAGAGCAAGTACCAGAGCGAGATGTTCCTCACCGATTTCAACCGGCCCTCCGACACCCAGCCCGCGTACCTGCGCAGCGACGTCAGCCTGAGGTACGAGTCCGCGCGGCCGTGGAGCGTCGAGGCCTACGTGCTCAACGCCGAAGACGTCGACGTGAAGAACAACGTCGACCTGCGTGCGAGTCAGCCGGGAGAGGGAGGCATCGCGGGCTTTCCAGGAGTGGCGCGAGCCTTTTTCGATGCACCCAGGACCTGGGGTATACGGGCGAGCTACCGGTTTTCGGAATAGATCGCACAGACCATCCCGCGCGAGAACATGAACTGGAGCGCGGCTAGGAGTGCGGCCTCGTCGAGATCAGCTGTCGACATTGCTTCAGCGAGGCGTGCGCCAGCCTTCAGCGCTGACAAATATGCGTGTAGCGGCGGCTCCAGCATGGTGGTTTCAACACTGTCGTGCCGCACATGGACCATGTAAGCCTCTGGGCCTACCGATTGGCTCACGGGCGGGGCATTCTCTACCTGATTGGCAAGCCACACCGACACCACGGGGAAGACGGAAGCACCCAGCTGAAGCGATGGCTGGAAGGTGAAAACCAGCTGTTCGAGATCCTCGGGGGCGAATCCCGCGAGCGCTTCGGCGCCGATGGCCGAGCGTGTTTCGGCTACCGACGCCAGCTCGCGCGCCCATTCGAGCGTGGCAAGGTCGGCGAGCCAGGCGTAGTCGCTGCCTTCCAGGTGCGCAGCCAGGAAGCCTGCGAAGTCACGGCCCACCCAGTGAAGATCGCCGCTGCGCGACGGAAAGCGTCGCCGGTATTCGGTGGCGAGCTCGCGGAAATAGTCGTCGCCCACGCGGCGGCGGACGACCGGAAAGCTCAAGCCCAGTGCATTGCGGAACTGCCAGTCGGAGTTGTGGCGGTAGACGTCGAGATTCACGACGGGCGCGACGCCGGCGGCAGTCGACATCCCGTCCCGGTCCCGCAGCGCCGCGGCGAACGCGCGCTGCTGGTCAAGCAGCGATGCCATGGCGCTCCTGCAGGATGGCGTCTGCGCGATGGCTTTCTTCCACCAGCCGCGAGAGCTCGGGGATGGCGGTATCCCATTCGATGAGCGTGGGCAGCGCGCCGAATCGCGCCAGCGCCAGGCGATACAGCTCCCACACCTCCTCGCAGACGGCGGAGCCGTGGTCGTCGATGAGCACGCCGCTGGCGCTGCGCGCGTGCCCGGCCAGGTGAATCTCGCCCACGCTCTCGCGCGGCAGGCCCGCGATGAAGGCGCGGGCGTCGAGGCCGAGGTTTCGCGAGCTGACGAAGACATTGTTGACGTCGAGAAGCAGCCCGCAGCCGCTTTCGCGCGCGACCGCGGCGAGAAAGTCCCATTCATCCAGCTGCGAGTTCGCGAAAGCCACGTAGGCCGAAACGTTCTCGATGAGAAGGCGGCGGCCCAGGAAATCCTGCGCCTGCGAAACCTGGGTCGCCAGCAGCTTCACCGCCTCATCGGTGTACGGCAGCGGCAGCAGGTCGTTGAAGAATTCGCCGCCCGCCCGGCCCCAGCAAGCGTGCTCGGAAACCAGCGCGGGCTCGAAGCGATCGATGGCGCGCTTGATGCGCGCGAGGTGGTCGCGGTCGAGCCCCTCGGCGGAGCCCAGGCCGAGGCCCACCCCGTGCAGGCTCAGCGGGTAGTTAGCCCGCGCGAGCTCGAGTGCGCGCACCGCTGCGCCGCCGTCGTGGAAGTAGTTCTCGGTGTGCGCCTCGATCCAGGCCACGGCCGGGCGCTGCACCTGCAGCGCATGGTGGTGCGCCGATCTGAAGCCGATCCCGGCGCGTGCCGGGATCGACCCAGACGCGAAATCACATCGGCTTCTTGTCACCGACCTTGCCGCCCATCTTCTCGCACTCGCCCTTCGGCACGTGCTTCCACTCGTCGGCCGACTTGTCGGTCTTGGCCTGGCCAGCGCATGAGTGCTTGCCGGTGGCGCAGTCGTTCTTGCCCGCTTCGGCGACGCCGAAGCACTTTTCTTTCGCGGCGTCTTCCGCCGAGGCGGTGACGGCGCCCAGGGCCAGCAGGCTGCCGATGGCCGAGGTGATTGCGATGGTCTTCAGATTCATGATTCCTCCAGTTGATGAGGCAGGTCAGATCACTTGCCGGCAGCAGACCCGGACCCACCGGATTTTATTGCACCGACCCGGAGATGACCTGCCCGGAAGTCGCCATGTTCCTCGCGGGCGCGCCGGACGGCAACCGTTTGCTGTTCCGCGACAGCCCCGGATCAGGGCAACCCGGAGCTGACACGGTGTCTCGGGTGCTCGTCCGGTGCACGGACGGCGGCGTCCCGATCTAGCTATCGGCGCAAGTTGTTTGTTGTCCCGGTAACGGTTCCCTTTTCGCGCGCGATTGTTATGCTGCCGACATGGATGCGTGCGTTACGACGCCCGCATCAAGGGATCAAAAAAATATCAGCTGCCGTTCACGGCGCGCGATCGCCATGTCCCAGGCAGCCCACTCTCTTGCAGGAGGGCTCATGTCTTTTCATCGCAACCGCGGCACCTGCCGCGCAATGGCTGCGCTTTGCGGATTTTCCGCCATGGCCATCGGTTCGCACGCGATCGCCCAAGAACAGAAACCGGGCAACGACGACAAAGCAATGACCGAGGTGATCGTCACCGGGTCCCGCATCGTGCGGGCCGGCTACGACACGCTCGAACCCGCATCCGTGGTCACGGGCGAATACATCGAAGCCCGCGGTCTCACCAACATCGCGGATGCACTCAACGAATCGCCGGGCTTCGGCACGGGCGTGACTCCCGAGGGTGGCCAGTCCTCGTTCGGCCCCGGCCTCAACTTCGTCAACCGTTTCGGCCTCGGCAGCAACCGCACGCTCACGCTGATCAATGGGCGCCGCTTCGTCTCGTCGAATGCGCCATCGATCTTCGGGCCCGCGGCTCCCGGCAGCCAGGTGGACCTGAATTTCATCCCCACCATTCTCGTGGACTCCATCGACAATCTCGCCGTCGGCGGCGCGCCCACCTATGGCGCCGATGCGATCGCAGGCGTCGTCAACGTCAAGCTCAAGAAGGACTTCGAGGGCTACCAAGCCTTCGGCCAGTACGGCCAGCTCGAGGACGGCGGACTGCAGTCGAACAGCTTTGGTCTCGTGGGCGGCTGGAACTTCGCGGACGACCGCGGAAACATCACCGCGTCCATCCAGCACAGCACGCTCGACGGCATGTTGGCCACGGAGAACGAGCGGTTCGCGAAAGCCTATCTATATGCCGCGAACCCGACCCTGCCGGCGGTGCTCGACCCGATGAGCGCGGGAGACCTCCGCAACACGCAGCCGTCGCGCACGCCGGCCAACGATGGACGCGTGAATGGCGGTATCCCGTTCAACACCGGCGCCGCGGACGGCATCCCGAATGCGGTGCTGATCCACGACCGGCGCATCTTCGGCCTCAACTTCGGCGGTGTCGCGCTGCCCACGGGCGCGAACACGCTCGCGGATTCGCGCCTGCGCTGCTTCGGTGCGCAGACCGCGGCGCCGTTCTCGCAGGGTACCTGCCTGCAGTTCGATCCCAGCGGCAGCCTCGTGCCTTACAACCCCGGCACCGCGTTCAGCGCGACCGATGCCTCGGGAGGCGACGGCCTCTACCTCGTGGAGACGCTGCAGCTGGTGTCCGACCTCAAGCGCACCAGCGGCACGCTGAGCTCGCACTTCGACGTGAACGACAACGTGCAGCTGTTCGCCGATCTCTACGCGTACAAAGCCGAGGCCAGGGAAATCGTCGACCAGACGGCGTACAACGCGACCTTGTTCGGCGCGTCGAGCGCGCCGATCACGCTGCCGGCGAATCACCCGACGCTCACGCAGCAGGCGCGCGGCACTCTCGCCGGTCTCGGCGTGAGCACGTTCCGCATCTCGCGCGCGCATCGCGACCTGGCAGAGAACAACGCGCGCTCGGACAGCAATCTTTTCCAGGGCGTGGTGGGTGCCACCGGCAATTTCGAGGCCGGCAATCGCCACTACAACTGGGAGGTGTATTTCAATCACGGCCAGAACGACGCGACCTTCTACAGCACGCAGCTGAACCGCCAGAAGTTCGTCAATGCGCTGAACGTGGTGAACGTGAACGGCCACCTGCAGTGCACGCCGACGCCAGGATACGCCGGCCTGCCCACCGCGCAGAATGGCGCTGTCTTCGTGGGCACGGATGGGCCGGTCGCCGACCCGGACTGCGTGCCGCTCGACATCTTCGGCGAGGGGCGCCCATCGGCGGCCGCCGTCGACTACGTGTCGAGCGTGCAGCACACCGACTTCACGCTCAAGCAGTCCGTGCTCAACGCGAACATCGGCAGCCAGCTGTTCGACATCTGGGGCGGGCCCATCGAGTACAACGTGGGCTTCGAGAGCCGCAAGGAATTCGGCAACTTCCAGCCGGATGCGTACATGCAGGCGGGCCTCGGACGCTCGGCGGCGATCTCGCCGCTCAAAGGCGAGTACACCACCAAGGAATTCTTCGGCGAGATGATCGTTCCGCTCGTCTCGGAGAAGAACGACGTGCCGCTCCTGCACGAACTGACCCTCACCGCGAAGGGGCGTCGCGTGGACAACGAGGTGAATGGGAAATTCACCGCGTACACGGGCGGCCTGCAGTGGGCGCCAGTGGAAGACATCCAGTTCCGCGGTAACGTCACCCGCTCGCTGCGCGCGCCGTCTCTGACCGAGCTGTTCACACCGGTGTCGCCGATCTTCACGACGGTGGCGGATCCGTGCAGTGCCAGCAACTACGGCGCGGTGCATGCCCGACAGGCCGAGCGCCAGGCCAATTGCCAGCAGTTCTTCCAGGAATACGGTCTGCCGAGCAATGGCTCATGGGTCTCCAACGCGGTCAGCGCAACCGTGCAGGGCACTTCGCAGGGTGATACCAGCCTCGCGAACGAGTCGGCCAACGCCTGGACCGTGGGCTTCGTGACGCGTCCGCGCTTCATCCCCGGGCTCGAGATGGCGGTGGACTGGGTGGACATCCGCATCGACGACGCCATCACGAACCTCACGGCCACGGATCTGGTCCGCGCCTGCTTCGACAACTTCGAGTATCCGAATCCCTATTGCGAGTTCTTCACGCGCAATGCGGGGTCCACGGGTCCGACGCAGTCGGGGCAGATCACCTTCGTGCAGACCGGCTTCGCCAATGGCGCGTACCAGTCGATGGCGGGCGTGACGCTCGAGGCGCGCTACCAGCTCGAGTTCGAGAAACTCGGCAGGTTCGAGATCGGCGCCAGCTACTACCGCCTGCGCGAGGAGCTGCGCTCGGCCACCGGCGTGGTAATTGTCAATTCCGTGGAGCAGCTCGGCAGCCCGACTGACTCGGCCCAGCTGAATCTCATCTGGGAGAAGGGACCGATCGGCGCGCGGTGGCAGACTAACTACGTCGGCGCGCAACTGTACGACCGAACGTTCGGTGTCGAGAACCGCGACATCCTCGAGGTGAACTCCGACTACACGCACAACCTGTCGGCGTACTACGAATGGAAGGAGGCGACGACCTTCCGCCTCGCGGTGACCAACCTCTTCGACGGCAAGCCGCCGTTTCCGATCGGCAGCGACTCGTTCAACGGCAACTACGACTTCCTCGGGCGGCGGTTCTCGCTCTCGATCACGCACGACTTCGGCGTGAAGTGATGAAGTCCTGAACCAGGGGGCCGGTCGCCTGACCGGCCCCTTTTTTCGAGCGGCCGGATCGCGGCGGCAGTTATGATCGCCGCCCCACGATGAACCCCGTTTCGGCGCCAAACGCGCGGCTGAGCCGCGCCTCACCTCGCATCGAGTATCAGCGGCTTGCGCGCGATCAGCAGCTGCCCGCCGATGCGCTGTTCGCCGTCGACTTCGGCGCCGGCACCGACCCCGCGTCCGGGCCGCGGAGGGCGCGCGTGGCGCTGGACGTGCTGAAAGGCGCCGGAGTCACCGAGATCTGGCGCGCCAATGGGCCGGTGTCTGCAGGTGAAGCGGGTGGCGTGCGCTACAGCAGCGACGACCACTTCCTCGCGGGCGTCATCGAAGCGCCAGAGGCCGCCCACGGCGGCATCGCCGGGGCCACGGAATTCGCATACGGCGCCGTCGCGGCCTTCCAGTCGGCGTCGGCGTTTCCGCACGTGCTGCGCACCTGGAACTACTTCGATGCCATCAATGACGGCGAGGGCGAGGCGGAGCGCTATCGCGGCTTTTGCTCGGGCCGCGTCGCGGGCCTCGCAGGCCTCGCGCAGACACAGCACCCCGCGGCGACTGTCATCGGTCGCGATGACGGCGAGCGTGTGTTCCAGCTGTACTGGCTTGCAGGTCGGGAGCCGGGCGTGGCGCTCGAGAATCCCCGTCAGGTGTCGGCATACCAGTACCCGCGCCAGTACGGCGAGATCGCGCCTACCTTCTCGCGCGCAATGCTGGTGACGCCCGATTTGCTGATGATCTCGGGCACGGCCAGCATCGTCGGCCACGCATCCCAACACCACGATGATGCCGGGGCGCAGGCGCGCGAGATCCTCGCAAACCTCGATAGCCTGCTGGCGCGCGCGCAGGCGCAGGCGCCGCGGCTGCCTGCGCGGATCGGCGCGCAAACGCTGATCAAGGCTTACGTGCGCAGCCGTGAACACCTGGCCGTGGTGGAACGCACGCTGCGCGAACGGCTGCCGCCGGAATCGCCGCTGCTGGTGCTGCGCGGCGACGTCTGCCGGCGCGAGCTACTGGTCGAGTTCGATTGCGTGGCCTATTCCGGAGGGTAGACGTGCGCCTCGATCCACCGCTGGCACTCCTCGTTCACCTCGCGCACGTCGCGGCCGGCGGCCTCGATCGGCGGGCCGACGACCACGCGGATGGTGCCGCGCTTCTTCAATAGTCCGCGGCGCGGCCAGAAGAAACCGGCGTTGTGCGCCACCGGGATTATCTTGCACTTCTCCTGCGCGGCCAGCAGCGCGCCGCTCGAGCCGTACCGGCGCGTCTCGCCGGCGGCCATGCGCGTGCCCTCCGGGAACACGAGGATCCAGGCGCCTAACTTCTCCATTCGATGCTTGCCCTGGCCGAGCACCTGGTTCACAGCGCTGGCGCCGGCCTTGCGGTCGATGGCGATGCAGCGCGCCAGCATGCAGCCCCAACCGACGAATGGGATGAACAGGATCTCCCGCTTCATCACCCAGACCAGGGGCTTGAAGAGGAACATGATCGTGTAGGTTTCCCACGTCGACGAATGCTTCATGAGAATGACGTGCTGGCCGTCGGCCGGCAGGTTCTCGCGGCCCTCGACGGTGTGATCGAGGCCGCAAATCCACTTGAGCAGGAACACCATCACGCGGCCCATGACGCCCGCCATCCAGAAGCGGCCACGCCAGGGGAGGAACGGACAGATGACGCAGTACGCGACGCCGAGGATGGCCGTCCAGAGCCAATTCATCAGCGTGAACACCACGGACAGCAGGAACTGCACGGTAGTCAGGCCTCAGCCCGGCAGGCAGGAGAGATCCGCGATGCGCGTGAACAGCCCGCGCAGCTGCGCGAGCAGCGCGAGGCGGTTGTTGCGCAGCGCCGGATCGTCGGCATTCACCAGCACGCCGTCGAAGAATGCGTCCACCGCCGGGCGCAGTTTCGCGAGCCGCGTCAACGCGGCGCCATAGTCACGCTTCGCCGCGACGGACTTGCCGAGCGCGCGTTCGACGTCGGGGAGCGCCTCGGCGAGCGCTTCGTGCAGCGCCTTCTCGGCGGGCTCGCGCAGCAGCTCGACCTGCGAAGCCACCGGTGACGCGCGCGCGTCATCTGGCGTGACCGACGTGCTCTTCCTCAGGATGTTGGCGATGCGCTTGTTGGCCGCCGTGAGGCTCGCGGCCTCGGGCAGCGCGAGGAATGCCACCAGCGCATCGAGCCGTGCGACGAAATCGAGCGGCGACGCGGGTTCGCCCGCCCGCACGGCGTCGAACATCTCGGTGGTGATGCCCTTGCCGGCATCTCCTGAAGCGTCACCCAGGTATGCGCGCAGCCGCTCGACGATGTAGTCCCACACTTCGGACGACGCGGTGGCCGTCTGCACCGGCTGCAATGCGCACGCGCGCGTCACCAGCGACCGCAGGTCGACGTCTATCTTCTTCTCCACGAGGATGCGCAGCACGCCGATGGCGGCGCGGCGCAGGCCGAACGGATCCTTGGTGCCGCTCGGCTTCTGGCCGATCGAGAAGATGCCGGCCAGCGTATCCAGCTTGTCGGCCAGCGCCACCGCGACTCCGGCGCCGGTGCCGGGCAGCGCGCCGCCGGCGCCGCGCGGCAGGTAGTGCTCGTCGATGGCCGCGGAGACTTCGGCTGGCTCACCATCGGCGATGGCGTAGTAGCGGCCCATGATTCCCTGCAGCTCCGGGAATTCGCCCACCATGTTCGAAAGCAGGTCGCACTTCGCGAGCTCGGCCGCGCGCACCGCGGCGGCTTGGTCCGCATCGATGAGCAGCGCGATCTCACCCGCGAGCGTGCCCACGCGGCGAACCTTGTCACCGACCGAGCCGAGCTTGGCCTGGAAGGTGACCGCGTCGAGCGCGGGCCGCCGATCCGCGAGCTTCTGTTTGCGATCCTGGCCCCAGAAAAAAGCGCCGTCGGAAAGGCGCGGACGCACCACGCGTTCATTACCCGCGCGCACCTTGGCGGGCTCGCGGCTTTCGATGTTGCTGACCGTGATGAAGTTCGGCAGCAACTTGCCCGCCGGAGTCTGCACGGCGAAGTATCTCTGGTGCTGCTGCAGCGTGGAGATAAGCACTTCGCGCGGCAGCTCGAGGAATCGACTTTCGTACGCGCCAGCGATGGCGGTGGGCCACTCGACCAGCGCGGTCACCTCGTCGAGCAGCTGCTCGTCGAGCAACGCCTCGCCCGACACCGTGCCGGCCGCCGCGACGACCTGGGCGCGGATCTGCGCGCGCCGCGCGCTGAAGTCGGCGACCACCTTGCCCTGCTCGCGCAGCGTCCGTTCGTAATCAGCGGGCTTCGCGAGCGCCAGATCGCCCGGCGCCATGAAGCGATGGCCGCGCGTGGCGCGGCCCGAATCCGTGTCGAGAATCTTCGCCGGGATGATTTCGCCGCCATACAGCAGCACTAACCAGTGCACCGGCCGCACGAACTCGGCGCTCGAGGAGCCCCAGCGCATGCGCTTCGGGATGGGCAACGCGTCCAGCGACCTCTGCACGATGCCGGGCAGCAGGCTGACGGTGGCCAGCCCCGCCTTCTCACCTTCGAAATACAGGAACTCACCTTTGCCTTCGGTGACGCGCTTGAGCGCGTCTACCGCCACGCCGCATTTCTCGGCGAACTTGGTGGCGGCGGCGGTAGGTTTGCCAGCCTTGTCGAACGCGGCGTTGACCGGCGGGCCCTTGAGCTTCAGCGCCTGGGCAGGCTGCATGGCCGCAAGACCCCGGACCAGTACCGCCAGACGGCGCGGCGTCGCGAACGACTTGAGCTCGCCGAGTGGGATGCCGGCCTCGGCGAGGCCACCACGGATCCCATTGGCGAAAGCCTGCTCGAGTTCGGGCAATGCCAGCGGCGGCAGTTCTTCGGTGCCGAGCTCGACGAGAAAATCGTCCGTGCGCAGGTCAGCCAGGCTCATGCGGCGCCCTTCTGTCGATCCGACGTCGGGCTGGCCGATGCAGATAACAGGGGAAAGCCCAGAGCTTCACGGCTGTCGTAATAGGCCTGCGCCACGGCGCGCGCCAGCGTGCGTACACGCAGGATGTACCGTTGCCGCTCCGTGACCGAGATGGCCTTGCGGGCATCCAGCAGGTTGAACGTATGCGAAGCCTTCATCACCTGCTCATAAGCGGGCAGCGCGAGCTTGACCGCGAGCAGCTTGCCGCATTCGGCTTCGTGCTCGTCGAAGCGACGGAACAACACGGTGGTGTCCGCGTGTTCGAAGTTGTAGGCCGACTGCTCCACCTCGTTCTGATGGAACACGTCGCGATAAGTGACGCGGCCCAGCGGGCCATCGGTCCAGACGATGTCGAAGATGCTCTCCACGCCCTGCAGGTACATCGCGAGGCGCTCGAGCCCGTAAGTGATCTCGCCCGTGACAGGCTTGCAGTCGAGACCGCCCACCTGCTGGAAGTAAGTGAACTGCGTGACTTCCATGCCGTTCAACCAGACTTCCCAACCGAGACCCCAGGCGCCGAGCGTCGGCGACTCCCAGTTGTCCTCGACGAAGCGCACATCGTGCACCAGCGTGTCGAAGCCGAGCGCGCGCAGGGACCCTAGATACAGATCGAGGATGGGCAGCGGCGAGGGTTTGATGACCACCTGGAACTGGTAGTAGTGCTGCAGCCGGAAAGGATTGTCGCCGTAGCGCCCGTCGGTTGGACGCCGCGACGGCTGTACGTATGCCGCCGACCAGGGCTCGGGGCCGATGGATCGCAGGAAGGTCGCGGTATGAAACGTGCCCGCTCCCATTTCCATGTCGTAGGGCTGGAGGATCACGCAGCCCTGGTCCGCCCAGTATTTCTGGAGTGCGAAGATCAGGTCCTGGAAGGTGCGCGGCGGTGTGCCGAGAGGCACGTTACCCGGCTGGTTTTGAACGGTGGCAGTCATCGGTATTCGCTGTTTTGGCCGCGCAGTATAGCGGGCACGGTCATAGATTTAGCGCGCGGATCTCGTAGACGTCGGCGATCGAATTGCCGTCCCAGGCATAGCGCAAATGCACGTTTTGTCGCACGTTCTGCACCAGCCGCGGCCGGAATACCGCTACGCACTGCCCGCCGGAGCGACGCACGCTGTCGAAGGCGATGCCATTGGACCCTGCCTCGCGCAGCTCACGCCCGAGTTTCTGCGAGGCCACGTAACTTGACGGGTCGTACACGTCCGGTAGTTCGATACGGCGGCCGCGCAGGTCGTGCAACTCGGACGCCACGTCGGCGAGATAGCAGCGCATCTCAAGCTCGATGGGCGGCTGGCTGGTGGCGCGCAGGAAATTTTCGCGGTGGAAGCGCGTCTCGGCGATGGCGGTGTCCAGCGACTCCGCAGCGTAGTAGGCGCCGAAATGGCCATCCGTGAAGCGCGTGCCTTGCGGCGACAGATGCGTGAACGGCGCCATGACGATCGAAGCGTTGGGTCCGCTGACGCGGTCGGCCACGGGCACCAGGCGCAGCTCGCCGATTTCGTTGCGGATACGCGGGTTCGTCAATGACTCGAGCGCGTACAGCGCATCCCAGTCGGCCGGATCCGCCACGCGGTCGAAGAGGTGGATGGTCGGCATACGGCTGGCGACGATGCGATAGCACGGGGCCAGCCGCACCGCTCGGGCGGCGGAAGAGAGAGTGACCATCCCTGGTATCCGTTTGCCTTGCGCTAACCGCGTTGGGCGTCGAGATATTCGCGCACGACGTACAGGTCTGCCACCTGGCCCGAGAGCATGCGATCCAGCGCGGAACGGCCGCCGAACAACCCCGCGGAGCTTGGCCGGCGTACCCACTCGTCCGCGGCCTTGGGATCCGGCAGCAGGATCTGCAGCGACTTGTAGATGCCCAGCAGGTACGACAGCCGCTCAAGCGTGTCACGCGGCAGGCGCGGCGAGGTCTCGCGGCGCCATTTGAAGAACGTGGAACGGGAAGCGATCCCTAACAACTGGAGCTGTTCGGCCACCGTGAGACCCCAGGCCTCGGCAATGTTGGCGAATGCCCGCAAACCAGCACCACCCAGTGAATCGAGCCCGTGGGTGCGTTCCGCTTTGCGCGTATGGGAAGCAATGAGATTCATGGGATTCCTCGGTAGTCCATAAATAAACTATAAGAACTTTGGGTTCATATAGATACTTTTTTTCGCTTCACACCAGTGCGCAGCTCGAAGCTGGAGCAGTTTTCTGACGTCTTTTAGAGCAAACTCCCGCGCGGTCGCACCAATACCGTGCAGTCGATGAGCGCTCCCAATCATAAGCCCTTGATTCACAAGGCTTCTATGGCTGGCACAGCGAATGCATTGAGACCGAGGCTCAAACCCTTCCCTAGAGGATCTCTAACAATGAAACCCGCAGATGTAATCAAGTTGATCAAGGACAAGGAGGTCAAGTACGCCGACCTTCGTTTCACCGATACGCGCGGCAAAGAACAACACGTAACGATTCCGGCGCACCTGGTCGACGAAGAGCTGTTCCGTGACGGCAAGATGTTCGACGGTTCTTCGATCGCGGGTTGGAAGGGCATCAACGAGTCGGACATGATTTTGGCGCTCGACCCGACGACGGCGATCATCGATCCATTCTTCGAGCAAACCACGGTCAACATCCGCTGCGACATCATCGAACCGGCGACCATGCAGGGCTACGAGCGCGATCCGCGCTCGCTCGGCAAGCGCGCCGAGGCGTACATCAAGTCGACGGGCATCGCGGACGGGGCGCTGTTCGGTCCCGAGAACGAATTCTTCATCTTCGACAGCGTGCGCTGGCACAGCGGCATGAACGAGTCGACGTACCACATCGATTCAGGCCAGGGCGCATGGAACAGCAACACCGCCTACCCCGACGGCAACATGGGCCACCGTCCGGGCGTGAAGGGCGGCTACTTCCCGGTCCCGCCGGTCGATGCGTATCAGGACATCCGCTCGGCCATGTGCGACGCACTGGTCGAGATGGGCATGAAGGTCGAGGTGCACCACCATGAAGTGGCCACCGGCGGGCAGTGCGAGATCGGTGTGGGTGCGGGCGGCTTGGTCAATAAGGCCGACGAAGTGCAGATCCTCAAGTACTTCGAGCAGAACGTCGCTCACAGCTACGGCAAGACGGCGACGTTCATGCCGAAGCCGCTCGTGGGCGACAACGGTTCTGGCATGCATGTGCACCAGTCGTTGCAGAAGGCCGGCCAGGCGCTGTTCGCCGGCGACAAGTACGGCGGTCTCTCCGAGACGGCGCTGTACTACATCGGCGGCATCATCAAGCACGCGAAGGCCATCAACGCGTTCACGAACCCGGGCACCAACAGCTACAAGCGGCTCGTACCGGGTTTCGAAGCGCCGGTGATGCTCGCGTACTCCGCGCGCAACCGCTCCGCCTCGATCCGCATCCCGTGGGTGTCGAACCCGAAGGCGCGCCGCATCGAAGTGCGCTTCCCCGATTCCACGGCAAATCCGT
This sequence comes from Steroidobacteraceae bacterium, assembly GCA_035525785.1. Taxonomy (GTDB): domain Bacteria; phylum Pseudomonadota; class Gammaproteobacteria; order Steroidobacterales; family Steroidobacteraceae; genus CADEED01. The sequence continues at coordinate 42,317 of DATLDQ010000127.1, read as the reverse complement.
ACTTCGCGTTCGCGGCCATGCTGATGGCCGGTCTCGATGGCATCCAGAACAAGATCCACCCGGGCGAACCGGCCGACAAAGATCTGTACGACCTGGAGCCGGAAGAAGAGAAGAAGATTCCGCAGGTCTGCCACTCGCTCGACATGGCGCTCGAGGCCCTGGACAAGGACCGTGAGTTCCTGACCCGCGGCGGCGTGTTCACCAACGACGTGATCGATGCCTACATCGGCCTCAAGATGCAGGAAGTCACGCGCTACCGCATGTCGACCCACCCGGTCGAGCTCGACATGTACTACAGCTGCTGAGGCAGCGTGCGGACACGGGAAGCCTCATCGGGCGGCGAAGCGGGTTCACACCCGACGACGTCGTCCGTGAACTTCCCTGTCGTTTCTGACAGGGCGGCGGCGTCTGCGGGGCGCCGCCGCCGTTCTTCGTCGTGCAAGTTGCGCAACGCGTTTTGGTGCGGTTCAGGGGTAGGGCTTATGCTCCGGAACCATGAAGCGCCTGTCGTTGCTGATGGTTTCACTCGCGGCCGCCTCCATGGCCTTGGCCACCACTTACGTGCGTGTGGAGAAGGATGGGTCGAAGACCTATTCGGACCGGCCACTCCCCGGTGGAAAACCGGTGGAGCTGGAACCCGTGCAGACCTACTCCGCGCCGCAAAACACCCATGCCCCCTCAAGTTCGGACCTTCCCGCGGAGCAACGCGCGCTCGAGGGTATCGACGATTTCACGTACTCGAGTTGTTCGCTGTCACCGGCGAACGACGAGACGATCCCGAACCCGGAGACCGTGTCGGTCTCGGTTTCCCTCGAGCCTGCGCTGCGCGCGGGCGACACGGTGAACCTGGTGGTGGACGGGAAGGCCGCCGATCCCTACCAGACCACCTTGATCCTGCAGCCCGTGGAGCGCGGCGCGCACACCGCGTCGGTGGCGCTCAAGGACAACCACGGCCGCACGCTCTGCAGCTCCAGTGTCACGTTCAACGTGATGCAGCCCGCGCTGGCGCGTCCCCGCCGCAGGTAGCCCCACTAACTACCGCCCGGCCGGCCGGCCGCCGAGATCGCGGACTCTCCGGAGGCCCGCATGGCGGTTGAACGGTTCCTTCCTTCCGCGATCGCCCACTTCGAGCCCGCCGACCTCATCGGGGCGTTGGCCACCGGCATCGTGGTGCTCGATTACGACCTGTGCGTGGTGTACGCGAACGTCGCCGCGCAGGACCTCCTGGCGGTCAGCGTCAATCAGGCACGCGGCAAGCCATTCCTTTCCCTGGTGCTCGAGGCCGAATCGCTGGAGCCGCTGATGCGCCGCTCGCTGGATTCCGCCGAGACGCTGTCCGAGCGCGAGATCTCGGTGATGACGGGGCCCCTCGGGCGCGAGCATCGCGTCATCGACGTCACCATGACGCCCATGGACAGCGAGTTCGAGCGCAAATACCTGCTGCTCGAGATTTCCGATGCCACGCAGCGCCAGCGCATCTCGCGCGAGAACGAGCTCATGGCACGCCTCGATTCCAGTCGCCAGATGGTTCGACAGCTCGCGCACGAGATCAAGAATCCGCTCGGTGGATTGCGCGGTGCGGCGCAGCTGCTCGAACGCGAGCTGCACGAGCACCTGCGCGAATACACGGGCGTCATCATCAGCGAAGCCGATCGCCTCACGGCGCTTGTCGATTCCATGATTGGCCCGGCGCGCATGCCGCAGAAGGCGCTGATCAACGTGCACGAGCTTTGCGAGCACGTGTACCGGCTGCTGCGCAGCGAAGCGCGCTCCGGCGTGCTGGTCGAGCGGGACTACGATCCTTCCCTGCCCAATGCGGAGGTCGACGCCAACCAGATCATCCAGGCACTGCTCAATGTCGCGCGTAATGCGCTGCTGGCCGTAGGGGAGCGCGGCCGCATCGTCATCCGCACGCGCATCGCAGTGAACGTCAACATCGCCAACGTCCGGCACAAGCTGGCCGCGGCGGTCTCGGTTGAGGACAACGGGCCGGGAGTGCCGCCCGAGATCGCCGACACGATCTTCTTTCCGCTGGTCACCGGTCGCGCCAATGGCACGGGCCTGGGCCTCGCGGTTTCACAGGACCTCGTGACGCGTCACGGCGGTCTCATCGAATTCGACAGCAAGCCCGGGCGCACGGTGTTCACCATCCTGCTGCCCCTATCGGAGAACGCATGAGCGTCGACCCCACGTATATGCATAGCCCCCCAACTACCCAGCCGGCACTGCGCGTGTGGCTCGTGGAAGACGACGCTTCGATCCGCTGGGTCCTCGAGCGCGCGCTTCGCGCCAGCGGCATGGTGCCGCGCGCCTTCGATTCCGCCGAACCGGCGCTGACGGCATTGCGCACCGATGCGCCCGACGTCCTGCTCACGGACATCCGCATGCCGGGGAGCTCGGGCATCGACCTGCTGCGCGAGGTGCGGGTCACGCATCCCGAGCTGCCCGTCATCGTGATGACCGCACACTCCGATCTGCCCAGCGCCGTCAGCGCCTATGAAGGCGGCGCATTCGAATACCTCCCGAAGCCGTTCGACATCGATCAGGCCGTGGAGCTCGTGCGCCGCGCCGGCCAGACCGCGCGCAAGGGTGACGAGACGCCCACGCAGACGCCGGAAATCCCCGAGCTTCTCGGCAGGGCGCCCGCGATGCAGCAGGTGTTTCGCGCCATCGGGCGCCTGTCACGCTCGAGCGTGGCGGTGCTGATCACCGGGGAATCTGGAACGGGCAAGGAACTCGTCGCCCGTGCGCTGCACGAGCACTCGCCGCGCCAGGCGAAGCCGTTCGTGGCGTTGAACACCTCGGCAATCCCGGCAGAGCTGCTCGAGTCCGAGCTCTTCGGCCATGAGAAGGGCTCGTTCACGGGTGCCGACGCGCAGCGTCGCGGGCGCTTCGAGCAGGCGAACGGCGGCACGCTGTTCCTCGATGAAATCGGCGACATGTCGACGCCGCTGCAGACGCGTTTGCTGCGCGTGCTTGCCGAAGGCGAGTTCTATCGCGTCGGCGGCCAGACGCCCGTCAAGGTGGACGTACGCGTGATCGCCGCGACGCACCAGAACCTCGAAGAGCGCGTCGAGCGCGGAATCTTCCGTGAAGACCTCTACCACCGCCTCAACGTCATCCGTATCGAGCTGCCGCCGTTGCGCTCGCGCACCGAGGACGTCCCCGACCTGCTGCTGCATTACCTGCGCCAGGCGGCCGCGGAGCTGGGCACCGATCCCAAGACCCTGGCGCCCGTCACGCTCGAGCGCCTGCAGGCGTACCGCTGGCCGGGTAACGTGCGCGAGCTCGTAAATCTGTGCCGCCGCCTCACGGCGCTGGCACCCGGCACCGAGATACAGCTGCAGGACCTCCCTGCGGAAATGCACATCGTGACGCCCGCCGCGCAGACCGACTGGGCCGCCGCGCTCACGCTCTGGGCCAAGTCGCAGCCGCATGACGGCACAGTGGCCTGGCTCGACCAGGCACTGCCGGAATTCGAGCGCGTGCTGATCCGCGTGGCCCTCAACCGCACGCATGGGCACCGGCAGGAAGCCGCGCGCGTGCTCGGCTGGGGCCGCAACACGCTCACGCGGAAGCTCAAGGAGCTCGGCATGTCTGACGACGAGTCGTTGCCGTAGACGTGTGAGCTAACAACCCTTAGCTGTTTTCCACGAGGCGGATTAGGCCCGGCCCCGCTTGTCCACCGGTTTCCCAAGGACAAGAATCCGGTCCTGGGGACAGGGAATGTCTTGAGGGGTGAAAGCGAGATTGTTAGCGCTATCTTAGCGCGCATTTTTCCCGCTTTTTCCCCGCGTATTGGCCCAGCGGGTTACATAACTGAAGGAGCGCGTGATTGCCGTCGCGAATCGGAAACGGCTTTGTTTTCAGTGTCCCGCGCTTGTTCCATTCTTTGTCCCATCAGGGTTCCGGACATTCTTTCCATGTCGTCCGGCGAAGAGAGGAAACATGCAAGAAGTTGTCGTTACAGCCACCAAGTATCCCGAAATCGTGGTCCAGGGCACGCGCTACGACTACACGTCGGACATCGTTCTCGCCGTCATGGGCGTGATGGCCGCCGCGTTCATCGTCTGGCGCTATACGATCGCGCGCAGGGGCAGCAAGGAATAGTTCGATCGCTCGTTGCGTGCGGACTGATCGTCAGTCCGTACGCAGCGAGCCAACGAGCGCCGCCACGCTGCCGAGCCCGTTGGCCTGTAGATAGTCCGCCACTCCCGCGTTGATCTTGCGGCACAGATGCGGATCGTAGAAGAGCGCGGTCCCCAGGCCCACGGTCGTGGCGCCCGCAATCATGAACTCGAGCGCGTCCTGCGCCGTCGCGATGCCACCCTGGCCGATGATGGGCACGCCGTGCTTCTTCGCCACGTCGTAGACCTGGTGCACCTTGAGCAGGGCAATCGGCTTGATCGCCGGGCCTGACAGGCCGCCCTGGATGTTGCCGATGACCGGCCGCCGCGACTTCACGTCGATGGCCATACCCATGATGGTGTTGATGACGGCCAGGCCATCCGAGCCCGCCTCGATGCAGCGGCGTGCGTTCTCGCGGATGTCGGTCTGGTTCGGCGAGAGCTTCGTGATGATGGGTTTGCTCGTGGCCTTGCGGCAGGCCTCCACCACCTTGGCGGACATGTCGGGATAGTTGCCGAAAGCGACGCCACCTTCCTTCACGTTCGGACACGAGATGTTGATCTCGATGGCATCGATGGGCGAATCATCGAAGCGGCGCGTGACCTCGGCGTACTCCTCGATCGTCGAGCCCGAAACGTTCGCGAAGAAGCGCGTCTCGCTGAAATCGAGCGTGGGCAGGATCTTGCGGACGACGTGATCGGCGCCGGGGTTTTGCAGCCCGATGGCATTCAGCATGCCGGACGGCGTTTCGTAAACGCGGTGCGGCTTGTTGCCTAGGCGCGGCGTGCCGGTGGTGCCCTTGAGCACGATGGCGCCCACGTCGCGGTTGGAAAAGCCCTCGACGCGCGTGTATTCCTCGCCGAAGCCCACGCAACCCGACAGCAGGACGATCGGGGAATTCAGCTCCATACCGCAGAAGCTGACTCGCAAGGGGTTAGGCACGGAAGCGACGGCGGCGTTCATGGGAGGCGCATTGTACGATGCGCGCCCGGCTCCAACGCGCCACACCAGAAATACCGCGTGAAAAATCCCCTCCTTCCCAGCCTGCTCCTCGTATTCACCAGTCTCGCGCTCGCGGCGGACCAGACCATTTTCGCGACCAGCGATGAGAGTCCGGGAGCCGTGGACCCTGGGTTCCAGGCCCTGCCCTGGGCCGACGACGCGGACCTGCAATCGCCGGCCGAGGGAACACCGCTGGACCGCTGGACGAAGCAGGCCGACGCGGGCCGGGCCAAGGCTGCAGCCATCCTCGGGCGCGTGTGGCTGGAACGCGTGGCGGAAAATCCCGAGAACTGCGCCAAGGCCATCGAGTGGTTCACCAAGGCGGACAAGCTCGGCAGCAATGAAGCGCCGGCGTGGCTGGGGCACCTGTATCGCCGGTTCGACTGTCCGCAGCGCGACGTCAAGGTGGCCATCGACTGGCTGCGCAAGGCGGTGCCGCTCGTGTCGTTCGGCGCCGCGGCCGATCTCACCAACATCTATTCGGATGCCAGTGCTCCGGAGAAGGACCCGCTGCTGGCATACGCGTACGCGCGCGTGGCCGCCGAGTCGCATGAATTCGCCGACGACGATCCGGCTACGCCGGGCCGCGTCGCCGCGCTCGAACAGGCGCTCGACGCGGGGCAGGAACGAACCGCCACGGATCTCGCCTACAAACTACTCGCGGACGTGAGCCGCCGCCGTGCGCTCCTGACCGCCGCGCCGCGCGAGGAGAAGCTCAAGGCCGCCACGTCGGGCAAGGGCTGGACTGTAAGTCTGGTCGCCTTCGATGAGCTGCGCGAATGCGCGGCCAATACCGCCGCGAACTGCCGCGGAGTGCGCCGCTCCGCCTACTTCGACGCGGTCAACAAGGGCGCGGAATATCTGCGCTGCAATTTCGAGCTCGATCACCGCGACTTCGCGCTTGGCACGAAGATCACCAACGCGCGCGAGACGCTGCTGCCGCCGAAGGCGACGCGCCGCCTCTTCGCCGGGCGCATCGGCGAGGTTGCGGACTCGAAAGACCTGCGCGTCACGTGCACGCCGCTCGCCGGGCTCGCGGCCAACATCGCGGCCGGCAAGTGCAAGCTGACCACCACGGGTGTCCCATCGGTCGCGGACTTCTATCCACCCGGCGCCAAACGTCGCAACGAGCAGGGACGAGTCGTGGTGAACGTCTGGATGGACAAGAAGGAAGGGCAACCCGCCGTGGTGGAGCTCAAGCAGAGCAGCGGCTTCCCGGAGCTCGACGTGGCCGGCGTGAAGATGGGCACCTACATGGCGTTCAAGGGCGACTGCGACCAGGGTTACACGTCGGTGGCGATCGCCTTCAAGCTCGAGGACTGATGTTCCACGTCGTCGTCTTCGAGCCGGAGATCCCGCCGAACACGGGCAACCTCATCCGGCTCTCGGCGAACACGGGATGCCAGCTGCACCTGATCAAGCCGCTCGGCTTTCGCATGGACCGCAAGTCGGTGCGGCGCGCGGGCCTCGACTATGACGAGATGGCCACGGTGCACGTGCATGAGAACTACGCGGCGGCGCGCGCGGCCCTTCCGGGCCGCTGGTTCGCCATCGAGACGGGTAGCGCGCGACGCCACGTCGACGCCAGTTTCTCGGCCGGCGACGTGCTGCTGTTCGGGTCGGAACGTCGCGGGCTGCCGCCCGAGGTCCTGGCCACGATCGACGCCGAGTGCGTGCTGTCGCTGCCCATGCGGGCTGGCAACCGCAGCCTGAATCTCGCGAACGCGGCCGCCATCGTGGTCTACGAAGCGTGGCGTCAGCTGGGGTTCGCGGGGAGTAGCTAGGTCGCGATCACTCGACTTCGGCGCGGATCGGGCGGGTCATGAGGTCTTTGACCACGTCCTTCGCCGGCTCGTTCTCGTAAAGGATGCGGTAGATGCCCTGCGCGATGGGCATGTCGACTCTTTCACGCAGGGCAACCGCATGCACGGCGCGCGCGGCGGTATAGCCCTCGACCACCTGGCCGATTTCGCGCAGCGCGGTCTCGACGCTTTTGCCCGCCGCCAGCGCGAGACCGAAGCGTCGATTGCGCGATTGGTTGTCGGTGCTGGTCAGCACCAGGTCGCCGAGACCCGCGAGGCCCATGAAGGTTTCCGGTTGTGCGCCCAGCGCGACGCCGAGTCGCGTGACCTCGCTCAGCCCGCGGGTAATCAGCGCGATGCGCGTGTTGGCGCCGAAACCCAGGCCATCGGAGAGACCCGCGCCCACGGCGAGGACGTTCTTCACGGCGCCGCCCACTTCCACGCCCACGATGTCGGTGGAGGTGTAGGCGCGGAAATTGGTTGCGTGCAGGCTTCGGGCGAGATGCGCGGCGAATTCCGCGTCCGGCGACGCGATGGTCATGGCGGTGGGCAGACCGATGCCCACTTCGCGCGCGAACGTCGGGCCGGAGAGCACCGCCACGGGATACCGGTCGCCCAGCACCTCGTACGCCACCTGGTGCGGTAGTTTGCCCGTGTCGAGTTCGAAGCCCTTGGTCGCCCACGCGAGCCGCGCGTCGCGCGCCAGCATCGGCTTCAGCTGTTCGAGCAGCGACCGCAGCCCATGACTGGGCACGGCAATGATGATGGCGACCGCGCCCCGAACCGCGGCGGCAAGATCGTCATGTATCTCGATGCCGTCCGGAAATTTTGCATCGGGCAGGTAGCGCCGGTTTTCACGGCCGGCGCGCATGGCCGCCGCGTCCGCGGCGCTTCGGCTCCAGAGTCGCGTCGGGTGCCCGGCACGCCCGAACTGGATCGCCAGCGCCGTGCCCCACGACCCCGCGCCGAGTACGGCGACGGTTTGCGGTGCTTCGTTCGCGAGGCTGGCCACAGAGGGTTCGCGCGGGTTTGATCACCCGCGCTGCACCTTCAATTCGCGGCGCCCTGGGCGGCCTGGGCCTGCTGCTGCGCGAGACCGCGCGTGAACAGCTCGTTGAAGTCCACGGGCGGCAGCACGAAGTTCGGGAAACCACCCTGCGTCACGAGGTTAGAAACGGCCACGCGAGCGTAGGGGAACAATACGTTCGGGCAGACCGTGCCGATGGCGCGGCGGGTGTCATCGGGCGAGAGACCGCGCATCACAAAGAGGCCGGCCTGCTTCACTTCGACGAGAAAAGCGGTGGCTTCACCCTGTTTGGCGCCCACCGTCACGGTGAGCACCACTTCGTTCACTTCGGGCGAGATCACCGACGCGGTGGTGTTGATGTCCAGCGAGATCTGCGGATTCCAGTTGCCTTCGAGGCGCGGGCCCTTGGGAGCCTCGTAGGAGCAGTCCTTGAGGTACACCGACTGGATCGCGAGCATCGGGCCGTTCTGTTCGTTCGCCACCGGGGTGGTCTGATTTTCCATGGTCAATTCCTGTCTTGAATCCGGTTGAAATGGGTCAGCGGCCCGCGAGCAGGGCGTCGAGCTTGCCCGCTTCCTCGAGGGCATGCAGGTCGTCGCATCCGCCCACGTGCTGGTCGCCAATGAAAATCTGGGGCACGGAGCGCCGGCCGCTGCGCGCCTGCATTTCGGTGCGCTTCTCGGGGGCCCGCTCGATGTCGATCTCCTGAACCTTCACGCCTTTGCGCTCCAGCAGACTGCGGGCGCGGCTGCAATAGGGACACCAGCCAGTGGCGTACATCGTCACCGCGGGAGCGGTCATGGTCAGGCCTTGGCCACCGGCAGGTTGTCCGCGCGCCAGGCGGCGAAACCACCTCGCAGGCAGAACGCCTTGGTGAACCCCTGGTTGTTCAGCTGACGCACGGCGGCCGCCGAAAGCGAGCCCGACTCGTCGATGACCACCACCGGCTTTTCCTTGTAGCGCTTGAAGTTCTCGCCGGCTTTGAGGATCTGGTCGGAAGGGAGTTGTCGCGCGCCGTTGACGTGCGCTTTCGCGAACTCGTCCGGCTTGCGGATGTCGAGCACCAGTGCGCCCTGGTTCATGAGCCGCACCAGCTCCTGCGAGGTGACGGCCGCGAAAGCGGTTGCGCGCAACCTCGCCTCGTTGGAGACCACGATGATGAGCGCGAGGACGACGGCACCCGCGAGCAGCGGGTGATGGGTGATGTATTCGATGAGGCGGTCCATAAGGGGTGCGCATTATAGCCACCGCCAATCTTTGCGCCTTATTTCAGGGGCTGCTGGCACCTACAATATGACCATGCGTTCCCTCGTGCTGGCCGCCGGCCTGCTCCTCTTGCCATTGCTCGGGCTGCCCGGGACCTCGATCGCCCAGGAAGCCAGCCCCGCCAAGGCCGAAGCGGAGCTCAAGGCCGTGCGGGCCCAGATCGACAAGGTCAAGGCGGAGATGGAGCGCGACGCCGGCCGCCGCGACAAGCTCGCGCGCGAGATCGAGGCGAGCGAGAAATCCGTGAGCAGCGCGCGTGGCGAGCTGGACAAGCTCCGCCGCGAGCGCGCCGAACACACCGCCCGACGCGCCGAACTGGCCGCCCTGCGCCGCACCGAAGAGGCCGCGCTGGCCCGCGACCGCGACGCGCTCGCCGGCCAGATCCGCGCCGCTCACATGATCGGGCAGGACGAGCCGCTCAAACTACTTCTCAACCAGCGCGACCCGGCCCAGGCCGGCCGCGTGATGACCTACTACCAGTATTTCGGCCGCGCCCGCGCCAGCCAGATCGCCGCGATCAACGGCCACATCTCCGAGCTCGATACGCTGGATACCGAGCTCGCCAGCGAGGAGCAGCGCCTGACCGCGCTGGAAGAAGAACAAAAGGGCGAGGTGGCCAAGCTCCAGTCCGCCCGGGACCGACGCGGCCGCGCGCTCGCGTCGCTCGAAACCGAATCGAAGAACCGCGCGCGCGAGCTTCAACGTCTCAAGGATCAGCAGGGCGGCCTCGAAAAGCTCGTCCGCGAGCTGCGCCGGGCTCTCGAACGCATCGAGAAATTCCCCACCGACAGCAAGGACGCCTTCGCCAGGTTGCGCGGCAAGCTGGCCTGGCCCGTCAGCGGCAAGTTGCTGGCCTCGTACGGCCAGGTGCGGGCCGGTGGCATGAAATGGGACGGCATGCTGGTAGGCGGGTCCCAGGGAACCGCGGTGCGCGCCGTCTATCACGGGCGGATCGTGTACGCCGACTGGTTGTCGGGCCTTGGACTGCTGACCATCATCGATCACGGGGATGGCTACCTCAGCCTCTACGGCCACAACGACCGGCTGTACAAGGAAGTCGGGGAGAAAGTCACCGCCGGAGACGTCATCGCCACCGTGGGCGACTCGGGCGGTCGGCAGACCCCGGCGCTGTACTTCGAGATCCGCAAGGCCGGGCGGCCGGTGGACCCGCGACCCTGGTTTCGCACCGCCGCCCCGTAAAGGGCAGCCACCATTTCCTGGCAAAGGGGGTCAGGCCCCAGTCTCCTCAATTGCCAACTGCATCAACGCCCTAAGGGATTGTTTGGGCGATGTTCTGCCGTTGATGTCCTTCGAATCCTCCATGGAGCCCTACGCCCAGCTGGTGCGTTCGCTGTTGCCGCGCGCGGCCTCGGTGAACCTGTTCGACAGCTCGGGCAAGTTGCTGTGGAGCAGTGCGGCGAGCGTCAACCCGGATCTCTTCGCCGTGGTGTTGGAGGCCATCTCGCATCTCGAAAGCGATCGGGACGGGGCCGGCCAGCATTGCGCGCTTCCCGACGAGGGGCCGGCCTATCTATTCTGGCTGCGCGACTCGGCGGGAGTGGTCGCCGCCATTGCCGCCGTGGTCTGCAACCGGCCGGCATCGGAGACGGCGGTGCTGCCGTACTCGTTCGTGCACGAGCAGCTCAGGCCCGCGATCGAGCTCCTGCGTCGCGACCTTCTCGCACGCGCGAGCATCGACCAGCTCAACGAATCGCTGACGGCGCGCGACAAGGATCTCGAGCTGCTGCTCTCCGTCACGGGCAGCCATCCCAAGGTCGGCGGTTCCGACGATCTGCAGAGTCTGCTCGCCAACGCGGCCAACCATCTCAAGTGCGTGCTCGCCGGCATCGTGGTGCCGGACAAGGGCCTGACGCTCACGTTTCCCGACAATCACGACACCACGATCCTGCAGCGCACGCAGCGCCAGCTGCTGGCCATCACGCAGACACGTCGCGATCCGCTGGTCATCAACCGCATCGCGACCCAGGCCGGACAGGTCGCCATCCCGTATCGCATCCTTGCTTGCCCGCTGCGGCAGGGTTCGGGCCGCACCTCCGGCGTGCTCGCGCTGTTCCGCAAGCTCGAGGCGCCCGAGTTCGTCGGCCGCGATGTGCACCTCGCGGACCTGGTCGCGCACAAGGTCGCCGCCAGCATCGAGACCAGTTACGACACGCTCTCCGGGCTCCTCACCCGCGCGGCGCTCGAGCAGCGCGTAAAGCTGATGTTCGCCGAGGCCGGGGCGCGCGTGCAGCGCTGGAGCCTGCTGTACGTGGACATCGACGAGCTGCACGTCATCAACGAAAACTTCGGCATGCACGTGGGCGACCAGGCCATCGCGCAGATCGGCGATCTCCTGCGCAAACATCTGCCGGCAAGTTCCTTCGCCGCGCGCATCTCGGGCGACCGCTTCGCGGTGGTCATGCCTTCGGAGATGGACGAGGCCGCCATGTTCGGTGAAGGCCTGCGCGAAGGCGTCACCCGTCTATCTACCGCGCATGTGGACGCGCGTTACCGCCTGTCCATCAGCCTCGGCGTCACGCCGTTCAGCGGACGCGATGGCGAGCTCGGCCGCTCGCTTGCCGAGGCCGAATCCGCCTGCAAGGCGGCCAAGGACCGCGGCCGCAACCGACTCGAGACGTTCCAGGAGAACGACGTCTCGATCATCCGACGCTTCACCGACATCAACGTCGCAACCGACGTGCGCGGTGCGCTGGCGGAAAACCGCCTGCGGCTCGAGGCGCAGTTGATCGCGCCTTTCACGTCGAACCTGGCCAACGGGTCGCGCGCGCGGCCTCACTACGAGCTGCTGCTGCGCATGCTCGACCCCGATGGCAACACCATCGGTCCGGATCGCTTCCTCTCGGCGGCACTGCGTTATCAGATGATGCCGACCATCGACCGTTGGGTGATCGCGAGCGTCATCGAGATGCTGCGTCCGCGGCGCGAGCTGCTGATCAACGCCCCGGTGTGCTTCACGATCAACTTCTCCGGCCAGTCGCTGCATGACGAAGAGTTCGCCGACTACGTGATCCGCAGCATCGAGACCAGCCGCATCAACCCGGCGGTGTTCTGCTTCGAGCTCACGGAAAGCGCGGCGGTGTCGAGCATCAACGATGCCGAAAAGCTCATGCAACGTCTGCGCAAGCTCGGCTGCGGCGTGGCGCTGGATGATTTCGGCACCGGGCTGTCGTCGCTCTCGTACCTGCGCTCGATGCCGGTATCCATGCTCAAGATCGACGGCAGCTTCGTGCGCGACATCCTGCGTGACGAGCGCGCCGAATCGATGGTGCGGGCAATCGCGCAGCTCGCGCGCGCCATGAACATCACCACCGTCGCGGAGTACGTCGAGACAGAGGAGATCCGCACGCGGGTCCGCTCACTGGGCGTCGACTACGGCCAGGGATTCGCCATCGCGCGTCCCGTCCCCGTGGCCGAAGTGCTCGAGGTGTTGCCGGTGCTCGCCGCAGCCACGCCCGGCGCATTCATGACCGAAGAGCCTTCGCGACACACGGGCAGCTAAGTCATTAATTAGGATACGATCCGGGCCCATGAAACTGCTGCTGGCCGGCATCGTGATCGGGTTTCTCATCGCGCTCGGCGGCAGCGTCCTCGCGCACCGCGACGCGCAGCCCGCGCCCGCCATTGCCGCGACCAAGGCGACCACTTCGACACCCGGTCCCTTGAGTGCCACGGAGTCCGCACAGCTCGCCGAAGTCATGGAACGCGTACGCCGCGATTACGTCCAGGAGATCAAGCAGCCCGAGCTCATCGACGACGCGCTGCGCGGCATCGTCAGTGGCCTCGATCCCTATTCTTCTTACCTGGATGCCGAGGAGTACGCCGACCTGCGCGTGAGCACGGCGGGCACGTATGCCGGCATCGGCATCGAAGTCTCGACGGCCGATCGCGCGCTGCGCGTGGTGCGTCCTTTCCGTGATTCGCCGGCCGCAGTGGCTGGCATCCAGAGCGGCGACATGATTTCCGCCATCGACGGCACGCCCGTGGGCTCCGATCTCGACGGAGCCATGGCGCGCATGCGTGGGCCGCGCGGCTCGACGGTGCGCCTGGCCGTGACGCGGGTGGGCCAGTCGCTGCCGCTCGAGTTCACCGTTGAGCGTGCGCAGGTGGATGTGCACAGCGTCGCCGCCGTCCCACTCGAGGGTGGCTACGGCTATACGCGCATCACGACGTTCAGCGAGACCACCGCAGGCGACTTCGCCACCGCAATCACGCGGCTGCGGCGCGAGCTCGGCGCGAAGCCGCGCGGTGTGATCATCGACCTGCGCAACAACCCGGGCGGAGTGCTCGAGTCGGCGGTGGAAGTCGCGGACCAGCTGCTGGAGGACGGCATCATCGTCAGCGCCGATGGCCGCACGCCATCGGCCCGCTTCACCATGCAGGCGACGCCCGGCGACGTGCTGCCCGGCGTACCCGTGGTGGTGCTGGTCAACGGCACGACTGCCTCCGCGGCGGAAATCCTTGCTGGCGCACTGCAGGATCATCACCGCGCGGTGCTCCTCGGCCGTCGCACGTTCGGCAAGGGCTCGGTGCAGACCGTGATGCCGCTCTCCGGCGGGCGTGCCATCAAGCTGACCACCTCCCGCTACCACACGCCCTCGGGCCGCTCGATCCAGGGCCGCGGCATCGAGCCCGATCACCTCTGCGATCAGGTCGACGGGGTGCCACTCGATCTCGACGAGGCGGGCGTGCGCGCTTCGCTGGGTGCGCATGACGCGGGCGTGCACGCGGCGCTCGAGCTGCTCAAGGGTCGCCAACCCCGTGGTCGCGACAAGGCCGGCGCCGGCCTCACGGCGATGACTCCCGCATGGAAATAGTTTCGTGGTTCGTCGATCTCATCCTGCACCTCGACGACCACCTGGTCGAACTGCTCACCGACTACGGCTTCTGGGTCTATCTCATCCTGTTCCTGATCGTGTTCGCGGAAACAGGTTTCGTCGTGACGCCGTTCCTGCCCGGCGACTCGCTGCTGTTCGCGGCCGGCGCGCTCGCCGCGGTCGATACCAGCAACACGCTCTCGCCGCTCTGGCTGTCGGTGTCGCTGGCGGCGGCGGCGATCCTCGGCAATACCACTAACTACCATATCGGCCGGTGGATAGGCCCGCCGGCGTTCACCGGCAAGATCCGCTTCCTCAAGGTGGAATACCTCAAACGCACCGAGGCCTTCTTCGAGCGGCACGGCAGCATGACCATCGTGTTGTCCCGCTTCGCGCCCATCGTGCGCACCTGTGCGCCGTTCGTCGCGGGTGTAGGACGGATGCCGTACGCGCGCTTCCAGACTTTCAACGTCATCGGCGGCGTGTGCTGGGTGTTGCTGTTCACCTGGGCCGGGTATTTCATCGGCAACATCCCATTCATCAAGGACAACTTCGGGCTCGTGACCATCGGCATCGTGGTGGTGTCGCTGATCCCGGTGGCCTGGGTCGCTCTCAAGAAGGAGTGAATGCCGTGAGCGGCGCGTACCGCAGCTTCGCCCATCGCGTCGACATTGCCGCGCCGGTGGAGCGTGTGTGGCGGGCGTTCACCGACAGTGGGGTGCTGGAGCGATGGACGTCGCGCGGCGCCAGCGTCACGCCGCGGGAAAAGGGCCGGATGCACGTACTCTTCGGGCCCGGCATCGAGTTAGATGGCCACATCGATGTGTTGGTCACGCCGCAGCGCATGCGCCTGATCCTGCTGCCCACGCCGGGCATGCCGGGCACGGAGGCCGTCATCGTCGAGGATTTCCTGTTCGAGCGGTACGCACCGGTGGGCACCGCGGTGCGATTGTTGTCGAGCGGAGTGCCCGCGGCACAGGCCTGGGTGACGTACTATCTGCAGAAGCGCCGACATTGGGAGCTGGCACTCGCCCGACTCAAGGTATTCCTCGAGAAGGGTCTGGACGAACGGTCACCGGAACCGAGGTACTGAAGAACATGGCGGGTTTCCTGTTACGCGGTGTCGTCGCCGCTCTGGGTCTCTGGGCGGCCACCTCGATGCTCGATGGCATCGCCATCGATTCGGGGCTGACGCTCCTGCTCGCGGGGCTGTTGTTAGGCGTTGTCAATGCCATCGTGCGCCCGTTCGTGCTGCTGCTGTCGCTTCCGGCGCTGCTGCTGTCGCTCGGCCTGTTCCTGCTGGTGATCAATGCCGCCATGCTCGGGTTGGTGGCCTTGATGTTGCCGGGGTTCACGATTCCGGGCGGGTTCTGGTCCGCGGTGGGCGCGGCGGTCATCGTGAGCATCGTGAGCTGGATCGGTTCCTGGTTCATCGGTTCGCGCGGCCGCGTCGAGGTCCTGCGCGCACCCCGCGACTAGTGGTGACATTCCTGTTTTGCTAGTAAAAGGGACAGGGCTGCGGCGGAAACCCATCATTCCCGCCCTGCTGGCAAAACAACTCGCTCGTGAATCCGTATCTGGCGCAATGCCGTATCTCCCGGCATGCGCCCCGTTACGCTGGTCTGCCTGCTGCTCTTCTTCGCCTCCGTCGCCGCCGCCGCGGATCACGGTTTCACCGGCTACGCGCGCGACGCTGCTGGCGAGCTGCTCTACCTGGAAACCCACGAGGTCCACGCCGCCGGCACGGTGGATGAGTTCCGCGAGGTGCTGTATCGGCGCGACGCCCAATCGGAACCCTTCGCGCGCAAGACCCTGCGGTACGGCGCCGACCGCCAGCGGCCGTCGTTCATGTTCGTGGATCAACGCAGTGGCGTGACCGAGTCCGTCGAGCACGAGGGCACCGGTTTTCGGATCGCGTCGCGCGCCGGGCGGGACGCACCGCTGCGCATCGGCACGCTCAAGGTCTCCGAAGTGGCCGTGGTAGATGCAGGCTTCGACGAGTTCGTGCTCGCGCGATGGTCGCAGCTTCAGCGCGGGCAAAGCCTCGACGTGCCCTTCCTCGTGCCCAGCCGGCTCGGGGCCCTGGACTTCCGGGTCCGCAAGGTAAAGGACACGCGCGTAGATGATGCCGCGGCGAGCGTGATCCGGATTTCACTCGCCGGTCCGCTGGGATGGCTGCTGCCGGACATCGAAGTGACCTATCGCGATCGCGACCAACGCCTGCTGCGTTACCGCGGGCTCACGAATATCCGTGATGCGCGCGGTAGCCTGCTTTCAGCGCAGATCGACTTCCCCGATGCGGAAGTCGTCGGTCGTTAGGCCGCATCATCCCGCGGTAGTGGGGTCTTTCTGCTGATCCTCGTCGAGGCGTTCCGCCTCGCGCCGGTCTTCCTTCTGCGGCCAGCTCACCAGCGCCACGCCGACGAACATGACGGCCATTCCGGTGATCTGGTGCGCGCCCAGGTGCTCGTCGAGAAACCACCACCCGAGCACCGCGGCGATCGCCGGGTTCACGTAGCTGTACGTGCCCACGAGCGCGGGTGTCGTGTTGCGCGCGAGCCATGAGAAAGCTGTGTACGCCACGCACGAGCTCGCGACGGTGAGATAGGCCATCGCGATGAGGCCGGGGCGCGACCAGGTCCAGCGTTCCGCTTCACCGAGCGCGAGCCCGAGGCCGGTCATCATCACGCCGCCCAGCAGCATCTGCATCGAGGAGAACGGCAGCAGGTCCAGCTTCGAATGCGCGTTGCGGATGTACACCGTGGTCGCGGACCAGATGAACACGATGAGCAGGATCAGAAGCTGCATCCCGAGGTGATCGACGCGCGCGCCGTCGCGGGGCCACACGATCAGCGCGGTGCCGCCGAACCCGATGACGAGGCCGATGATGGTGCGGCGGTCGAGCGGATGCGCGCGCCGTCCCTGCGTTGCGAACAGCGCGATCCACAGCGCCGCAGTGGCGTTCAGGATGGCCGTCTGGTTGGACGCGATGTACTGCATCGCCCAGTTCGTGCAGGCGTTCGGGATCAGCACGCTGCCAACGGCGACGATCAACAGCCGTTTCCATTCCGTCGCGTCGAGCGCGAACTTCCGGCCCAGCGCCAGCGATACACCTAACAACAGCAGCCCCGCGCAGATGAAGCGCACGCCGCCGAACAGCACCGGCGGCATGAGGTGTACACCGATGCTCGCGACCATGTACGTCGATCCCCAGACGACGTAGACGATGGCGAACGCGACCAGGAGCTTCGCGCGACGGGATTTCATGGTGTGAGTCGGGAAAGTGGCGAGAACGGATCAGCGTAAGGCAGGAGGAAGACGACGGCCAAGCGTCATCTTCCCCCTGATGAGCATGGACGACTAGGCGGCAGCCTTGCTGCCTTTCACGCCGACGCGGTACATCCACATGCCGACAAGACCCAGCAGCACCAGGCCGACCCACTCGCCCAGCGAACCGCCCAGTTGCAGGTTCGCGGGCAGCGCGAATACGTCCGCCTTGTCGGTGCCGTAGATGGCGAAGCCGATCAGGATCCCCATGAGCGCTTCGCCGGTGATCAGGCCGGCTGCGAACAACATGCCCGTACGGTTGCGCTTCTCCGATTCCTCTTCCGAGAGTCCTTTCCCGAAGGTGCGCGTCACGAGGTAGTTGAGCAAGCCGCCCAGGAAGATGGGCACCATGGTTTCCAGCGGCAGATAGATGCCGATCGCCGCGGCCAGCACCGGCACGCGGAAGGGGGCGTTCTTCGCCTTGAGTATCTGGTCGAGGATGATGACGGCGATGCCGATGGCCCCGCCGATCGCGATCATGTCCCAGGGCAGGTGGCCCCCGAAAAGGCCCTTGGCGACCGACGCCATGAGATTCGCCTGCGCGGCTTCGAGAGATTGCGGATGCTCCGGAGTGCGCGGGCCGATGCCATAGCTGTGCGCCAGCATGTTCAGTGTCGGTGCCATCACGGCCGCGCACGATACGGAACCGATTGCCAGCATCACCTGCTGACGCCACGGGGTGGCGCCGACGATGTAGCCGGCCTTCAAGTCCTGCAGGTTGTCGCCCGCGATGCATGCCGCGCAGCAAACGACGGCGCCGATCATCACGGCCGCAACCGGGCCGATCGCCGAGTCCTTGCCGAGGAAGCCAACCAGCACCAGCGCCGCGAACAGGATAGTCGCGATGGTGATGCCCGAGACCGGGTTGTTGGATGAACCCACGAGGCCGGCCATGTAGCCGGATACCGAGCAGAAGAGGAAACCCGCGACCACCATGATCACCGACATGGCGGCGCCGACGCCGACGCTGCCGACGATCGTGGTGTACAGCCAGCCCAGCGGGATGGTGAACAGCACTATGCCCACCAGCACCCATTTCATGGGCAGATCGCGATCGGTGTGCGCGATAAGCGCGTCGCTGCCGGCACGGGCCGCGGCGAGGCCGCTCTTCACGCCGGAAACGATCGAGCTGCGCAGCGTGATCAGCGCCCACAGGCCGCCGACCAGCATCGCGCCGACACCGAGATAGCGTATCTGCGCGCCACGCAGGATCTGCGCGGTCACCTCCGCGCATTCACCGCTTGAGATGCCCTGGCAGGCAGCAGCCACCGTGGCAGCAAGCGATGGATTGTCCGCGAGGAAGTACGCGTGGTAGATCGGGATCGCTATGTTGAACGACAGCAAGCTGCCGGACACCACGACGGCGCCGATGTTCAACCCGACGATGTAGCCCACGCCCAGCAACGCCGGCGAAAGATTGGTGCCCATGTATCCCAGGTACTTGCCGAGGAAGCCGCTCGCCAGTGAGCTGTCGGGTATCAGACGGAAACCGCTGGCGGTGAACAGCTTGCCGATCGCCCCGCCCAGCGAGGCGAGGCCGAGCACCTTGATGCCCTCCGACGGGTTTTCACCGGCCTTGAGCACTTCGGCCGCGGCCTTTCCCTCCGGGAAAGTCATCTGCTGATCGACGATCAGCGAGCGGCGCAGCGGTACCGAAAAAAGCACGCCGAGCAAGCCACCGAGACCTGCGATCGCGAGCACCCACCAGTACTTGAACTCGGGCCAGTAACCCATGAGCACCAGTGCGGGCACCGTGAAGATGACGCCCGACGCGATGGACGTGCCGGCGGACGCGCCGGTCTGCACGATGTTGTTCTCGAGGATGCCGCCGCCGCCGAGCGCGCGCAGCACGGCCATCGAGACCACCGCCGCGGGGATCGCCGAGGCTATGGTCATGCCGGCGAACAGTCCGAGATAGGTGTTGGCTGCGGCGAGCACGGTTGCCAGCACCACGGCCAGCACGATGGCGCGCACGGTGAGCTGCGGCGCCGGAGCGAGGTTCGAGTTCATCTGGCTACCCTCTTGTTGTTGTTAGGCTCAGTCCCAGCCGCAGGTCTGGCCCTTGTTCTGCTCGTCAAGCCACTCTTCGAGCGGCTTGAAGTAGTCGAGGATCGCCGAGGCATCCATCTGACGCGTGCCGGTGAGCTTCTCGAGCGTCTCGGGCCAGGGCTGGCTCGCGCCGGTCGCCAGCATGGCGCCGTACTTCGCGCCGGCTTCCTTGCTGCCGAAGATCGAGCATTCATGCAGCGGACCTTGCCACCCCGCCGCGTCGCACAGCGCCTTGTGGAACTGGAACTGCAGGATGAAGGACAGGAAGTACCGCGTGTACGGCGTGTTGCCGGGGATGTGGTACTTCGCGCCCGGATCGAAATCCTCTTCGGTGCGCGACACGGGCGGGACCACGCCCTGGTACTTGCGGCGCAGGTCCCACCAGGCCTTGTTGTACTCCGACGGCTTGATGCGGCCATCGAACACGCCCCAGCGCCACTCGTCGATGAGCTTGCCGAAGGGGAGGAAGGCGATCTTGTCCAGCGCCATCTTCATCTGCTGGTTGATCACGGCTTCCTTCGAGGGCTTCACCGCGCTGACCAGGCCGATCTTGTTCAGATAGGCCGGCGTCACCGACAGGTTGACCGCATCACCGATGGCTTCGTGGAAGCCGTCATGCGCACCGTCCTGGAAGAGCGCGGGCTGGTCCTTGTACCAGATGTAGTAATAGACGTGACCCAGCTCGTGGTAGACCGTGAACAGGTCTTCCTCGATGGGCTTCATGCACATCTTGATGCGCACGTCGTCCTTGTCGTCCATGTCCCAGGCGCTGGCGTGACAAACTACTTCGCGGTCGCGCGGACGCACGAGCATCGAACGCTCCCAGAAGGTCTGCGGCAGCGTCGGGAAGCCGATCGAGGTGTAGAAGCTCTCGGCCGACTTCGTCATCTTCACGGCGTCCCAGTTCTGGGCCTTGAGCAGCCGGTCCGCGCTCTCGATGCTGGCGCCCGGATACGGCTTCAGCAGGTCGCCGAACACGCGGTTCCACTGCTGCGCCCACATGTTGCCGAACAGGTGCGCCGGGATCGCCTTGCCATCCGGTACCTTGTCCTTGCCGTACTTCTCGCTGAGCTTCTTGCGCGCGTAGCAGTGCAGGTTCTTGTAGAGCGGCTCGACCTGACCGTAGAGGCGCGCCGCTTCCTTCTCGAAGTCCGCGGCCGGCATGTCGTAGCGCGAGCGCCAGAGAACGCCGACATCGGCAAAGCCCAGTTCCTTCGCGCCTTCATTGGCTAGCTGGGCGAACTGCTGGTATTTCGGCCGCATGGGCCGCGCGATCGAATGCCAGCCCGTCCAGGCCTCGGTGAGCTCGTCGTAGTTGCGGCTCGTGGCGAGGACATCGGAGAGCGCGTCGAGATTGAAGCAGCCCTTCTCGTCCTTGCCCTGCTTGAGCAATGTCTTCCCTTGTGGACAGTACTTGCCCTCGCCGTACATGGCCTCGAGCTCGGTGCCGAGTGTCGCGAGCTCGGCGCGCTTCGCCGGGTCTGCCGGGGACGGCGCGCTCACGCCGAGCTTCAGCAACAGCAGCGAACGCTTCGTGGGCGCATCGAGCTCGACGTTGTCGTAGGCCTTGGCTTCGGCAGACTTGCGGTTGAAATACTCGAGCGCGCGTTCGGTGGCCTTCGCATTGAGGAACTGCGTGTCGACGGTGATGTCGGTCGATTGCGTCCAGCCCGCGGCCTGGATCTCGCGCGACAGCGGCACCAGTTCCTTGTTGAGCTCGGCGACGAATTCCGGCGCTGGCTTCTCGAGCTTTGGCGGCGGCGTCGGGCCCTTGGGGCCGCCGCAAGAGATGAGGACGACGGCAATGGACGCGGCGAACGCGGTGCGCAGGCAGTTGGCGGTCTTCATTTCGCGTCTCCGATCCAGCTGCGCAGGCCGCGCGATATCAGGAGGATGAACACACCCGCCCCGGCGCCGATGAGTGTCATCACCAGGAAGATGTGCGGCATCTGTTCGACTTTCGCCTCGGCGAACTGGCCGCCCACCAAGCCCGCGATGGTGTTGCCCATCGCCGTGCCGAGGAACCAGGTGCCCATCATGCGGCTCACGTACTTCGCTGGAGCCAGCTTGGTCACGTTGGAGAGTCCAACGGGAGAAAGACACAGCTCGCCGAATGTGTGGAATAGATAGGCCAGCACCAGCCAGGTGGGTCCCACCCTGCCGCCGCTCGATACGACCAGCTGCGCCGCCAGCATCATGACCAGGAAGCCGACGCCCAGCAGCACCAGGCCCATGCCCATCTTGGTAGGCGCGGAAGGATCGAGGTTGCGTGCGCCGAGCGAAACCCATATCCACGCGAACACCGGCGCGAGAACGATGATGAACGCAGGGTTCACCGATTGATACCACGTCGCGGGATGCTGACCATCCGCGAACATGCCGCCGAGGAACGACCGGTCGGTGTAGTCGAATGCGAAGGTGTTGAACGTCGTACCCTGCTGCTCGAACCCTCCCCAGAAAAGGATGGCGCAGAAGAAGAACACGATGATCACGCCTATCTTCTTCTTGGCCGCCGAGTCGAGCTCCTTCGACAGCAGGACGTAGCCGAAGAAGAACACCGCAAGTGCCACCTGCACGCCGAACAGCCCAATCGCAAGCTGGTGCTCGGTCGGCGGATGCTCACGGGTGAACAGCGTCAGTGCGAGCACCGCCGCCGCGACAGCGATGCCGACCAGCAGCGTCCAGGTGCGTTTGCGCTCCACCGGCGTCACGTTCAGCGGAGGACGGCCCGCTTCGCCCAGGTAGCGCTGGGTGTAGAGGAAGTAGAGCGTGCCGGCCAGCGTGGCGATACCGCAAACGAGGAAGCCCAGGTGCCAGTTCACCTTCTCACCGAGCGCACTCGCGGTGAGCGGACCGATCGTCGCACCGAGATTGATGCCCATGTAGAAGATCGAGAAGCCGGCGTCGCGCCGCGCGCCCGGCTGGCCTTCATACAAGGCGCCGACCACCGATGAGACATTCGGCTTGAGCAGGCCTATGCCCAGGACCATGACGAACACGCCGGAGTAGAACACCGCGGGGGTCGCGGGAATCGCCAGGATGAAGTTGCCGGCGGCGATGAGCAGGCCACCAATGAAGATAGCCTTGCGCTGGCCTATCAACCGGTCGGCGATCCAGCCGCCCGGGATCGCCAGCAGGTAGGCACCGCCGGTGAACAGTGCGTATACCGCGCCGGCGGTGGCGCCATCCACGCCGAAGCCCGGGTTTGCGGCCAGCATCGGTGATGCCAGGAACAACACCAGCATCGAGCGCATCCCGTAGTAGGTGAAGCGCTCGAAGAACTCGACCATGAAACAGGTGACCAGGCCGCGCGGATGTCCGAAGAATTGTTTGCCAGGGTCCGCCGTCACGACCGGGGTCGCGGAGGGTTCGTTCATCTTGTTGCCCCGAATATTTATGGGCGCTGCTGCGCCGCGTTGGCGCCGAGTCTGAACCAACGGCACCGGGACCAGCAAGGCAAAAGGTTGCGGCGGGGGGGAACCCGTCGCGGTGTCAGCTCGCTCCGGCTTCCCGCTCTTCGTCTTCTTCTTTCGCGGCCTTCTCGGCGGCCTCGCGACGCATCTTCTGCATGATCCGCGCCATCACCAGGCCGCCCTCGTACAGCAACCACATCGGGACGGCCATGATGCATTGTGAAATCGCGTCGGGCGGCGTGAGGATCGCGGCCACGACGAAGATGCCGATGATCACGTAACCGCGATTCCTGCCGAGGCTCTCGACCTTCACGAGCCCGGTGAGCACGAGCAGCACCACCGCGACCGGCACTTCGAATGCCACGCCGAACGCGAAGAACATGGTCAGTACGAAGTCGAGATAGCTGGTCATGTCCGGCATGTAGCTCACGCCCGCGGGCGCGGTGCCCACGAGGTAACTGAACATCACCGGGAACACGACGAAGTGGGCGAACACCACGCCGGAGTAGAACAACACGACGGACGACACCAGCAGCGGCACGGCGAAGCGCTTCTCGCGCTTGTAGAGACCCGGCGCGACGAAGGCCCAGATCTGGTAGAGCACCACGGGCATCGCGCCGAACAGCGCGACGAAGAACGCCACCTTGAATGGCGTCATGAACGGCGACACGACGCTCGTCGCGATGAGCTGCGTTCCCTTCGGGAGCTTGTCGAGCAACGGCTGCGCGATGATCGTGAACAGCTCGTTCGCGTAGATGGCGCAGGGGATGAACACCACCAGCAGCGCCAGCATCGCCTTCATCAGGCGATCGCGCAGCTCGAGCAGGTGCGACATCAGCGTGCCTTCGGCGAGCATTTCCTTGTTGTCGTCGCTCATCGCAGGCTCATCACTCAGGGCGCTTTCGGTGTTTCGGGGTTGTCGGTCAGGTCGAGCTCGGCCTGCACGTTCGCCGCGCGCGGGTCCGCATCCGCGGCCGGCGCATCTGGCGTCGATGACGCGCCGGCGTCCTGCGCGGCGGCGGCGTGGTTCGACGGATGCATGTGGTGATCGGGTGGATAGAACTCTTCTTCTACATCCTGATAAGCCGGCACGTCCTGATGAGCGGGCGGCGCCGGTGCCCCGGGTGGCGCAGGCGGCGGTGCGGGGTTACCACGCTTCGGATCGAGCGAGGTGTCGATATCGGGATCGATGTTCACCTTGGTCTCGAGGTTGTGCGCTTCCTCTTCGAGCTGATCGCGGAATTGCCGCGCCATCGCGCGCGCGCGTCCGACCCAGCGACCGACCTGCTGCGCGAGCTTCGGCAGCTTCTGCGGGCCGAGCACCAGCAGGGCCAACGCGAAGATCAGCAGGAGTTCTGTGAAACCTACTTCGAACATGGAGGGCAGACAGGGACAGCCAACATGGAAAGCTCCGCCGCGGGGCGGTCAGATCGGGGCGGTCGGAGGCGACCCGGGTCGGGCGCGCCGCCCCGGCGCATCAGGCCTTGTGCTCGCTCTTCTCCGCGTTCGCCTTCGCAGAGTCGGAGAACTCGGCGTCCGCCTTGAGCTGCTTTACCGATTCTTCCTGATCACCGTCGTTCATCGACTTCTTGAAACCACGCACGGCGGCACCGAGATCAGAACCGATGGTCTTCAGCTTCTTGGCCCCGAAGATCAGCAACACGACGACGAGAATGACAACGAGTTCTTTGAAACCAATCGGGCCCATGAGGCGCTCCTGAACGGGGTCCGGACGACCCCCGAAGATAAAAAAATAGTGCCCGGATGATAAGTCAACAGAGGGCTGAATCCTAAGACAGTTCGGGCCGGGGCGAGACTCGCATCACGCCCCGATGGCGACTGTTAACTCTCTGTAACCGGAGGAGTTCTCAGCCAGAAGGTGACCGGTCCGTCGTTCACGAGCGAGACCTGCATGTGGGCGCCGAATTCGCCGGTTTCCACCACGGCGTGCCGGTCGCGGGCGACCGTGGCGAGCTGCGCGAATGCGGCACGCGCCGCGTCCGGTGACTCCGCGGTGCTGAAGCCCGGGCGCGTGCCCTTGTGGGTATCCGCTGCCAGGGTGAACTGCGGCACGAGCAACAGCCCGCCGCCCGTGTCGCGCAGCGAGAGGTTCATGCGTCCCGCGGAATCTTCGAAGATCCGGTATGTGAGCACGCGTTCGAGCAGCTTCTCGCCATGTTCGGGTCGATCGCCGCGCTCCACGCCGATGAGCGCCAGTATTCCGCGGCCAATGCTGCCCACGATGCGCGCGTCGACCGCGACCGATGCCTCGCTGACCCTTTGGATGAGTGCTATCAAGCCGGGCTATTCTGCCCGGTGGCATTTGCGCGCCCAAGTCCTTAATATCGCGGCCTGTTTTTGGGTCCAGGGCTTTTTCCACTCATGTCATTGCGCATCCCGTCCGCCGTTTCTTTGGTTCTCGCGGCCTTCGCCGCTCTCGCCCAATCGCAGGCCCAGGCCCAGGATGCTGCCGCCTTCAACGGCGACGCCAAGCGCGGCCAGCAGCTGGCCTACACCTGCAACGGCTGCCACGCGATTCCTAACTACAAGAACGTGTACCCGACCTACTCCGTGCCCAAGCTGCGCGGCCAGCGCCCGCAGTACCTGGTCGCGGCGCTCAAGGCCTACAAGAGCGGCGAGCGTTCCCACGGCACCATGCATTCCCAGGCCTCGTCGCTGAGCGAGCAGGACATGGCCGATGTGGCCGCGTACCTGTCGGGCGCGAATGTGCTGGCCCAATCGAAGAACGACGTGCCGGCCGACAAGCGTCCCAAGGCCACTGAAGTGTGCCTCGCGTGCCACGGCACCAACGGGGTCGGCATCACGCCCGACTACCCGACCATCGCCGGCCAGCATCGCGACTACATCGTGCGTGCGCTGGTCGACTACCAGAAGGGTGGCCGCAAGAACGCCGTGATGACCGGCATGGCCGCGAACCTGACGCGCGAGGACATCGAGTCGCTGGCGACTTACTACTCGGGCCAGGCGCCCGCGCTGGAAGTCGTGCCGAAGAGGGCGTCGTTCCTGTCGTCGAACTGAACGTCCCGCTCGCTAGTTCGCGAGCTGGCGCTCCGGCTTCTTCAATCTGCTTTTTGGAGCTGGCGCTCCGACTTTTTCATTTTTCTTTTTGGAGCTGGCGCTCCAAAAAGGTGACGATCGTCTTCTGGTAGAAGTCCCGGTTCTGCTTCTTGCGGAACCCGTGGCCTTCATCCTTGGCCGCGAGATACCAGACTTCGCCGCCGCGCCCGCGGATCTTGGCCACCATCTGCTGCGATTCCTTGGCCGGCACACGCGGGTCGTTGAGGCCCTGCACCACCAGCAACGGCTTCGCGATGCGCGCGGCGCTGGTCAGCGGCGAGATGCGCTGTAGATAGGCGCGCATGCGCGGCAGGCGCTCGTCCCCGTACTCCGCGCGGCGCAGGTCGCGCCGGTACGCCGAGGTGCTCTCGAGGAACGTCACGAAATTCGAGATGCCGACGACGTCGATGCCGCCGCGCAGGCGGTCGCTGTAGTTCACCATCGTCGCGAGCGCCATGTATCCACCGTACGAGCCGCCGTACACGAACACCTTCTTCGCGTCGAACTCGCGCTGCGCGCCGATCCATACCAGCAACGCGCCGATATCCTTGACCGAGTCCTCGCGGTCCTCGCCGTTATCGAGGTTGAGGAATGTCTTGCCATAACCCGATGAGCCGCGGACGTTGGGCTGGATCACCACGAAGCCCATCTCGCGCACCAGGAACTGGAGAAACGGCGTGAACACCGGCACCGCCTGTCCCTCCGGCCCTCCGTGGATGTCGATGAGCACGGGGTGCGGGCCAGGCGTATTCGGTCGATAGACGAACGCGGGGATCTGGCGCGGTTTACCCCGCTCACGGTCGAACGTCGGGAAGCGCACCAGGTCGGCGGCCACGAACTGCAGTGGATCGATGGCGCCGACTTCGCTCTTCGTGAAGCGGGTGAGCGTATTGCGCTCGAGCTCGAGCACGAACACATCACGCGGCGACTGCGCGCTTTCGAGGGTCAGCGCCAGCTTCTTGTTGGTGTGGTCGAAGCCGATGCGCCCCACCTGTCCATCCGGCAGCGGCGGGATCATTTCGGCGCGATTGGCGAGGTTGATGACGGTCAGCCGGTCCATGCCGTCGACATTCGCCACCCACGCGAGATACCGGCCGTCCTCGCTCCGATCGAAGGCGTCGATGTCCCAGGGAATGTGCGCGGTGAGTGTCTCCGCCTCGCCCGTGGCGAGATCCACGCGGCGCAGCTGTTCGAATTCGCTGTCGCGGTTGGTGATCAGGTAGACGCCGCGCCCATCGGCGGTGAATTCAGCCTGCGACACGCTGGCCACATCCTTGCCTTCACTCACGGGTGTCAGCTGCGCGGACGCCACGTCCATTACGTAGAGATGACCTTCGTTGGCCGACACGCGGTTCACGATGAGCAGCTTGCTGTCGTCGGGCGACCAGTCCTGCACCGACCAGCTCTTCTGGAAGCCGTTGAACACCAGGCGCGGAGCGGCGAACTTGTTCGCCGGTTCGGCGATGTAGAGGTCGTAGCTCACGCCGTCGCGCCCCGTGCCATGAAACGCGACGCGCTTGCCGTCGTGCGCCCAGGCGGCGCCGCCATAGAGGCCCTTGCCATCCGTGATCATGCGGACCGCGCGCGACGCGGTCTCGTACCAGAACATCTGCGCGTTTTCGTTGCCGCCCTGGTCTCGCAGGAAGACGAAGCCGGCCGCCGTAGCCGATTGCGGCGCGCGCGCAACGGTCACGGGCTCGCGGAAGAAAGTGAGCTGCTCGCGGTCCGCCAGGGGTCCGGCGACACGGTGCAGCTGCTCGGCATCGCCGAAGCGCGTCGAAATCAGCAGCGAGCCGTCCGGCATCCAGTCGACGAAGGACGCGCCGCGCGCGTTCAGGTAGTCCTCGAGGCGCGCGGTGAGCGGCGTGTCCACGGAGGGAATGTTGTCGAGGACCAGGTTGCCCCGCTCCTGCGGCGAAGATTGATCGACCGCCGCGTCACCAACACGCGCCAAACAACAGAGGCCCAGAAAAGACCAACCGACAGCCAGGAGTATTTTCACTTTCATGCTGCTATGTTGCCGTAAGCCATGAGTGCCGTCATGCCGCGACTGACGCGTTTCGCCGATGGTATCCATGCCGTCGACACCGAGTACGTGCGACCGCAGATGGATGCCGCGCACGTCGTGGTGTCCGGCAACCAGGCCGCCATCGTCGACACGGGGCCGAACACCGCGGTGCCGCTGATACTCGCGGCGCTCGAGCAATTGCAGGTGCCCGCCGACGCGGTCCGCTACCTGTTCCTGACACATGTACATCTCGACCACGCGGGTGGTGCCGGCGCGCTGATGCGTGCTCTGCCCAACGCCAGTTGCGTCGTGCATCCGCGCGGGGCGCCTCACATGATCGACCCCGACAAGCTCATCAAGGGCACGCGCGCGGTCTACGGTGAAGAGCTGTTCGCGAAGTTGTACGGCGAAATACTGCCCATCGCGCGCGAGCGCATCGTGATTGCGCAGGACGGGCAGCGATTCACGCTGCCGCAACGTGAATTCGAGTGTGTGCACACGCCCGGCCACGCGCTCCACCACCAGGCCATCGTCGATCACTCGACCAGCTGCATCTTCACGGGCGACACCTTCGGCATTTCGTATCGCGAGTTCGACACGGCTCGCGGGCCGTGGATCACCCCCACCACCACGCCCACGCAATTCGACCCGGCGCAGCTCAAAGCCTCCATCATCCGGCTCATGCAATTCCGGCCTCGCAAGCTCTATCTCACTCACTACAGCGAGGTGGGCGACTGCCCGCGCCTGGCCAACGACATGTACGACGCCGTCGATCAGTTCGTAGCCGTCGCGCGTAAGTCGGGCCTCGATCAGTCGCGCATGCGCTTCGAGCTGCGCGCCATGGCGCACGAGTCGCTGCGCGAGCACGGCTGCACCCTGGATGCCGCGGCCATCGACGCCATCCTGGGCAAGGACTTCGAGCTCAACGCGGCAGGGCTCGCCGCCTGGCTGCAACGCGAGTCGAACTAGCGAAACCGGGCCGGACCAGCCCCGGCCGCCGCCACGTCCGGTGCGCGCGTGGGACCGTTACAAACGAAACCATTGGCGAATGCGCCGGCGGGGGGTGGGTTCGGCTGCTTGGAGACGCTGCGTCAGCGGGTATGATCCCGCCCCATGCCAAGACTTCACGTACCCCAGCCACCCACGCGACCGGGTGACAGGCCCGACTTCAGCTACGTCGACCTGTCTCCCGCTGGCGCGATCAACAAACCCGACGTCAACGCCCGCGCGCGCGACATGGAGGAATGCGCCACCGGTTTGATCCGCGTGCTCGACGACAAGCACGAACCCGTCGGCCAGTGGAACCCGCGGCTCGATGCCGAGGATCTGCAGGTCGGCCTGCGTCACATGCTGCATACGCGCCTCTTCGACGACCGCATGCAGAAGACGCAACGCCAGGGAAAGATTTCGTTTTACATGCGCTCGTTCGGCGAGGAGGCCGTTTCGGTGGCGCAGACCATGGCGCTGCAGCCGGGCGACATGCTGTTCCCGTCATACCGGCAGCAGGGCGCATATCTCGTACGCGGCAAGCCCATCGTCGAGCTCATGTGCCAGCTGCTCTCCAACACGCGCGACATGTGCAAGGGCCGGCAGCTGCCGGTGATGTATCACTGGAACGCCGGCCGCATCTTCTCGATCTCCGGCAACCTAACTACGCAGTTTCCCCAGGCGGTCGGCTGGGCCATGGCGGCGGCCATCCGCAACGAGGACCACATCGCCGCCACGTGGATCGGCGAAGGCGCGAGCGCCGAGGCCGATTTCCATCACGGCCTGTTGTTCGCGTCGGTGTACCAGGTGCCGGTGATCATGAACATCGTCAACAACCAGTGGGCGATCTCCACGTTCCAGGGCACGGCCGGTGGCGAGCAGCGTTCGTTCGCCGCGCGCGGGCCGGGCTACGGCGTGGCCGGCATCCGCGTGGACGGCAACGATTTCCTCGCGGTGTATGCCGTCACTCAGTGGGCCGCGCAACGCGCCCGTCTCGGCGGCGGACCCACGCTCATCGAGCTCGTCACGTATCGCGCGTCGGCGCATTCGACGAGTGACGACCCGTCGCGGTATCGCCCCAAGGAGGACTACGAGCACTGGCCCCTCGGCGATCCCGTGGAGCGACTCAAGCAGCACCTCATCGCGCGCGGCGAGTGGAGCGAGAAACAGCACAAGGACCTGCACGCCGAGCTCGACGCGCAGGTGCAGGCCGCGTGGAAAGAAGCCGTGAGCTACGGCGCACTCAACGAGGGTCCGCGGCTCGACCGCCACCTGATGTTCGAGGACGTCTACAAGGAGTTCCCGGCCAACCTGCAGCGCCAGAGCGAGCAGCTCGCCGAGGAGATCAAGCTCAATGCCGAGCTCGGCCTGAAGGGAGCCGAGTAATGGCACAGATGAACATGATCCAGGCGCTCAACTCCGCCATGGACGTGATGATGGCGCGCGACTCTTCCGTGGTCGTCATGGGCGAGGACGTCGGTTACTTCGGCGGCGTGTTCCGCGTCACGGATGGCCTGCAGCGCAAGTACGGTGAGCACCGCGTTCTCGATTCGCCCATCGCTGAGGGCGGCATCGTCGCCACGGCCATCGGCATGGCGGTCAACGGGTTGAAGCCAGTGGCCGAGATCCAGTTCGCCGACTATATCTACCCGGCCATGGACCAGATCGCGAGCGAACTCGCGCGCATCCGCTACCGCACCGCCGGCGATTTCACGGCGCCCGTGGTAGTTAGAGCGCCTTCGGGCGGCGGCATCCGCGGCGGCCAGACGTACTCGCAGAGCCCGGAAGCCATCTTCACGCACATCTGCGGCGTGAAGGTCGTGCTGCCCAGCAATCCCTACGATGCGAAGGGCCTGCTGATCGCGGCCATCGAGGACGAAGACCCCGTCATCTTCTTCGAGCCCAAGCGCATCTACAACGGTCCGTTCGACGGCGATCCCAACAAGCCCGCCGTGCCGTGGAGCACGCACGCGAAGGGCAACGTGCCCGAGGGCTATTACAAGGTGCCCATCGGCAAGAGCGAGGTCGTGCGGCCGGGCGAGCAGATCACCATCGTCACCTACGGCACCATGGTGTTCGTCTGCGAAGCGGCGGCGAAGAAGCTCGGCCTCGACGCCGAGATCATCGACGTGCGCACCATGTCTCCGCTCGACATCGACCCGATCTGCAGCTCGGTCAAGAAGACCGGCCGCTGCGTGATCGCGCACGAGGCCACGCGCTTCTGCGGGTTCGGCGCCGAGCTCTCGGCGAGCATCCAGGAGGAATGTTTCTGGTACCTCGAGGCGCCGATCCAGCGCGTCGCGGGCTGGGACACTCCTTATCCGCACGCCTTCGAATGGGAGTACTTTCCCGGCCAGGCACGCGTCGCGCTCGCACTGCGCGCCGCGATGGGGGATGAAAAATGAGCAGATACGTATTCAAGATGCCGGACCTCGGCGAAGGCACGGTCTCGGCCGAAGTGGTTGCCTGGCACGTGAAGCCGGGCGATCTCGTGCAGGAAGACCAGGTCATGTGCGAAGTCATGACCGAGAAGGCCGCCGTGGAAATGCCGGCGCCGGTCACCGGCCGCATCGTTTCCATCAGTGGCCAGCCCGGCGACATGGTGGCCGTGGGCTCGGAGCTCGTGGTGTTCGACACCGACGCGACGTCGGCCGCCGCGGGCGATGCTCCCTCCGCCAAGACGCCGTCGCCGCCGCCACCCGCACCGATGACGCCACCCGTTCAGGCGGATGGCGTCCAGGCGGATGGCCCGCAACACAATCGTCGAGCCGCCGACAAGGTCAACGAGACGCAGTCGGGCGACAAACAGGCCGTCGCGGCCGCCGCCAATGGCCATGCGAGTCGCCATGCGGACACCGCGAGCACCGGCGCCCAGAAACGCGTGATGGCGTCTCCGGCCAGCCGGCGGCGCGCGGCCGAGGCGGGTCTCGACCTCACTACCGTTTCGGGCACGGGTTCGGGTGGCCGCATCGAACCCGGCGACATCGACTCCGCGCTGGCCGCGGGCGCCGCGCGCGGCGCGCCGCCTTCCATGAACGCGCGCGCGAACGCGACACGCGATGCGCGCAATGGCACCGAAGAAGTGAAGATCATCGGCCTGCGCCGCGTGATCGCCGAACGCCTCACCGAATCGGCCAAGAGCATTCCCCAGTATTCATACATCGAGGAAGTGGACCTCACGCGTCTCGAGGCGCTGCGCAAGCATCTCAACGATCGCCGTCCGCCCGCCGCGCCGACGCTGACCTTCCTGCCTTTCATCGTGTCGGCGTTGACGCGCGTGCTCGCGCAGTTCCCCCAATGCAATGCGCTGTACGACTCGGCGCGCGGCGTGCTCGTGAAGCACCAGGCCGTGCACGTCGGTGTCGCCACACAGACGCCGCAGGGTCTCAAGGTGCCGGTGGTGCGCAATGCCGAATCGCGCTCGCTGCACGATCTCGCCGCCGAGATCCGCCGCGTGTCCGAAGCCGCGCGCGCCAACAAGTCGCCACGGGAGGAGCTCACCGGCTCGACCATCACGGTCACTTCGCTGGGCAAGCTCGGCGGCATCGCGTCGACGCCGATGATCAACATGCCCGAGGTATCCATCATCGGCATCAACAAGGCCATCGAACGGGCCGTGGTCGTGGATGGGCAGATCGCGGTGCGGTTGATGATGAACCTGTCGTCGTCGTTCGATCACCGCTTCGTCGACGGCTATGACTGCGCTTCGATGATCCAGGCGCTCAAGGATCTGCTGGAGCAGCCCGCGACGATCTTCATCGACTGACGCCTTCGCCCGGCAAGCCGGGGCCCGCGACGGAGTCCCGGAGGCCCGAAGATCGCCCGCGCACCGCCCGGAATGGCGGTCCTACAGAAAACTGTGCGCGGGCTCGCGTTCCCCGAAATGCGCCGCTGGCACAGTCGCGCCATGCATTCCCGCTGTAAAAGCTGCCTCTATTGCAGCATGGTCCAGTACGTAAGCCTCGGCGAGGCTCCCGCCAAGAAGGGCTGGAAGCGTCCGGTGCTCGCCGTCGCCGGCGTGGCGCTGACCGTCAGCACCGTCATGGGGTTGCGTTTCGCCTGGGAACGAGTCGACGGGATGTTCTTCGCCACCGTGTCGGTGATCCTCATGATGATCGCGCTGCTCGGCGTGGTCATATCGGTGCGCGGCTGCGACGACTGCGTCGCCCGGTTCCTCGGAAAGACGCTGTGACCATTCGCCCGCGAGCTCGATTGCAGTCCCTGTGCGGGACCGCGCGCGGCATCGCCAGCAAGAAGAGTCTGTCCGAAGCGCGGCACGCGCCGCGCAAGCCCTGTCGATATGCCGCCATCTGGGAGTGCCAGCGCTCCTCGGGCTGCTCGCGCCGGATGTCCGACCGCCGCTGAACCCTGGAGTCCGGCCGACCGGCTGGCATTCGCGCCGCGCGAGGTCCATCCTCGCGGACAAACAACCGAGTGGGTGTACCGGTGCACACCTTCGACATCCGATTCGCGAAATCCGTGGGACTGGCTGGCCTGTTCGAGGTGCCGGCCAATCAACTCGGCTGGAAAGGCTCGGGCCGGCTGAGCATCGACGGGCAGCGCATCAGCATTGCCGTCAAGCGCGGGCTGCTCACGTTGTTTTCGCGCCCTACCCGCCATTTCTCCGCCGACAGCCTCACCGAGGCCTATCGGGAGGGCGATGCGCTGCGGCTGGTGTTCGGCACCCGCGAGCAACCTGAAGTCTTGTCCGTGTGGGCGCGAGGTGGCGAGGCTGCCGCCGAGATCGTCAAACTACTGCCGACGCTGCGCACCGTGGAGCTGGACCATTCGACGGATGGCGCGCGGCGATACCGCTTCGATTGGAAGGCGGCGTTGCTGCTGCTGGCATTGGCCGTCGTGGCCGCGGCGGGAATATCGATGGCGCTTCGCGGTTTCGGAGTCGCCCTTCCCGGTATCTCGTCCGGACCGGATTCTCCGACCTCCACGTCCTCAGAGCAAAGCCAGGCCGATGGCGTCGGGAATGAGGTCGCGAACCCGCGCGCTCGCGCCGAAGCGGCCGAAGTTTCGACGAGATCGCGAAGCCCGGGCGCGGCAACGGTTGCGCAAAGCTCTCAGGTCACCGGCAAGCGTGACGATCAACCTGCGATTTCCGCGACGACTGCGAACGACGGCGTCGAAGGCGCTTCCGGCAGCACGGACATTCCGCGAGCCGAGATTCTCAGCTATGCGTACTACGGCAACGAGATCGATTCCCTGCGCCAGGAATATCGCGATCTGCGCGGCGCCACGTCCGCGGCTGTCCTGGCCGCGCTCGAGGAGCGCTGGTGGCAGATGACGGTACGCATCTACTTGAGCACGTCGGGGGCGGACTATCGGCCAGGTGCATGCGACGTGCTCGCTCTCTCCCGAGCGTGGCGAAATCATCTCTACTTCTATGCCGAAAGCCTGCGCACCGGCGATCAGTCGCTGATGACGCTGGCCACCGGCCAGCTCGAGCTGGCCGAAGAGCTGCAGCGGAGCATCGAGGCGACACCGCCGTCCAACTAGCTTCCTGCCGGAGCGCCCCTGCGCAACTCTCGGGTGGAAGCCCCTGGCTGGACGCTCAGCTGGAGCTCCCCTGCGGCTGCACGCGCTCGCGCATCAGCACGATCTCCTCGGCCGCCGTCGGGTGCAGCGCCATGGTGCTGTCCCACTGCTTCTTGGTGATGCCGGCCTTCACCGCGATCGCGGCGAGCTGCACCATCTCCGCGGCGTCATCGCCCGCGATGTGCACGCCCAGCACCTTGTCCGACTGCCCGTCCACCACGAGCTTCATGAGCGTGCGCGTCTCGCTGCCCACGAACGCCGTGCGCATCGGGCGGAAGTTGGTGCGATAGACGTGTATGTCCGCGTAGCTGCGCCGCGCATCGTCCTCGGTGAGGCCCACGGTGCCGATCGGGGGCCGGCCGAACACGGCGCTCGCCACCGTGGCGTGATCCACGGGCGTGGGACGCTTGTTGTAGAGCGTGTCGGCGAAAGCGTGGCCATCGCGGATCGCCACGGGCGTGAGGTTCATCCGGTTGGTCACGTCGCCGATGGCATAGATGTTCTCGATATTGGTCTGCGAGTACTCGTCGACTATCACTGCGCCTTCCGCATCGAGCTTCACGCCGACGCTGTCGAGGCCCAGGCCTTCGGTGTTGGGATGCCGGCCAATGGCGAACAGCACGAGGTCGGTGTCCACCTTCTCGCCGGTCGAGAGCGTCGCGCGGATGCCGTCGCCGGTCTTTTCCATCCTCGTGATCGTCGCCTTCATCGTGAGCCGCACGCCCGCGCGCTCGGTCTCGATGTGCATGTGCGCGCGCAGGTCCTGGTCGAAGCCGCGCAACAGCTGGTCGCCGCGATGCACGATGCGTGCGTCGCTGCCGAGCCCGTGGAAGATGTTCGCGAACTCGAGCGCGATGTATCCGCCGCCGACGATGAGCGCGCGGCGCGGCAGCGCGGGCAGCTGAAAGGCTTCGTTCGACGTGATCCCGAGCTCGAGGCCCGGCAGTCCTTCGGGTAGATAGGGGCGTCCGCCCGTGGCGATGAGGATCCGCCCGGCCGTGATCTCGCTGCCGGATTTCTTCAGCTTCACGGTGTGCGGGTCCAGCAGCTCGGCGCGCTCCTCGAAGACCGTGACGCCGGCCTTGGCGAGATTCGACGAGTAGATGCCCGACAGCCGCGTGACCTCGGTCAGTACGCGATCGCGCAAGGTGGGCCAGTCGAATTGGCCCGTCACCGTCCAGCCGTAGCCGGCGGCGTCGGCCAGCAGCTGCTGGTAGTCCGCGCCGAACACCAGCAGCTTCTTCGGCACGCAGCCGCGGATCACGCAGGTGCCGCCGATGCGATACTCCTCGGCGATCGCCACCTTCGCGCCGGCGAGCGAGGCGATGCGCGCCGCGCGCACGCCGCCGGAACCGGCGCCGATGACGAACAGGTCGTAGTCGTATTTCATGGCACGATACTAGCCTGATCACGGGGAACACCGAGTGAGAACGTCCGGACCCATGAACGCATTCCACGCATTTCGCATCCACGAACAGGACGGCAAGGTGGCCGGCCGTTTCGAACGGATCGGCATCGATGACCTCACGCCTGGCGAAGTGGTCATCGAAGTGCAGTACTCCGACATCAACTACAAGGACGCGCTCGCGGCT
This sequence comes from Steroidobacteraceae bacterium, assembly GCA_035525785.1. GTDB lineage: Bacteria > Pseudomonadota > Gammaproteobacteria > Steroidobacterales > Steroidobacteraceae > CADEED01. Next base: position 6,256 of record DATLDQ010000127.1, on the reverse strand, counting down.
ACGGGCGCCGGGCGCATCCTGCGTCGCTATCCACTCGTCGGCGGCATCGATCTCTCGGGGATCGTGAAGGTCTCGCACGACCCGCGGTTCAAGGAGGGCGACGCCGTGCTGGTCACGGGCAGCGGACTTTCGGAGACGCTCGATGGCGGCTACGCGCAATTCGCGCGCGTGCCCGGAGATGCCGTGATCCCCATGCCGGCCGGGCTCGATGCGTTTCGCGCAATGGCGCTGGGCACCGCCGGATTCACGGCGGCGCTCGCCATCCATCGCATGGAGAAGAACGGGCAGTCGCCGGGTCGCGGCAGCGTCGTCGTGACCGGCGCGAGCGGCGGCGTCGGCAGCATTGCCATCGACATGCTGGCCGGGCGCGGCTACCAGGTCATCGCGGTCTCCGGGAAGAACGCAGCCGCCGACTATCTAAAAGAGCTGGGTGCACACGCCGTGATCCCTCGCGCGGATTTCCAGCTCGGCAGCCGGCCGCTCGAGCCGGGACGTTACGCAGGCGCGATCGACAATGTGGGTGGCGACCTGCTCGCCGGCCTCACGCGACAGATGGATTTCTGGGGGAACATCGCGAGCGTGGGGCTCGCCGGCGGCACCGAGCTCAAGACCACTGTCCTGCCGTTCATCCTGCGCGGCGTGAACCTGCTCGGCATCAACTCTTCCGCCACGCGGCGCGAGGAACGACTCGAAGTCTGGCACCGCATCTCGACCGACCTGACACCGCGTCATCTCGATCGCATTGCGCAGCGGACCATTGCCTTCGAAGAACTGCCCGGCGCCTTCCAGGCACACATCGATGGAAACGTGACCGGCCGTACTGTCGTAAAGATCCCATCGAAATGAGATCGTCGCGGCGTAAACTTCGCGCATGAGCAGCTCCACTTCTTCGGCTGGCGCGAAGCTCCGCGCCGCCATCTCGACTGAAAAACCCCTGCAGGTCGTGGGGGCCATCAACGCCTACGCCGCGCGCATGGCCGAGGCGACCGGTTTCCGTGCGCTGTATCTGTCCGGCGGTGGTGTCGCCGCGAATTCGCTGGGCCTGCCGGATCTCGGCATCAGCACCATGGATGACGTCCTCATCGACATCCGGCGAATCACCGAGGCGAGTGCGCTGCCGTTGTTGGTCGACGCGGACACGGGGTGGGGCGGCGCCTTCAACATCGCGCGAACCGTGCGCTCCTTCATCAAAGCCGGCGCGGCAGGCTTCCACATCGAGGACCAGGTGCAGTCCAAGCGCTGCGGCCATCGCCCCGGCAAGGAGGTGGTCTCCAAGGACGAGATGGTCGACCGCATCAAGGCTTGCGTCGATGCGCGCACCGATGCGGGCTTCGTGATCATGGCGCGCAGCGATGCGCTTGCGAGCCTCGGCTTCGACGAAATGCTCGAGCGACTGGTCGCCTGCGCGGCTGCGGGCGCCGATGCCGTATTTCCCGAGGCCATCTCCGATCTGGCGATGTACCGGAAAGTGAAGGACGCGGTGAACGTGCCCGTCCTCGCCAACATCACCGAGTTCGGCAAGACACCTTTATATACGCGTGAGGAGTTGGGTGGCGCCGGGGTCGACATCGTCCTGCATTGCTGCTCGGCGTACCGCGCCATGAACCTGGCCGCGCTCAAGGTTTATCAGGCCATCCGCCGCGATGGCACGCAGAAAAACGTGGTGGCCGACATGCAGACGCGCGACGACCTCTACAAATACCTCGATTACCACGCGTACGAGCAAAAGCTCGACCAGCTGTTCGCATCGGAGAAGAAGCAATGAGTGCTCCCGAAGCTGCCGTCACCGCTCAATCTCCCCCGAGCAAGGGCAAGAAGTCCGTCGCCCTCTCCGGCGTCACCGCGGGCAATACCGCGCTATGCAGCGTGGGCAAGACCGGCAACGACCTGCACTACCGCGGCTACGACATCCTCGAGATGGCTGACAGCTGCGACTTCGAGGAGATCGCCTATCTGTTGATCCACGGCAAGCTGCCCAACAAGGCGCAGCTCGCCGCGTACAAGGCGAAGCTCAAGGGCCTGCGCGGGTTGCCCGCGCCGGTGCGTGCCGTGCTCGAGCAGCTACCGGCGGCTGCGCATCCCATGGATGTGCTGCGCACGGGCGCGTCGGTCATGGGCTGCATCCTCCCCGAAAAGGAGACACACGATGCGGCCGGCGCGCGTGAGATCGCCGATCACCTGCTCGCGAGCTTCCCGTCGATGCTCTGCTACTGGTACCACTTCTCGCACAACGGCCAGAAGATCCACGTCGAGACCGACGACGATTCCGTGGGCGGGCATTTCCTGCATCTGCTGCATCGCCGGCCGCCACCCGGAAGCTGGGTGCGCGCGATGCACACCTCGCTCATCCTGTATGCCGAGCACGAATTCAATTCGTCGACGTTCTGTGCGCGAGTCATTGCCGGCACCGGGTCCGACATCTACTCCTCGATCACCGGGGCCATCGGCGCGTTGCGCGGGCCCAAGCACGGCGGCGCCAACGAGGTGGCGCTGGAGATCCAGGAGCGCTATGACTCCCCCGACGAGGCCGATGCCGACATCCGCAGGCGCGTGGCCAACAAGGAGATCGTCATCGGCTTCGGCCACCCGGTGTACACCGTGAGCGACCCGCGCAACGGGGTCATCAAGCGCGTGGCTGAGAAGCTCGCCAGGGAATCCGGCGACTTCAAGCTGTACCAGATAGCAGAACGCATCGAGTCGGTGATGTGGGACCTCAAGAAGATGTTTCCGAACCTCGATTGGTTCAGCGCCGTGAGTTACCACCTCATGGGCGTGCCCACGGCGATGTTCACGCCGTTGTTCGTGATGTCGCGCGTGACGGGATGGAGTGCGCACGTCATCGAACAGCGTGAGGACGGCAAGATCATCCGCCCGGCGGCCAATTACACCGGCCCGGACAATCGCAAACTGGTACCACTGCCGCAGCGGGTCTGAAACGAATGTTCACACGCCGTGATAACGCGGCGCCTGCTCGTTCGCCCCCGAGCTCGTCGAGCGGTTAAGATGCGCGCCTTCCGTGAAGCCGGGGACGACATCGGTCTCTCTCGGCAGCGTTGCTTCTCGGCATCGAGATTAAGCAGCTCACCGTCGGCACGGCCTGCGGCGTCTGGGTGGGCATCGGGGCAGGCCAGCACCTGAATTTCGGAGAAGAGCATGTCTTCGCACGACTACAAATCCGCCCAGCGCCCGAACCCGGACGAGCTCCTGGTCACGCTCGCGGAGTACGCGAAGAACTTCCAGGTGGACAGTCCGCAGGCTTACGAAACCGCCAGGTACTGCCTCATGGACACGCTGGCCTGCGGTTTCCAGGCCCTCAAGTACCCGGCCTGCACCAAACTACTCGGCCCCGTGGTCCCCGGCGCCACGATGCCCGGTGGCTCACGCGTGCCCGGCACCAGCTACGAGCTCGACCCCGTGATGGGCGCATTCAGCATCGGCGCCTTGGTGCGCTGGCTCGACTTCAACGACACCTGGCTCGCCGCGGAATGGGGCCATCCTTCCGATAATCTGGGCGCCATCCTCGCCGTATCCGACTATCTATCGCGGCGCGCCATCCTGCTCGGCGAGAAGCCCATGACGGTGCGCGACGTGCTCACCGCCATGATCAAGGCGCACGAGATCCAGGGCATTCTCGCGCTCGAGAATTCGTTCAACCGCGTCGGCCTCGACCACGTCTTGCTGGTGCGCGTGGCGTCGACCGCGGTGGCGACCGACATGCTGGGCGGTTCGCTCGAGCAGATCGTCAACGCCTTGTCAAATGCGTGGGTGGATGGCGGGGCGCTGCGCACCTATCGCCACGCGCCGAACACCGGCTCGCGCAAGAGCTGGGCGGCGGGCGATGCCACGTCGCGCGCCGTGCGGCACGCGCTGTTCGCGCTCAAGGGCGAGATGGGCTATCCCTCCGCGCTGAGCGCTAAGACCTGGGGCTTCCAGGACGTGCTGTTCAAGGGCAAGCCCGTGACGCTCGCGCAACCGCTGCGCAGCTACGTCATGGAGAACGTGCTGTTCAAGATCAGCTACCCCGCGGAGTTCCATGCGCAGACCGCCGTGGAATGCGCGATGGCGCTGCACCCACAGGTCAAGGACCGGCTCGCGGAGATCGAGAAGATAGTCGTCGAGACGCAGGAACCCGGCGTGCGCATCATCGACAAGACGGGGCCGCTCGACAATCCCGCGGATCGCGATCACTGCATCCAGTACATGGTCGCGGTGCCGCTGATCTTCGGCCGCCTGACCGCGGCGGACTACGAGGACGCCATCGCGCACGATCCGCGCATCGACCTGTTGCGCGAAAAGATGCAGGTGAAGGAGAACAGCACGTTCACCAGGGAATACTACGAGCGCGACAAGCGGCACATCGGCAACGCGCTCACCATCGTCTTCAAAGATGGTTCCAAAGTCGAGCAACGCGTGGATTTCCCCATAGGGCACCGCAAGCGCCGCGCCGAAGGCATGCCGGTGCTGGTGCGCAAGTTCGAGGAATCCGTGGCGGCGCATTTTCCCGCGCGCCAGGCCGAAGCGATACGGCAGATGTTCTCGAGAGGTGATTTCGAGACGCTGCCGATCAACGAGTTCATGGCCGCGCTCGTGGCCAACTAGTTATGGCAGCCCTCGAACTCGACGAAGCCGCCTGGAAGCGGCGGCTGGACGACGGCGCTCTGGAAATGGGTGTGCAGCTCGACGAATCGCAAGTCGAAGTGCTGTGGCGATACGGTGTGATGCTCCGCGAGCGCAACGAACACGTGAACCTCACGTCGATCGTTTCACCCGAAGGCGTCCTCACGCTGCACATGCTCGACAGCCTGTCGGTCGCGTCCCACCTGGGTGACGCGCAAAACGTCCTCGACATGGGCACCGGTGGCGGCTTTCCCGGCGTGCCGCTCGCCGTCGCCTTTCCCGATCGCAGCTTCACGCTGATCGACGGCACGCAGAAAAAAATCCGCTTCGTGAGCGAGTCGATCGAGGCGCTCGACATACGCAATGCCACCGCGATGGCCGCGCGCGCTGAGAACCTGCCCGAGATCATTGGCGATCGCGCGCACTACGACGTGGTGGTCGCGCGAGCCGTGGCCAGTCTCGCCGAGCTCGTACATAACGCCGGCCGGCTGCTCGCGCCGCAGGGTCGCCTGCTCGCGATGAAGGGGCGATTGCCCGAAGAAGAAATCCGCGGCGTCCCGCGTGGCTGGCATGCCGACGTCATGCCACTGCGCGTGCCCGGTCTCGACGCCGAGCGGCACCTGGTGTCGCTGACCCGTGTCGGCAAGGGCGCGGCGGCGCCCGGAAAAGCGAAACCGCGGTCGGCTTGAGCGGTTAAACTCGTCCGCATGAAGCGCATCATCGCGGTGGCAAACCAGAAGGGCGGCGTCGGCAAGACGACCACCGCGGTGAACCTCGCGGCCTCGTTCGCGCTCACGCGCCGACGCGTGCTGCTCATCGACATCGATCCGCAGGGCAATGCGACCATGGGCTGCGGCGTCGAGAAGGCGCAGATCGCGCGCGGCGTCGGCGACGTGCTGTTGGGCGAGTGCGATGCCGCGTCCGCCATCCTGCAGCTCGAATCCGTGCCGGGTCTCGCGCTCATGCCCTCGAACCAGGACCTGACCGCCGCCGAGGTGCGCCTGCTAACTACCATTGCAGGCCGCGAGCTCAAGCTGCGCAATGCACTCAAGCAGGTGCAGGACCAGTACGAGGTCGTCATCATCGACTGCCCGCCCGCGTTGAACATGCTCACGCTGAATGCCCTGGTGGCGGCGCAGAGCGTGCTCATCCCCATGCAGTGCGAGTACTACGCGCTCGAAGGCCTGTCGGCGCTGGTATCGACCATCGACCAGATCAAGGCCGCGGTGAACCCCGACCTCGAGATCGAGGGCATCCTGCGCACCATGTTCGACCCGCGGAACAACCTCGCGAACGAAGTCTCGAGCCAGTTGCTGCAGGTCTTCGGCGACAAGGTGTTCCGCACCATCGTGCCGCGCAACGTGCGGCTGGCCGAGGCGCCGTCGTTCGGCAAACCGGTGCTCCAGCACGACAAGGACTCGCGCGGCGCGCTGGCCTACCTCGCCCTCGCGGGCGAGATGCTGCGCAGGGATGACGAGTCCCCAGGCGAGGATAAGGGCGAGGACAAGGGCGAGGCCGAAGCGTCGCCGGCCCTGGAAGCGGCTTCGCCCGCCGAATCCGTCGAAGGCGAGCGCCAGGTCAGCTAACTACCGCGAGGGCCGGGTCGCAACTCATGGAGATCCGTCTTTTCCGTGAAAGC
>DATLDQ010000114.1:0-19694 GCA_035525785.1 Steroidobacteraceae bacterium | reverse complement strand
AAAGCTCGGAGGCGACGTACGGATAGATGCGCCATGCCAGGCGCTGGATATCTTCGGTGCGCAGCATCGAGTTGCCGATGAATGCACAGGCGACCAGCGACGGCAGCGCGAACAGATGCAGGACGTTGTTCCGGTAGTAGGCAATGAGCTGCGCGTTCTCGTCGCTCATCTTCACGATGTCGCCGAGCTTGTGGGAGGCGCGCGAGATGATCTTGAGTGATTCGCCGTAGATCACGATTTCGGCGGGCGCCGCGTCAGTGACGGTGACGCGCGGGCCGTACGGCGCTGCCTTGAGCAGGTTGAGGTACAGCTCGAGCTGGCGCAGCAGCGCGGACTCGGGCAGCGCGCCGCGCGGCGTCGACAGCAGCGCGGTCGCGAGCAGGTTGATCGGCGTGACCGCGGCAGCCGCGTTGATCTCGCGCATGATGCGCACCGCGAGGTCGCCGACCAGAGCGTTCACGGCCGGCAGGCGCGTGTCGTCCTCGAAGCGCTGCTCGCGCCAGCTCGGCAGCGCGCCGTCGAGCAGGTCGTTGAGCCGGATCGGCTCGCCCACGTTCACGTGGACGGTGCCGAAGCGCTCGCGCAGAACACGCAGGGAAAGCAGGAGATCGAGCCAGCTCTCCTTTTTCTTGGGCGCGCCGGACAGCTCCGAGATGTAGGTATTCGCTTCGACGATGCGCTCATAGCCGAAATACACCGGCACGAACACCACGGGCCGCACCGGGTCGCGCAGGAAGCTGCGCACCGTCATCGACAGCATTCCCGTTTTCGGATGCAGCAGCCGGCCGGTGCGCGAGCGCCCGCCCTCGATGAAGTACTCGAGCGAATGCCCGCGCGCCATGATGGCCGCGAGGTACTTCATGAACACCACGGTGTACAGCGCATTGCCCGCGAACGAGCGTCGGATGAAGAACGCACCGCCCTTGCGCAGGAATCGCCCGACCACGGGGATGTTGAGATTGATGCCGGCCGCGATGTGCGGGATGGCGTACCCCTGGTGATAGATGATGTACGAGAGCAGCAGGTAGTCCATGTGGCTGCGGTGGCAGGGCACGTACACCACCTCGTTGCCGCCCTCGATGGCTTCCTTGAGCGTCGCGGCGTGATTGAACCTCACGCCGTCGTACACGCGGTTCCAGACGCGGCCCAGCAGCTTCTCGGCGATCTGCACGAAGGCGTGCGAGTAGTTAGCGGCTATCTCGAAGGCGTACTTGCGCGCCTGCAACAGCGCCGGGCGGAAGCTCGTGTGCTTGTCCTTCGATTCGGCCGCCACCACGGCGCGCACCGCCCTCGCGCGCAGGACCTGGGCGACGATGGTGCGCCGATGCGAGAGATCCGGGCCGATGCGCGTGGCGCGCTGCCGGCGCAGGAGGCCGCGCAGCACGCGTGTGATGCGGCGGGCCTGGTCGGACGCGGGCGTCGCGTCGAGCATCGACCGCAGGCTGATGGGCTCGCCGAACTCGACGAACACGTTGCGGCTGTTGAAGAGCACCGAGCCCAGCTTGCGCGTGCGCGAGGTCAGCGCCCAGTTCTCCGCGAACAGCAGGCGCCACATCGAGCGCTCCTTCTGCGGCGCGCGCCCCCAGTAGACGGCGGTCGGCACGAGCAACACGTCGCGCCGCGAATCCTTGGCGAGATCCTGCACCAGCGCCAACAGGTAAGGCGGCGGACGGCGCGTGACACTCGCGTCCCAGAAGCGGCGCCGGCGGCCGACGTCGAAGTATGAGCGGCGCTGCTCCACCGGCAGGCTGGCGGACCGCTTCTCGGGCAGAGGAATCTTCTGGCGCTCGGTGACGTTGCAGAGGACGGCGAGATCCGCCCGCGAATCGCGGTCGAACACGTAGCACACCGGCTGCTGCGGGGTGGTCAGCGACGGCGGCGCCTCGGCCGGCTGCACCGCTGCCCGCACCCACAATTTGAAGAATCGCCGCAGCAGCCAGCCCATGAAGTCGAGGGCGCCTCGTGTAATGTTAGGCGGCGCAGTGTAGCCGACTCGGCTGGAGAGCCCGCATGCCCAAGGGACGAAGGATCATTCTGACCGGTGCCTCCGAAGGCATCGGCCGCGCGCTTGCGCTCGAACTGGCGGCCCGCGGGGCGCGGCTCGCGCTAGCCGCGCGCGATCGCGAGCGGCTCGAGTCCCTGGCGCAGGAATGCCGCGCCCGCGGCGGCGAAGCTCGCGCTCTGCCCACCGACGTCACCAGTGGCCAGGACTGTGAGTGGCTGGTGAACGAGACCATCGGTGCGTTCGGTGGCATCGACGTGGTGGTTCACAACGCCGGCATCACCATGTGGAGCCGCTTCGATGCGCTCCAGGACCTGTCGATCTTCGAGCGGATCATGGAAGTGAACTACCTGGCACCCGTCCGTCTGACCGCGCTGGCATTGCCGGAGTTGAAGAAATCGCGCGGCCTGCTGGTGGCAGTTGCAAGTCTCGCCGGACTCACCGGCGTGCCCGAGCGGTCCGGCTACGCCGCGAGCAAGCACGCGATGATCGGTTTCTTCGATTCGCTGCGCATCGAGCTCGCGGACTGTGGCGTCGATGTGAGCGTGATCGCGCCCGACTTCGTGGTCAGCGAGATCCACAAGCGCGCGATCGGCCCCGACGGCGAGCCGCTGGGCGAATCACCGATGGTGAAATCGAAGATCATGACGGCGGAGGATTGTGCGAAGCGGATAACGCTTGCGATCGAGAGGCGCGAGCGTCAGGTGCTGATGTCGGCGCGCGGGAAGCTGGGGCGATGGCTCAAGTTGCTGGCGCCATCCGTGATCGACCGGCTGGCTGCGAAGGCCATTCGCGAGCGTCACTGAGTCGGCTGTTCCTTGAGATGCTCGGAGGCCTGGCTGAGCGCGAACTTCCATCCGTCGGGGGTCTTGACGTACGTATCGGTGAACCAGAGCTTGTACTCGAACGGGTTCTTGTCTTTGGTGAACCGGCCTTTCAACCACAGCATCGCGGTCACGGTCGCGGTATTGGGCCCGAAGACGCGCACGGTGCGCGTGCCGGGCATCTCCACCTGCTGCTCGTAGATGGCCTCGGGCTCGCGCGCCCACTCGAGCAGTTCGTCGCGCGAGATCACTTTGCCCTTCGCGAGGATGAGTTTGAAATCCGGGTGCAGGATCCTGTCCATGCCCTGCCAGTCGTTCTTCTCCACGGCCGCCTGGTAGGCGGTGTCGAGCGCCGCGACGGTCTCGGCATCCGTTTTCGGCGCGTCGGCGGCGAACAGCACTGGCGCGAAGAACGAGATCGCGATCATGACCAGACCCGGGAACCTGCTCTGCATGTAAGTCTCCGTGCGGGAAAAACGCGGCTGCGCGACAAAGTGGGCGCCCCGACGGGCGCGACGGCGAAAAGCGTTACCGTCGCGAGGGACACGCCAGGACGCCCACGATGCCTGCCGATTCCGATCTGCGGAAAAGGCCCTCATGAAGTACTGACGCGGACGGCGGCGCGATCAGGACACGTCAGTCGTGCTTTTTCATCCGCGAGGCACGGCTGACTCGCTCGATGCCGGCGCGAGCCCGTAGCGTGTCGGGATGCCGCTCTCCCACCGACCCCGCGAACTGCACCGCCGCCGTGGCGAACGCCTCGCTGGCCTCGCGAGGGTGATGATCCTTCTCGAACACCAGCGCGGTGACGTACCACGCGCGCCCCGTGAACCGCGAAAACGTTTCGGACGTGCTCGACGGCGCGAGTTCGCGCGCGCGCGCGGCGTCGGTGGCCGCAGCACCGGCGTCTGAGTCCAGCTCGAGCACGGCCCGATCCGCGTGGATGAGCGCGCGCGTGGCAGCACAGCAATCCTGCGATTCGTATCGAGCCAGCGCATCGCCGAATGCTTCGCGGGCCGCGCGCGTTTCGCCACGAGCCGCGAGCCACTGTGCGCGAGTCATGTGATGGCGAACGACAATGAGATTGGTGGCCGACAGCCGCGCTTGCGCGATCACGGCCGCGGCGGATTCGAGCGCCGTCTCGGCCTCGCCAAGCCGACCGCTCTGCGTGAGCGCATCCGCTTTGCCGATGCGGATCGAGGCAAGATTGGCAAGATTCCCGCGCGGCCCCGCCAGCCGCTCGGCGGCATCGAACTCGGCAACCGCACCGGCGTAGTCGCCGAGCTGCGTGAGGATGCGCGCGCGCCGGGTCATGCGATCGTCGGTGTTTCGCGCGGCGGGTGCCAGCTCGTGCATCATCGTCCACGACCGGTCGATCTCGTCCAGCGCGCGCAGTGGATTGCCGGCATTCATCCAGATGGTGGCCCAGTCATCGCGCAGGTTCGCGGCCGCACGGCTGCGCCCCCGTCCCGCGACTTCGAACAAACGCAGTGTCTCGGCGTACAGCGCGTGCGCACGGTCGAAATCGCCGATCACGCCATAGGCGCCTCCGGTGGCGATGAGCAGGTTGGCGCGATCGAATACCGATTCCACGCCGGCGCGTTCATACCGGCGGCGCGCTTCGAGCGCGAAGGCGAGCGCGCCGTGCGCATCGGCGTTCGAAGACGCCACCGCGGAACGGTCGAGCAGGCATCGGGACGCGATGGCGTCATCCGCGTCGGCGACGCGAATCTGCTCATCGAGGGTGGCGACGGCGTCCTCGTGGGTGCCGAGCTCGTCCCACAACCGTGCCCGGCGGCAACGCAGCACGGCGCCCAGCAATGGCTGATCGGCTGGCAACGACTCGATGGTGCGCGTGAGCCGTATCTCGGCGTCGCGGTACAGGCCGTTGGCGCCGTACCAGTTGGAGAGGAAATCGGTCGCGTAGATACGCGTGCGCAGATCGTTGGCACCGGTATCGCGCGCGATCTGCTCACTGCGCTCGATCAGCTGTTCGAAGCTCAATGATTGCCCGGGCTGGATGTTCTCGATGAGCACCGAAGAGGTGAACTCTTCGGCGGCGATGGCATCGGCAAGCCGGTCGATCGCGATGACGCGCTGGCGTTCGGCATCGCGCCACTTCCACGCGGCGACGCCGAGCGCCGCGCCCAACACCACGATGGCAAGCGCGCCCAGCGACACGGGCACCGCGTTGCGCGTGATGAACTTGCGGGCGACGTACCCCAGCGAACGCCGGCGCGCGCTGATCGGCTCGGCCGCGAGGAACCGCTCGACGTCATTGGCGAACGCCTCCACCGACGCGTACCGGTCCGCGGGCTTTTTCTCGAGGGCCTTGGCAACGATGGTGTCGATATCGCCGCGCAGCGCGGCGGCCTCGGAGGGCCGCGCCGCGCGGCTCGCGAGTGGCGGCTCGACGTGCAGCACCTGGTGTTCGTACGCGCCCAGCGAGCGGCCGTCGGGCGAGTACGGACTCATGCCCGTCAACAGCTCGTAGAGGATGACGCCCAGCGAGTAGACGTCGGTGGCCACGGTCACCGGCTGGCCGGTGAACTGCTCGGGCGCCGCATAGGCCGGCGTGAGCGCGGCGTTGCCCACCATCGTGTGCGCGACGCGCGTGGCATCCGGCTGCAGCAGGCGCGCGATGCCGAAGTCCAGCAGGCAGACGGCGCCGTTCTCGCCGATGAGGATGTTGTTGGGCTTGAGATCGCGATGGACGATGAGCCGTGCATGCGCGAAGGCCACGGGTTTGAGCACGTCGAGGAACAGCCGCAGTTTGCGGCGCATCGTCATCCGCTCGATGCGGGCATATTCGTCGGGCGCGACGCCCTGTACGTACTCGAGCGCGAGATACGGTCGGCCGCGCTCGTCGATGCCCGCGTCATACAGTCGCGCGATGTTCGGGTGTTCGAGCCCGGCGAGGATGTCGCGCTCGCGCGCGATGCGTTCGGCGATGCCGCGGTCGACGAGCCCGAGATGCGGCAGCTTCAACGCTACCTTGCGCTGGATGCTGCCGTCCTCACGCTCGGCCAGCCATACCGACGAAGTGCCGCCGGCACCGAGCTCGCGCAGCAGTCTGTAGGGGCCGACGATGCCGCCGGGCTCGAGCGAGAGGCCCGTGGGCGGCGCGCTGAAAGGCGGCAGCCTCGAGAGAAAGTCATCGGTCTCCACGGCCTTGCCGTGCGACAGCAGCTCGGCGAGCGAGTCGCGCAAGTCATCGTGTTCGGGCGGCAGCGCGGACAGCCACATCGCCCGCTGGGCGGGCGGCAGATCGAGCGCCGCATCGAGCAGCGGACTCAGTCTTTTCCAATGTGATGCGCTGATCGGCATATCAACCCAGGACGGAGTGGCGGGCCGTCACCGGACATCACCGCAACATCGACGCCAGCAGCAGCCTGGCCTTCTCCCAGTCGCGTCGCACCGTGCGGTCGGTGACGCCGAGGACTTCGGCGATTTCCTGCTCGGTCATGCCCGCGAAGTAGCGCATCTCCACGACCTGCACGAGGCGTGGGTCTTCGGCCTGAAGCGCTTCGATGGCTTCGTTGATCTGGATGACTTCGTCCTCGCCCGCGCGCAGGTTGTCCGCAAGTTGCGCGTCCATGGTCACGTGCACGGCGTCGCCACCGCGACGCTCCGCCTGGCGCTGGCGCGCGAAGTCGACGATGACCGAGCGCATGACGCGAGCCGCGTAAGCGAAGAAGTGCCCCCGCTCGGTGCCCGCCAGACGTCCCGCGCGCTGGAACCGCAGGAAACTCTCGTGCAGCAGCACGGTGGTGTTGAGCAACGTGTTGCGGCCGCCATTGCGCAGCTGCGCGCGCGCTTGTCCGCGCAGGTCTTCATAGGCCACCGCGAACAGGCGCTCGCGAGCGCCTTCGTCGCCCGCCTGGGCGCGTTGGATCAGCTGAGACAGTTCATCCATGAAAAAGGGGACAGATCTATTTTTCGAGGCGGGGAGCCGCCCCGAGGGTGAAGGCGGTGGAATCGAAAAATAGATCTGTCCCCTTTTTCATGAAGCGTCTTGCGGCAGGTCGAGCGAGATCAGGAAGTACTCGAACAGGTACTTGAGGAACCGCACCTCGTCCTGGAGACGGTGATCGCTGTTGAGGATGTGCAGCGCGCAACCGTAGCGCCGCGCGAAGTCCATGCTCTGCTCGACCGGCACGACGTCGTCCTTCCAGCCGTGCACGATGGTGGTCGGGCAATCGAGCAGCTTCTCGCGTAGCGGCGGCAGGCCCGGCATGGTCAGCGCCGGCGCCATGAGGAACACCCCGCGCGCATGCAGCAAGGAAGCGGCAGCCACGGACACATAGCCGCCCAGACTCGAGCCCACGAGCACGAGGTCGCCCTTCAATTCCTTGCAGAACTCCACCAGCTTGTTGACGCGCTCCCGCGGATCATCGGTGCCGCGGTAATCGACCGACTCCACCTCATAGCCCTCGCTGCGGGCATTGCCCGCGAGCGCGGTGATCTTGACGCCCCAGGGGCCGGCGTCCTTGCCATGCGAAAACACTACATATCGATCAGGCACTTCGCGTTCCTCACATCTTCCAGAGCAGCGCATCGAGTGTGCGCGATGTTGCCGCCGTTGGCTTCTGGATCATTCTGTTGCCGCGCGATTTCACGCCCTCGCGTTCCAGCCGCCGGATCTGCTCGCGTGCATGACGCGACCCGGCGGGAAACGCAATGCGCCCGCCGGCGCCGGTGACGCGGTGCCAGGGGAGATTGCGCGTATCACCCGAATCGCGCAGCACCGTTCCCACCAGGCGCGCCCTGCCGGGCAGCCCGGCGCGGCGCGCCACCTCGCCATAACTGGCGAAAGTGCCTCGCTTGATGCCGCGCACCGCTTTCAGGATCGCGGCCGCGCGTTGTCGGGCGGGATTGGTAGCTTGCATACGGGACAATCGCCCAGAGGATTTGCCAACAGGATTGCCAATCGATTGCCAATCGGATTGCGATACACGTCGCGCACCGATTAGAGTTTCCGTCTCTCCGGCGCTGGATTCGATCACGCGATGAACAATCTCGCAACGACTCGTCCGCAGATGGACTGGCTCACGCTGACCGACACCACCACCGCCGGTCCCACGCTGCGTGCGTGGATCCGCGTCCACAAATCATCGGTGGGGCGCTGGATGTTCGCGCGCACCGTGTCGCGGCGCGCGCCCTACTTCGGCACCATCAAGCCGAAATTCCTCGACCTGCAGCCCAAGCTGTGCCGCGTGTGGATGAAGAAGCGCCGCCGCGTCGAGAACCACATCGGCACCGTGCACGCGCTCGCCATGGGCAATCTCTGCGAGCTCGCCGCGGGCATGTGCACCGAGGTCACCATTCCCACGGGCATGCGCTGGATTCCGCGCGGCATGACCATCGAATATCTCGCCAAGGCCGAAAGCGACGTCACCGCCACCGCGCGCCTCGAGAAGAGCGAGTGGGCGCAGGCGGAGAATGTCGCCGTGCCGGTCAGCGTCCACGACGTCAACGGCAAGGAAGTGGTGCGCGCCGTCATCAGCATGTACGTTTCGCCGAAGAAAGAAGCTGGCTGAAACCACCAATGCCGTTCACTTTGATCGGTGCGGACGGCAGGCCTGTCGTGAGCAAGACGCCTGGCAAGCTGGGCGGCCATCGCGGCACTCATATTTATGGGCGGCTGGACTGCCGCGCCGCATTGCGCGCCATCGCGCGTGGCGGCTACGTGAACAATCGCGTGTTCTTCCGTGATGCGGCCGCGGCGCGTGCCGCGGGCTATCGACCCTGTGCGGTGTGCATGCCCAAGGAATATGCGCGGTGGAAAGCGGCGGCAAAGCCCACCGCGGTCACGAATCGCCAAGTCGTCACGCGGCGTCGTGCAGGATGATGCCCAGAGTGTGACGCCGCCCCGAACGCAGCCGGCTTATTCCATGCCGCATTTTCACCCGGTGGTAGCCACGCGCCCCCTGCACGGGCCGTTCATTCACTGCAAAGATCACCGCGTCGCCCTGCTGCAGCGGCACGACTTCGACGCGTGACTGCTGGCGCGGACGTTGCTCGGTCAGCACGAACTCGCCGCCGCTGAAATCCTCGCCGGGCCGCGATAGCAGCACGGCCATCTGCAGCGGGAAGACGTGCTCGCCGTAGAGATCCTGGTGCAGGCAGTTGTAGTCGCCGGCTTGGTAGCGGAGCAGCAGGGGCGTCGGCCGCCTCTGCCCGGCTTCATGACAGCGCGCCAGGAATTCCGCATGGCTTTGCGGATAGCGCGTGTCATTGCCGGTCTGCTCCATCCAGCGGTTGGCGATGGGCGCGAGCCGCGCATACAGCCTTGCCCGCAATTGAGTGATGCGCTCCGGCAGTGGATAGGCGAAGTACTGGTACTCGCCGCGACCGAAGCCATGGCGGGCCATGATCACGCGGCTGCGGAAGCGCGTGGCATCGTCGTACTGACGCGCGATATCAACGCATTCGGTCGCGTCCAGCAGATTGGCAACACGGACGCAACCGTGTTCGTCGAGCTCGGGGAGAAGATCGGGCCAGTGAAAGGCAGCATCCATTTCGGCAAGATAGCTGCGCGACAACCGTCAGGTCATTCCGGATCTTGCGGACCGCATTCATTGCGGCGGAGCTCGGTTTCCATGGCCGACTTCTCGGCTCTGCCATTGACCACGCGCACTCCGTGGCGCGAACCCAGACTCACACGGATTCGGCGGGCACTGGACGTGACGGCATCTTCACCGTGGCCTCGATTTCCTCGGGCGCGGGCATGCGCACCGTGTCTTGCTCCACCGCTGGTGCGCTCGGCAGGAGCCCGCGCAGGATCGACGATTCGATCTCGTGATCGATGCTCGGTGAGTAGTTCGCGAACCGGTTGACGCTGATGGGCCGCGAACGCGAGCCACCGCTGTGGTGGGTGACCAGGAAGGCGTGATACTCGCCCGGCTTCGATGCCGCGAAACCGAAGGCGAGGTTGACCTTGCCGGCGCGCATCGTCTCTTCGTTGTTGATTCTTTCGTCGCAGACCACGAAGTAGCTGAGCTCGCCGGTGCGGCCGGCGAAGGCGCCTTCGGCATACAGCGAGTCGAGGAAGGCCTCGACCTGCGCCTTGACCAGCAACCACGTCGACGGCGAATTGCGCTCGAGCAGTATCCAGCGCGTGCCGCGTTCGACGCAGGTCAAGATGAACAGCGCCAGGCGGCGCGCGGAGAGAAAGCGCCAGTCGCTTACCGCGGCGGAGCCGCTCGCCAGCGTGCGCGGGCTCGCCGCGAACTTGGGCGCGATGCGTACGGACTGCAGCAGGTTGATGCCCGCGTTCACGAGTCGCGCGCGGTCTGCATTCTGGATGGCCCATGCGGGCCGCAGGCCCGGACGCAGGATGGCATCGTCACCTTCGGCCGCCGCCCACACCGGCCAGTTCTCGTCGCAGCGAGCGATCATGCCGGCAGCCACGCCGCACGGCGCGAACAACTCGAACCGGCCACGCAGGCGGTCGAAGGCGACGACTCGCGGGAAAAACATCGCCGCGTCCTCACTGCGGAACGGCCAGTGGCGCATGCCGTCGAGCGCGGCGGCGCTCGAAGCCCAGGTGGACGGCGGATCCACGATGAGCATGGCGCGGCGCTCGCGGCAGAAGCGTCCTGCAACCAACAACGTGGAAAGGCCCACATCGACGTCGCGCGTCAGCGGCGGGATGCACAGCAGGTTGATGTCGGGCGCGGCATGCAGCGCAAAGAGGCCGGTGCCCGACTGCGCCGACCCGATGATGTCGTAGTCGGTGATCGGGCCGCCGTCGTCACCGTCCGGGTTCGAATGCGTGTAACCGATGACCGCGCCATTGTTCGCGGCCGGCGTGCGCGTGGGGCGCTCGGTGGGCACGCTGCCCTGCACGCGAACCAGTCGCGAATCGCGAAGCGTGTCCGCGACGAAGCGATCGGCACCCGGTTTCACCGACAGGCGGCGGAAGATCTCCTGGTCTTCGATCGCCTCCGAGCCCGCGGTGCGGACGCGCTGGACCACGAGGTTGAAGAGGTTCGTGTCCTTGGCGTCGATGCCGTCGTAGTCGACGGAGGCGCGCAGGAATTCGCGCGAACCCGCCCCGACGCCGCCCAGGATCAGCCGTCCTGTCGACGTGGGCAACGTCAGCGTAGGCGGGCGCGCGCCATTGACGACGCGCACGATGACCGCGGCGCGGCCACCGTTCTCGAAGAATTGCTCGACGGCGTAGCTCAGTGTGGAAGGTTGCCAGAGACCGCCGAACACTCGCGTGTAATCGGCGAAGCTGCGCACCATGACTGGCTGGCTGACCGGACCCTTGAGTGCGCGGCCGACGAAGGCGGCGATGTTGGTTGCGGCCCGTGCGATGACACGCAGAGAGCCGGGCGCTTCGGCAGAAGCAATACGCGAGTCTATCGGCTCGGCCAACAATCACCCCTAAGCGCGTTCACTAAGAATGCGCATCGCGCCGGAATGTAGCAGCGTCTCAGTGACGCCGCCACAGCGGTACGGAGCGCTTCTTGAAAACCGCGACGAGCAGCAGACCCGCGATGAAGCCGCCGATGTGCGCACCGAACGCGATGCCACCCTGCGTCTCGCCGGCGGCGCGCGCCGCGGAGAGCACTCCCATCACGAGCTGCATGCCGAACCAGGCCGCGAGCACCCAGATAGCCGGGAATCGTCCGAGCTGCACGATGAGGAAGCCGAGCGGCAACCCCAGCAACACGCGCGCGCGAGGAAAAAGCAGCATGTACGCGCCGAGCACGCCCGAGATGGCGCCGCTCGCCCCCACCATCGGAATGATCGAGCCGGGATTTGGCAGTACCTGCGCGAACACCGCCGCCACTCCGCACAGCAGATAGAAGATGAGGAAGCGGCCGTGGCCCATCGCGTCTTCGATGTTGTTACCGAAGACCCAGAGGTAAAGCATGTTGCCGGCGAGGTGCCAGAACCCGCCGTGCATGAACATCGAGGTGAGAACCGTGCTCCAGGCCGGGATCACGTACAGGTCGTCCGGCAGCATCTCCGTGCCGGTGAGAACCGCCGGCACGAGGCCGAAGGCGTAAGCCGCCTGCGTGGCGCCAGCATCGCTGAGCAACAGGTGTTGTACGACATACACCGCCACGCACACGACCATGATGCCGACCGTTACGTAAGGCTTGGTGGTGGTCGGATTGTCGTCGTGCAGCGGAATGACCATGCGGCACGCACTCTAAGGTGGTTTCCGCCCGCCGTCTCGCCGCGAGCCACCCGTTGTTGGGCTGATCGAGTGGGGACAGACGGAAGTCTGCCCCCGCGATCTCAGTTGGTGGCGGGCTTGGTCGAAGGAGACGGCGTGTTCGCAGCGGGCGCGGCAGCGGCTTCAGCGGATTCGACCGAAGACTCGCGATCGGAAACGAGTTCCTGGAACGTCGCTTCGTCGACCGGCAGATCGCTGACGCCGTCCCAGGTAGCGCCAGGGGCGACCTTGTTCTGCACGAGCGTCGCGCCGGTGACGATCGAGTCGATCTGGTCGGGGCCGCCGGTGATGGACACGGGGATGCCGCGCGGCTCCTCGGAGAGCTTGGCCACGGCGTTCCAGTCGATCTTTTCCTTGCGGGCCTTGAGCTCTTCCTGGATGCGCTCGGCGATCGCCTTGTTGAGGAGCTTGGCCTGCGCCTTCTTCCAGTCGCGCTTGTCGTCTTCGAGCACATCGAAGGCCTGGATGTGCAGCGCCCCGTCGTGCCAGCCGAACACATACGGCTGGTTCACGACCCGTACCGTGGTGCCGACAGGCGCCATCTCGAACAGCTGTTTGATGTCCTCGGGATACAGGCGGATGCAGCCATGGCTCGAGCGCAGGCCCACGCCGGCGGGCTTGTTGGTGCCGTGGATCATGTAGCTCGGCCAGCCGAGATAGAACGCGAAGCGGCCCAGCGGATTGTCGGGGCCGGGGCCGATCACCCGGTCGAGCTTCTCGCCGCGCTCCTCGAGATGCTCCTTGATGATGGATGGCGTCGGGCGCCAGGTCGGGTCGGCCTGGCGGCGCACGACCTTGGTCGCGCCTTCCGGTGTTTTCCAGCCGACCTTGCCGATGCCGATCGGGTAGGTGTGCACGACCTGCTGCTCTCCCTTCTTCACCTTGGGGTAGTAGAAGAGACGCATGGCGGCGGCATTGATGACGATGCCATCGCGCGGAGCGTTCGGCAGGATGAATTGCGAGGGGATGACGATCTCCTTGCCCTCGCCTGGCAGCCACGGATCCACGTCCGGGTTGGCGCGCACGATCTCCTCATAGCCCACGTTGAAGCGCCGCGCGATGTCGGTGAGCGTGTCTTCCTTGGTGGCCTTGGTCTTCTGCACGACGCCGACGATGTCGGTCTTGTCGTCGATGACGAAGCGGTGGGTGGGCGCGGGCTCGGGCACGGCGGGGATGACCGCTTCCTTCGTGGCGTCTTTCTTGCCCCACTTGGGACCATCGTTGAGAAGCGAGCAACCGGCGACGTTGAGCACGAGCGCCGCGAGCAGCAGCGCCCGCGTGGTGGAGAAGATCTTCATGGGTCGAGTATGACACTGCATCGCAAGCTCCGGCTGTCGGCGATCCGCTACATGGCCTACAGAAGTCTCGGCTGATTCGGCTGTTCATCAGGTTCGACGGCGCGCGCGGGAAAATGCCGTTCTAACAACGCGCCCACCGCGGCGACGCCGCCAACGGCGCCCTCATGGAATCGGCCCGCTCTGAAGTGTCCTTCCATGAGGCGGCAGGCGGATTCCCAGTCCTCCGGCGGGATCAACGCGGCGGCGCCCCGGTCCGCCACGATCTCGACGTCCCGGTCGGCCATCAATACATAGATGAGCACGCCATTCGAGAGTTCGGTATCCCAGACGCGCAGCTCGCCGAAAACATCGACGGCGCGGCCACGCGGTGATGCACCGGCCCACAAGTCAGGCAGGTCGAGGGCGGTTTCGATCGCGAAGCGTATCTCCCCCGAGGTGCGTTGCTCCGCTGTCTTCACGGCCTGCTCGATGGCCGCCAGCACCGCGGGCGGAAAGCGCCGGCGCGTGCCCGTCTGTGTGGCGAACAGGTGCCGCAGCGCGCGCACAGCCTAACTACCAGCGCCCGGAGGCGCCGCCGCCACCGCCCCGGCCGCCGAGCCCGCCGCCGAAACCGCCGCCACCACCACCGAAGCCCCCTCCCCCGAACCCGCCACGGCCCATGTCGCGGAACACGCGGCCGCCGCCGCCGCGACCCATGCCGCCGAAGCCGAACAGCAGGCCGAGCACGAACAGCACCACGCTGGCGCCCAGCGCTTCGAAGACCCGCGAGGTGAGCCAGAAGACCAGCGCCCCGCCACCCAGCCCGATGACACCGGCAGCCGGCGCCCGCCCGATGAATGGGCGGAGGAAACTGATGAGTGTCACTCCGCCGAAGATCAGCAATGGCCAGGGCAGCGACGGTGCATCGCGTTTCCATGACTGGTCGGGCGGAGGCAGAGGCTCGCCGTCGATGACCTTGAGCATCTGGTCGAGGCCGGCGTTGACGCCGCCGAAGAAGTCGCCCTGCTTGAACAGCGGCGCGATCGTGTCATTGATGATGCGGCTCGTGGTGACGTCGGTGAGCACGCCTTCGAGGCCGTACTGCACTTCGATGCGCATGGCGCGGTCGTCCTTCGCGACGATCAGGATGGCGCCGTCGTCGACGCCCTTGCGCCCGATCTTCCAGGCTTCCGCGAGGCGAACGCCGAACTGTGCGATGTCCTCGGGCTGCGTGGTCGGGATGATGAGCAGCGCAACCTGCGTGCCCTTGCGCGACTGGAAGGCGGTGAGCTTCTCGTCGAGGCTCGCCTGCTGGCTGGCCGTGAGCGTGCCCGTGAAGTCCTGCACCAGCGCATCGAACGGGGGCAGCGACACTTGCGCCAAGGCCACGGGCGCCAAGACCGCGCCCAGCAGCAGCGCCAGCGAGAGCAGCGCAGCTTTCATGCGCGTGCTCAGTTCCCGGCCGGCTGCGTCGACTCCACCGGCGCCTGTTGCTGAGTGGGTGTGGAATTGTCGAACTTCACTTCCGGCGGCTTGGAAATCTCCGCCTCGTTCTGGACGGAGAAGTTCGGCTTGGCATCGAAGTCGAACATGCCCGCCGTCATGTTGGTCGGGAACGACCGCACGGTGACGTTGAAGGCCTTCACGGCCTCGATGTAGCGGTTGCGAGCCACCGTGATGCGGTTCTCCGTGCCTTCGAGCTGCACCTGCAGGTCGCGGAAGTTGGCATCCGACTTGAGATCCGGATAGTTCTCGGCCACGGCGATCAGGCTGCGCAACGAGCCGGTCAGCGTGCTTTGCGCGGCCTGGAACTTGGCGAAGGCCTCCGGATCGTTGAGCGTCTCGGGCGTCACCTGGATGGTACCGACCTTGGCGCGCGCCTCGGTAACCTCGACCAGCACGCGTTCTTCCTGCGCGGCATAGCCTTTCACCGTCGCCACGAGGTTCGGAATGAGATCCGCGCGTCGCTGGTACTGGTTGACCACCTCGGACCACGCGGCTTTGACCGACTCATCCTGTTCCTGCAGCTTGTTGTAGCCGCAGCCGGAAAGGCTCGCGCTGGCCGCCAGCACCAGCATGGCCATCATCCACTTGCGCATCATGTTGTTCATTTGCGGATCCTCACCAGATTTTCACGCGTTCGGCCGGGGGCCGGTACATCTTGTCGCCGGGCTTCACGTCGAAGGCGCTGTAGAAGGCATCGATATTGCTCGTCGGACCGTTCGCGCGAAATTCACTCGGGCTATGTGGATCGGTAACCAGTCGCTTGAGCAGTTCCTCGTCACGATACTTGCGGCGCCACACCTGCGACCAGCCGAGGAAGAAGCGCTGGTCGCCGGTGAAGCCGTCGATCATGGGCGCTTCCTTGCCATTCAGCGAGATCTTGTAAGCCTTGAAGGCGACCGCCATGCCGGAAAGATCGCCGATATTTTCGCCGAGCGTGAGCTCGCCGTTGATGTGGCGATCATCGAGCACGGTGTAGCCGGAGAACTGCTTCACCAGCGCGTTCGCGCGCTCCTTGAACTTGGCACCGTCCTCGACCGTCCACCAGTCGCGCAGGTTGCCATCGCCATCGTACTGGCGGCCCGAGTCATCGAAGCCGTGGCTGATCTCATGCCCGATCACTGAGCCGATGCCGCCGTAGTTCACGGCCGGGTCGGCTTCCGGATCGAAGAACGGCCAGCGCAGGATGGCCGCGGGGAAGGTGATCTCGTTGGTGGTCGGGTTGTAGTAGGCGTTGACGGTCTGCGGCGTCATCAGCCACTCGCCCTTGTCTACCGGGCCACCGTTGCGCTTCACGAAGCGCTGATGCTTGAACTCAGCCGCGCGCAGCAGGTTGCCCACCAGATCGTCGCGCTTGACGGACAGCGTCCCGTAGTCGCGCCACTTGTCGGGGTAGCCGATCTTCACCGTGATCTTCGACAGCTTCTTCTTGGCCTCCGCCTGGGTGGCCGGGCTCATCCAGTCGAGCGAGTCGATGGACGAGTCGAAGGCCTTGAGCAGGTTGCCTACGAGCTCGAGCATGCGCGCCTTCGATTCCGCGCCGAAGTGCGACTCGACGAACATGCGACCGATGAGCTCGCCCATGTTGGTGTCCATGGCATCCACCGCGCGGCGCCAGCGCGGACGCGGTTCCGGCACGCCATTCAGCGTCTTCTGGTGGAAATTGAATTCGAGGTCGGCGAACTGCGCGGATAACGCGGGTGCGTAGTCATCGAGCAGCTGGAACTTGAAGTACACGCGCCAATCGGACACCGGCACGGTCTTCACCAGCTGCGCCATGCCCTTGATGAAAGGCGGCTGACTGATGTCGAGCTTCTGCGCCGGCGCGCCCATGCCTTCGAAGAACGCCGCCCAGTCGAAACCCGGGGCGAGCTTCTGGTACTCGGGAAGCGTCATCGGGTTGTAGGTCTTCACCGGATCGCGGTTCTGCACCTTGGTCCACTGGTAGTTCGCGATGCGCGTCTCGAGCGCCGCGATGCGCGAGGCCGCGGATTTCGCGTCGCGCTCGCCGGCGCGCGCCAGCATGTCCTGCACGTACTGCGCGAACGCGGCGCGGAACTTCGCGTACTTGGCGTCCGGCGACAGGTAGTAGTCGCGGTCCGGCATCGTCAGGCCGTTCTGGAACAGCGAACCGATGTACACCGACGAATTCTTGGAGTCCGGTGCGGAGAACCAGGCGAAAGGCTGCGCGAGACCGATGCGCTGCGAGTAGCCGATGTAGCGCGCGACGTCCTTCGGAGTCCTGATGGCATCGATCTGCGCGAACTCTGCGGCGAGCGGCGTGAGGCCCAGAGACTCCACGCGAGTGGTATCCATGTAGGCGAGGTAGAAGTCGCCGACCTTCTGCGAATCGGAGCCTTCCGGACGGCTCGGCTGCTCGGAGGCGGCAACGATGAGCTGCTTCACCTCTTCTTGCGCCTTGTCGTCGAGGATGATGAAGGAGCCGTAGTTCGAGCGGTCCGAGGGGATCGCCGTGTTGGCGAGCCAGGTGCCGCCAGCGAAGTTGTACAGGTCGTTCTGCGGCCGGACGGCGCGATCGAAGCCGGCGAGATCCAGCCCGGACTTCAGCGGCGCCGGCGCTGGTGCCACTGGGGCGGCCGGCGCGGGAACGGGCGCGGGTCTGGACGAGGAAGAGGCGCAGGCGCCGATGGCGGCCGATAGCGCGGCGGCCAAAGTCATGGCAACGAAACGGTTCATCGAAGACCCCGGAATAATTCTGATGTGCCGGAGTATAAAAAAAGCCCCAAGCTTTGGGGGCTCGGGGCTTGAGAAGGCGGACTTTCGATGAAGGGAAGAAGTCCGCTAGGGGATTCGGTGCCGAATTTCGACGATAGAGCTAGTGCAGCCTGGCGACCTGCAGAATCTTGATGTCCTCGGCGTTGATCTCGAAGTTCGCGGCCAGCAGCCGGCGCAGTTCCTTCGAATCGCGACGCTCACCCAGCGGGTGCGTGAGTTCGATGACGCCGCTCCACTCGCTCGAATGCGCGGGCTCGGCGCTCGTGACAAAGTGCGTGTAGTAGCGGGCTGCCATGGGTACACAGCGTAGGCTTGCGGCTACACGGCGGCCGTGAACCGCTGCACAAAACCTCCGCGGCCAGAGAAGCCCTGACTGAGACCCGTATCACAGATGATCAAAGTACAGTTGGCGAAGTAGTGAGTCGATATCGCACACCAGAGAAACCCGGATCGCAGTTCATCACTGCCGCAGGCGCAGCACGCCTGAAACAAGAGCTGGACGAGCTGTGGAAGGTGGAGCGGCCGCGCGTCACTCAGGCGGTTTCCGAGGCGGCGGCCCAGGGCGACCGCTCGGAAAACGCCGAATACACCTATGGAAAGCGGCGCCTGCGCGAGATCGACCGGCGCGTGCGTTTCCTGCGCAAGCGACTGGATGGCATGACGGTGGTGGACAAGCCACCGACGGACCTGGGGCGCGTTTATTTCGGCGCGTGGGTGACGCTCGAAGACGATGACGGCAAACAAACCCGCCATCGCATCGTCGGTCCCGACGAGTTCGACATGCAGCCGGGCTACATCAGCATGGATGCGCCGCTCGCGCGCGCTCTGATGCGCAAGGCGCTCGATGACGAAGTGAAGGTGGAGCTTCCCGGCGGCTCGAAATCGCTGGTGATCGTGAAAATCGGCTACGAAGCAGTCGGCGGCTGAACGGCCCGTCGCGCGTAGAACACGAGGATGCGATCGGCGAAATCGCCGACCAGGAAATCCGCGACGGGGCCCGCGTACCAGTTGAAACTGGTGCTGACCCGGTAGCGCATGCGTACGGAGAGGCGCGTCCCGGCGCCGTCTGCCGCGAGCGAGTACGTGGTCTCGCCCAAGTCGAAATAGTGCCCGCCGATGCGCACGTGGTCGTCGAGTGCACCGGCTGGGAATGAATCAGCCGCGAAGCGGTAGCGCCAGCTCACGCGCTCACCGGGGCGCCATTCGGTCGCCACCTGGTCGAAGCGTATGCCCTTGCCCATGGTGATGTGCCGCAGGTGCTCGCCGTCGCGGAAATCCCCCGAGCCGGCTTCGGGTACCGGGACGCCGATGCGGTACATCCAGGCGGTGTCGACCTCTGCGCGACGGATGTGCGGGGTGTCGACGAGCTCGCGCCAGACCTTCTCTGGCGGCGCATCGACAAAGATCTCGCGGTCCTGCCAGCGCACGAGATCCGATTGCGGCAGTCGGTGTTCGAAGGCGCCGGCCAGCAGCGGCAACAAGGCGAAGCAGGAAACGATGGTGCTTCGCGGCCAGTTCGTGACGCGGCAAATCCATCCCATCGCAACACCAGCCAGCCCCGCGACGATCGCGAACATGGGCACGATGACGATCGCGCAGATGAGGCCTTCGATCTGGATGGCAAGCGTAGCGAGCACGCAAACGGACATCGCCACCACCGGCGCACCGAAGTAGTAGCGCCAGGACCGGCGCGCGGTCATTTCCGCGACATAGACGGTGACAATGCCGACGACCACCGGCGCGCCGACGATGAACGCGCCCAGCATCGCGGCGAACGGGCCGCCCGCGTCGCCAGAGAAGACCAGTCGCAACAACAGGCCCACCAGCGCGCCGGCGCCCACCGGCCACCAGTAGCTGTATGGGATGAGGCGCGGCGGAACCTCCGGTAGCTGTTCAAAGAGTGAGTCCTTCATGCGGTGACGCGTGAGGGACAGATGCGGCACCGCGCCCGTATGCGACGCGCGGATGGGGGTATCGCGCGCAGCTCCGGTCGCGTCTCGAGATGCTGAGGAAGACGCAGGTTACGAACCAGGCCGACGCGCGCGAGCGCGCACAGCACCCACCAGCCCGGGTCCCATTCGCCCTCGTGCAGGCCAAGTCTCGCCGAGCCCGGAAACGCGTGGTGATTGTTGTGCCAGCTCTCGCCCATCGTGAGC
>DATLDQ010000068.1:0-5446 GCA_035525785.1 Steroidobacteraceae bacterium | reverse complement strand
TTGCCGTCGGTGAACGTTCCGAACGGAGCCGATTTCGCCGTCGCATAGATGCACGACGCCGACGTGCCCGCGAGCTTCGGTCCCGCCATGCCCGGCTGGTTCGTATAGCCCCACGAATTCACCGAGATGATCGGGCCGTTGCCGGTGGTCATGCTGAAGGGCTGCGACCACGGGCCGCCCGACGAGCCGCCGGACAATCCGCAGTTCGGCAGCCACCAGTTGGCGGCGTCCATGTTCTCGATCGGGTCGGCGCAATACATGAACTGCGGATCGACGTCGTACGAGTATCCGAGCGCGTGGCTGAGCGCGCCCACGGAGATCGGCGCGAAGCTGACGTCCATCGGAACCACCGCCGCGTCGAGCGTGTTGCTCGCCGCGCTCAAGCCGGCCGAATGCGCGCCGGTGTCATTCACCACGTAGAACGCGTAGTCCCAGGCCACGTTGTTGGGGAACGTGCGCGTGGTCCAGTTCACGTCCACCACGCCGAAGGCCGGGGCCCAGCAGCCGATGGGATCGTTGGCGCAGTTGGTGTCCGTCCCCGTGCCGCTGGTTTCCGCCTGGTCGGGAATGAAGAGCACGTTGCGCGCGAACGCCTTGTTGGCGTCGTCGTAGACGCAATGCGACGCGGTGATGATGATCGAGCGTCCCGGCGTGCCGTCGTTGGTGACGGTGCCCGAGCACACGTATCCGGCCCAGCGGGTGCGCTGCGCGTTCGACGGCATCTCGAAGTAGATGCGTCCGGCCGCGTCCTGCACGACGCCGCCGCCCGTCCACTCGGCATTCGGGACGCTGCCACCGCCGCCGCCTCCGCCACCGCCCGTGCTCACGGTGAACGCAGCGACCGCCGACGTCGTGGTGTTGCCCGGCTTGGCGCCGTCCTTCGCGACCACGTACCAGCTCCACGCGCCGTTGGTGAAGCCGGATAGGTTGGCGCTCCATACGTCGCCGGTACCCTTGGTGGCGGCGAACGATTGCGCCGCCGCATTGCCGCTGCGCACGTAGAACGTCACCGTCTTCACGCCGCTGGGATCCGCGACGTTCGCCGAGAAGTTGGCGGAGGCGCCGATCACCGCGCCCGCGGCAGGGCTCATCGCGCTCACCGCCGGGCCGGTGGAATCCTTCGCGGGCGCGCCGAGTGCGGCGATGTTGTGCCCATAGGGTTGGAGCTGGTTGCCGCGGCCGCGCAGGTAGCCGAGGCCGCGTTCATCGATCACCAGGTGGCGCGGAATCGCGGCGGCGCGACGTTCGGGGGTCCAATGCTCGACGGCGCGCGCGGAGCGCACGTCGAGGGCGCGGTCGCTTTGCGCCACCGCGTCCAGCGGCACAAGGCCGAGGAACGGCGCGGACGAGGCAACCAGCACTGCTGCAATGCGGGACAGGCTTTTCATGGCTTCCTTTTTGGGGGAGTTGGACGTGCCCTCGTGGGGCGGTGCGGTTCTTGTTCTTGGTGCGCCCGATCTTATCCGAGGCCGTTTCAATATCCAACATCCGGTTTCAGCCGCTCTCGCTGGAGCCGAAGAACGCGCCAGGCCCACGCGAGCGCCGCGAGCATCATCGCGTAGCCGAGGACGCCGAAAAACAATCCGATCCCCCGCGCGCGCTTGAGCAGGCCCATGTCGCCGAAGAGGTTCTGCCAGTCGTGCCCGTCGCTTTCGGCGCCGGTGCGGCCGTCGAGCAGGCGCAACGCGGGATCGAACGCGTCATACATGTAGACGGCCATGTCGACGGTGGAGAAGCCCAGCAGCCACAAGCAGAGGGCGGCGCCGAAGTGGTCGCGTTGCTTCACGAGCAACGCGTAGCCCGCGACGATCGGCAGGAGGTGCTGCCCGAGCGTGCCGCCGAGCGTCATGATGAAGTTGCCGAACCACCGGAAGATCGCGTAATGGCCGGCTTCGTGGAAGGGCAGCAGCGCGAGGTGCAGGAACTGGCTGCCGACGACCCCGCCGCGAATGTCGCCCGCGAGCCAGATCCAGATGCTCCACAGCGCGAATACCATGAGCGTCGCGGCGCGCGCCCGCCAGGTAATTTCCATAGCGGAATCATAGCGCTACGAATGTCATTTTCGTGCGCCGTTGGAAGCATCCATTTGCGGACGTGCGCCGGTAAACTTGCCGACATGCCCACTCTCTGCGGCGAATGCCTTGCGGGGCCGAAGAACATCGACGGCCATGCGGGTCTTTTCGCGGATTCACTGAGCAGCCAGCTCGTCGCCTTCCGCTGCGCCAAGTGCAGCGCCACCTGGACGCGCGCCTATGCAGGTTCGGGCGACTTCGCGTGGACCCGCCGCGACCTCACCGACATCAATTCGTGGGGGGGCGTGCGCGTGCCGCCGAAGGGCTTCGGACCTTGATAAAATTCCGGGTGACCCAGATGAAACCCGGACATGGCACGCGTTGAAGAGCTGTCGATCGACGAGATCCGCAGGCGGTACCTGCAGGACCAGGAACCCGTCTCACAGCGCGTCCTGAACCGCCTGCAGCGCGATTCGCGCCAGGGTGTCCAGAAGCTCTACGAGTCGCTGCGCAAGCGCTTCGAGCGCGACCAGAAGGAGCGCGTGCGGCTGGACGCGATGCGGCACTTCGAGACAGTGCTGTGGAAATCGGGCGTGCGCGACATCGCCGGCGTGGACGAGGCGGGTGTGGCACCCCTCGCGGGGCCGGTCGTCGCCGCCGCGGTGATGTTCGCGCCCGACACCGAGATTGCCGGGGTGGACGATTCCAAGCGGCTCGATCCCGCCACGCGCACCGAGCTCGCCGCCGCGATCCGCGCGAAGGCCACGGGCGTATCCGTCGGCATCGCCACGGTGGAGGAGATCGACACCATCAACATCTACCATGCGGCACTGCTCGCCATGCGCCGCGCGGTGGAAGGCCTGCCGCGCGCCCCGCAGCACGTGCTGGTGGATGCGCGCACCGTGCCCGGAATCTCGATGCCGCAGAACGCGTTCAACAAGGGCGACGGCATCAACTTCACCATCGCCGCGGCGTCCATCATCGCGAAGACCGAGCGCGACGCCATGATGGAAGCGCTCGACCGCGAGTATCCCGGCTACGGGTTCGCGGCCCACAAGGGCTACCCGGTGCCCGAGCACCGCGAGGCACTGCTGAAGCTGGGGCGCACGCGCGTGCATCGCATGTCCTTCCCGGTGCTGCATGAATGGTTCGGCGAGTACTCGCCGGCGTTCTACGCGCTCAAGTCGCAGCTCTTCGACGCCAGCACGCGCGCGGGCCTGGAGGCATTCGAGCGCGACCTCAAGGCGCGCGGCGACGAGCTCACCGAGGCGGAGTGCAAGAAGCTACGGCTCCTGCTCGGGCGGCGCTGGAAGATCGTCGCATAGGCGGCCAGATCACCCGCTGAAATCGCGTAGGAGTCGTCCGGCATCCAAGCGCCGGCAGCTTACGGATACTTGAAAACGCGAGTCGTTCGGCCCGCGCCCCTCATTGCCGAGAAAGGCAACACCCCATGGGAATCTTCAGTCGCATCCTCGACAAGCTGCGTGGACACGGTTCTACGTCCGGCGGCCAAGCCACTGGCGGCCAGGCCACTGCCGGCCAGGCCAGCACCGCGCAGCAGCAGCAGCGCATGAACCCGTCGCAAGGCGGCTCCACCCAGCAGAACCCCCTGTCGAACGTCGACGTGGAGGCGGTGCTGTCGCAGATGGCGTCGAAGAAGGGTGGCGGCGGCAACTATCGAACTTCGATCGTCGACCTGCTGAAGCTCCTCGACCTCGACTCCGACCTGAATTCGCGCAAGGAGCTCGCGGAGGAGCTCAACGTGCACGCAGGCGCCCACGGCAGCGCGGAGCAGAACATCGCCCTGCAGAAGGCCGTGATGCGGAAGCTCGCCGAGAACGGCGGCAAGGTTCCGGACAGCCTCAAGGACTGAACGTCCTTTCGGAAATGAAAACGGGTCCTGCCGCAAGGCAGGACCCGTTTCTTTTGCTGCCGAGGCTCAGTTGCCCTTGAGCTGGGCGCGCACTTCGCCCGGCTTGAATTTCTCGCTATGCACGTTCACGTAGGTGTCGCCGGCCTTGAAGGCGGCGCACTGCGCTTCGTTCATCTTCGCGCCGTCGGGTGCGACGAAGGAATTCTCGCCCGACTTGGTGAACGGCACGATGACCGGGCCATTGGCGCCAGCCTTGCCCTGGTGGATGTGCGCCGCGGTGGCGGTCATCCCGGTGACGGTGATGCTCGCCTTCACGCTGCAGTCCGAGCCCACGGATACCGTGCCGCTGCCGCTCGCGCTGGTGGCGACCGGAGGGACCTCGTTCTGCCCGGAGAGGCTCACGGTCTGCCCCCCGCCGGAGGAGCCTCCCATCATCGCGCAGCCCGCAGCCACGGCAGCCAGGGCGAGTGACGTTGCCAGGGACGCATATCGGATCGCTTGCATGGTGTTCTCCTTTTAAGTGTTGGGTTCTACGGGCTTTGCCGGGTCGCTGCCGGGTGTCTCCGGCGGCTCGGGGTTCTCGGGAGTGCTGGAAGCCTGCTTGTCGCGCAGCTTTGCTTCCTTCTTGGCTTTCTTCGCCAGCTCGCGCTGGCGCTTTGCGAACGCGTAATTCGGTTTGGCCATGGTGGGGATCCTGTTGCGATTAAGACAATTTACACGCAAACGGCGTGGCGCCAGTGACCGGTATCATTACCGGCTTCACTGTCCCGGAAATACCGCGTGGCCACCATCCTGCAGTCCCTGCCCGCCGGCGAGAAGGTCGGCATCGCCTTCTCGGGCGGCCTCGACACCAGCGCAGCGCTTTTGTGGATGCGCAAGAAGGGCGCGATCCCGTTTGCGTACACGGCGAACCTGGGACAGCCCGACGAGAGCGACTACGACGAGATCCCGCGCAAGGCGCGGGCGTACGGAGCGCAGCTCGCGCGGCTGATCGAGTGCCGCCCGCAGCTGGTGGCCGAGGGCATCGCGGCGATCCAGTGCGGCGCGTTCCACATCTCGACGGCCGGTGCGACTTACTTCAACACGACGCCGCTCGGGCGCGCCGTGACGGGCACGATGCTCGTCGTGGCGATGCGCGAGGACGACGTCCACATCTGGGGCGACGGCAGCACCTTCAAGGGCAACGACATCGAGCGCTTCTACCGCTACGGCCTGCTCGCCAATCCGACGCTGCGCATCTACAAACCCTGGCTCGACCAGCAGTTCATCGACGAGCTGGGCGGCAGGACGGAGATGTCGAAGTTCCTCGTCGCCAATGGCTTCGAGTACAAGATGAGCACCGAGAAGGCGTATTCCACCGACTCCAACATCCTCGGCGCCACGCACGAGGCGAAGGATCTCGAGTTCCTCGACAAGGGAATGGCGATCGTGCAGCCCATCATGGGGGCTGCGTTCTGGCGCGACGACGTGGTAGTGAAGCGCGAGGCCGTGTCGGTGCGCTTCGAGGAAGGGCAGCCGGTCGCGTTGAACGGCCACACGTTCAAGGACGCGGTGGCGCTCT
>DATLDQ010000058.1:0-53629 GCA_035525785.1 Steroidobacteraceae bacterium | reverse complement strand
CGGCACGTGGTTCATCGGCCGGCTGCAGACCGAGCGCGACAAGCTGCGCGTCATCGAGGGTTTGAAGTCCGCGCTGCCGGATGCCCAGGGAGAAACCCGCGGTTCGAACCTCGAAGGGCTCATGTCGAATCTCTCGCAACGCGTGTTCCTCATGCGAAATGTCCATGACGACGCGCCGGTGCTCATGAAGACGCGTTGGGCGCTGTCGTATCTGCGTGGCCCGCTCACGGGCCCCGAGATCGCGCGCGTGATGGCGCCACGCAAGGCGGCGGCGCCTGCTGGCGCGTCTGCCTACCAGCCCCCTGCCTACTTGCCGCCGGTGGAAGCGGGTGCGGCCGTCACGGGCACCGTACCCATGGTGGCCGCGAGTGCCGCCCCTTCAGCATCCGGTCGCCCGGCGGTTGGCGCCGGCATCAACGAATATTTCCTCGCGGCCACGAAGGGATCGGGCACGGTGCTCTACAAGCCCATGGTCGCGGGCTTCGGGAAACTGCATTACGTGGATGCCAAGCTCGCGCTCGACGAGTGGCAGACCGCCGGCTGGCTCGCGCCCTTCGACGATGGCGGCGGCAATGCGTCCTGGGAAGACGCCGCGCGCGACGTGCAGCTCAAGTCGCGGCTCAGCGGCGCGCCCGCGGCGCAGGCGGAATATTCCGAGCTACCGGGCCCGGCGCTGCGCGCCGCGAGCTACGCGGGCTGGGGCAAGTCGCTGCAGTCTTATCTATATGAGACGGCCCGCGCGACCCTCTTCTATGCGGATGCGTTCAAGGCCGCGTCGAAAGCCGGGGAATCCGAGGGCGACTTTCGCGCGCGGCTAACACTGGCGGCGCGCGAGAAGCGCGATGCGGCCGTGATCGCCCTTCGCCAGAAGTGGGCCGCCAAGGTGCAGACGCTGCAGGACCAGGTGCGCCGCGCCGAAGATCGCCGCGAGCGCGAGAAGCAGCAGCTCAACCAGTCGCGCATGCAGACCGCAGTGAACGTGGGAACCACGATTCTCGGCGCGCTGTTCGGCCGCAAGACCATCTCGGCCACGAGCATCGGTCGTGCGGGTTCCGCTGCGCGTTCAGCCTCGCGCTGGGGCCACGAATCGCAGGACGTCGCGCGCGCGGAGGAGAGCATCGAGGTATTGCAGCAACGCCTGGCCGACATGCAGCGCCAGGTCGAGGCCGAAGTCGCGGCGCTCGAGAACACGTTGGACGTCAGCACCGTTGCACTGCGTTCCGTGGAAGTACCCGCGCGCAAATCCGACATCGCCGTAGGTGAGGTCGCGCTGGTATGGACGCCATGGCGCAAGGGCGCCGACGGGTTCCCCGCACCGGCCTATGACTGACAATCGGGAGAAGCCATGAAAGAGCTCATCGACATGTTGACGAAGAACCTGGGCGTCAGCGGCGCACAGGCCGAGGGCGGCGCCGCGGTTTTGTTCAAGGCCGCCAAGGACAAGCTCGGCGGCGCGGAATTCGACCAGCTTCTCGGCGGCCTCCCCGGTCTCGGCGATCTCATGCGAAAGGCGCCGGCGTCAGGCGGCGGCCTTGGTGGGTTGTTGGGCGGGCTCGCCAGTGCCGTCGGCGGCAATGCCGGACTCATCGCCACCATTGTCGGCGGGTTCGGGAAGCTGGGGCTCACCACCGACCACGCGAAGAAATTCGTGCCCGTCATCCTGCAATTCCTGAGAAGCCGGGTGAGCCCGGACGTCATCGCCAAACTGGAAAAGACCCTGAGAGCGTAAGCAATGCCTTCCTTCGACGCCGTTTCCGAACTCGACACCCACGAGCTGACCAATGCCGTGGACCAGGCCAACCGTGAGCTATCCACCCGCTTCGACTTCAAGGACACGGGCGCATCCTTCGAGCTCAAGGAAAAGGATTTCACGGTGAGCCTGAAAGCCCCTTCCGAATTCCAGCTCAAGCAGATGATCGATATCCTCACGCAAAGGCTCGGCAAACGCGGCATCGAGTCGCGCTGCATGGAGAAGAAGGACCCGGTGACCAATCTTGCCGAAGCACGGCAGGACGTGATCCTGCGTCAGGGCATCGACCAGGATACGGGCAAGAAGCTGCAGAAGATGATCAAGGAATCGAAGCTCAAGGTGACGGCGCAGATACAGGGCACGCAGCTGCGCGTGACGGGCAAAGCGCGTGATGATCTCCAGGCGGCGATAGCGTTGATGAAGAAGGCGGAGCTCGATCGGCCGCTGCAGTTCAAGAACTTCCGGGACTGAAAGACGGATCGCCCCTCGCTGGCTTCACGTCGCTCGCAACTTGATCGCGAAGGTGAATCTCGATACGTAGCAATTGCGATTTGGCGGTTTGCCCGCATGCCGTATCGCCCCATCGAACACCAGCAACCTGCCCGGCTTCGGGCTCACTGCCACCTGCGCGTCGCCGGCGGCATCGTAGAAAAGCGTCTCGCCGCCCCACTCCGTATCCCACTTCTCCGACACGAACCACAGGGTGGTCAGCTCGCGTGCGTTGGGCAACGCATCGACATGCGTCAGCAGCAGATCACCGAACGACGAGTAGTTGGTGTACGCACGATACGGCCTATAGCTCTCGCCAGGCCGCACGGCCGCGACCGCGGCCTGCGTCGCTGGCCACAAAGAGAGTTGCCCGAGATTTTCCAGCGGCATCTCGCACACCCAGTGACGGTGATCCGGCGCATCCGGCCGCGCGGTCTCGGTGCGCGTGAACGCCGCGCGGTTCAGCGCGTTGAAGTACACCGACGCCTCACTACCCGGCACGAGACCGTCGAACACGAAGATGTCGCGGCCGTCCACCTGTGCGTGGCGCGCGGGCTTCATGCCATTTTCTTCACTTCGACGGGCGGCGCGGCGCAGGTGGCGCGGATGAACTCGTCGTGCGTCGGGAATTTCTCGACGATGGCGCGGATGTCGCGCGCGATGAGATCGAAGCGCCGGTCGAGCTCGGCGTCATCCGGGATGTCCGCGAACGGGTGATGCGCGCGCGCCTGCACGCCCTGCCCTTGGAGCACGGCAAACCAGCTCGCATCCTGGAACAACTCGCCGGGCAGCGTGAGGATGTGGCCATTGCTCTCGTACATCTGCCACTTCTGTTCGAGCGTGTCCGGCTTCCTGATGGCGCGGCAGTGGCGCCAGAACGGTGTGTCGTCACGCTCGATCGCGGTGTAGTGCAGCACGAGGAAATCGCGCACGTCCTCGTACTCGAGCCGCGACATGCGGTTGTACTTGTCGATGGCGGCCTGGTCGAAGTTGTCGCCCGGGAACAGGAACAGCAGCCGCGCGATGGCGGTCTGGATGAGATGGATGCTGGTGGACTCGAGCGGTTCGAGGAAGCCACCGGCGAGGCCGAGCGCGACGCAGTTCTTCTTCCAGGTCTCCTTGCGGCGCCCCGTGACGAAGCGCAGTGGCTTGGGCGTGGCCAGCGCCTCGCCATCGAGACGCGTGAGCAGCAGGCTCGCGGCTTCGTCTTCGCTCATGTATTCGCTGCAGAACACGTAGCCATTGCCGGTACGGTGCTGCAGCGGGATGCGCCACTGCCAGCCGGCCTCGCGCGCGGTCGATCGCGTGAACGGCGTGGTCGCCTCCACGCGCCGGCAAGGCACCGCCATGGCGCGGTTGCAAGGCAGCCATTCGCTCCAGTCCTCGTAGCCGGCCTTCAGCGTCTGCTCGATGAGCAGCCCACGGAAGCCGGAGCAGTCGATGAAGAAGTCCGCCTCGAGCACGCGGCCGTCGGTGAGCTTCACCGACTCGATGAAGCCATCCGGCTCGCGCTGCTTCACCTCGACTATCTTGCCCTCGTGGCGCACCACGCCTCTGGCCTCCGCCAGTTTTCGTAGATAGGCGGCATACAGGCCGGCATCGAAATGATAGGCGTAGGTATGCGGAGGAACCGGCGCGGGGTTTGCCGGCGCGAACCGGAACCTGCCCGCGCGCGCGGCGACGGTCGCCATGCAGAAATCATCGGCCGAACGCGTGCCACCCGCCTGCCAGTGCCGCTGCAGGAAGCTGTAGAAATGGATGCCGTGCATCTGCACGCCATACTTGCCGAAAGGATGGAAATAGGTATGGCCGAGCCGCGTCCAGTCGACGAACTCGATGCCGAGCTTGAACGTGGCCTGCGTGTTGCGGATGAACTCGACCTCGTCGATGCCCATCGAGCGGTTGTAATCCATGATGGGCGGGATGGTGGCCTCGCCCACGCCCACGGTGCCGATGTCTTCGGACTCGACCACGTGCACATCGAGCCGCCCTCCATGGTGTTTACCGATGGCGGCCGCGGCCATCCAGCCCGCGGTGCCACCGCCGACGATGAGCACCTTGCGCACCTTGCGCGTCATGCATTGGCTCCGGGCGCGCGCGGCGGCGTGGTCTTCACGCGCTGCAGGTATTCCATGTGGCGGGGCATCGAGGTGACGAGACGGCCCACCTGGTCACGCAGCTGGTTCACCTGTTCGCGTTTCACGCCGGACACGGCGCGGGCAACCTGCCACTCGAGCGCCCGCGGCCTGAAGCCGGAGCCCAGGAACAGCCAGGCCCAGTCGTGCTCCTCGAAAATCTCGTGGTCGCGTGTGTCGATGCGGCCGCTGGCGGCATACAGGTCGAGCTTCGTCGACAGCGAGGCCGGCAAGTCGGCGGCACGCGTGGCATCCCAGAACGGTCCCGGGCGCGGGCTCAGCCGGTAGGTCGCGAGCGTGAAATCGCGCAGGGAATCGGCGTATTCGCCCACGATGCGGTTGAACTCGAATGACTCGCCCGCGTCGCGGCCACCGATCGGGAAGAGTTCCAGCAGTTTCGCGAGCCCGATCTGCGCGAAGTGCAGGTTCGCGCCCGCCAGCGGTTCGATCTCCATGGCGGCGGCGCCGAGCGCGATGCAGTTGCCCACCCACGAACGCTCGCGGCGGCCGGCGGCGAAACTCGTGACTTCGGGTTCGACGCTCGGCACACGCACCGCGTTGCACAGCGTCGCCAGGGCGGTCTCGTCGTTCATGTGCGCCGACGAGTAGACGTGCCCCACGAAGGCCTTGGTAGCGAGCGGTGCGTGGAATACCCAGCCCGCCTCGGTGCCCAACAACCTCGTCAATGCCGGCGGATCGCCCACCGTGGGAATGAGCGCACTGACGATGCGGTCGCAGGGCAGCCAGCGCGCCCAGTCGACGCGCGGGCCCGCATCGAGCCGCGAGAAGATTGCCGCGGCTGCGCCCGTGCAATCGACGAAGAGATCCCCCGCAACCTGCTGCCCACCGTCGAGGACCAGCGAGTCGACATGACCATTCTCACGCAACCCCACGTCCGCAATGCGCCCCGCGATGCTCTGCACGCCAGCCTTCGCCGACAGCGTGCGCAACAGCCGCGCGTAAGCCCGCTCGTCGAGGTGATAGCCGTAGGTGAAGCCGGCCGTAAGCTCGTTGCCCGAACCCATGGGACGCGCGAAGCGGCCAAGGCGCGCGGCGCCGGCGCCCACGGAATACATCTCGGCGTTCTCGGGATTGCCGCGCAGCTCGCTCGCCAGCAGCAGCTTGTAGAACGGCGTGACCTCGATGGGTGAGCCGATCTCGGCATGCGCCAGCAGGAAGCTGGCCGGCCGTTGCCATCCGGAGAGCTCGCTCGCCAGCCGGTAGGTGGCGTCGGTTTCGCGCAGGAAATCCGCTTCGCTCAACCCGATCTGCGCATGCGCGCCGCGTTGCGAAGGCAGCGTCCAGCGGGCAGCGGGCGCGCCGCGCTCGGGCGTATCGACTACGACGACTTCGAGGTCCGCATGCCGAAACGTGCGGCGCAATGCAGCGGCGGCGATGTAGCCGATGGTGCCGCCGCCTGCGACCACGACCTTTTTGACGGAGAGGTTCATGCCGGGCCGGACGCGGCCAGGTTCGAGGGCTTGGTCGGCATGGCACCAGCCGGGCAATACTGCGCGAGGAAGGTCTCGTGCTCCGGCATGCGCGCCACGGCATCACCGATGCGCCGGTGCATTGTGACCATCCACTCCGCGAGCTCAGCGTCGGTCCAGGCGCTGGCGCGCGGGTCGAACCCGGTGGGCATGACGCGCTGGCCGAAGTACACCGCGAGCCAGCTCGGCTCGAGGAAGAGCCCGTCCTTGTATGTGACTACATGGCCACGATGGCGGAACAGCTCCATCTTGTGCGTGAGGCTGTCGGGCACCTTCATCGTGCGGCAGTAGTTCCAGATCGGCGAATCGTCACGCTCGGTGGCGTGGTAATGCAGGATCAGGAAATCGCGCACGCGGTCGTATTCCATTTCGATCCAGCGGTTGAAGCCCTCGACAATGCGCGCGTCGAAGTTGCCGCCGTCGGCCAGCGACTGCTCGGTGAGATAGTCGATGAGCGTGGTGATGGCCACCTGTATCAGGTGGATGCTCGTGGACTCGAGCGGTTCGAGGAACCCGCCCGCGAGACCGATGGCCACCACGTTGCGGTTCCACGTCTTGCGACGGCGGCCGGCGGTGAAGCGCAGGAAGCGCGGGTCGCCCAGCGCCTTGCCGTCGAGCCGCGAAATCAGTTTCGCCGCGGCCTCGTCGTCACTGATGAAGTTGCTGCCGTACACATAGCCGTTGCCGGTGCGGTGCTGCAGCGGGATGCGCCACTGCCAACCGGCCTCGCGAGCGGTGGCGCGCGTATAGGGCGTGAGCCGGCCGGTGTTTTCGCAGGGCATGGCCACCGCGCGATCGCAGGGCAGCCACTTGGTCCACTCGTCATAACCGGTCTTGAGAGATTGTTCGATCAGCAGACCGCGGAAGCCCGAGCAATCGATGAACAGATCGCCCGCGATCTCGGTGCCATCGGCGAGCTTCACGGATTCCACACGGCCATCGTCGCCGCGCAGCTTGACGTCGACGATCTTGCCGTCGGTACGCACCACGCCGCGCTTCTCGGAGAACTCGCGCAGGTAGGCGGCATACATCGATGCGTCGAACTGGAATGCATAGCCGAAGGTCGACATGACGTCGTCCTTGTTCTCCGACGGCTGCGCGAAGCGGTTCTGCCGCGCCGCGACGATGGGCAGCGAATACTCCTCGATGGGCCGGGCATTGCCCGCGAGCGCCTGCCGCACCCATAACTGGTGGAACTGCACCGGGCCCGCCCGCGTGCCGAAGTCGCCGAAGGGATGGACGTAGCTGTCGCCCTTGCGCGCCCAGTCGCAGAACTCGATGCCCAGCTTGAACGTGGCCTGCGTGCGCGCCATGAGCTCGCGCTCATCGATGCCGATGCGCCGGTTGAAGAAACGGATGTGGGGCAGCGTGGCTTCGCCCACGCCGACGATGCCGATCTCGCTCGATTCGATCAGCTGGATGCGCACCTGCTCGGCGCGGAACGTCGATGCGAACGCGGCCGCGGTCATCCACCCCGCGGTACCGCCGCCGACGATGACCAGACGCAGCGGTGCAGTCATTCAGTGTTCCAGATAAAAAAAGGCGCGCCGCAGATCATGCGGCGCGCCTCCGGTCGATGGCAAACGTTACTGGAACCGGTAACGGACGCCGAGGTTGACTCGGCGATCGTTCACGAACCAGGAACGCGGCAGCAACATTCCGTCGTTGGTGACCTGCTGCTTCAGCACGGTCTCCGCCTGCAGGAGGTTCTGCGCGTCGAGGAACAGGTCCCAGCTCTCGCTCGGCTTGAAGTGCAACGAGCCGTCGAGCTGTCCGTACGCGTCCTGCCAGATCGGCAGCTTGATACAGCAGTCCGACTGCGTCTGCAGGAACTTGTCGCGCCAGTTGTACGCGAGGCGCGCCGACCACTTGCCGCGGTCGTACATCGCCACGATGTTGTAGCTGGACTTCGAGTAGTCGGCCAACGGCAGGTCCGTGAACGTGATCAGCGGATCCTGCTGCGTCGTACCACCACCCGAGACGGTGGACAGGTTCGCGTTCGTGATGCCCTGGTTGTCGACGTACGTGTAGTTCAGCTGGTAGCCCAGGCCGCTCCACGCACCCGGCAGCCAGTCCATGAACGACTGGTATGCGACTTCGAAGCCGCGCAGCTTGGCACCGTCGCCGGTGATCGGACCGCGGACCGAGACGTCACGAGTGATGCCGTTGTTGGTGAACTGGCGAACGAAGCTGCCGTACTGGATGTAGTCGTTGAACTGCTTCATGAACACGGCCGCGGTCAGCGAGCCGGTATCCGAGAAGTACCACTCCCAGGTCAGGTCCAGCTGGTCGGCCGTGGTCGGGGCCAGCCCCGGGTTGCCGGAATCAGCGGTGTACGCCGGCGTATACGCCACGGGCGTGCTGGTGCAGTCGCCCGGTG
Organism: Steroidobacteraceae bacterium; assembly: GCA_035525785.1. GTDB lineage: Bacteria > Pseudomonadota > Gammaproteobacteria > Steroidobacterales > Steroidobacteraceae > CADEED01. The sequence continues at coordinate 45,385 of DATLDQ010000058.1, read as the reverse complement.
TCGAATACGTGACCGTGCCGTTGCCGCAAGCCGGCTGAACGAGCGAGACGCCGAGGTAGTTCTTGTACAGACCCATGTCCGGCCGGCCCAGCGCGCGCGAAGCCGCGAGGCGGACGAACTGATTGTCCGTGACACCGAAGCGCAGGTTCAGGCTCGGCAGCCAGCTCGTATGCGTTCCGCCCGCGGATTGCTCGAAGCCCTGGCCGTTCATGAACGTCACGTCGTCATCCGGCGTGAGCGCGAGGATCGGGAATGGACCCGTTGCGCCTGGAGCCGGCAGCGAGGGACGAGTGAAGCTCGGGAAGGCGATGCCGCCCTCGGCGCCCACTTCGGTCTTCACCCAGCGCACGCCGACGTTGCCGCGGACGCTGATGTTGCCGATCTTCGTGTCGTCGCCGCCGAACTTCAGCATGACGTAGGCCGCGTCGACCACTTCGCTGACGCTCTGCATCTCGATCGGGCAGTACAGGCCGCCCGGGCTGTTCGGATCCGGATCGCACTTGGCGTTGCGCGCCGCCGTCGAGGAACGCTCGCCCAGCGGCACCCAGCTGTTGCTGACGGCCCCGTTCTGCCAGAACTGTTCGAGCGTGGCCGCGTAGTCGCGTACCAGCTTCGGATCAGGGTGCAGGAACGCGCCGCCGCCGAATACGCCGCCGCCAACCAGGCTGGAGCCCATGTCGTTGGTGACGTAAGTGCCGGCCCAGCGCGGGTCGTTGAGGAAGAACGGCACGGCGTTGCGAGCCGCATCATCGGTATCGAGGCCCCAGAGCGGACGCACGGCACCCCAGTTGTACGTGGACCAGTTGATGTCCTGGTCACGATCGGCGCGGCGTACACCGACGCGCAGGGAGTCGAGCCAGCCTTCACCGTCGCCCAGCTTGATGTCCAGGTCGGCTCGCGCCGCGAACTCGGTGCCTTCGCTGTCTTCGGTGTGCTCCATGGTCCATTCATGGAACCAGTTCTGCGGATCGCCGAAGGCGCCGGCCGTGAAGCCGTAGCCCTGCGCCGGCGCGAACGAGAACCGCGGCTTGCCGTGGCTCAGGTCCAGCGTCGTGTCCGCGAACGTCTTGTTGTTCATGCTGTTGTCGAAGTTGTGCACCGTCGACTCGACGTACTGCACATCGACATTCAGCCCGATCCTTTCGGTGAGGCTGAACTTGAGATTGAGGGAGGTGTCCTCGGTGATGTTGGTCTGCGTCGAATAACGCGTATCCGCACCGAGACCACTGCCACGGGTGAGGATGTCATCCGCAGTGCTCGCAGTGTTGAAGCCGCAGTAATGCGGATTGTTGTCAGGCGCCCATTCGGAACCGCAACCCCACATGAGGAAGTTGGTGTCCATGGGCTGGCCTTCAACGTTCGGCTGGTTGAAGTCGTCCGCCGTGCCCGCGACGCCGTCCGGGCCGTTGTTGACCGTGTGCCCGGTGTTCGAAGCGAAGCCGTTCGGATGCGCCAGGATCAGGTTGTTGGTCGGGCCGCCGTTCCACGCATTCGTGGTGTCGGCGAGCGTGCCGCGCATGAAGACGCCATTGCTGTCGAATTCGTAAGGGCTCGTGCCGCGCGGCGCGAACGCCGTGGCATTGGAGAACGTGATGTCCTGAGCGGTCTGCGACGACGCGCCCAGATCGGACGTCAGCGAGAACTCGTTCCAGGTGTTGGTGTACTTGGAGCGGTTGTGTTGCAGGGTGGCGAGCACCTTGTCTTCGGGGCTCTGCCATTGCCCGGCGAAAGACATGCCGGTACGCGTGCGATCGTAGACGTTGTCGCGGATGTCGACGCCGTCCGGCACCCACTTGGTGCCGCCGCCGAAGTCCGCCACGTTCTGGTTGTTGAAGAAGCGGCCGATCTGCGTGCCCTGCGACTCCGTGACCACCTGCGAGTAGGCGACGTTGGCCATGAGGCCGATTTCGCCGACGCCGGTGTCCCAGCGGTCGCTGATGATCAGCGAACCGGAAGGCTTCACGTCCTCGCTGAGGTCGCCGTAGCCCACATCGCCCGACACTGCGAGCACGAAGCCCTGCGAGTCGAACGGTACGTGGGTGCGCAGATTGATCGTGCCGGCGATGCCGCCTTCGATCATGTCAGCGGTAGCATTCTTGTACGTGTCGACGCCGGCCATGAGCTCGGGCGATACGTCGCCGAACGACAGTCCGCGCGAGCTGTTCGCGTTGAAGCTGTCACGACCGTTGAATTCGCTGCGCACCTGCGGCAGGCCGCGGATGATGACGCCCGACGGTTCGGCCGAGAAGTGCGTGGTGTCGCCCGACGCGGCGAAGCGGTTCACCGTGATGCCGGTGACGCGCTGGAGCGCTTCGGCAACCGACTTGTCGGGGAAGGCACCGATGTCGGACGCGGTGATCGAATCGATTACCGTGTCGCCTTCCTTCTTGATTTCCTGCGAGGTCTGGAGCGCCTTGCGGATGCCGGTGACGAGGACCTCGGTGATGGCGTCGTCCGACTTCGCCGTGGTCTGCTCGCCCTGCTCTTTGGCCGCCGCGTCCTGTTCCTGCGCGATGGCGTATGGCGCTAAGAGAGTCGCGCCAATTGCGAGAATGGATAATTCCGTAACGCGCGAGCTTTTCGCGCCTGCGGCTGTACGCCGCATCTTTGATGCCTTGGACACTGCAATGCCCCCCCTGTATTAAACGAAACTCTCTACGGTCTGATGAATTCGACAACCGATTGATATTATTTTTTTGGAGTGTAGCCATATCGCGTCGGTACGCAAGAGCCGTTTTGCCAATAGTTGCGAAGCTGCTGCATGTCTTGGCAAGACAGGAAATGTCCGCGGATGAGTGATGCAAGAATTACATCCTCGGGCGTTCCCGACACGACGGGAACGCTGCAACTCGTTGTTTCGCTGGCTAACAGCGGGCGGCTCGACGAGGCAACTGTCGTGGCGCGTTCCCTGCCCGACAGCTCGATGTCTCGCGAAGCGTGGAGCCTGATCGCCGCCGCGAATGCGAATCTGCAACGCTTCGGCGCCGCGCTCGATGCGATCGGCTGCGCTCTGGACCAGGACCAGAATTCGCGTTCCCTGCGTCTGCAGCGCGCGCTGCTGCTCGAGCGCGCGGGCCGCGCGGCGGAAAGCCTCGATGCGCTCGATCGACTCGCGCGCGAAGCCGACGACTCGCCAGGGTTGTTAGTCCATCTTGCGCGCGCGCTGCACCACGCGGGCAGATCTGCCGAAGCACAGGCGCGGATCGACGCGGGCCTGACACGCTGGCCCATTGATGTCGGGCTGCTGCGCCAGTCGGCGGAGCTCGCGTGGGCCGCGGGCGCCGGCGCGGATTGCGTCGAGCGCATCGAGCGCGCGATCGCCGAACATCCCGCCGAGCTGCAGCTGCGACTCGTGGCCGCGGACATCCTGCGCGCCGCGGGCGACGCGGCGCGCGGACTTGCGCTCGTGGAAGAAGCCGCGCGACGCGCGCCCGGCGTGCCCGCCTTCGAGACGTCGATGGGCGTGTTGTTAGGCGAGCTCGGACGTGCGCGCGAAGCGCTGCCGTGGTTGCGCTCGGCGATCGCGCGTCTGCCGCAGTCCGTGCAGATGCGGCGCAATCTCCTGCCGGTGCTGTTGCGCGCCGGCGAGCATCGCGAGGCGCTCGCGCTCGCTGAAGCGCTGCTGCCCACCGCACCCGACGATCAGCAGCTCATCGCGTATCTGGCCGCGGCGATGCGGCTCACCGACGACGCACGCTACCCGCAATTGCAGGATTACCCGCGCCTGGTGCGGTCGTATCGCCCGGAAGCCCCCGCGGGTTTCACGAACATGGCGCAGTTCAATGCGGCCCTGGCGCGCGAGCTCGGCGAGCTGCATGGCGGTGCGCAGCGTCCGCTGTCGCAAAGCATCCGCAGCGGCACGCAGACCGGTCGCAATCTGCCCGCGGACGAGGCCGGGTACCCGGTGATCGCCGCGTTTCTCGCCATGCTGGCTGCGCCGATCGACGACTATGTCGCGCGGCTGGGCGCCGCGCCCGAGCACCCCACCGATCGCCGGCGGCGCGAACGATGGCGCATCGCGGGTAGTTGGTCGGTGCGGCTCCAGCCCGGCGGCTTCCACACCAATCACGTGCATCCGCAGGGGTGGATCAGCTCGGCGTACTACGTGGAGCTGCCGTCAAACAAAGGTGATTCAGCCGAACCGGATCCGCGCGCGGGGTGGTTGAAGTTCGGCGATCTCGCGCCGGCGGTCGCCGCAGCGACCGCCGAACACTACGTGGAACCCGCCGCGGGGATGCTGGTGCTCTTCCCCTCGTTCTTCTGGCACGGCACGGTGCCATTCACCCGGGGCGACCGGCGGCTTACGGCCGCCTTCGACGTCATCCCGGAGTGAGCTACTGCGCGATGCGGCCGGACTTGATGTTCTCGGGGTCCGAACCCAGCTTGTGCAGGTACTCGCGGCGCGCGTCGCTGCCTTCCGGAAGCGTCGCGAGATGCTCGCGCTGTTCCGCCGTGAGGCGGATCTCCGTGTAGCCGCGCCCCACGAGGCACGACTTCAACGCATCCGTGCGCGCACGCTGCGCCGCCATGTCCTGATTGCGCTGCTGCTGCGCGGCGCGCGAGACGACGTCTGCCGACGCGCTGTCGCGGTATGCGCCCCCGCCGCCGGTCGGGAATGCGCCGCCCGACGGGCCGGAATTGGGGCCGCCCACCTGGTTAGGCAGGGCCTGGCCGGTCGAGTTCTTGCCATTGATGCCGCCAGCGGTGTTCGCGGCGTTGGGATCCGTCTGCTTGCCGGCGGCCACTGCCGCGCAGAGCGCGCCGTCGAGCCGGTAGTCAGACATCGAGACGTTTTCCTTGCCCCAGGTCGTGGCGGGACCATGGGTGGCACAGGCGAACAGGGCTGGCGCGCACAGCGCCAGCAACAGGCAATTCTTCATGAGAGTCCCCTCCGGTATGAGCTCGGGCGCCGGAAGATAACCAAATTGACTGTAGACAGGAAAGAGACGGGACCTAATGGGCGTCTGGAGGCGGCTTCCGGGCGGCCGGCCGCGCGGAATCGATGACTTCGCAGAGTTTCGCGGTGGCGGCGATCACCGTGGGGCCCATGCGATCGATGCGTTCGTCGGTGAAGCTCACGAGCTTGCCGTTGCGCACCGCGGCGACCGTGGGAAACCGGCGCCACTCCTCGAGCCATGCGTTGCCGGACTCGGGCGGCCCCGAGGCGAGCACCAGCTCGGGATCGCGGGCCAGCGCCGCTTCGCGCGTCACCGCGGGCGCCGCGGTGGCGAGATCGGCAAACACATTGGTCGCGCCACACAGTTGCAACGCGTCGTTGATCACGTGCCGGCCGCCTATCGTGTAGATAGGCTGGTCCCAGATCTGGTAGAGCACGCGCACGGAGGCGCGCCCCTGGTATTTGCGGCGCAGCGCCGCGAGTTGGGCATCGAGCGCATCGGCGGCGCGGTTGGCCGCGGGCGTGGTGCCGGCGAGCGCGCCCAGCCGGCGGATCGATTCGGGCATGCCCGCGAGCCGCGTGACGTGCACCTGGAACACCGGGATGCCGAGCGAGCGGATGCGGTCGATGCGCACGCGCTGCACGACATCCACGGCCACGACCACGACCGTGGGGCGCAGCGCGAGCAGCTGCTCAAAGTCGAGCGTCTCGGCGTCGCCGATCACCAGTAGTTTGGCGGCCTCGGCGGGCTCGGTGGAGTGCGCGATGGTACCGATGAGGCAATGCGCGGCGCCGGCGGCGTACAGCATGGCCGTGGTGCCCGGGGCCAGCGAGACGATACGGCAGGGACCATTGCCCACCTTGACGGTATCGCCGGCGTCGTCTCGCACCTCGCGCGCCGCCGCGGCGGCGTTCGCGCCTGTGCACGGCAGCAGCCACGCAAACAGCAACGACCCCGCGAGCGCGGATCCACTTCGCAGCTTTCTCACCGGGGGCGCTGGTGTGGGGGAACGGTGTTGGCGGCGCACCCGGCACAACCCGGACCCGCCGCGGACTGGATGCGGCGCGCGAGCACGCGAGTGCGCCAGCCCTGCAGGAAATCGCGGTGTGCGAGCCATGCGTCGAGCGCCAGCATCGCCTGCAACCGGCGGCGCGCCGGCATCAGCTTCCACACGCTGAAGGCCGCGGCGATCGCGACCAGCAGGATGACGATGAGCTGTTGCATGCGGTTAGGTCCAGCCGCTCACGACGCGGAACGTGACGAACGAGGCGAGGTAGGCCAGCGCGAAGAGATACCCGGCCATGATCAAGGGATAGCGCCATGAGTTCGTCTCGCGCTTCACCACCGCGAGCGTGGACAGGCACTGCGGCGCGAACACGTACCACGCGAGCAGGCTGCAGGCCGTGGCCAGGCTCCAGGTGTGTGCGATCAGCGGTTCGAGCTGGCCCGAAACGTCATCGCCGCCGGGCGCCGAGAGCGCGTACACCGTGCCGAGCGCGCTCACCGCCACTTCGCGCGCCGCGAGGCCGGGCACCAGCGCGATCGAGATCTGCCAGTTGAAGCCGATCGGCGCGAACACGTACTCGAGCGCGGCGCCGAGCCTGCCGGCGAAGCTGTACTGGATGGGCGCGCCGCTCGCGCCTTCGGGCGGTGCCGGGTAGCTGGAGAGGAACCAGAGGATGATGGTCAACGCGAGGATGATGCCGCCGACGCGGCTCAGGAAGATCTTCACGCGCTCCCAGAGGCCGAGCAGCAGGTTCGAGGCGTTCGGCCACTGGTAGTCGGGCAGCTCGAGCATCAGCGGCGAATACCGGCGCGCGCCCGCGAACAGCTTGGTGACCCACGCGACCAGCAAGGCCGACAGCACTCCCGCGGCGTACAGCGCGAACATCACCAGGCCCTGAAGGTTGAACGGGCCGACTGAATGGTCGGGAATGAACGCGGCGATCAGCAGTGCGTACACCGGCAGACGCGCGGAACAGGTCATGAGCGGCGCGATCATGATGGTGGTGAGCCGGTCGCGCCAGCTCGGGATGGTGCGCGCCGCCATGATGCCGGGGATGGCGCACGCGAAGCTCGAGAGCAGCGGGATGAACGCGCGGCCCGAGAGACCGACGCCGCCCATGAGCCGGTCGAGTAGATAGGCGGCGCGCGGCAGGTAGCCGGAGTCCTCCAACGCGAGGATGAAGAAGAACAGGATGATGATCTGCGGCAGGAAGACCAGCACGCCGCCCGCGCCGGCGATCACGCCATCCACGAGCAGGCTGTTGAGCGGGCCCTGGGGCAGCGCGCCCCCGACCCAGGCGCCGAGCGCCGCCATGCCGCGGTCGATCAAGTCCATGGGCGCTTCGGCCCAGCTGAACACGGCCTGGAACATCAGGAACATGACGCCGGCCAGCACCAGCATGCCCCAGATGGGATGCATGAGAAGCCCGTCGAGACGTTCGCCGAGCCGGTTGTCGGGCGGCGCACGATAGCCGACGGACTGGAGCAGCCCCCGCAGATCGTTCTGCGTCTGCTCGGCCTGCTCCGCCGAGGGCGCGGACCAGGCTGCGGTCCCGCCGGTTCGTAGCGAGTGCCATTGCCGCGGCTCGATGGCCTCGATGAGCGCATCGGCGCCGCCGCTCTTCACGGCGATGGTCGGCAACACGGCCACGCCGAGCTCTTTCGCGAGGACCGCGAGGTCGATGTGTACGCCGCGCTTCTTCGCGACGTCCATGCGATTGAGCGCCAGCACCATGGGCAGGCCGAGCCTTTTGACCTCGAGCGCGAGCCGCAAGCCGATCGGCAGATGCACCGAGTCGACGACGCAGACGACGAGATCGGGCGAACTCTCGCCCGCGACGCGTCCGAGCAGCACGTCGCGCGTGATGGCCTCGTCCAGTGTGGTCGGGTTCAGCGAATAGGTGCCTGGCAGGTCGAGCACGCGCATCTCGCTGCCGTCCGCGGCGCGGCGCTCGCCTTCGCGGCGTTCGACCGTGACGCCAGGGTAGTTAGCTACTTTCTGGCGGCTGCCGGTCAGGCGATTGAACAGCGCCGTCTTGCCGCAGTTGGGCACGCCGACCAGCGCGATGCGCACGGACCTGGTTGCGACGGCGGCGTCCATGAAAGTCTTACGACGCCCCGAGCTGCACGGCCAAAGCCTCGGCACGCCGCAAGGCGAAAGTCGATCCGCCGACGCGCACCGCGATCGGATCGCCACCCGGCCACATGCGCGCGACGACCTTGCACTGCGCGCCCGCGACGAAACCCAGGTCGCGCAGGCGCGTGATCAGCGCGGATGCCTGGTCGCCGTCGAGCCCGGCGACCTGGGTGAGGCCGGCGACGACGCCTTCCCTGCCATCGGGGAGTTCAGCGAGCGTCGCCGCCGGTAGCCGGGCCGAAGTCGCCGCTGAATCAGGAGTTTTCACGCACGGAAGTATGAGATTTGACGTCCTCGATGTAAATGCGATGAGTTCGCATTTGCGTATAAACTGGTTTTGCACACACCTCTACTAATTGACACGTCGTCAGGTCGGAGTTTAGGCTTCGCGCCCATGAGCTACATCGCAGAACGCAGACTCGAAGAGAAAGAACGCCGCCGCGCCGAGATCGTCGACGCCGCGGAAGCCGCCGGCCGCGAGGTCGGCCTCGATTCATTGACCATGGATGACGTCGCACGGCGCGCCCGACTCTCGCGCGCCCTGCTCTATGTGTACTTCCAGGATCGCTCCGATCTCATGTTCGGACTCGCCGAGCGGGCCATGAACCAGTTGCACGCACGCTTCGTCGAGGCCGCGGAACGCAACAAGACGGGGCTCGAGCAGGTGAGCGCCATCGGGCGCGCTTACGTAGCGTTCTCGCAGGAATTTCCCACCCTTTTCGATGCGCTCGCGCGCTGCGAGCTGGAATCGCCCGACCCCGCCCAGTTCTCTCCTTCCGAACAGGCCTGCGCAGCCGCGGGCGACAGGTTGCAGGCGACGCTGGTCGCCTCCATCGAAAACGGCATTCGTGACGGAAGCATCCGCGGCGACATTTCCTCGGCCATGCTCATGAGCGTCACGCTGTGGGGATTCATGCACGGGATCATCCAGCTCACCACCACCAAGACCCATGCGCTGACCCATCACGGCGTCAGCGCCAAGGCTCTCATCGATCATGCGATCAGCATGATCACGAGAGATCTGAAGGCCTGACTTTCGGCACCTGAATCGGCCCCTTTTTGCCCCCACGATTAGACATGCGTCCAGCGAATCGACAAATGAGAAGGAAATTCCCTCCCTTGGTGGTGCTGGCGGTGTTGTTGCCGTTACTGGCTCCGGTCGATCTGGCGATGGCACAGGGCACGGTTGCCGCCGCCGGCCGCCCACTGGCCACGGTCATAGACGAGTACGTGCGCGAGGGCCTGCAGTCGAACCTCTCGCTGCATTCGCAGACCCTCGAAGTGGAGCGCAGCGCCGCCGCGCTCGATGCAGCGCGGGCGCGTTACTTCCCCGAGCTCGGGCTCGCCGCGCGCTACTCGCGCTCCGAAGGCGGCCGCACCATCGAGCTGCCGCTGGGCGATGCGCTGAATCCTGCGTACCAGACGCTCAACGATCTGCTCGTGCAGCAGGGTCAGCAGCCGCAGTTCCCCGTGGTGCAGAACGAGACGGTGAATTTCCTGCGCGAACGCGAGCAGGACACGCGCATCACGCTGCGCTTGCCGCTCATCGCACCGGTGATCCCCGCAGCCGTGCGCGCGCAGCGCGAACTGCTGGGCGCGAGCGAATACGCGCGCACCGCATTGGCCCGGCGGCTCAAGCGGGACATCACCGTGGGCTATCTCGACTGGCTGTCGGCAACCCGAACGCGCGGCATCGTCGATGCCAGCCTCGCGCTGCTCAACGAGAATCTGCGAGTCAACGATTCGCTGTTCCGCAATGGCAAGATCACGCAGGATCAGGTGCTGCGCGCGCGCGCCGAGTTGCTGGCCGTCACCCAGCAGTCGCGCGAGGCGCTGAACGGCGCGCGCCAGGCGCAGAGCTATCTCAATTTCCTGTTGAACCGCCCGCTCGACACGCCGCTCGACGACGCCGACGTCTCGGCGAACGTCTCGGCCACCACGCGCGCGCTCGAAGAGCTGCGCGCCACGGCGCTGCAGAACCGGCCCGAGCTCGCGCAACTCCAGCACCTGACTCGCGCCAGCGCGGCGCAGGTGCGCATCGCGAAGGCCGACCGCTGGCCGACGCTGTCGCTGGGCGCCGATGGCGGCATCCAGGGCGAAGAATACGAGTTCGGCCGCGGCGCCAACTACGCCACCATCTCGCTGCTGCTCAACTGGACGCTCTTCGACGGCGGCGCGCGGCGCGCGGCCGTGCGCCAGGCCAATGCCACCGCACGCAGGACCAGCGCCGAGCTCGAATCACTCACGCAGCAGGTGCAGCTCGAAGTACAGCAGTCGCTCGACCGCCTGAACACCAGCGCGGACTCGCTCGCCACCGCCGACGCGCGCGCGGAAGCAGCGCGCGCCGCGTTCCGCATCGCCAGCCGCAAGCGCGACGAAGGCGCCATCAGCCAGGTGGAGTTCATCGATGCGCGCTCCAGCCTCACCGGCGCCGAACTGAATCTCAACGTCACGCGTTTCGAAGTGCTCGCGCGCCAGGCCGAGCTCGACTACGCCACCGCCAACGGCAACCTGCCGCTGGCGGCAACGGGAAACCAGCCATGAACCAGAACCCGAAGATCATCGCCGTGGCATTGATCGCCGCCTTGTTGGGCGGCTGCGGCAAGAGCGAAGCGCCGGAAGCCCCGAAGGCGACGCCGGTGCGCGTCGCGAGCGCCGGCAATGGCCCGGCGGTGCCACCCATCGACACCAATGGCCTGGTGGTCACGAAGCACGAGATGCGCTTGTCATTCAAGATGGGCGGCGTGGTGCGAAAGATCCACGTGCAGGAAGGCGATGTGGTCAAGAAGGGCCAGCGCCTCGCCGAAATCGAGCTCACCGAGGTCGGCGCGCAAGTTGAACAGGCGCGCCAGATGGCCGAGAAGTCCGCGCGCGATCTGTCACGCGGCGAGAATCTCTACGCCGACCAGGTCATCAGCCTCGAGCAGCTCCAGGATCTGCGCACACAGGCGGCGATGGCCCAGGCGCAGTTCAAGTCGGCCGAGTTCAACATGGGCTACTCGGTGATCTCGGCGCCGCAGGACGGTCGCGTGCTGCGCAAGCTCGTCGAAGAACGCGAGCTCGTACCCGCCGGCACGCCGGTGCTGCTGTTCGGCGAGAGCGATCGCGGTTTCGTCGTGCGCGCCGCGCTCGCCGACCGCGAGATCGTCAACGTGAAGCTCGGCGACAAGGGCGAGATCCGCATGGATGCGTTTCCCGGCCAGGCCATGGCCGGCACGGTCGTCGAGGTCGCGAGCGCCGCGGATCCGCGCAGCGGCATGTTCCCCGTCGAGGTGCAGTTCGATTCGACGCCGCCACGCCTGGTCAGCGGCCTGGTCGCACGCCTGCGCCTCGCGCCCACCACCGAATCGCCGCCGCTCACCTACGTGCCCATGGCGGCGCTGGTGGAAGGTGACGGCGACCGGGCCAGCGTCTTCGTCGTGGACCAGGGCAAGGCGTTGCGTCGCGACGTGCGCGTCGCCTTCATCACGGCCGACAGCATCGCGCTCGAGAGCGGGCTCAGGCCCGACGAGACGGTGATCACCGACGGGGCGCTGTTCCTCGAGAACGGGGACCCGGTCGAAGTAGTCCGCGCGGGCGGGGAAATGGACCGGGGCACGAAGCAGGCCGACAACCTCCACGCTGCCGATTCCGAGGGCTGAAGCGTGTCCTCGCTGCTGGAATTCCCGATCCGTCGCTACCAGTTCACGATGGTGGCGTTCCTGTGCCTGGTCGCGCTGGGCTGGTTCGCGTTCAGCAGCGTGCCGCGCGAGGAGGATCCGTACTTCAAGATCCCGGGATTCACCATCGCTGCCATCTACCCCGGCGCCGACCCCAAGGATCTCGAGCGGCTGATCGCCAAGCCCATCGAAGACAAGCTCGCGGCGCTCGACGACGTGCTCAAGATGGAGACGTCGATCCGGGACGGCGTGGCCTTCACGGCCATCGAGTTCCTCGCGTCGACGGACGCCGACAAGAAATACGACGAGGTCACGCGCGAGCTGAATGCGCTGCGGCCCGACTTCCCGCCGGAGGTGCAGTTCATCGTGCGCCGTTTTTCGCCGGGACTCGTGAATACCGTACAGATCGCGCTGGTCTCCGCGGACGCGCCGTACCGCGAGCTCGAGGACTATGCCCGCGAGCTCAAGGACGCGCTCAAGACCGTCGAAGGCGTGCGCACCGCGGAGACCTGGGCCTACCCTGCACGCGAGTTGCGCGTCGCGCTCGACTTGAAGCGGATGGCCGAGCTCAACCTTGCGCCCGCGCAGGTCATCGCCGCGGTGCAGAGCGAGAACGCCAACATACCGGCGGGTTTCATCGATCTCGGGCCGCGCAGTTTTTCGTTGAAGACGTCGGGTAGTTATACGACGCTCGACCAGGTGCGCGACACGGTGGTCGCTTCGAGCGAGGGCCGCATAGTCCGCATCCGCGACGTCGCCGACGTCACGTGGAACACCTCGGCCTACAGCTATACCGGCCGGTACATGGGCAAGCGCGCGGTGTTCGTCACCGCCAACCAGAAGGACGGCTACAACATCCTCAAAGTGCGCGAGAAGGTGATGGCCGCGGCACACACGTACGCCGAAGGCCTGCCCAAGCGCGTGAGTCTCGAGGTGGGCTTCGACCAGTCGCAGAACGTCCGGCACCGGCTGAACAAGCTGTATATCGACTTCGGCATCGCCATCGCGCTCGTGATGCTCACGCTGCTGCCGCTGGGGTGGCGCGCCGCGGGCATCGTCATGGTCTCCATCCCGCTGTCGCTGTCGTTCGGCCTCGCGTGCCTGTACTTCCTCGGCTATTCGCTCAACCAGCTGTCGATCGCGGGCTTCGTGGTCGCGCTCGGCCTGCTCGTGGACGACTCCATCGTGGTGGTCGAGAACATCGCGCGGCACCTGCGCGAAGGTCAGTCGCGCGTGCAGGCCGCGTTGTCCGGCACACGGCAGATCTTCGTCGCGATCCTCGGCTGCACGGCGACGCTGATCTTCGCCTTCCTGCCGTTGATGGCATTGCCGGGCACGCCGGGCAAATTCATCCGCGTGCTGCCCATGGCGGTGGTCACGACCATCATCGGCTCGCTGCTGCTCGCGCTCTTCATCATTCCGTTCATCGCGAGCCGCGTGCTGAAGGAAGAATCGCAGGAACACCAGAACCCGTTCCTCAAGCGCGTGATGGGCGTCATCCACAACTATTACCGGCCGGCGCTGCACTGGTGCCTGGCACGCCCCAAGCTGACAGTGATCGCGGCGATCGGCGGCTCGCTGCTGCTGACCGTGTTGCTCGTGCCCGTCATCGGCTCGAGCCTCTTCCCCAAGGCCGACACGCCGCAGTTCCTCATCCAGATCGACGCGCCGAACGGTACGTCGCTGGCCGAGACCGACCGCGCGCTGAATTTCGTCGAGGACGACCTGCGCCAAATGCCCGAGGTGAAGAGCTGGTTTTCCAACCTCGGCCATGGCAACCCGCAGATCTACTACAACCACATCCAGCGCAATGACGCCGCGAACTACGCGGAGGTGTTCGTGCAGCTGCACGAGTACGACACCGACGAGACGCCCGTGCTGCTCGATGCCCTGCGCGACCGGCTCGAGCGCTACCCGGGCGCACATATATATGTGCACGAGTTCGCCAATGGCCCACCGATTTCAGCGCCCATCTCGGTGCGCGTGATCGGCCAGGATCTCGACACCATCGAGAAGCTCAGCTTCAAGATCGAGGAGCTCATCAAGAAGACGCCGGGCACGCGTGACGTGAAGAACCCGTTGAACGTGGCGCGCACCAACCTCAAGCTGCGCATCGATTCACGCAAGGCACAGCAGCTGGGCGTGCAGACCGCGGAGCTCGACCGGGCCGTGCGCCTGTCGGTGGCGGGTATCCCGGTGGGCACATTCAAGGAGACCACGGGCGAGCAGTACCCGATCATGGTGCGCACGCCGATCACGCAGCAGGCGGAGTTCGGGGCGCTCGAACAGGTGCGCGTGCCGTCGCTCACGGGCGCGACCTTGCCGCTGTCGCAGCTCGCGTCGCTCGAATTCGAAAAGGCGCCGACGCTCATCCAGCGCTTCAACCGCGAGCGCGCCATCACCATCGATGCCGACGCACTCGATGGCTACAACGTTGGTGAGCTCACGAAGTCGATCTCGAAGCAGCTCGACGCGATGCAGTGGCCGCGCGGCTATCACTACTCGCTGGGCGGTGAGAGCGAGGCCTCGGCCGAAGCGTTCGGCGGCATCGGCATCGCCATTATCGTGGCCATCTTCGGCATCTTCGCGATCCTCGTGCTCGAATTCGGCAACTTCAAATCCACGCTCATCGTACTGACGGTGGTGCCGCTCGGCGTGTTCGGTGGTCTGCTCATGCTGCTGCTGTCGGGCAACGACATTTCGTTCGTCGCCTCGATCGGCTTCGTCGCGCTGGTGGGTATCGAGATCAAGAACAGCATCCTGCTCGTGGACTTCACCAACCAGCTGCGTGAACGCGGCGTGCCGCTGGACGAGGCCATCGAGCAGGCCGGCGAGATCCGGTTCCTGCCCATACTGCTGACGTCGGCCACGGCCATCGGCGGACTCCTGCCGCTGGCGCTGCAGAACATCGGGCTTTATTCGCCGATGGCCTGGGTGATCATCGGCGGCCTGATCACTTCCACGTTGCTGGCGCGGCTCGTGACGCCGGTGATGTACAAGCTGATCCCGCCCGCCATTCATACAGATTCAATTTCGACCCGGACTGGTGGCACACTCGCGGTCCCGGCTGGCGCGAACCTCGCGCCCGCCCAGCGCATGCTCGACTAGTTTGGGAGTGGATGGTTGCGAGCCGTATTCCTCGATTTCGGCACGGTGAGTCACGACGATCTCGACACCGCCTCGCTCGAGCGCGTGCTGCCGGGCATCACGCTTCATCCCGCCTCCAGTGATGCCGAGGTGGACGAACGCATCGCCGGCTCCGAGTTCATCCTCACCAACAAGCTGAACATCACGCGTGCGCGCATGCGCGCCGTGCCGGGCCTGCGCTTCATCGGTCTCACGGCCACCGGCACCAACAATATCGACCTCGAGGCCGCGAAGGAGATGGGCATCGCGGTCTGCAACATCCGCGACTACTGCACCGTGTCGCTGGTCCAGCACGTGCTCGGCGTCATGCTGCTGTTGACGCACCGCTTCAGCGAGTACGGCAAGGCGGCGGTCGACGGCACCTGGTCGCGGTCCGAGCAGTTCACGGTGGCGGCTGCCCCGATTCGCGAGTTGAGCGGCAAGGTGCTCGGAATCGTGGGGTACGGCACGCTCGGCAAAGCGGTTGCGAACGCCGCGCGCGCCGCGCTCGGCATGCGCGTGCTGGTCGCCGAGCGGCCGGGCTCGAAGCAAGGGCGCGAAGCGGATGGTTCGAGCGGCATCGGCCCCGTGCGCTGCACGCTCGACGAGCTGCTGCGGACCGCCGACGTGTTGTCGCTGCACTGCCCGCTGACGCCGGCGACCACGGGCTTGATCGGCCGGCGCGAGCTCTCGCTCATGAAGCCCGATGCACTGCTGATCAATACCGCGCGCGGCGCGCTCATCGACCTCGAGGCGCTCGTGGCGGCGCTCCAGGGCGGGGATATCGGTGGCGCGGCAATCGACGTTCTGCCGAAGGAGCCGCCGGTTGACGGCAGTCCGTTGTTCGCAGCCGGCATTCCCAATCTCATCGTCACGCCGCACATCGCCTGGGCTGCGTTCGAAGCGCGGCAGCGGGCGGTTGACGAACTCGCCCTCAACGTCGAGGATTTCCTGCGCGGCGGTCGCCGCGGGAGGGTAGTTTGATCATGCTGGCGCGAGTGGCGTTCGCCGTTCTGGCGATTCTCACCGCCCGGCAGGCACTGCCGGCCGAGCTGGAAATGCGCGACCTGCCTGCGCTCTCCATCGCGTTGCCTCCGGGTGAGATCACCTCCGAGGGCAAGCTCGCCGGCGCCGGGTCGCTCGCGATGTCCCTGAAGAACGAGAAGTCGCTCGAGGCCTTCGGCGAAGTCGATCGCGGCAGACTTCTTCCGCCTGCCGCGCGCCAGCTCAACGTGCAGTGGGATGCGTTTCCCCTCGCCAGCGCCGACGAGCGGCGCATCGTGCTGAATGCCATTCTCGGCGCCCTGCCCCTCGACAAGCCATCGATCCTCCGCGAGCAGGAACTGAGCAAGGATCGCCAGGTATACGTGGTCGGCTCGCGGGACATCCCGGTCGCCGTGGGGTTCATCGATTGCGGTGCGAGCCGTGGCGTCACCGTCACGATGGCGTTCACGCTCGACCTCGACGCGCTGGTTGGCGCCACCGCTCGCGTGTTGAAGTCGGTCGCGTGCAAGCAGGTCACGGCGGAGCAATTGCCGAAGGCGGCGTTCCGGCTGCCGAAGAATTTCGGCCGGCTGCAGCAGGAAGGTCTCGATCTGTTCATGTCGCTCGAAGGCGAGGTGATGGTGACCCTGTTCACGTCCCGCGACGTGCAGAGGATTCCCGGGCTGTTCGTGAAGATCATGGGCGGCATGGTCGGGCCCATGCTCGGCGTTCCGCAGGAGAAGGTTTCGCTGCAGGCCCTCGAGGTGGATGCGGTGCCGGGTTGGCGCTCGGAGACCGCGCTGCTGCGAACCCACGGCGAGCTCGACGGCGCGATCGTCAACGTGCGCTATTGCAAGACCCAGGACCTGTCGTTGATGGTGCTGTGGTACCTGGACGGCGGTGACCAGGCCAAGGCCATCGAGCGCATTCGCCAGGTCGGCTGCCCCGGTGAGGCCGGCGAGCCCGTCGCTTCCCTGTCAGAGCTCTTCGGCGGAGAGTGCAAGGGCGGCAATCAATTCGCCTGCGGCGTACTCAAGGAGATGGGGATCGAGTAAGCCGCTCACGCGCCCACTCGAGCACGGCGCCGACGCGCGGCACGGCGAGCTTCGCGGCGTCTTCGAAGCCCAGCCAGCGGAATTCCTGGTGCTCGGGCCGGCCCAGCTCCTCGTTCACGGATAGTTTGACGGCGATTTGGCCGGTCGCAGCGAGGTAGTATCGCGCCACCTTGTTCTTCGAGTATGGCGCCGTCTCGAAGAATTCCTCGCCCCAGCGGAATTCCAGCTCTTCGATACCGGCTTCTTCCAGCACTTCGCGACGGGCGGCTGCGAGCGGATCCTCGCCCGGTTCGACCACACCCTTGGGGCAGTCCCAGTAGTTATAGGCCCGCAGCAACAGCACGCGCCAGCCTTCACCCGTCTCGCGGATCACCACGACGCCCGCGGATAACGTGGAAGCGGGCAGAACAGCGCCAGTCTGCGAGCCTCGTGATTGGCGTATTCGCCCCATGATCTAAGCCGGGCGCGCGGCCCGAACTACTGCGGATCGCCAAAAAAAAGGCGCCTGGCTTGAACCAGGCGCCCCGTTTTCGACCTGCCGGCCCATCGTTGCATGGATGGTGGGAGGGAGGATCGCCGGCAGGCCGAGTTTCACTTCACGATCAGGCAGCGAGCTCGGCCCCGGCCGTTGCCGGTGCGCTCTGCTCGAACTCCAGCGTCACGGCCACGGCATGGACGGTCGCCGCGATGCGCACCGCGCTTTGAATGGCCTCGCGCGACACGTCGTGCGCGCGCAGCTTCTTCTCGTGCGAGGTGACGCACAGTCCGCAGCCGTTCACCGCCGACACGGCCAGCGAGATCAGCTCGAAGTCGAGCTTGTCGATGCCGTGGTTGGCGATCACGTTCATGCGCAGACGCGCGGGCATGGTCTGGTACTCGCCGTCTTCCACGAGGTGCAGGAAGCGGTAGTAGATGTTGTTCATGCCCATGATGGCCGCGGCCGCCTTCGCACCCTCGACCTCCACGTCCGCGATGTGAGCGCGGGCATGAGCCTCGATATCGCGCGCGAAACCGGTGTTCCGCGCGGCGATCGCCGAAGCCAGCGCGATCGACCAGATCTGCTTCTCGTTGAGCCCGGGCGCGCCTTGCGCCGTGAGCACGGAGCCGAGATTCAGCTTCAGGTCGCGCGCGTAGTCGGGCAGCGAGTCACGGATCTGGTCAATCGTCATGTTCATCTACTCCTCAGGCCGCTTTCAGGGTGTCGTCGCCCTGCTTCCAGTTGCACGGGCACAGCTCGTCGGTCTGCAACGCGTCGAGCACGCGCAGCACTTCATCCGGACTGCGGCCAACCGACAGGTCGGTCACGTAGACGAAACGGATCACGCCTTCCGGGTCCACGATGTACGTGGCGCGCTGGGCGACGCCCGCGGCCTCATCGAGGATGCCGAGCTCGGTCGACAGCTCGCGCTTGATGTCGGACAGCATCGGGAACGGCAGCGTCTTCAGCTCGTCCTTGGTGCTGCGCCAGGCATGGTGCACATACTCGCTGTCGGTCGATACGCCGAGCAGCTGCGCGTCACGCGCCTTGAACTCCTTGTCGAGCTTGCCGAACGCGGCGATCTCGGTGGGGCAGACGAAGGTGAAATCCTTCGGCCAGAAGAACACGACGCGCCACTTGCCCTTGTGCGTGTCCTGGTCGAAGGGCTGGAAAGCCTTGGCCTGGTCATTCGAGACCACGCCGGTGAGCGAATACTGGGGAAACTTCTTGCCGATACCTAACATTGCTCTCAACTCCTGTAACGAAACCATGTGTGTCTCAACGTTGGCGGGCATTCTCCGGGGAAAATCCCATTCCGGCCAATCGATTGATTGGATAAACTCCATAGAGAACATCTATGGCCGACCTCAAGCTCAAAGACCTCCGGTACCTCGTCGCCCTGGCCGACACGCGCCATTTCGGGCGGGCGGCCGAGCGCAGCTTCGTGAGCCAGCCGACCCTGTCCGCGCAGCTCAAGAAGCTCGAGGACTACCTCGGCGTGCAACTCATCGAACGCGCTCCGAAGAGGGTTTCGTTGACCGCTGCCGGAGAGCAGATCGTGGAGCGCGCCCGCCGCATCCTCGAAGCCAGTGACGAGATCGTCGAGCTCGCCAAGGGCCACCGCGACCCGCTCGCCGGGCGCCTCAAGCTCGCCTTTCTGCCCACCATCGGGCCCTATCTACTTCCGAACGTCGCGGCTCGGCTGCGCAAACAGCTGCCGCGGCTCGAACTGATGCTGTACGAGTATCAGACCGATCTCATGCTGGAGAAACTGCATTCGGGAGAGATCGATGTGGGAATCCTGGCACTACCAGTGAGCATGGACGGCCTCGACTCCTGCGAGCTGTACAAGGAGCCGTTCACCGTCGCAATGCCTACGGGCCATCGTCTGGCCGCGCGTCAGACGATCAGGGTGGAAGACCTCGCCCACGAGACGCTCCTGCTGCTCGAGGACGGCCACTGCCTGCGCGACCAGGCGCTGGACATCTGCTCGAGCACGGGCATGCACGAGAAGCAGGACTTCCGCGCCACCAGCCTCGAGACGCTGCGCCAGATGGTCGCCGCCGGCGTGGGCATCACGCTGCTGCCGGAGCTCGCCGGCCGCGGAGCCTATGGCAACGCGCGCGGCGTGACGATCAAGCAGTTCGTGAAGCCCGTGCCCACGCGCACCATCGGCGCGGTGTGGCGCAAGTCGAGCGCGCGGCGCGACGCAATCCTCGCGCTCGCGAAGCAGATCGGGGCGCACGCATTGTGACGCCGCGGCCGTTCGAATTGCGCGCCAGGGACGGCCGGGTTCTGGCGGCACACTGGTTCGACGCCATCGATCGCCGTTCCGAGAACGCGGCCTCGCGGCGCGGCGCGGTGGTGATCAACGGCGCCACCGGCTTCCCTCAGACTTTCTACTTCAAGCTGGCCCACTACCTGTCGGAGCGCGGCTACGACACGCTGGTGTACGACTATCGTGGCATGGGCCAGTCGGCACTAGGTGGCATGGGCCAGTCGGCCCGGGGTGATCTCTCCGCCGAGACGGCCCTCATGAGCGACTGGGGTCGGTTCGACATGCCGGCGGCGCTCGACGCCATCGCGGATCGCGCGCAAGGTCGGCCGGTGATCACGCTGGGACACAGCATCGGTGGCCAGTTCCTCGGGTTGCTGCCCAATCACGCGCGCGCATGCGCCCACGTACAGATCGCGACCTCGGTGGGCTACTGGCGCTGGGAAGGCGCCCCTTTCAAATACCTCGCCTGGTGGTTCTGGCGCGTGCACGGTCCCGTGCTGCTTGCGATCAAGGGTTACGTACCCACGGGCGGTGGGTGGTCCGGCCTGCCGCTGCCGCGCGGCGTGTATGAAGAGTGGCGGCGCTGGTGCCTGCGGCCCGCGCACTTCGGCCCCGACCTCGCCACCTATCTATCCGGGAATTTCTTTGGCGAGATTCGTGCGCCGGTGCTCACGGTAGGATTCACCGACGACCCCATCGCGACGCGGCGCACGGTCGCGGAGATCAACAAATTCTTCCCGAACGTCCAGCGCGAATCGCGCTGGTATTCGCCGACGGACGCAGGCGTGAAGCACATCGGCCACGAAGGGTTCTTTTCGGTGAAGCACCGTGACACCTTGTGGCAGCCGGTGGTCGACTGGATCGACTCGAGAGTGGAGGCCGCGGCATGACCGGGCGCCCCACGCACGAAGGCACGCCGGCCGACCACGTCACGCCGTACGATCGCATCGCGCTGCCCGAGAGTGCGCTCATCGGGCTGCTTGCAACGGGCAAGCCGAACACGGGGCTCGTGGAATACTTCGGCGCCGCGCTGCATGCCGAGCTCGCGAAGCTCGCGCGCGCCACGCGCCGGCGTCGTAGGCCCGCCGGTCGCCGCGTGTACGTGTTGCCCGGCATCATGGGCTCGCAGCTGGGTCTCGTGCGTGGCGAGAACAAGCCCAACGACATCCTCTGGCTCGACCCGATCGACATCGCATTCGGACGCCTCAAAGAGCTGCGACTGCCGCAGGGTTCACGCGTCGTGGCGCTCGGCGCGATGAATTACACCTATCTAAAGCTCACGCTGTCGCTTCGCAAGGCGGGCTACGATGCGGTGCTGCTCGACTACGACTGGCGTCAACCCATCGCCACACTCGGCAAGCAGCTCGCGGAAAGACTCGACGCGGATGGCCGCGACAACATCGCGTTCATCGGCCACAGCATGGGCGGCCTGGTGGCGCGCGCCGCGATGACGCACGACGCGGGCAAACGCGTATCGCAGCTGGTCATGCTCGGCACGCCGAACGGAGGATCGCTCGCGGCGGTGCAGGCATTGCGCGGCACGTATTCGGTGGTTCGCAAGATCGCGATGCTCGATCTGCGACACGATGCCGAATACCTCGCGAGCCATGTCTTCGCCACTTTCCCAGGGCTGCACGAGTTGGTCCCCGCGAACCGTGCCGTCAGCGATCTCGACCTCTTCGATGCGGCCAGCTGGCCCGCGTCAGGGCCCGCGCCCGACGCCCGGCTCCTCGCGGACGCGGCCGGGCTGGAACGGCGCATGGCGCCCGCGGATTCGCGCTTCATCATGGTGGTGGGCTGCAACCGCACCACCGCCACCGGCGTCGCCATCAAGGGTGGTGACTTCGAATACGAGTACAGCCTGCAGGGCGACGGCACCGTGCCCATGGAGCTGGCGCGGCTCTCGGGCGCGCGTCACTACTATGTCGAATGCGGGCATAGCGACATGCCGCTCGCCGACCGAGTGATCTCCGGGACGCTCGATCTCCTCACAACTGGCGCCACACAGCACTTCGCCGCCGCGCCACCGGTGCGCCGCGGCACGCTGACCCGTGTGGGTGACGCGGAGCTGCGCCAGCAGTACCAGGGCAAGGTGGACTGGCCGCACATGACGCCCGAGCAGCGTCGCCTGTTCCTCGACACGCTCAACGAGGCGCCCAAGGGACGGGCGCACCGCAAGCCACAGCGTTCCGGCGCGCGCCCGTTGCTGGTGCGCGTGGTCGCAGGCGACGTGTCCAACTCGCGCGCAGGCGCTACCGCCGTGGCCGTGTTGCGCGGCGTGCCGGCCAGCGGCGCGGCCGCGGACATCGACGCGCGCCTCGGCGGCGTCATCGCCGACTGGCTGCAACACCGCGTCGTCAGCGGCGACGCCGGCAACGTCACGCCGATACCCCGGGCATTGCAGCGCCCGGCAACGGGCGCGGCGCGGCGGCCGCGCGGCGCCTATCTATTGGTCGGTCTCGGACGCTTCGACCGGCTGAGCCTGGACGTCATCGAGCATGCGGCCGAGAACCTCGCGCGCTTCGCCGAGCAGCCGCACTACCGCTCGCTGGCCACCGTCGCCTGGGGCTCGCACAGCGGCATCGCGCCCGAGGATTCGTTCACGGCGCAGCTGCGCGGACTGCTGCGCGCTCGCGCCGCCGGCCAGGCTGGCGTTTCGCGCATCGACCTGCACGTGTTGACGCGCGCCGACGCGCAGCGTGTGCACGCCCGTCTCGCGGACTTCGTGAAGTCACGGCCCGCGGGCAGCCTGCGTCTCGCGGCGCTGGCTACCCTGCGCACGCGCACCACGACGCGCTCGCGACGGGTGCCCGGCACCGCGCATCTCATCGTATCGGCGGAATCGACCACGGGCCCACGCGAGATCTGGCGGGCCTCGCTGCTCACCGGCGGCACGTCGGCCGCCATCTTCTCGCAGAGTCAGGAAGTCGCCGTGCGCGATCTCGAGAAGCTGGACCGGGAATTCCTCGGCGACGTCCTGACCGCGGCGCGAGTGAAGCAGCTGGGCGAGAAGCTGGCGCGGCTCACCCTGCATCCCGATCTCGCGCGCGCGCTGCTCGAGGCGCGCGGTCAGGCGGTGTCCGTGGTCCACGACGCGGCCGGCAGCCGCGTGCCCTGGGAAACGCTGAACCTGCGCGGCTGGTGCCCGGCGCTCGACGGCGGCCTCTCGCGCCGCTACGCCACCGCCGACCTCGTGCCCGCGCGATTCGATTCACAACGGCGCGAGACCCATGAGCTCGGCGTGCTGATCATCGCCAACCCCACGCGGGATCTGCCGGGAGCAGAGGCCGAGCGCAAACGCATCGCCGCGATCCTCGGTGACGCGCGCCGCGTGCGGCTCACGGAAGTGGTCGGCGAAGCGGCGACGCTCGATCGGGTCACCGCGGAATTCGAATCCGGCCGCTACGACGTCATCCACTACGCGGGCCACGCCTTCTTCGACGCGAAACAGCCCGGGGAAAGCGGCCTGGTGCTCGCTGACGGTGAGCTCACCGGCGCTCACCTGTCGGCGCTCGGCAAACTACCGCCGCTGCTGATGTTCAACGCCTGCGAATCGGCGCGCGTGCGCCGGCGCTCGGGCAAGCGCGTGACACCGAGGACCGGTTCACGCGAAGTGGCGAGGCGCCGGGGCCATGGCATGCGCACCAACCTGAGCCTGGCCGAGACGCTGCTGCGCGCCGGCGTCGCGCACTACATCGGTACGCACTGGCCCGTGGGCGATGATTCCGCGACCGCGTTCGCCGAGCGGTTCTATCGGGAAGTCCTGCGTGGCAGCATCGGCGACGCGTTGGTCAAGGCACGCCGCGCCGTGCTCGCGGAGCGTTCACCCGACTGGGCGGACTACGTGCACTACGGCGACGCGGAGTTCCGGCTGAAGAAGTAGGGATCTGCTCATCTGCCTGTCTTGAGCCAGCGATCGAACCACTCGAGGTTGCTGCGCATGCGATGCACGAGGTAGCTCGGCACCTCGAGTCCGTGATTCTCCCCCGGGTAGACGATCAGACGCGTCGGTACGCCGCGCGACTTCAGCACCTGGTACATCTGCTCGGCGCCGACACAGGGCACGTTGTCGTCGTCGCCCGCGCACTGGAAAAGCGTGGGGGCGCTGATGCGCTCGGGGTGCAGGAATGGATAGGCCAGCTTGCGCCAGGTGTCGAAGTTCTCCCAGGGCGTACCCAGCTCGAACAGATACTCCCGCACGTATTGGTCCACGCCAAACATGGTGAGCACATTGGCCACGCCGGCGCCCGAGACCGCCGCACGGATGCGCGTGTCGCTCGCGATCATGTAGTCGGTGAGGATGCCGCCATAGCTCCATCCCGAGACGCCGATGCGCGCGGCATCGGCGATGCCGAGGTCAATGAGATGCGTGATGCCGGCACTGATGTCCTGCGCATCGAGGTTGCCCCAGTCCGCATAGATCGCGCGCGAGAAATCGAAGCCGCGCCCGGATGAGCCGCGGGGGTTGATCGCGAGCACGGCATAGCCCGCCGCGGCATAGAGTCGCGACTCGAGGTTGAATTCGTGGCTGTGCTGGTAGACCGGCCCGCCGTGCAGGTCGGCCACCAACGGGTATCTGCGGACGGCGGTGAAATCCGCGGGCAGCGTCACGTAGCCATGAATCTCCGTGCCACCGCTGGTGAATGACACATCGCGCACCTCGCCCTGCTGCCGCTCCGCGACCCACGAGTTGTGATGCGTCAGCGCGCGGTGCTCGTCCATGGCGAAAATCTCGGCGGGCATTCCGACGTCGGTTTCGAGCAACGCGACGCGCCCGTTGGCGGCGACCGCGAAGTCATAGGCAAAACGCTGGCCGGAGCTCAGGTATTCGATGGCGCCGCTCGCGGGGTCGATGCGCGCGAGCCAGGTGTCGCGATCCTGTTCGATGAGCGCGAGAATCGAGCCGTCCGGTGCGAATCTCGGGTAATAGAACCAGCGGTCTATGCGTGCGGGCCGCGATACTTCGCCGGTGGTGACGTCGGCCACGCTGAGCTGTACCGACGAGTAGTAGATCCACTTGTCCTCGCCGCCTTCGAGCCAGACCAGCCGGCGCGAATCCGGCGACCACGACGGCCGCGCGTTCCAGTCGGGATCGTTGTCGGCGCCGACGAAAGTGCTGATCTTGCGCGGCTCGCCGGCATCGACGGATTGGACGAACACCTCATAATTGGAATCGCGGTCGGTCTCGCCCCGGTCCTTGCCGGTGTAGGCGATCAACCGGCCATCGGGCGACCACGCGGGGCTCCAGTGGTCGCGTTCGGCGGTGGTGAGCCGGCGCGATTTGCCGTTGCGGGTATCCACGATGAACAGCTGCTGCGTCCGGTCGTCGAGGTAGCCATCGCCATCGCGCTTGAACAGGAAGCGCTCGGTCTCGATCGGCGGCGGCGTATCCGATTTGCCGCCCACACGCAGGCCAACCTCGGCAACGACTATCGCGCGGCGGCCGTCGGGCGAGAGGTCGAAGTCGCTGACGCCGCCCGGAAGGTCCGTGACCTTGCGCGCCCCGCCGCCGCGGGCCGACATCCGCCACAGCTGGGTGATTTCATCCTTGCCGGCGTCGCAGAGGAAGTAGATGGACTTGCCGTCCGGGCTGTACCGCGGCTGCCATTCGCTGGCGCCCGGAGTGCGCGTGAGCTGGGCGGGTGCGCCACCGCGCCAGGGCACCGACCACAAGTCGCTCGTGGTCTTGTCGCGCTTCTGGTCGCCACGCGCGACGGAATAGGCGAGCGCGTCGCCCGAGGGAGAAAATGTCGGCGCCGCGACCGTGGCAAACCGATGGAAGTCATCCAGCTCGAAGGGGGTGGCGGCCGCGGCGCATGAACCCCACAGCGCCAGGACCAGGGTTGCGAAACCCCGCGGCGCCGTCATCGACTGCCGGCGCCGAGATCCATGCGCGCGCCGGCATAGAAGTAACGGCCCATCGCGGAGATCGGATACGAGCTGTTCTCTCCATAACCGAACGCCGGCTTCTGGTCGAAGAGATTGTTGACGCCGGCGTACAGGTTCAGGTGCTCGGTGATGTCATAGGCGACGTTGATGTCGTGATCCCACTTCTGCTTCACCTGGAAGTAGCGCGGGTCCGCGTAATCGGGGTCGCCCGCGAGCACCTCGCGCGTGAAGCGGTCGGTCTTGCCGAACCAGTTGAGGCCGTAGGCGAGCGTCAGCGGCCCGCGTGTCCACGTCACGTCGAGTGTGGCGGACCACTTCGGGAAATATTGCTCCTCGAGATCGTTGTCGACCTCGGCACCGGGCACCGAGATGAACTCGAGGCGGTGCAGATAGCCCCCGGCGAGCTGCACGCGGAAGCCGCCGAGATCGGCGGCGTCGCGGTGGTAGTCGATGGCGACGTCGAGTCCCGCGGTGCGGAAGCTCGCGACATTGTCGGGCCGGACCGTGAACCCGGTGATGAAGCCCGAGTCGGGGTCGCGAACGACGCCCGAGCAATACGGGTTGTCGAGCGAAGGATTGTCGACGCAGAGCTGCGCGACTTCCTGGGCCTCGGGCGTGTTGATCGCGTCTTCGATCTCGATGTCGTACCAGTCGAGCGACACACTGAGACCTGACGCGAATTCCGGACGCAACACGACGCCTGCGGTCCAGGTGGTCGCGGTTTCTTCACTGAGGTTGCGATTGCCGCCGAACGTCCCCTCGGTGAACAGCGTGGCCTGCGTGGAGTTGGACGGCAGGAACGTGGTCGGGTCGATGCCGAGGCCGGCCAGCAATTGCGCGCAATTCGCCTCGCGCGTACTCGTACCGTTGTTGAGCTCGTTGATGTCGCAGGGATCGACGATGAAATTGAACGTCGTGGTGTCGGGCGAGAACAGCTCGGCGATGTTCGGCGCGCGCACCGCCTGCGCATAGGTGCCGCGGAAACTCACAGAATGCACGGGCGCGTACACCGCATCCACCTTCCACGTGCTCGTCTGCCCGACCGTGCTGTAGTCGGACGCGCGCGCCGCGGCGCCGAACGAGAGGTTCTCCGCGAAACGCGCATCCTTGAGCAGCGGCAGGTTCACTTCGGCGAACACCTCTTTCACATCGAAGCTGCCGGATGACGGAGCGATGGCGCCGGCCCACGTGAGGCCGTCCTGGATTTCCTGCGCCGGAACGGAGTCGCTGGTTTCGCGCCGGTACTCGGCGCCGAAGGCGTACCCGATCGAGCCTCCCGGCAGCTTCATCCTTTCGCCGAAATCACCGGACACGGAGCCCGACACCACCTGCTGCGTGACCTTGGTGTGCGAGAGACTGTCGGTGTTGACGAATTCGGGCGCGCTTTCGCGCCGCACACCGTCGCCGAAGATGTTGTAGGGAACGCAACCGGCGACATAGTCGTCCGCGTCAGGGTCGAGCGAACGACGGCACACCGGCACGCCGGTGGTCGGATCGGTGACCACGTCGATGGCGGCCAGCCAGTTGTCCTCGATGCGGTTCTTCACGGTCACGATGCGGCTCTTCGTCTCGCCGTACACATACGACGCCTCGTACCGCAAGTGATCGCTGACTTCGCCGTTGGCGGCGAGCACGGCACGCAGCGTATCGCGCGTGGTGTTTTCCGCGTTGACACCGAGATCGTAGTTGTCGCGCGTGACGATCACGCCGTCGGGCGTGTCCGGGTCTTCGAAGTACGCCGCGGCCGCGCCCGGTACGATCGCATTGCGGATCGAGTCGGGCATGAACGGATTGTCGGGTGTCATCAGCAGATAGAAGTCGTACGACGGCTGCGCGACGGAGAACGCGCGCGAGCGCACATACTTGCCTTCCGCGGAGATCGTCAGTGAGTCGTTGACGTCGAAGTGGCTCACGACATTGACCAGGTGGCGGTCCATCTTCGGGAAGAGATCGCCCTGGTAGCCGTTGACCGGCGTGCTCGAACCACCCTGCGTGTAGCCACCCGAGTTCTCGAGCAGGAAGCCCCGGTCGTAGGCGCCGCCGCCGCCTTCGAAGTCGGGCGCGAGGTCGAAGTCGACGTCCACCGCGCCCGTGGGCGAGCTGTCCGCGTACCGCACGTCGTTGTACGGCACGTTGTCGGGGAGATCGGGCGAGTCGTCGAGATCGTCCTGGTTCTGGTACAGGTCCGCTGCGCGTGGTGCGCGTAGATAGGAACGCGCCTGGTCGTTCACGCGATCGTCCGCGCTGTACTCATAGGCGAGCGCGACATTGCCGCGGCCCTCGCCGAAATTGGTGCCGGCGGTGAGCGCGGCGAAGCGTTTGTCGCCGTCGCCACGGCTCGACCGACTGGCTTGCCCGCGGAAGGCGATGCCCTCGAAGTCCTTCTTGAGCCTGAAGTTGACCACGCCGGACACGCCATCCGCGCCGTAGATCGCCGAGGCGCCGCCCGTCAGCACATCGACGGCCTCGAGCAGATCGGTCGGGATCGCATCCACGTCCACCGCGGCGGAACCCGCGAGGCCGGAAACGTGGCGACGTCCGTCGACCAGCACCAGCGTGCGGTCCACGCCCAGGTGACGCAGATCGAGCAGGTTGAGCCCCACTTCGCCGAAGCCCGGGTTCGAGCCGGCCGTCAGGTCACCGGTGACCGAGCCCACGAGCGCGGGCGTCTGCGAGAGGAAGTCGCCGAGATCGGTCTTGCCGGACTGCAGGATGCTGTCCGAAGAGAGGGTGGTCACCGGGTTGGCGAAGCCGAGCTCGCTTTGCCGGATGCGCGTGCCCGTGACGACGACTTCGTCCATTCCGGGCTCGTCGCTGGCCTGCCCTTCGTTGGCCGAGGGGGGCGGCGCGCCTTGCGCATGCGCACCAGCGGGCATCAGGGCCGAAACGATGATCGCCAGACCGGGTACCAGTGTTGCCAGACGCATGCTCCGCTCCCCTGCGCTGTGCTGATGTCCCGTGGAGAATGCTCGGCGGACGCGGAGATAGTCAATGCACGGCGAGTATCTTCGCCGCGATGTCGGACGCCGCCTGCCGGCCGCCTGCCGGGAAGCCCGGCGCCACCAGTACCCCGGACGCGTCCGCGCGCAGCCGGCCGGCGTCGCGCCACTGGCCGGTCCGCGGATCGAACCAGCTCCATTGGTAGTTAGCCTTCGGTGTGAAGCCGCGCAGGCGCGGCGCTAGCGCACGGTTCTCGAAGTACGCCAGCGCGAAATCGCGCTGTGGCGTGCGCATGAGGAACGACCACCCGTCGAGGCCATCGGCCAGCGCGTCGGGAATGCCGCGCGGGTCGAGGTCGCCCGCGGCCAGTGCCAGGTCCTGGTAGCGAGCACCCTCGGAAAGCACGAAAGCCGCGAGGTGCTTCATCTGCGCGCCGGACGTATAGCGCAACGCGGTCCAGATGTGCGGGCGCCAGCCCGCGGGCTCGCCGGTGCTGGTCACGTCGTACGCCGCCGTGCCGTGCACGTGACCGGCGAGCGCACCCGACAGCACCGAGCCGTACATCATCGCGCGCGCGAAGTAGTTGTCGCGATCCGAGTTCTCGTCGGGAGTCTCGCCGCCCGGGCGATTGATGGCATGGTTCCAACCCGTGTAGTAAGGCTCGAGATTCGCCGCGGGATAGGCGGGCTCGAGGCGGAACAACTCTTCCAGCGAATCGTAGATGGCGTGATTGCGCGGGTTGTTGCCCACCGTGTGCATGGTGAGCCACGGCGCCTTCGCGCCATGGCCGAAAGCCTTGTACGTCGAGCGATCGATGAGCGTGGTGTACGGCTGGCCATACGGCAACGGGCCATATCTGGCGTGGTGGAAAGTCAGCGCCTCGTTGAACTCGTCGGCGCTGAGACTGAAATCCTTGGGAATCCAGTCGAGATGGATGCCACTGAACACCAGGTTGTAAGCGCCATAGCGCGCGATGAGGTATTGCACGAAGCGCGCGTACGAGGCATTGAAATCGAAGTAGCGCTTCCACGACGGCGCGTTGTCGCGGCGGATGGTCTCGAGAAACGGCACGAAGCCCTGCTCGGACAGATGGCGCATCTTGCGATCGAGGCTGCGGAAGTACGCCGGATTCACGCGATCGAAGTTCGCGAGGCCCTCGCGATCCGCGAATACTTCGAATGGACGGTTGCCCTCCTCGTCGTGCATGTCCTTGCCCGTGGTCGTCGCGCCGTCGGCCGTCGAGATCTTCGCGTTCGGCGCCCAGGAGCCGAACTTCTCCCAGGCGTTGCGCAGGAACACGCCGTCCTTGTTGGCATGGGTCGCGCCGTGTTCGTCGGCGGCCCAGTTGGGAAATGCGGAGATGAACGAGATGGAGTTGTAGCCCTGCCGTTTGCGCCAGGCCACGGCCTCCTCGAAGCTGATGCCTTCGGCGGGCTGGTAGTCGGCGGCCGGGGTGGCTCCCCTGTACGGCAGGCGCCAGGTGGACGCCGCCAGCCAGGTGTCACCTAACAAGAAGAACGGCGTGCCATCCGCGTAGCGCAGCGCGTGCCCATTGGCGCTGGCGTGCACGAAGCCGTGACGGTTGGCGTTCTGCGCGATTTCGCCGGCAGTCCACGCGACGGCGCGGAACCTGCCCGAGCCGGCCAGCCCCATGTCGTCGGGATGGTTCGAGCCCACGCGCCAGGTCCAGTCGCCAGGCTGCGTGGCGACGACGCGTACCTTGAAGATGCGGCCGCCGTCCCAGAAGCCATATACGCGCCGCTTGAAGCCAGGGCCTTCGAGTTCCACCCAGCACTCGACGTCCACGTAGGGGTTCGCGTAGTCGCGCGCCGCGCCAAGCGTGATCTCCTGCACTTCCCAGACGTGCGCTTCACCCGACTGCAGCCGTGCCGCGGCCGCCGGTACGGCGAGCGAAAAAGCCAAAGCAAAGGCAAGGAACGAGCGTCTGAGCAGGTTCATGAGGAGTCCGCGCGTGGTGTAAACGCCGCAAGGTTAACGCCGTTTCCTCTAAAATGGCGCGCATCCATGGACGCCATCATCACGCTTCTCACCGATCCCCAAGCCTGGATCGCCTTCTTCACGTTGACGGCGCTCGAGTTGGTGCTCGGCATCGACAACATCATCTTCATCTCGATCCTGGTGGACAAACTGCCGCCGGACCGGCGCGAAACAGCCCGCAAGATCGGGCTGTTCCTCGCGATGTTCATGCGCGTGGGGCTGCTGCTGGTGCTGTCGTGGATCGTCGGTCTGACCGCCCCGCTGATCTCGATCTTCGGTGAGGACATCTCCGGCCGTGACCTCATCCTCATCGCGGGCGGTGTTTTCCTCATCTGGAAATCCACCAAGGAAGTGCATCAGCTCACCGAGGGCGAGGAAGGGCACGCCTCGGCGAAGGTCAAGGCCAGCTTCGGCGCGATCATCCTGCAGATCATCCTCATCGACATGGTGTTCTCGCTGGATTCCATCATCACGGCCGTGGGCATGGTCGACGAAGTGGCGGTGATGATCGCCGCCGTGGTCGCGTCCGTGGGTCTCATGATGCTGTTCGCGAAGGCCATCGGTGATTTCGTGTCCGCGCATCCATCCATCAAGATGCTGGCGCTGTCGTTCCTGCTCGTGGTCGGCGTGATGCTGGTGGCCGAGGGCTTCGAGCACCACGTGCCCAAGGGCTATATCTACTTCGCCATGGCGTTTTCGGTGGCCGTGGAAATGCTGAACATCCGCGCGCGGCGAAAACGGCAGGCGAAGGAATCGCCGGTGCGCCTGCACGAACCGTACGAGAAGTGACGTGGTCCTCATCCGGCTGGGCATGATCATCTGGATCTTCGGCATCATCGTGCTGGCGCTCGCCGCCACCTCCAGCTACATCTACTCCAGCGAAGCGCCGCCCGAGCGCGGCCAGCGCTGGGCTGCACGCGTCCGCATGGCGCTGATGTGGCCGGTGGCCCTGCTGTCGGCCAGTGGACGCGCGCGGCTGCGGCGTGGCTGAAGCCGCGCTCATCTTCGACTGCGATGGCGTGCTCATCGACAGTGAGCATCTCGCGAGCCGCGTCGAGTCGGAGCTCACGCGCGAGCTCGGTCTTTCGCTCAGCACCGAAGAGGCGCACGCGATGTTCCTCGGCAAGACCGTCGACGGCGTGCTCGACGCGATCGCGCAGCGCACTGGTCAGCGCCCGGGCGCCGCCTGGGTCTACAACTGGGCGTTCGCCACGGCGCATGCCTTCCATCGCGAGCTCGTGGTGGTCGAGCAGCTGCGCGACGCGCTCGAAGCGCTGCGGGCGCGCGGACATCGCATGGCCGTGGCCTCGCAGTCTTCGCTCGCTCGGGTGCGATTCTCGCTGGACGTGACGGGCCTCGCGCCGCTGTTCGGCGAGCACGTCTACGTGTCATCGATGGTTGCGCGCCCCAAGCCTGCCCCCGATGTCTATCTGTTCGCCGCCGCGCGGCTCGGCGCCACACCCGCGGATTGCGTGGTGATCGAGGACTCCCCGGCGGGAGCCGCGGCGGCGTTGCAGGCCGGCATGCGCGCGATTCTTTTTTCCGCGGGGTCCGCCGCGGATGCCGGGCACGGGGTGCTCATGAAATCCGGCCCGCAGGTGATCCGGTCGATGGCCGTACTCCCGGCCACCATTTCAGGCGCCTGACAGCGCCAATTCGGCCAACTCCTACAGCCGATTTCCGCACGGCCTTCGCCGGATTTCTCCACCGCCGCATTACCAATCTGCGTCCTCTGACGGCGGCGCGCTCGCGGGCAGGAGAAATTGTCGTCGCTTTCCGACTCTAACAACTTCAACGGAACTCCATGAAACGCAGCCTGTTGCTGGCGACGCTCGTGTCGCTGGGTGTGATGCTGTCCGCCTGCGGCGGCGGCGATTCTTCCGATCGGCAGGAGGCGAACCTGCCGCCACCACCGCCACCCGCGGATACCGCGGCACCCTCGGTCCCCACCGGCGTCACTGCCGCGGCCCAGTCGGCAACTTCCGTGCTGGTGAGCTGGACGGCCTCGACGGATGGCACCGGCATCGCGGAATACCGCGTGTTCCGTGACGCGGGCGCCGTGCCCGTGGGCACGACGACGAGCACTTCGTTCACGGATACCGGGCTGACGCCCGCCACGGCGTACAGCTACACCGTGGTCGCGGTGGACTCGGCCCCCACCCCCAATGTTTCCGCGCCATCGACCGCGGTCAGCGCCACCACGCAGGCCGCGCCGCCAGTGCGCCTGGCGCTGCAGCGGGTGTACACCGGCATCACGGGCCTCACTGCGCCGCACAGCATGCTGCGCGTGCCCAACGACAATTCGCGCTGGGTGGTCATCCAGCAGGACGGCCAGGCGGTGGGGTTTGAGGACCGTGCCGACGTGACGGCCACGACGAACGTGCTCGACATTCGCGACCGCGTGGTATTCCGCAACGTGCATGGGCTGCTGGGGCTCGCGTTCCACCCCAACTACCCCACGGACGCGCGCGCTTTCGCGGCATACACCCACGAGACGAGTCCGGGTGTCATCGTGTTGCGCATCTCCGCGTTTTCATCCGCGGATTCCGGCGCGACGCTGACCGCGGCCTCGGAGCAGATCCTGTTCGAAATGGCGCAACCCGGCGGACACAACAATGGTGGCCACCTGCTGTTCGGGCCTGACGGGTTCCTGTACGTCGGCACGGGCGATGGCGGCAATGACGACAGCGCCTCGGGTGTTGCCGGCAACGGCCAGCTCACGAACAACCTGCTCGGCAAGGTGCTGCGCATCGACGTCAACGGCAGCACCGGTGCACGACCGTATCGCATACCCGCCGACAACCCGTTCGCGGCGAACGCGCTGTGCAATTCCGACGGAACGGGCACGGCCGATTGCCCGGAGATTTTCGCCTGGGGCTTCCGCAATCCCTGGCGCTTCAGCTTCGACAGCGCCAACGGGGCGCTGTGGCTGGGTGACGTCGGCGCGCGCTCGCGCGAGGAAGTGAATCGCGTGCAGCGCGGCGGGAACTACGGCTGGCGCTGCTACGAAGGCACCATGCAGACCACCCTGGTCTGCGGTACGCCCACCACGCCACTCATGCCCCCCGTGGCGGAATACGCGCGCGCCGCCGGCCAGTCGGTGATCGCCGGCTTCGTGTATCACGGCAGCGCGATACCGGGGCTCATCGGTCAATTCGTGTTCGCGGACTACAATCTGCAGCGCATCTGGTACATCCCGACCAGCACCGCGCCCACGCGCACGATCACGGCGGCGGAAGGCTGGCTGTCGAGCATCAACGCGGCGTCATTCGCGCAGGATCGCGATGGCGAGCTGTTCCTCGTCGACGTGCGCACCCGGTCGCTCTACAAGCTGGTGCCGGCGCCCTAGCTAGCCCACGGTCGCGACGATCTGCGCGCGCTGCTTCGCGTCGGGCAGCGCGCCCATTCCGGCCTGGAGATTGTCGACGAGGTTGCGGATCTTGCCGGTCGCCGGGATCACGCAGGTGACGGCCGGATGCGCCAGCACGAACTTCAGGAACACCTGGGCCCAGCTCTTCGCACCGAAGTCCGCGGCCCAGGGCGGCAGCGGCTTGCCCTGCACGCTCGTGAACAGATTACCGTCCTCGAAGGCGCGATTGATGATCACCGCCACGCCCTTGTCCGCGCACAGCGGCAACAGCCGCTTTTCGGCCTCCCGCGTCGCGACCGAGTAGTTGAACTGGATGAAATCCGGCTTCTCGCGCTCGACGATCGCAATGAGGTCGGGGTACGAGCTGGTCGTGTAGTGCGTGACGCCGATGTACTTGATCCTGCCCTCGGCTTTGAGCCGGCGCAGTGTCTTCAGGTGAACGTCGAGATCGACGAGGTTGTGCACCTGCATGAGCTCGATGCGCTTGTGCTTGAGCAGCTTCATGGACCGCTGCATCTGCTCGACGCCCTTGGCCTCGCCATGGCCGCCGGAGCCCGGCGTCCACACCTTGGTGGCGAGGAAAACCTTCGCCTGTTGTTCCGGCGTCAGCAGATCGCCGAGCACGCTTTCGGCGGTGGAATACATGGGCGACGTGTCGATCAGCGTCGCACCGCCCGTGAAGAAGCCGCGCAGCACTTCGCGCAGCGGCGCGCGCACCTTTTCGTCGTCGTCCACTTCGAAGGGGCCCGACGTACCGAGCCCGATGGCGGGCAGCATTTCACCGCTCGACGGGATCTTGCGCAGGAGAAGCTTGCCCGTGGGCAACTCGGTGCCGTCCGGCAGATGCTCGTGTGGATAGTCGGTCACGTGCGCGTCAGCGATATGGGCGCCGCCGACGGCCGCCACCCCGTAACCCAGGAATTTCCTTCGATCCATGAGCCCGCTCCTTCAGATCAATGTCGGGTCGGTGCCTACCACCGCGTCGGCGCCGCGTGCGACGATCAGCTCCAGCGACAGCACCTCGGGCAGCACCTGCGTGGCATAGAAATGCGCGCTCGCGAGCTTGCTGTCGAGGAACTCCCGGTCGCGCGACCCTTCGCCGAGTCGCTGCGCGGCAATGACCGCGGAGCGCGCCATGAGCCAGCCGCCGATGGCCAGCGCACAGAACCTCAGGAACGGCACGGACACCGCCATCGCGCGGTCGGGCGATGTGGCAAGCGCGGTGAGCAGGACGTCGGCCGATTTGCCCAGGCGGACCAGTGCATCCTGTACCGCTTCCCTAACTACCTTGACATCCGGACGCGAGGAATCCGCCGATTCCAGCGACGCCTGCATTTCCTCGAGGAAGGCGCGCAGCGCGGCGCCCCGATCGCGACCGAACTTGCGACCGATGAGATCGTTGGACTGGATACCCGTCGTGCCCTCGTAGATCGCCGTGATTCGTACGTCGCGCCACGTCTGCGCGGCGCCGGT
Source organism: Steroidobacteraceae bacterium (assembly GCA_035525785.1). GTDB lineage: Bacteria > Pseudomonadota > Gammaproteobacteria > Steroidobacterales > Steroidobacteraceae > CADEED01. The sequence goes on along the minus strand of DATLDQ010000058.1, from coordinate 10,095 downwards.
CTCCTCGACGTAGCCCATGCCGCCGTGCACCTGGATACCGGTGGACGCGACCGCGATACCATTCTCCGTACAGAAGCCCTTGACGATGGGGATCAGGAAATCACCGCGCGTCCGCGCTGCGGCGCGCACGTTCTCGTCAGGATGGGCGTCCCCGAGATCGAGCTGGTATGCCGCGTACAGGGCGAGCGCGCGCGAAGCTTCCACCGATGACTTCATGCCTAGCAGCATCCGTTTCACATCGGGGTGGCCGATGATCGGCGCGGGCGACGAACTCGTGCCGAGCGATGCGGAACCTGCGACCTTGGCCACGGGCACCGGCGGCTTGCCCTGTACACGCGTGCGTGCCCACTCCGCTGCCTGCTGGAACGCCCGCTCGCCCTGCGCATAACCTTCGAGGCCCACCGAGAGGCGCGCGGCGTTCATCATCACGAACATGTATTCGAGGCCGCGGTTGGCTTCACCCACCAGCAGGCCGAGCGCGCCCTCGTTCTCGCCGTACATCATCACGCAGGTGGGGCTCGCGTGGATGCCGAGCTTGTGTTCGATGGACGCGCAGTTGACGTCATTGCGCGCGCCAGGCGTGCCGTCCGCGTTCACCCAGAACTTCGGCACGATGAACAGCGAGATGCCGCGCACGCCGGGCGGCGCGCCGTCGATGCGCGCGAGCACCATGTGCACGATGTTCTCGGTCAGATCGTGTTCGCCGTAGGTGATGAAGATCTTCTGGCCGTAGATGCGGTAGTTGGGTCCGGTGGGCACGGCGCGCGTGCGCACCTGCGCGAGATCGCTGCCAGCCTGCGGCTCGGTGAGATTCATCGTGCCGGTCCACTGGCCGCTGACCATTTTCGGCAGGTACAGCTGCTTCTGCTGGGGCGTACCGAAGTGCGTCAGCGCTTCGATCGCGCCCTGCGTGAGCATGGGGCAGAGCTTGAATGCCAGGTTCGACGAGGCCCAGAGCTCTTCCACCGCCGTGCCCAGTACCGTCGGCACGCCCTGCCCACCGAACTCGGGCGCGGCTCGCAGGCTCGGCCAGCCGCTCTCGCAGAAGTGCTGATAAGCCTCCTTGAAGCCCGCCGGCATGGTCACGCCATTGGGCGACCACTTCGCGCCTTCGCGATCGCCGCTCTTGCACAGCGGCTCGAGCACCGTCTCAGCGAAGCGCGCCGCCTCGCCGAGTACGGCGTCGGTGGTTTCGCTCGAAAACTCGGCGAAGGGCGGACAGGCGCGCAGCGCTTCCGTGCCGATGAGTTCGTCCAACACAAACCGGATGTCCTTGACCGGTGCGCGATACATCTTCGTTTCTCCTAGTGCGCAAGCGCGGGCACGATGTTCGCGGCCGCGAATTCCACGAAACTCTTCACGCGCGGATCCTCCTCGAGGCCGGCGGGGAATACCGCGTAGAGCGGCGCAGCCGATGGCGCCTGCCAGTCGGCCAGCACCTTGCGCAATTTGGCCGTGGCCACGCCCTGGCGACACAGGAACTCGGGCAACAGGCCGATGCCGAGCCCGGCCACCGTCGCGCTGTGCAATACCGCGGGATCGTCCACCGCAAGCTTCGGCCGCACGCGCACTTCCGCGCGAGCGGAGGCCTTGGTCATCTGGAACTTGTATTCGGAGCCTTCGCCGGCCGGCGTCAGCAGCGCGTGGTCGCGCAGCCCCTCGGGTCGCTCGGGCGCGGGATGTTTCAGCAGATAGGCGGGAGTGGCGCAGAGTACGGCGGGCGGCGCGCCCAGGAGGCGGGAACCCAGCCTCGGGTCATTGTTCTCGCCGGCGCGGATTGCCACATCCCACTCAGCGCCCTGGTCGCTATCGAGCACCACATCGAGCGCGATGTCGGGAAAGCTGTCGAGGAACCGCGGCACCAGCGGCGCGAGCAGCACCCGGCCATAGGTGGGGTCGGCGATGACGCGCAGGGGTCCCTCGCGAGAGGTAGAGAACGTTTGCGCGAGCTGGCGTACCTTCTCGACCTCGTCGCGGACGGCGCGGGCGTGCGGCAGCACGGCGTCACCGGCGGCGGTGAGGAAAATCCGGCGGGTGGTGCGCTTGAGGAGCTGCACTCCCATCAGTTTTTCGAGATCGGCGATGGCGCGGCTGACCGCGACCTTGGGCACGCCATAAGCGCGGGCGGCGGCGGAGAAGCCGTTGAGCTCGACCACTCGCGCGAACACGGCGAGCTGAGCGGGAAACCACAATTCACTCATGGGCGCACCAAAGGTAACGATGGCGCGCGCATTGTTTCACCAAAGAATCTAAGAGGGAAGCTTTCATGAAGATTTCAATGCACGCGATGAGCCATGGGGTCTTCAAGACCGCGCTCACCCAGCTACTCGGCATCATGGAAAAAGGCGTCGCCAGCGCCCAGGCGCGCAACTTCGACGTGAGCATTCTAGCGAGCTCACGACTCGCTCCTGACATGTTCCCGTTCTCGCGACAGATCCAGCTCACGAGCGACTTCGCGAAGAACTCGGTGGCGCGGCTGGCGGGCGTCGAAGCGCCGAAGTTCGAAGACGTGGAGACCACCATGGACGAACTGGTGGCGCGCGTGAAGAAGACGATCGCGTACATCGACAGCGTACCTGCCTCGGCGTTCGAGGGCAGCGAGACGCGCGACATCGTCATCAAGCTGCGCGACCGCACCCTGCAGTTCCCCGGCCTCGAGTTCCTGCAGGTCTGGGCGCTGCCGAACTTCTTCTTCCACCACGTCACCGCTTACAACCTGCTGCGCCACAACGGCGTGGATGTGGGCAAGCGGGATTTCACGGGACGCTGAAACGGAAAGGGCCGGCCCTCCTCCATCGAAGGGCCGGCCCTGGTGGCGCAGGAGTCGTCCCGACTATCTGCCGACGATGATGGGCCGCTTGCACGCGCCCAATGCCGCGCCGCCGCGCAGCAACAGCATCGCCGCTTCCTTCGGCACCTCCAGCTGCACCAGCGTGAGCAGGCACATGGTCACCTTGCGCGGGATCGCGATGGTGACTTCCTGCTGCGCACTCGTGTTCTGGCCGTCACTCACCGTGGCCAGCACGCTGTAGCTGCCGCGCTTGAAGTCGATCATCAGCGGACGCTTGATGTACAGCAGCCCGGTGTTGCCATCGATGCCGAACACCGAAGCGCCCGTGCCACCCGCGACCGTCCAGCCCGAGAACGTGGTGAAGCCCGCCTGGTTGGCGTCGTCACCATCGGTCGCCTTGAGCAGACCCAGCTCGTAGCGGCGGCCGTCGTCGATGTTGAACGCCTGGCCGGCGGTCACCACCGGCGCATTGTCGTTGGCGTTCGTCACCTTGATGGTCACGGTGCCCGGCGCGCTGCGGTTGTAGCCATCCCACACCGACACCGTGATGACGTGCGACGTGAAAGTCTCGAAGTCGAGCGTCGCCCCGGGCGCGAGACTCACCACGCCCGTCGCGGCATCGATCACGAACTTGCCGCTGGGGTCGGAGTTGATCTGCCACTGCGAGAACACCGAGCCCGCGTCCGGATCGGTGGCCACGATCGCGCCCAGCGACGAACCTGCGGGCGCCGATTCGTCGACGCTGAGGATCTGCGCGCGAACTTCTGCCGGAACGTTCTGCACATAGCGGATCAGCCACTGCAGTGCCGGACGCTCGCCGCCGTTCTGGTACAGAAGCCAGTCACCCTGCTGGTTGCGCCAGTGGAAGCCCTGCACGTAACCCCAGATCGTGATGCCCTTGACCGCTGGATGCTCCCAGAACACCGGGAACACCCGCTGGTAGTTGGCCAGCTGCGTTTCGTGATTCAACACGCCCTGGAACACGCCATCGAGATCGAACTCGGTGCCATAGATCGGCAGGCCGGTCGCCGCGAGGCGGTCGAGATTCGCCTTGTGATTCGGCATCGGCGCGGCTTCGGTGGTCGAGAACGCGTGCACCTGGTCGCCGATCGCGTCGATGAGTCCGCGATCCTTCAGTAACTGGATGATCTGCAGGTAGCGCGTGGTCGCATTGCCGTCATTGGTGATGCTGTAGTCGTTGAGGATGAGCTCGGCTTTCGGAAAGTACTCGCGCGCCATTTCGAACGACTTGATGACCCAGTCCCACCCGGTGGTACCCGCTCCGCCCAGGGCCGCGGAGTAGCTCGGGATCACGTGCAGCGGCTCATTGACCACGTCGATCTGGTCGAGGTCCGGATAGCGCGCCGCGATGGCGGCATACCACTCGCGGATTTCCTCGAGCTGTTCGGCGGGAGACAAAGCCGCGATCCAGCCGGGCTGCTGGTTCGCCCAGACCAGCGTGTGCCACTTGAACTTGAAGCCGTGCGACTTGGCGAGCGCATACGATTCGTCGGCCTGCGCCCAGTTCATGACGTCGCGCGTGCCCTCGACCGTGCCCCACTTGCCGCCGTTTTCCGGCGTGATCTGGTTCCAGTAGTTGGCGAAATTCAGCGACGCGGTGCCCGGACTCCAGGCGGCGCCGAGGAATTTGGCCTGGCCCGTTGCGATCGGCGGATCGGTGCGGGTGTACGGAGGTGGCTCGGGCGGCGGCGGCGGCGGGCAGGTGCCCGAGGCCGGCTGACCGGCGTCGAGATTGGCTACGGTATAGCAGACACCCGCGCGGCCAAAGGCGAACTTGTCCATCCGCATGCCGTCTTCACGTGTACCGAACTGGAAAATCTGGGTCAGCGCGCCATCGGGCACGACCCATGCCGCGGGCCCCTGACTGCCAGTGATCTTCACCCACTTGAAGACATTGCTGCCGGCGGCACCGCCGTTGAGCACGGTGGCGGACGGGTTGGTGAAGCCGGTGCCCGCCTCGTTCTGCAGCGCCCACTGATTTCCCTGTTCGGGCACTTTTTCGCCGAAGCCCTGGCCGAAATACCAGCTGTCGTCATTGGCGCTGTCAGGACCCACGCTATAGCGCGCGTACAGCTCCCAGTTGCCGGATCCCGGGAAGGTGATCGTGTAGGTGCCGATGTGCGGCGCGTTCGGCGGCGTGGTTCGGTTGGCGGTAGTCGTCACGTACGTGACGGCCCCGTCGGCACTGGTGGCGATGTTCGCGCCCAAGGTGCCGGATTCCGCTTCGACTATCACGGGAGCCGTTTGCGAGTAGCTAGCTAATGGAATCGATGCGAGCAGACTTGCGCGCAACAGCGCGCTCGTTAAAGGTTTCATCCTTGTTTCCCCTTCGTTTGTTGACCGCAGTGATGGATCACTGTCTTGCGGCCCGAATCTAGCCCACGTTGTGTCAAATCGGTAGCGGTAACATCCGTTAGTCCGAAAGTGGTCTTTTTCACGGGCGAACGGGTCGATGTGAACCACTGCGCGAAACGCCGCGGGATGCGACATAAGGGCGTCAGAGTGTCGCTGCAGGCGCTCAGGGAACGGGAGCTATGTCACGGCGCATCCGCTCGGGTTTTGCGAGGCTTCACCTTCAGTCCGGGGAAAAATCCGAAATGCAGGCGAGCGCTAGTGTCACATCCAGCGGCGATTCCAAAGCCGCAATTGGCGAAGCCCTGAAGCAGGCGCTGTCGGGTAATCGGCTGCAATCCATTTCGCTGCACGATGAACGCGGCGACGTGCTGTGGCTCGACGAGGGCGCGCTCGGCCCGGATGAGCACAACTTCGTGCTCGAAGCCGTGTCCGCGCTCAATGCCGCTCCCGACAAGGCGTACGTGTTCCAGAATTTCGGTGACGGACGCGCGGCGGCATTCCTGCCGGCGCGCTCGCCGCTCAACGACCTGCTCGGCATCGCGATGATCATCGCCGACGCCAAGTTCCTCGACGGCAAAGGCGCGGCCAAGTTCGTCACGCCCACCACCACCAATCTCATGCGTCGCCTGGCGTTCCTGCGCCGGCCCGCGCCGGCCCCGGGCGCCGCGCCCGCGACCCCGCCGCCGGCCGCTTCCGCCGCCAAAGTAGTTAGTCAGCCTGCCCGACCCGCTGCCCCGCAGGCCCCCGTGCGTCCGGGCGCTCCGCAGGCCGCGAAGCCCGGCATCCCCTCGCCCGCGGCTCGCCCCGGCGTGCCACCGGGGGCACAGCGCCCGGCTGGTGCCGCTCCGCAGGCCAAGGCGCCCGCCATGCCGGTGCGCCCCGCCGCGCCGACGCCGGGTGTGCAGCGCCCCGCGGGTGCCGCGCAGGCACCGCAGCGACCGGTCGCGCCCCCTGCGCAGGCCAAAGGCCCGGCGGTACCGACTCGCCCCGCCGCTCCCGGGCAGAAGCCCGCCCCGAACACCGCTCAGGCCGGCAAGGGCAGCACGCATCCGCAGCGCCAGTCGGGCGGCGTCGAAACAGATTCGATCGCGTTCGAGATCTCGGACATCGACCCGAAGGCATTGCTCAAGTCGCAGCGACCGGCGGCGCCCGAGGCGAAGCGACCGGACCTGCGCGTCGTGCAGACGGATCGACTGCCCAAGCTCAACGTCAAGCCCGAAGACGAGATCATCCCCGAGCTCATCCAGGATGAGCCGACCATCGACGATGCCGTCGAGGCCGTGGGCGAAGTGAGTGCCGAAGAGCCGACCACCGAGGTCGAGGCGTTGGCCGAACCGGATTTCGAGTCCGCGCTCGCCGGAGAATCCTACGAACCCGAGGGCGACATGAACTTCGCCCCGGAGTTCGTCGAAGAGGAAGCGCAGCAGTCGGTGGGCCCGGGACAGTTCGATTTCTACGGCCAGGTTTTCGAGCTGCACGTGCAGCAACTGGTCAAGCTCAAGGGCAGCGGCGGCACCAAGCGCTACGAAGTGCTGGTACGCGACGCGCAAGCCGACAACGAATTCGGTGTCGCGCCCGAGCGCGTACTGCAGGATGTGCACGACCCCAGCGCCAACTCCGATCTCGACCGCCTCGTGGTCGACCAGCTAGTGCGCTGGATGGGCGAGCATCGCAACCTGTGGGAGAGCGACCCGGCGAGCTTCTCGGTGAACGTCGGCATGGGCACCGTCGCCGATCCGAAATTCGCGAGCTACGTCGCGACCACGCTCAAGAACCAGAAGGTGCCCGCCAAGGCGCTGGGCTTCGAGATCAGCGAGAAATCCTGCGTCGAACAGGTGCGCGACGTGGATTCATTCATCCAGGCCTGCGAGAAGCTCGGCTGCCACGTGGTGCTGGACGACTTCACGCTGCATCACAACTCGATGCGGTGGTTAGGCTCGCCGGCGCTCAAGTTTCTCAAGCTCGATCCCAAGATCACCGCCGTCGCAATGAAGGAAAAGGTCGCGCAGGCACTGGTGGTCGCGATCGCGCAGGCTTCGAAGGTGCTCGGCCTGTCATGCGTCGCGAAGCGCGTCGACACGCCGGCCGTGCGCGACTGGCTCTCGGCCGTGGGCCTCGACTATGCCCAGGGCTTCCTGCTCGACCAGCCGCGCTCGCTGGTCAGCCTGTCCGCGGAACCGCAGAAGTAAAAAAGCCCGGCGAGTGTTGGGCCCAGCCGAGCCAGCCCCGCGATGAGCCGTTTCGGCGCCGTTTGTGAGGGGCGCCGGCCCGTCGTACCTTTGTCGGATGTCCGCGCGCATCGAGCCCCTGCTCAAAAACCGTACGCTGCTGTTCTGGTGGCTGCAGATCGGCGGCTGGGTCGCGTACGCGATCTCGCAGCTGGCCGGCAACCTGTTCTACGACAGCAAGTACGAGCACATGCCAGGCCTGTTCAAGGTGATCGCCGTGGCGACGGCCGGCGGCTTCCTGCTCACACTGCAGCTTCGCAACATCTACCTGCGGCTCTGGAACAAGTCGCCGCGGGTGATCATCCCCGTGGCGCTCTTGTGCTGTTACGTATCGGCGCTGGTGTGGCGCGTGATGATCAATTCGGCCTACCTGAACTACACCGACGACTCGATGAGCTGGGACATGAAGTCCCCGCTCGAGTTCTTCAGCAACGCGCTGCATTCGAGCTACCTGCTGCTCTGCTGGAGTGCGATCTACTTCGGCATCAAATACTACATGTCACTGCAGCAGCAGCAGCAGGCCACGCTGCGCGCGGCGGCGCTCGCGCAGGAAGCGCAGTTGAAAATGCTGCGCTACCAGCTGAATCCGCATTTCCTGTTCAACACGCTCAACGCCATCTCGACGCTGATCCTCGATAGCGAAAACCGTACCGCCAACCAGGCGGTGATGCGGTTGTCCGAGTTCCTGCGCTACACACTCGACCAGGATCCGATGAAGAAGGTGACGCTGCGCCAGGAAATCGAGGCGATGAATCTCTACCTCACCACGGAGAAGCTGCGGTTCGGCGACCGGCTGTGCCTCGAGTTCGCCGTGGAGGAGCGCGCGCTCGAAGCGCTCGTGCCCAGCCTGCTGCTGCAACCGCTCATCGAGAACGCCGTGAAGTTCGCGGTTTCACCCTCGGAGAAAGGTGGCACGGTGCGTGTCGAGGGCCGCGCGCGCGGCGCGATGCTCGAGCTGGTCGTCGCCGATGATGGTCCCGGTCTCAACACCGGCGCTGCCCCGGGTGCGGGACGCGGGGTGGGCCTGCGCAATACCCGCGAGCGCCTGGCAGTGCTCTATACGGATAATCATCGTTTCGCCACGCTCGACAACAAGCCCGGACTACGCATCGAGGTCGGGCTGCCCCTCGAGATGACGGAAAGTTGAATGCACGAGTCCGGGACATGAAGACCCCACGCAAACTCCGCACGCTGCTGGTCGATGACGAGGCGCTGTCGCGCCGGGGTCTCGAGCTGCGGCTGCGCATGGCGGCCGACGTGGAGATCATCGGCCATTGCACCAATGGGCGGGAGGCGCTGAACGCGATCCGCGATCACAAGCCCGACCTCGTGTTCCTCGACATCCAGATGCCCGGCCTGTCGGGCTTCGACGTCCTGGCCGAATTGCAGCCGCACGAACTGCCGATGATCGTGTTCGTCACGGCCTACGACCGCTTCGCCGTGCAGGCTTTCGAGGCGCGCGCGGTCGACTACGTGCTGAAACCCGTGGACGACGCGCGCCTGGTCGCAACGCTCAACCACGTGCGTGAATTGACGGAGCAACGCGCCGCCGTGGCGGAGCGCAATCAGCTCGTGCATCTGCTGGCAGATCTGCGCGGCAGCGGCGAGATCGAACCGGGAGAGCCGCACATGGAACCCCAGACGCCCAGCTGGCTGCCCATCCGCAACGGACGCGAGACGGTGCGCGTACCACTGCAGTCAATCGAATGGGTGGACGCCGCCGGCGACTATCTATGTATCCACGCGGATGGCCACACGCACATCCTTCGCGCGACCATGCGCGAGATGGAGAACCTGCTCGACCCGCGGCTGTTCCAGCGCGTGCACCGGTCCACCATCGTGAACCTGACGCGTGTGAAATCGCTGCGCGCGCACATGAATGGCGAGTATTTCCTGCGCCTCGAAGGCGGCCAGGAGCTCAAACTGTCGCGCACCTATCGTGACAAGGTCGAGTACTTCCTGAAGCGGCCCCGCGCCCACTAGTTGAGTCGGCGGCAGCGCCAGGTTCTCGGCTGCTCGGGAGCGCCGCGACCTAGCGGCTGAAACGGATCGCGAAATCGCTGAGCGTGGTGACGCGGCAAGCTTCACAGGCGCAGGCGCCGCAGTGCTCGGCTCGGGCGGGAGGTGCAGCGACGGTCACCGTGCTGGGTTCGTCACCCACCGTGAGTACCGTGGCGAACGTCGGTGCCGGCAAGGGCATGAGATCCTCGGCCGCTTCCGCATCAGGTATTTTTCTCAACGCCATGTGACGCATCGTCAGAGCAACTGCACCTTTACTGTCTGTCCCGGCTCGAGTCGCTCGGCGCCGCGCACCACCACCCGGTCGCCCGCTTGCAGCAGACCATCGATCTGTACGTTGTTGGCGTAACCCGGACCGATGTTTACCGCAACGCGTTCGGCGGTGTTATCGGACTTCACCCTCATCACGTAACTCGCGCCCTGCCGCAGGATCACCGCGTCGCGTGGAACGGTGACCACCGCCTTGAGGCTCTGCGGCGCGATCTCGACGCGCACCGGCGCGCCCACGCGCCAGTTTCGATCCGCGAGAGCGATGCGCAGTTCCACCATGCGCGAACGTTCGTCACCCACGGGAATCACGGCTCGTACTTTCCCGGAGCCCTTGTGCTCGCCGTCCACGAGTTGCGCGATGGCGCCCGCGTTCACGGTGTCGGCGGTGGTCATCGGCGCGCGCGCGACCAC
>DATLDQ010000057.1:0-18698 GCA_035525785.1 Steroidobacteraceae bacterium | reverse complement strand
TCACCTCGTAGAACACGTGGCTCGCGAAATCACCGCGGTTGGTGAACTCGATGCACTTGGCGCCGCCGTTGGCACAGGCCTGGATGACCTTCTGACAGACCTCGACATCCGGGTGATAGAAAACCGGGATCACCCCCTGTTCCATCATCGCGGTCAGCACGCTCATCCGATCCTTGTTCATCGATCATCTCCAGGTGGGGTCACAGGTGAAGCGCCGGCATTCTCGCGGTGGGTCCGTGCCGCCGCAATGCGCGCGTGCATAACGATGCCGCAACCCACGGATCAGGTTTGCCATATCGCTCCCGCCGGGCCGGTGTCTTGCGCTCGCGTTTCGACTGGTCTATAAATGTCTCAAAGGTAACCGGTGTCATTTTAGCGCGCCGGGAAGCCTCGGAAAACAACTACGAAACAGGGGAGAGGGGGACTATGGCGAACTCGAATCGCACCAAAGGCCTGCTGCCATTGGTCATTGGCTCCATAAGCATCGCAACCGGGGCCTCGGCTGCGGATCAGGACCAGTCAGCGGCCAAGGCTGAGCCAGCGGGGGCGACCACCAGCACGGATGGCGAAGAGCTTTCGACCGTCGAGGTAACCGGTTACCGTTTGTCCCTGCGCAACGCCATAGAGGTGAAGCGGAATTCGGACGTGATGATGGACGCCATCAACGCCGAGGACATCGCCGACTTCCCGGACGCCAATCTCGCGGAGTCGCTGCAACGCCTGCCCGGTATCGCGCTCGACCGTGAAAACGGCGAAGGCAAACAAATCACCGTGCGCGGCCTGGGTAGCGACTTCACGCGTATCCGCCTCAATGGCCTGGAAACGCTATCCACCGGCGCCGCCAGTGATTCGGGCTCGGCCCCCAACCGCAGTCGCGGTTTCGATTTCAATGTGTTCGCCTCGGATCTCTTCAGCTCGCTGCAGGTGCGCAAGACCGCTTCGGCCAACACCGACGAAGGTTCGCTCGGCGCCACGGTCGACCTCGTCACCGGCAAGCCGCTCGACTACAAGGATCGTCGCATCGCGTTCTCGGCAGAGGATGCTTTCTACGAGAACGAAGGTACCCACAATCCGCGCATGGCGGCGTTGTTCGCCGACCAGTTCTTCGATCACAAGCTCGGCATCTCCGCGTCGATCGCGTACAGCGATCGAGATTCGGAAATCGATCGGTTCCGCCGGCAGCCGGGACAGCCGGATCTGACTTATCGAAACTCGTCATGGACAGGCGCCGAAACGCCGCAACGCGCCGGGTTCGCCGCGCCCGCGGGCACGACTTTCGGCACGGTGATCACCAATCCGGCGGCGTTGGCTGCGCAGACCGGCTCGGATGCAGCGGCTTACGCCGCGCTGTACCCGGCTGCGTACAGCACCGCCGGACGGTTCGACGACAGTCGCGTTCGTATCCCTTCGCTGATCAACATCGAACAACAGGACCTCACGCAGGAACGGCTGGGCGGCACGTTCTCCGTGCAGTGGCGACCCACGGAGACCACCAACATCGGTCTCGATGGCGTGTACTCGAAGTTCGACCAGCAGAGCGACGTGAACCAGATCCAGTCCGTGGGTCTTAACCGCAACAACACCAACGCCACTTTCAACACGGGTACCGCCAACATCGGCACCCGGCGCAATGCGTACACCACTTGCACGCCGCGCCCGGGCACGCAGTTCATCGACGCGATCGACTGCGGTGGCAGCGAGGCTCGGCCCGCCGGCGTGTTCGCCGGGTTGGGTACCACGAGCTTCAGCACGAACCCGAACAACCTCGAGCCGTACGACTACTACAACACCCCGGGCTCGGTGGGTTATGGCGGCGCCACCGCGGTGGCGGCGGCCGGCGGCATGTTCGCGCGCGACCAGTTCATCGGTCGTCCGGGAGTCGACGTCCTCGCCGCGCATGTATCGGACGCCGGTACGGCCGACTACCTCGAGCTGCGTAACGTCGACTGGCGGTCAGCGACGGACGCGTCGTATTTCACGACGAAGTTCCAGCAGGTTTCCTTGAACCTGCAGCAGGAGATCGGCGACCAGTTGAAGATGGACGTGCTGTACGGTCGTTCCCGTTCGGCCAACGACAACGAAGCCTTCCTGGTCGAGTTCAATCGCATGGATTCGCCCGAGACGTTCGTCTATGACGAGCGTGCGCATGGCGACATGCCCCTGGTCAGCTACGGATTCGATCTTGCGAATCCCAACAACTGGAGCCTGGTCAAGAATTTCTCGGCCATTCGCCACTTCCAGCGCGAGACGGATAACGATTACCAGGGCGGCCACGTCAACTTCGATCTGCGCGTCAATGACACGGTGCACCTGGAGTTCGGCGGTACGCGCCGCGAATACAAGTTCAAGACCAACCAGGGTCAGCGCCTCACCAACGAAGTGCTGAATCCATCGCTGCTCGAGCTCGGCGTCACCGCGGCGGACCTGGGTCGCGTCTATGACTTCGGCCAGGGACTCGATCTTCCCGAGGGCACGCCCACGTCCTTCTTCGCGCCGAACCTCGACGCTTTCCGCGAGATCACCGGCTTCGATTGCAACTGCGTGAACAAGTGGGCCGACTGGCGCCTGTCGTACACCTCGAACCCGGGCAATCAGTTCGGCGTCGATGAGTACGACTCCAGCTACTTCCTCCAGGTGAACTTCGACACCACGCTGTTCGACCATCGTCTGTTCGGCAATGTCGGACAGCGCAATGCCGACACGCGTGTGGTCGCCACGGGCTTCACCACGGCCGTCGCCGCGACCGGTCCGCGGCCACTCGAAGCGCGGCACAGCTACACGGACGACCTGCCGTCGGCGAACCTGGCCTTCGAGATCAACGACAAGCTGCTGCTGCGGGCCGGATGGGCCAAGGTCATGGCGCGCCCGCTGCTCGCCAATCTCGCGCCCACCATCACCGCCGTCACGACGCCGACCGCCGATCTGACCGCCGGCACGGTCACCGTCGGCAACCCGAAGCTGTCGCCGTTCCGTGCCAAGAACACGGACATCAGCCTCGAGTGGTACTTCAGCGAAGGTGGCCTGCTGTCGGCGGCATGGTTCAAGAAGGAGGTATCCAACTACCCGCAGACCATTTCGACGGTCGGCACCATCCAGGAGTTGCTGAGCCCTGCGGCTTTCCAGGCTTTCCTCGAGACCCAGACGCCGCAGCAGCAGGCCTGGCTGACCAACGGCGGTCCCGGCGACACCGCGGGTTTGTACGCGATCCGGCAGTTCCAGGATGCGCCCGGCGGCGAGATCAAAGGCTACGAAATCAGCTATCAGCAGGACTTCACTTTCCTGCCCGGCTGGCTGAAGAACTTCGGCTTGCAGGCGAACTACACCAAGCTGGATTCGAGCCTGTCGTACATCCTCGATCCGGGCGCACCCGCACAGGGCGCGACGCCGGCGCGGCCGCAGGTGCTGCAGGATGGCCCGTTCCTCGGCGCCTCGCCGAAGTCGGCCAACGCGACGTTGTACTACGAGACGCCGAAGTGGAGCGCGCGTGTGTCGTGGGCCTATCGCGATCGTTACGTAACCACGTATCCGCTCGCCGCCGGCACCTGCGATCCAGGCGCCTGCGATTCGCCGCTGATCAACGATTTCATCGGCAGCGAGGCAACGAGCAACTTCGATGCGGCGGTGAAGTACCAGGCGACCGACTGGCTGCAATTCACCATCGAGGCGCTCAACCTCACCAACCAGACGGAAAACCGCTGGGCGTACGAGGCCGAACCGTTGGTCACGCAGTACTCGAGCACGGGGCGCCAGGTCTTCGCGGGCTTCCGACTCTCGCTTTAAGTCGGGAACGACCTCACCCGCGCAGTCCGCCGCACCGGGCTGCGCGGGTGAACGGTCCCGGCGATGGCTTGTGCCGGCCAGCGTTTGTCCGCTCGTAGGACAAGGCTGGCCGGCTGTTTACAAACCCTGGCGATTCCTCTGTCCGCGCCGTACGGAGGCTGTTTCAGCGGGCAAACTTTGCGGGAAGTGTGCGCGGTTCGGTGCTGTGCACAACGGGGTGGCGGGCACACTTAACGGTGGCTCTCGCAGCGCACGTGACGCAGTTCACGCTATGACCCGTACACCGACTCCGGAAACAAAAACCAGGATCCGGCAATCGCCCCTGCCCGTCATCGGCGCGGTGGTCGCCGTCATTCTCGTCGCTTTCTACGGCTGGTCGCAGCGCGCGTGGCTGGTGAACGTCTCCGACATCGAATCGCGCGACGTGGACATGCAGAGCCAGCAGCTCGAACGCGGCTTCGAATCGGAGCTCGATGACCTCTACCAGGCCATGTCCGATTACGCGATCTGGAACGAGACCGCGGAGTTCGCGCGCGGCAACCGCCCCGAGTACTTCAAGCAGTCGCTGAACGCCGCGGCGCTGGTGCGGCTCGATGTCGACACGTTCCTCGTGCTCGACCGCAACCTCGAAACGCGCGCGTCGCTCGCGCTCGACGCGACCTCGGTGCAGGAATACGAGATTCCTCCCGACCCCGAATTGCTGGCGGTGATCCGCCAGGCCGTGACCTCGGGTCAGCTCAATGGCGGCACGGATCAGGTCAGCGGCATCGTGCAGCGTGCGCGCGGCCCCGGGTTGTTCGCGGTGCGTCCCATCTTCGACAACACGGGCGCCGGGCAGCCGCAGGGCTGGATCGCATTCGCGCGCGCCTTCACGCCGTCCGTGGTGGTGCGCATTGGCCGCTTCTCGCCGTGGCCGGTCAACGGCTTTCCGGTGACCAACCTCGATCGCGCCGGTCTGCCCGATGAAGTGCGCGAGTGGGTACGCACATCGCCGATCACCTCCAACAAGCTCACGCGCGTGGCCGGCCGCAGCCACGTCAATGGCTATCTCATCCTGCGCGACCAGCTCGGGACGCCGATATGGCTGGTGCAGCTCGAGATCCCGCGCAGCGCTTCCGCGCAGGCCACGCGCACCACGCTGTACCAGACCATCCTGCTGGGGCTTTTGGTCGTCGGCTTCACGATCGTCGCGGTACTGCTGGTGGCGCGCTCGCGGCGTCTGAATGCCGATCGCCTCGCGCTCGAGTCGCGCTATCGCGCCATCATCGAGCAGGCGCAGGACGGCCTGCTGATCGCCGACGCACGCACCGGCGAGATCGTCGATGCGAATCCGGCCGTGCAGCAGCAGCTCGGATTCACGCTCGACGAATTGCGCGGCCGCTCGATCCTGTCGGTGCTGCGCGGTCCCAATGATTCGCAGGACCCCGTGATCGCGACACTCGCGCGCGTGGAACCTTCGCGCGGCATCGAGCTCGTGCAGTGGCTCAAGGACGGCCGCCAGATGGACGTGGAAGTCAGCTGCGTGCCCATCGAATCACGCGACCGCCGCCTCGTGTCGTACCTGATGCGCGATCTGTCCGAGCGGAAGAAGGCGCAGACCCAGCTGCTCGCCAATCAGCAGCGCCTCGACAAGCTCGCCAACCACGACACGCTGACGGGTTTGCCGAACCGGCTGTTCCTGCAGGCGCATCTGCCGGAGGCGCTGGCTCGCAGCCAGGAAAGCGGGCACATGCTGGCCGTGCTGTTCCTCGATCTCGACCGCTTCAAGCACATCAACGACTCGCGCGGCCACGAGGTCGGCGACAAACTACTCCAGGAAATCGCCAAGCGCGTGCGCGCCGCAGTGCGCCCCGCGGACATCGTGGTCCGCATGGGTGGCGACGAATTCGTCGTGGTGCTGCACAAGGTGCACGCGCCCGACGAAGTGGCCGTGGCCGCGACGCGCATCAATGAAGTGCTGAGCGCTCCCGTGATGGTCGATGGCCGCGCGCTCGTGGTCACCGTCAGTATCGGTGTCAGCCTCTATCCGCGCGACGGCGCGACCATGGGCGAGCTGCTGAAGCACTCGGACACGGCCATGTACCAGGCCAAGGACCTGGGCCGGAACAACTTCCAGGTATTCTCGCCGCAGATGGACCGCACGCTGAAGGAGCGCGTGGCCATCGAGTCCAGCTTGCGCGCCGGCCTCAAGCTCAACCAGTTCGACGTGCACTACCAGCCCATCATCGACATCCATACGCGCCGCGTGGCGGGTCTCGAAGCGTTGCTGCGCTGGCGCCATCCGACGCAGGGGTATGTATCGCCCGAGCGCTTCATCGAGGTGGCCGAGGAAACCGGCCTCATCATCCCCATCGGGCAGTTCGTGCTCGATCGCATCGGCCGCGACATCTCCCAATGGCGCGAACAGGGCGCGCATCTCGTCCCGGTGTCGATGAACGTCTCCGCCGTGCAGCTCGAGCGCACCAAACTGCGCGAGCTCATCCAGCAGGCCATGCAGCGCCACCGCATCGGTCCGCAGCTCATCGCTCTCGAGCTCACCGAGGGTTCGCTGTTCGAGACGCGCACCGGTGAGTTCCGCGAGGATGCACTCGCGACGCTGCGCGACCTCGGCGTCAAGATCGCCATCGACGACTTCGGCACCGGCTACTCGTCGCTGTCCTACCTCAAGCGCTGGCGCGTCGATTCGCTGAAGATAGACCGCAGCTTCGTGCGCGACATCGCCACCGATCCGTCCGACCACGCGATCGTCAGCGCCATCGTCGCCATGGCGCGCAGCCTCAACATCCAGGTCGTGGCGGAAGGCATCGAAACCTGGCAGCAACTCGAGATCCTGCGCAACATGGGCTGTACCTACGCTCAGGGTTTCCTCTTCGCGAAGCCCTGCGGGCCGGGCGATGCACTCAGATACCTCAAGGTCGAGCCGCTCGACCTCCTCGAAGCGCACGAATGGGCGAGCGCAAACACCCTCGCCGAGACAGGCTAGCTAACGGGGTTGCTTCCGTCGCGAGGTGCGGTCGGACCTGGCGATCTTGCCCCTGACCACCGCGACGACGCGCACCCCAGCTCTGGGCGGGTGAGCGGGGATCGCGGTGACGTCGATCGGAGAGCGGAGACCTCTCGATGTTGTCGTCGGAGCAATCAGGGCGCCGAGAGCAGCGAAAATGCATCTCGCGCTTTGGCGAGCTGCATTTTCTCTGCGTTCTTCGAGGCGACCGCGAAGACGACAACATCGAGAGGGCTCCGCACCTCCAATGAGGTCGCTCTTAATCACCGCTCACCACACCCATATGAAA
Organism: Steroidobacteraceae bacterium; assembly: GCA_035525785.1. GTDB lineage: Bacteria > Pseudomonadota > Gammaproteobacteria > Steroidobacterales > Steroidobacteraceae > CADEED01. Next base: position 11,625 of record DATLDQ010000057.1, on the reverse strand, counting down.
TACTCCGCCCATACCCTTATGGTGGAGTTCTTCATGCGTTCAGGATGGATGTGCGCGGCCGTTTGTTTGCTCCTCGGAGCCGCGGACGCGCAAGAGAATGGAGTAGAGCAACTCAACGCCACGCTGTGGATGCAGACGTCGCCGGAATACCGCGCGGGCGTCGAGCAGGTCTATCGGCTCGCGACGGAACGCATCGCGAATCCATCGCCGGGAACGGCTGCCTTGGAGCAGATCGACGTTCCCGCCGAGCAGCTCGCGCGCCTGCCTACCGCGGTGGTGCTCGATCTCGACGAGACGGTGCTCGACAACACCGTCTACCAGGCGCGACTGATCCGCGATCGGGCTACCTACAACTCCAGGACCTGGGGCGAGTGGGTGGTGGCGGGGCAGGCGGAGGCGATACCCGGAGCGCGCGAGTTCATCGCGGCGGCGCGGCAGCTGGGCCACACGGTGTTTTACGTATCGAACCGCGATTGCAGCGCGCCGGCACCCACCGCCACCGACCCGTGCCCGGCCAAGACCGCAACCATGCGCAACCTCGTGACGCTGGGTATCGACGCCGCGCCGGACCCGGAACACATGCTGCTTCGCGGCGAGAAGCCCGACTGGAACAGCAAGTCGCAGCGCCGCGCCTTCATCGCGGCCAACTACCGCATCATCGCCATGGTGGGCGATGACCTCGGCGATTTCGTCGACCTGCGCACCTTCGCGGGCGATCGCGCGCGGCTCGACTGGCGCTTCGGCGTCAACTGGTTCGTGTTGCCGAATCCCATTTACGGGTCGTGGACCAGCCGATTCGACACCGTCGACAAGCGTTACGCGGGTCTGCGTACCGACCCGCCGGTGCTCGAGCTGCCAGGTGGCGGCCCGTGGCGCGGTGATGCGAAGAAGGTGCGCATCGCGAGCTGGAACGTCGAATACCTGATGACGCCGGACACGCACCTCGCTCTACGCGCCAACTGCGCCGAAAACGGTGGCATGGTGGGCGGCGACGACCGCATGCTGCCGTGCGCCATCACGCGGCGCGAACCGCGCGGCGCCGCGGACTACGAATCGCTGCGGCGTTACGCCGCCGAGCTGCGGCCCGACATCATCGCCCTTCAGGAAGTGGATGGTCCTGATGCCGCGGAACAGGTGTTCCCGGGCTATGACTTCTGCTTCAGCACGCGTGGACACACGCAGAAGAACGGCTTCGCCATCCGCCGTGGGCTGCCGTTCCGCTGCGAGCCCGAATACGAGGCGCTGTCAATCAACAACGCCGTGCGTCGCGGCGTGGTGGCCACGTTCTTCCCGGGTACCGCCAACGAATTCCGGCTGATGTCCGTGCATCTCAAGTCAGGCTGCCCGGCGGGCCCGCTGACCACGCCGGGGCGCAACTGCGAGTTGCTCACGAAACAGGTGGCGCCCCTGGAACAGTGGATAGAGACCGAGGCGAACGCCGGCCACCGCTTCGGCGTGCTCGGCGATTTCAACCGTCGTTTCAGCATCGAGAAGGGCGGGGCGCGCGACGCGGATGGGCGACAGCTCAACGTCTACGCCGAGATCGATGATGGTGAGCCGGCCGCGTCCAAACTCACCAATGTCACCGGCATGAACAAGTTCACGCCCTGCACGACCGACAGCGAATACAAGGAATTCATCGACAACATCCTGCTCGGCCGGGACCTCGCGAAGTCGATGTTGAAGAAGTCGTTCGTCCGCGTCGTGTTCGACGATCAGGACGCGAAGACGCACTGGCTTTCGGATCACTGCCCGGTCGACATCGAGCTGGGTCTGAAGTGAGGTCCAGCCACACCAGCCGGTGATCTGAGCTCGGCGGTGGCCGGTCGCCCCAGACCAGCGCCGCCTGCGGCTCTTCCTGTCGGGGCCAGAACACGCCGCCGCCGCAGACTCGCAGGCCCTTCGACGGCAGTAGATAGTCCACGCGCAGGTTGCCGGCCACACGATCGTTGAAATCCGCGGTGTCGAACCGGGCGTCGCCCTGGTGCGTGGCGTTCGCATCGCCCTGCGCGTCGCCAGCCTCGGGGGCGCCCTCGCTGGCAGGTGTGAACGAGGAGTTGATGCGCGAACTGTGGATGAGCGCCTCGATCGCGTCATGCCGGCTGCCGCCATCGAACGGGTCGGTATTCTGGTCGCCCATGACGATGAAGGCCTTGCCGGCAAAGCCGCCCCGGTGACCCCGGTCGTCTCTTATATATGTGTGCGACGCCGCTGCTCCAGAAAGATAATCGCCCCAGAACCGCACCTCGTCGTGGTTGCGCATGCCGTTGCGATCCTCGGGCCCATCGAAGGCGGGCGGCGTCGGATGGCTGGCCAGCACGTGCAACGTGAATCCGCCTATCTTCACCGGCACGTCCCAGTGGCTCTTCGAGGAAAGCGGCAGCACCGCGAGCTCCTGCGGTGAGTACCAGTCCGCCGATCCGTCCGTCGTCGAATCGTCGGGCAGCATCGCGCCGGGCATGTCTTTCCAGAGAAGTTTGCGGAAGGTGCGCGCGTGCTTCGCGTCGATCGGGAATCGCGACAGCAGCACCATGGCGTACTGGCCAGGGAACTCGCCGAACCCGAGGGCGTCCTGCCCACCTTCGATCCTGCCGTCATTGCTGAGGTCGAAACCCGAGGGCTGGCCGGTGTTCGACTCCGTGAAGAACGAATACCGGTATCTGATGGGCTGCGCGCCGTTCTGAGCGCGCGCCAGGTAGTTGGAGCGGAACGCGTCGACGGACGCGCCCGCGGCATCCCAGTCGAACTCCTGCAACAGCAGGATGTCGGGCCGTACGCGTTGGATGATCTCCGCCACGGCGCGCGCCTGCGCGGAATCGGCAGTGGACAGCTCGCGCAGCAGCTCGCCCTGCGAGCCGCGGTTCAGGCTGCAGTTGAAAGTGGCCACCCGAAACGATCCGGGAAAAGATCCGGCCGCGTCGGCGGGCTGGGTGCCCACCGCCGCGGCCGACGTCAAACCAACCAGCAGAGCCGCGATGACGCCGCGCATGCAGCGTTCGCGATCAGAAGTTGACCTTGAACGTGGCGGTCGCCGTGCGTGGCGCGCCGATCGAATAGAACGCCACGGAAGTGCCGCCCGTGCCCGAGCTGATGTTGCCGAAGTATTCCTCGTCGGTCAGGTTGATCAGGTTGACCTGCACCTGCGCCGACTCGACACCGGGGAATTTGAACGAGTACGACACATCTAAATCCGCCACCGTGTAGCCGGCAGCGACCTCGTCGTTGAGGTCGGTGCCGAAGCGGTCGCCCGTCTTCTTCACCTGCAGGCCGATGCGCACGTCCTCGGTGGGCTCGTACTCGGCGCGCGCCGAGTAGGTCCACTTCGGCGTCTCCACCAGCTGCTTGCCCTTGGTCGCGAGGAAGCTGGTCGGGCCGGTCTGAACGTCATCCTGAAGTTCCGAATCGTTGAACGACGCGGAGCCGGTGAGCGTGAGCTTGTCGAAGAAGCGGCGGCCGATCTGCGCATCGACACCGTTGATCTTCACGTCGCCAACGTTGCGATCCACGCTGAAGCCCAGGTCCGGATCGAACGTCGACACGATTCGGTTGGTGTAATCGATGTGATAGATCGCAGCCGACGCGATCAGGTTGGAGTCGTTGAGACGCCAGCCGAGGTCATACGACTTGGTGGTCTCCGACTCCGGCAGTGGGCTGCCCACCGAGTTGTCGGGCTGGCGTCGCACCGAATACAGGTTGTCGGTGCGCGGCGCCGAGAGGCCCTCCGCGTACGACAGGTAGAACATGTGCTTGTCCCACGGCGTGAACGTGAGGCCGGCGTTCGGCATGATGTCGTCGAACTTCACTTCCTTGCTCCACGGCGCGATGTATTCCACGGCGCCCACCGGGTTCGCCTGGAAGATCACGTTGCCGTTGGCAAGCGTCGCCGTGGGAGCGCGCGAGGTACACAGCGTGCTCGACGTGAACGTGCTCGACGAGTTGCCGGTCTGGCCGTTCGGCGTGTAGCAGTACTGGTTCAATTCGCGCGTGAAGTACGCCGCGCGTACGCCGATGGTGGCGATGAGCTTGTCTTCGGCGAACTGTCCGCGCCATTCCAGCGCGTACTGGTTGAGCTCGGCGATCGAGAAGCGGTCGCGGCCGCGGACCACGTCACCATCGGCGGCGAGCACGCGGTCGCCTTCGCGACCGGCGAACACGTTTTCCACCGAGTTGTCGTTGATGTAGCCCCACTGCGCAGTCTGGCGATGGCGTGCGCGGTCATAGGTATAGGCCAGGCGCAGGCGGTGGTTGTCGTTGAGATCCCAGATCAACGATGTCGTGGCGCCCCAACGCTTGGTGTTGGTGTTGTTAGGCGTGTAGAAGCGCACGGTGTCGAGGATGTCGCCGTCGCCATTCAGATCGAAGCCGGCAACGTTCGCCGTGCCGATGGGGCGGACATCGGCCGTTGTGCCGGGCGATTCGTTGGTCGTGGTGCTGCCGCCACCGTTGGCCAGCGTGTACTGCCACGACGGGTCGAACGTGAGGCGCAGGTTCTCGCCGAGATGCCACAGCGACTGCAGGCGGATGTTGCCCGTGTCGGACGGGTTGAGGCGCACGCCCCAGAAGTTCGTGCAACTCGACGGGTTCGCGGGATTGTCCGTATTCAGCAGCACGCCTGTGATCGTGGCCACGGGGCTCGCGTTCTCGTCATCGCGCACGCCGGCCGTCGGCGCATCGCGCGTGCAGGTGTCTAGGTTGTCGTAGTCGCGTCCGTATAGCGCGAAGTTCGCCGCGCTGGTGGTGCGGTAGAACGCATTGCGGTTGCGGTTGAAGTGGACTCCCAGGCTCACGAAGTTGCCATTGTCGAAGTCCTGGCGGACCACGGCATTCACCTGCTTCTTCTCGAGATCGCCGGGGCCCTTGAACTTGTCGTAGCTCTGATAGGACGCGGAGAAGAACGCCTTGGTCGCCCACGGGCCAATCTCGCCGCTGTCGACGCGAAGGAACGCGCGACGGTAGTCGAACTGCCCCATCGAGAGCGTGGCTTGGCCACCGGACTCTTCCGTCGGGCGACGCGTCTTGTACGCGACCGTGCCGCCGGTGGCGGAGGCGGTCGGGCTGTCCACATCGGTGGTGCCGAGATTCACGTCCACCCGCTCGATGAGCTCGGAGTCGAGCATCTGGTTGGTGAACAGCGCGTAGTTGCCCGAGTCGTTGAGCGGGATGCCGTCGAAGGTCACCGACACGCGCGAACCGTCGAAGCCGCGGATGCGCAGGTTGCCACCCGAGGTGCCGAACGGATCGCTGTTGGTGAAGTTCACGCCGGGGATCTGGTTGAGAGCCTGGAACACGCTCTGGCCCGAGGTCTGCTTCGCGAGGTAGTCACCGTCGAGCGTCACCTTGGACTTCGGCGCGGTCTGCTCGCCCAGGATGCCGACGCCGCGTACGCGCGTGGCGCTCACCACCACTTCAGACATGTCGTCTTCGATGACTTCCGAGCCCGTCGACTGCGCGAAGGCGCTCATCGGCAGTCCCGCGGCTAACAAGCCGGCGGAAATCAGCGACAACTTGTGGAAGCGGAGCAACACTGCCCCGTTGGGATTACGCATGAAGATTCTCCGGTGATTGAACGCGGCCATCTGGGTGAGCCTGCGTGTTTTGTGGAGTACACGGTAATGAGATGACGATCGAGTTACAACCCGGGACGGCCGAGTTGTTGCATCGACGCTGCAGTGTGACCGTTAGCAGTACGGCAAAACGCTGAGCAAGATTTGATCAGCCGGCCGCCGGGCCACGGCCTTTGTCAGCAGGGAATCATTGCCCCGGCAAGAGCTTGCGAAAAATGCTTGCGGCACAGTGGCACGTAGCGCTCGTTGCCGCCGATTTCGATCTGCGCCCCCTCGCGTTCGGCGGTGCCGTCGGCCTTGACACGCACCACCATGATGGCCTTGCGGCCGCAATGGCAGATCGTTTTCAGCTCGACCAGGTTGTCCGCCCACGCGAGCAGTTGTGCGCTGCCAGGAAACAGCTCGCCGCGGAAGTCGGTCCTCAATCCGTAACAAAGCACCGGCACGTTGAGCTCGTCGACGACGGCGCCGAGCTGCTTCACCTGCGCCACGGTGAGGAATTGCGCCTCGTCGACGAGCACGCAGGCGAGCGGCCCCACGTTGAGCTCGGAATTGATCTCCGCGCGCAGGTCCAGCGTCGGATGGAAATGCCGCGCCTCGCGCTCGATGCCGATGCGCGAGGCGATCTTGCCGCCATCGCGCTGATCGATGAGCGCCGTGTAGAGCAGCGTGCGCATGCCACGCTCTTCATAGTTGTGGCTGGCCTGAAGGAGCGCGGTGGATTTGCCCGCGTTCATCGTCGAGTAATAGAAGTAGAGCTTCGCCACTAGATGAGCTTGATCTCGCGCAGACGCTCCTGCAGGAACTCATGCGAGGTGATGGGTACCGGAAACTGGTCCGGGTGCCGCTCGTCGACGTACTGCGGCATGGTCTTGATGAGGAAATCCGGGTTGAAGTGCAGGAAGAAGGGCAGCGAGTAGCGGGCCTTCGTCGCGCGGTCGCTCGGGGGATTCACCACGCGGTGCGTGGTCGAACGCAGATGGCGGTTCGTGAGCCGTTGCAGCATGTCGCCCACGTTGCACACCAGCGAGCCGGGGGGCGGGTTGATCGGCAGCCACTCGCCTTTCTTCGAGAGCACTTCGAGCCCCGGTTCTTCGGCGCCCAACAGCAATGTGATGACGTTGATGTCCTCATGAGCGCCGGCGCGCACCGACGGCGTGGGCTCGGGCGGCATGGGCGGGTAGTGGATGACGCGCAAGACGCTGTTGCCGAGGTTCACCTTGTCGTCGAAGAAATCCGGCGGCAGGCCTACCGAGCGCGCGATCGCCGACAGCAGCTCGAGGCCGAGCGCGTCGAAGGCCTGATAGAGGCCATACGTGGTCTCGCGGAAACCCGGAATGGAATCCACCCAGATGTTAGGCGCCATCACCGCATTGAAGGGGTGGCCGGGCGGCAGCTCGCGCCCCACGTGCCAGAACTCCTTGAGGTCGTGGTGTTTGGCGCCCTTGGCGGTCTCGATGCCGAACGGCGTGTACCCGCGCGCCCCGCCGCCATTCGGCAGCTTGTAGCGGAGCTTCTCCCCCGTGGGCAATGCGAAGAACTGCTGGAAGCAGCTGAGGCAGCGATCGATGAGCCCCTTGTCGATGCCGTGGTTTTCGATGATCACGAACCCGTATTCGGCATAGGCGTGCGCGATGGCCTGGGCGAATTCCGCACCTTGGACATCGCGGGCGTCGAGTGTGGGTACGGCATCGGACATGGCCGGCTATTGTGCCTACCGGGTACGGGATGTAGAAGTCGCGCATGCAGGATCGGAACCAGGGGGAATCGCAACGCGGTGGGACCGGCGCGCGCCAGGTGGCTGCGGCCGTCCTGATGGTTCGCCCACGGCACTTCGGGTTCAACGCGCAGACCGCGGTCACCAACCGCTTCCAGAGTCCGGCTGCCGCGTCGGACGTCCCGCAGCGCGCCCTGCGCGAGTTCGATGCCTTCGCCGCGGCGCTCCTCGGCGAGGGCGTGACCGTCTGCGTGGCCGAGGATTCCGACAGCCCGCGCAAGCCGGACGCCGTGTTTCCGAACAACTGGGTGAGCTTCCACCGCGACGGCACCGTCGTGCTCTATCCCATGCACGCCGAGAATCGCCGCATCGAAAGGCGGCAGGAAGTGATCGATGCCGTCGTTCGCGACACCGGCTTCCGGGTCGGGCGAGTGGTCGACCTCACTCACCACGAAAAGGCCGGCCGCTTCCTCGAGGGCACCGGCAGCCTCGTGCTGGACCACGTGGCGCGCGTCGCCTACGCCTGCCGCTCGCCACGCACCCACGACGCGGTGGCCGCGGAGTGGGCGGGTACCCTCGGCTACGACCTCGAGATGTTCGACGCCGCCGACGCCGGCGGCACGCCCATCTACCACACGAACGTGCTCATGCACGTCGGCACCCGCATCGCCGCGATCGCACTCGACGCCATCAGCGAGACGGACCGCGCGCGCGTCGCCGCGCGCATCGAGAACTCCGGCCGCGAGATCGTCGCCATCGACCACGCCGAGATGAGCGCCTTCGCCGGCAACATGCTGGAAGTGGGTAGCTGGGACGAGTACCTCGGCGACTACACCATCCTCGTGATGTCGGAGACCGCCCGACACGCGTTGTCCACCGAGAAGTACAAGCACCTGTACGCCTCGGTCGATGCCGTGCTGGCGGTGCCCGTGGAGACCATCGAACGGCACGGCGGTGGCAGCGTTCGATGTATGCTCGCCGAAGTTTTCCTTTAACAAGACTTCCACGGTTCGCTGCAAATGGATTTCGGCCTCAAGGTCCTCATCGCCTATCTTCTCGGCTCGGTGGTCGGCAGCCTCGTGGTCGGGCGCCTGAAGGGCGGCGTGGACATCCGCCAGATGGGCAGCGGCAACGCCGGCGCCACCAACGCGCTGCGCACGCAGGGCAAGGGCTTCGCCATCGCCGTCATCATCATCGACATCGCCAAGGGCTGGCTGGCCGCCGGGCTGCTGCCGGTCGTCGCGCTGCCGGGCGTGCCGCCTTCACTTCCCGCGCAGGCCTTGTGGCTGCCGGCGGCTTGCGGGTTCGCGGCGATCCTCGGGCATTGTTTCCCGGTGTGGCACGGGTTTCGTGGCGGCAAGGGCGTGGCCACGCTCGTGGGCGCGTTTGCCGGCTTCGACGCCTGGCTGCTGCTGCCGTTGTTCGCCACGTGGCTCGCGATGGTCGCGGTCTTCGGCTACGTCGGGCTCGCGTCCATCGTCGCTTCGCTCGCGCTGCCCGTCTATCTACTGATCCGCGACGGCGTGCAGCCGACGCCGGAGTTGTACTTCGCGATCGCCTGCGGCTTGCTGGTGCTGTTCACGCATCGCGGCAACCTGCGCCGCATGTTCGCGGGCAACGAACCGCGCGCGCGGCGCCTCTGGCTGTTCGGGCGCGGTGGCGCCTAAATGAGCACGAGCCCGCGCCCGCTGTTGCAGAAGGTCTTCCAGCGACTCAACGACCGCGAGTTCGTATCCGGCGAAACGCTGGCCGCCGATCTTTCGGTGACTCGCGCCGCGGTGTGGAAAGCCGTCGAGCAGTTGCGCGAGCTCGGCGTCACGCTCGATGCGTCGACGCACAAGGGTTATCGACTCTCGCCCGGCCTGAGCGCGCTGCGCGAGGAGGCCATCGAGGCATTGCTCACCGCCGATGCGCGCGCGCACGTCGAGTCGCTGCTCGTGGAATGGACCCTCGAGTCCACCAACACGAAGCTGCTCGACTCGCTGCCACCGGCCGCCGGTTGTGCGTCGGTGGTGCTGGCGGAGCATCAGACCGGTGGGCGGGGGCGGCGCGGACGCAGCTGGGTGGCGCCGCCGGGCGGGGCAGTCTGCCTTTCGGTGGCCTGGCAATACGCCGAGCTGCCCGCGGATCTCTCGGCACTCTCGCTGATCGTCGGGCTGTGCGCGGTCAACGCGCTGCACGAGCTCGGCATAGAAGGCGTGAACCTCAAGTGGCCCAATGATCTCATCACGCGCAAGGGCAAGCTCGGCGGCATCCTCATCGAGATGCGCGTCGAAGCCGGCGGGCCCGTGCACCTGGTGGTCGGCATCGGGCTCAACGTGATGCTCGAGGCTGAAGCGCGTGCGGCGATCAAGGCGGCCGGCAACGTGGCCGACGACATCCGCGCGCATCGCGACCCCGCGCCCGATCGCAACGCCATTGTCGCCGGCATCCTTCGGCGGCTGATCCCCGCGCTGCGCGATTTCCCGCGTCATGGGCTCAAGCCGCATCTGTCGCACTGGGGCGCCTGTGACGCGCTGTTCGATCGCCAGGTGGACGTCGAGAACGCCGGCGCGATCACCAGCGGCATCGCGCGCGGCATCGACACGCATGGCGCGTTGCTCGTGGAAACTCCAGGCGGCGTGCAGCGATTCATATCAGGAGAAGTGAGCGTGCGACTGGGGGCGGAAGCTTGAGCACACTGCTGGTGGACATCGGCAATACGCGCGTGAAGTGGGCGCTGCTGCGCGGCGCCCGGTTCGCGCCGGGCAAGCCCGTTGCGCATGAGGGCAAAGGCGATGCGGTGGCTGCGCTGGTGCGGCGCGTGAAAGGTGTGGAACGAATCCTCGCCGTCAGCGTTGCCGGAGCCAAGCTCGAACAGGCATTGAAGCGCGCTGCACGTGCACGGGGTGTGCCCGTGGAATTCGTGAAATCCGGGCGCCGGGCGGGGGGCGTCACCAACGGCTATAAAGAAGTGTGGCGTCTGGGTGCCGACCGCTGGGTTGGCGCGATCGGCGCGCATGCGCTGTCGCGCGGCCGGGATGTGCTCTACGCCATGGCCGGTACCGCGCTCACCATCGATCTCGTGACGGCTGGTGGGCGGCACCGCGGCGGCGCCATCGTGCCCGGGCCCGCCACCATGGTGGCCAGCCTGCTGTCGGGTACCAACGGCATACGCCGGCGCGCACAGGGGCTGGCGCCGTCCGCGCGAAGCTTGTTTGCCGCGGACACCGCGAGCGCGCTCGCCGCCGGATCGCGGTTCGCGGCCGCCGCGTTCATCGACCGCGCCGTAGATGAGGCCGCGCGAATTCTCGGTGCGAAGCCGGTGGTGCTGTTGAGCGGTGGGGGTGCGGCGGAGTTGCGTCGGCATCTGCGCTCGGCGGCCCGCGATGTTCCCGACCTGGTGCTCCGCGGCCTCGCGGTGCTCGCGCTCACGCAGGACTGATCACCACACTGACGGGCTGGGCGCCACACTCACAGGCAAAGCCACGCGGTTCAAGGCTGCCCCCGGCGCTTTGCTACACTGCCGCCTCGCGTGCGTGCCGTCCTCCTAGTCCTGTTGTTCGTGAATCTCGCGTTCTTTGCGTGGGCGCATTGGCTCGCGCCCGGGGACCAGGCCGCGCTGCCCGTCTCGCCCAAGGTGAACGCGCGTCCGCTGCTGCTCGCGAGCGAGGCGCAGCCGGAGACCCACAGCACCGGCGATCGCTGCGTGACCGTCGGGCCTTTCCCCACCAATGAGCTCGCCGTGCGCGCACGCGCCACGCTCACCGACAGCGGCTATCCCTCCGTGCCGCGCGAAGTGCAGACGCGCGACGTCGACGGGTTCTGGGTGTTCCTCGAGGCCCCATCCACCGCGACCGGCGAAAAGCGGCTGCTCGACCGGCTGCGCCGCGGCGGCGTCGTCGACGCGCAGACCGTGGGCGAGGGCGCGGAGCGCCGCATCTCGCTCGGCGTGTTCTCGGAAGAGGCGCGCGCCATCGCGCAGTCCGAGCGCGTCGCCAGGCTGCAGTTGCTGCCGCAGATCGAGGCGCGCGAGAAGGACACCCAGTCGATCTGGCTCGACCTGCAGCTGAAGTCAGACGCGCCGCTGCGCGAAGGACAGAAGTTCAAGGCGGGGGAATCGGAGCTGGAGTTCCGGCCGTGTCCGGCGCCGGAACCGCCGGGAGCGGGAGAAGAACCGGAATCCGGGGCTCCGGACGGGGATGCGAGCCCCGCTTGAGGTCGCGTCGATAGCGCCCGGGGCGGGCGCCGCCTAGAATTCCGGCACTTGGAAGTCATTCGACTTTGAAGCCGGCTTAGCTCAGTTGGTAGAGCACCTGATTTGTAATCAGGGGGTCGCGGGTTCGATCCCTGCAGCCGGCACCA
>DATLDQ010000045.1:0-50862 GCA_035525785.1 Steroidobacteraceae bacterium | reverse complement strand
GATGTCCACGTGCTCTTTCGGCGTGATGTCGTCAGCCGTCGTGAAATACCCAGGCAGCTGTTCGGCCGGGCTCGTTGAATTCGGCATCGCACGCGGATTGATGAGCTCGCGATAGGCGAGAAGCTCGAATGAGAAGACATCGACTTTCTCCTTGCTCTTCTTGCCCGGGCGGATCACGTTGCGGAAGTAGTGATGCGCGAACGAGGGCTCGATGCCGTTCGAGGCGTTGTTGGCGAGTGACAGCGAGATCGTGCCGGTGGGTGCGATCGACGTGTGATGCGTGAAGCGCGCGCCGACATTGGCGAGCTGATCCACGAGCCAGGGCGCGGTCTCGGCAACCCGCTGCATGTAGCGGCTGTAGCGCGCATGCAGGATGCGGCCTGGGATGAGATCGCCTGCCTTCCAGCCGTCGCGCGCCATCTCGGGACGCTTGCGCAGCATCTCGGCCGTGACGGTGAACTCCTCTTTCATGATGGGCGCGGGGCCCTTTTCCTTCGCGAGGTCGAGCGCCGCTTCCCAGCCGGCGACCGCCATCTCGCGCGAGACGTCTTCGGTGAACTTGATGGAGTCCTCCGCGCCGTACTTCATGCCGAGACAGGTGATGGTCGACCCGAGGCCGAGGAAGCCCATGCCGTGGCGGCGCTTGCGCATGATCTCGCCGCGTTGCTTCTCGAGCGGCAGCCCATTGATCTCGACCACGTTGTCGAGCATCCGGGTGAACACCTTCACCACTTCGCGGTACTCGTTCCAGTCGAATTCGGCGAAATCCGTGAACGCGTTCTTGACGAAACGCGTGAGATTCACCGAGCCCAGCAGGCACGAGCCATACGCCGGCAGGGGTTGCTCGCCGCAGTTGTGCGCGTGGAAACCGTTGGCGTCGAACTCGTTGATGCCCGGGATCTGCACGTCGTAGACGTCTTCCACGCCATCGGCGCGCACGGACTCGACCGTGGCGACGAAACGCTCGCGGTTCAGCGTGCGCTTGTAGTTGCCGAGGAGGCGCGTGAGGCGCGCGCGCTTCGCCGTGTCCGCGAACCCGATGATCTCGGCGAAGCGGGCCACGTTCTCACCCGTGATGACCAGCTCGAACTGCGCGCGCTTGTAGAGGCTGGAGGCGATGCCGAGACGCAGCATCATGCGCTGCGCTCCCTCGAGCATGGCGCGATCCGGCTGTGCGAGGCGCACCGATACGCCCTTGGCCTGCGTGCCCTGCACGCCGCCGTCCGTGTCGAACAGGCCGCGCAGGAAACCGCGGTAGAAATCGCTCGAACCACGCTCGATGGCGGGCGTGATGGTCTGGCGGCCCGGACGCAGGCCGAGGTCACGCGCCAGCTCCGTGATGGCGTCCATGCTGAGGTTGAACTCGCCACGGCCGTTGCCCTGGTGCCAGCCCGAGAAATCGGCGCGGTGGTTGAAGCCGCGCGCGGCATCGAGCGCCGTCGCCATCACCGAATGAGGACCACTGACATCGATGTCGCTGTTGCCCACGGCGGAGCGCGCCCAGATCGAAAGCTCGGCGCGCTGTTCGGTGACGGTGCCGTCGCCGACCAGCAAACCCATGAGGTAACCCTCGTTGATGCCGTGCTGTCCGGCCCAGCTGGAAACCTTGCGGTGATCCTGCATCAGCACCTTGTCGCCGGGCTGCAAGTCTCCCGCCGCGCACCACTCGGTCTGCAGGCGGAAGCGCGTGAGCATGGAGATGCGGCGCACGCGGTGATCGGCGGTGAGGCGCAGCGAATGGCCTTCGGCGGTGCCGACGTTTACCAGCGGCTTGAGCGCCGTGCGGAAGAAGCCTTCCGGTGAGCTCGCGTGCTCCTTGCCATCGACGCGCGCCACGAATGCCTTGCCGATGAGCTCACCCACCTGTCGCGGCCCTTCGCTGGTGTGCACCCAGGTGTCGGCCGTGACGCAGGGGTTGGTGGCGCGGATGTTCTCGCACCACCAGTTGTTGTTCATCTCATTGACCTTGTCGATGAGGATGAAACCGGGCTCGGCGAAATCGTAGGTGGACGACATGATGACGTCCCACAGGCGGCGGGCCGGCAGCGTCTTGTAGATCTTGCAGCACACCAGGCCGTCTTCGCGGCTCACGTACTTCTCGGTCGTGGGCCATTCGCGCCAGGTGAACTTGGTCTTGTCGTCGAGCTTGTGCTCGGCCGGATCGTATTCCTTGGTGAGCAGCGGGAAGGCGAGTTGCCATTCCTTGTCTTCGCGCACCGCCTTCATGAATTCGTCGGTTACCAGCAGCGACAGGTTGAACTGCCGCAGGCGGCCGTTCTCGCGCTTGGCGCGGATGAACTCCATGGCATCGGGATGGCCCACGTCGAAGGTGCCCATCTGGGCCCCGCGGCGGCCTCCCGCCGACGACACGGTGAAACACATCTTGTCGTAGATATCCATGAACGACAGCGGGCCGGATGTATATGCCCCGGCGCCCGACACATAGGCACCCCGTGGGCGCAACGTCGAGAACTCGTAGCCGATGCCGCAACCCGCCTTCAGCGTGAGACCGGCCTCGTGCACCTTGTTGAGGATGTCGTCCATCGAATCGCCGATGGTTCCGGACACCGTGCAGTTGATGGTCGAGGTGGCCGGCTTGTGCTCGAGCGCACCGGCGTTCGAGGTGACGCGGCCGGCGGGGATGGCGCCGCGGCGCAGCGCCCACACGAAGCGTTCGTACCATTGATCACGGATGGATTCGTGCTCTACGTCCGCAAGGGCCCGGGCCACACGTTTGTACGTGTCGTCCATGGTCTTGTCGATGGGCGTACCGTCCTTGGCGGACAGGCGATATTTCTTGTCCCAGATGTCGAGCGATGCTTCCTGGAAAGGAATCGCATCGACGTCTTTGTGCTCGATCTTGACCACGCTATTCATGGATGGGTCCTGCTCCCCGATGTTCCGGATGTTTCCCGCTAAACGTCCGAACCGGAAAAAAGAAGGCCCCCTGCTCCCGTAGGTCCTACGGATTCAGCGTGGTTGATGCGGTCTGCTGTCAGACAGGCCCGCCATTCCTCTCCCCGGTTCTCCCCATCATCAAGATGTCGTGACACAACATCTTGTGTTGGGGTCGGGAGAGTAGATACGTGCAAACATCGCGTCAAGAAACATCGTTGTCATAATTGGGGTTCGGGATTTTCTATTGTTTTCCGTAAGTTATGGTCTTTTGTGCCGCAGGAACCGCCTGTCAATACGGTAATTTTTGACATATGCAGGAATCGGGCCCGACACAATATTTTGTGTCCACGCCATGCCCACCGGCTACGCACATGTCATCCACAGGATGCTCTTCGCGTCACCCACAAGGCGCGCACCGACGGGCGAAAAAAAAAGCCGTTTCTGGTCCCCGACGCCGGCTTTTCAACCCACTTGAATCGATTTGGGGCGTCCGCAGATCGGGTGCCATGCGACGCCGCCAGTCTTTTGCCAAGGACTGTCCCGGTAGTTAGCCAACACCAGAAACTGAAGGAGTAGACAGATGACTGTTGTGCGTTACGAGCCGTGGGGCCTGTTGAACCGCCTGCGCCGTGAGTTGGACGAAACCTTCGAGAGCACCGCCCGCGATGCGACCTGGTCGCCGGCCGTGGACATCCACGAAGAGGACAAGCAGTTCGTCGTGCGTGCCGACCTGCCGGGCGTGAAGCCCGCCGATATCGAGATCACCGCCGAGAAGGGCGTGCTCAGCCTGCGCGGTACCCGCAACTTCGAGCAGAAGAACGACGACGGCCACTATTCGCGCATCGAGCGCGTCAGCGGCAAGTTCGTGCGCACCTTCTCGCTCCCGGAGAACGTGCAGACCGACGCGATCAAGGCGCAGTTCAAGGACGGAGTCCTCGAGCTGACCATTCCGAAGGCCGCGAAGGCCGAGCCGCGCCGCATCGAGGTGCAAGCCGCATAGGACCGCAGGGGTGGGATCACAGGACCCCACCCCTTTTTTCTCGCCCGGCCCGCAGTGCTCGCACTCCTCACGCGCGCTTCGCCGCCCGCCCCAGCGCCCCGCTCTTGTCCGCGATGCACTGCATGAGCCCGTTCCAAGATTTGACGAACGCGGTGGCACCTTCCACCTGCAGTTGCTCGGCGACCGCGTCCACATCGATGCCGGCCAGGCGGAAGTCCGCCAGCGTCTTTTCCGCATCGCCGCCGTCCGCGGCCATGACGCCGCTCACTTTCCCGTGGTCGGCCATGGCATGCAACGTCTTCTCCGGCAGCGTATCGATCGTATCCGGCGCGGCCAGCGCTTCGACGTACAACGTATCCGGCGCGGCCGGATCCTTGGTGCCCGTGCTGGCCCACAGCAGGCGCTGCGGGCGCGCGCCCGACTGCGTAAGCGCCCACCAGCGCGAGGAAGCCAGGAGCTCGCGGTACGCGCGATAGGTCCGGCGCGCGATCGCGATGCCGAGCTGATTGCGCAAATCGGCGGGCGCCGACTTCTCGACGGCCTTGTCCCACCGGCTCACGAACAGCGACGCCACCGACGCCACGCGCGGATCGCGGCCCGCCGAGATGCGCCGCTCGATGCCGCGTAGGTAGGCCTCCGCGGCCGCGAGGTATTGCTCGGTGGAGAAGAGCAGCGTCACGTTGATGGGTACGCCGCGGTAGATGGATTCCTCGATGGCGGATATCCCCTGTGGCGTTCCGGGAATCTTGATGAAGAGGTTCGAGCGGCCCGCCTCGCGATAGATGCGTTCAGCCGCTGCGATCGAACCCTTGGTGTCCGCGGCGAGCATCGGCGACAGCTCGAGCGAAGCCCACCCATCCGTGCCCTGCGACGCGTCGTGCGCCGGGCGGAACAGGTCGGCGGCGCGTCGCAGATCCGCGAGCTCCAGATCGAGAAAGATCTCGTCGCCCGACTTGCCCAGCCGGGACAGGCGGGCGATGTCCGCGTCGTAGGCGCTTCCCGAGGCGATGGCAGCTTCGAAGATCGTCGGGTTCGATGTAAGCCCCGTTATCCCATGGTCGCGTACGTAGGCGGCGAGCGTGCCCTGGTCAAGGAGGTCGCGCGTGATCTGGTCCAGCCACAGGCTCTGCCCGAGTTGTCGCAGTTGCGTCAGGCCATTCATGGGCGCGTTCATGGGAGTCTCCTTGATGTCATGACTCCCAGACCATTCGCCGCGCCGTTCATTCCTCTTGCCGCCGCGACGACGGCCACGACGCGGCGGATTCCGACGGGCCTCAGCGAGCGGGTCGCACTCCCAGCACGCGCGCGGGCAACGTCACGATGCCACGCAGCAGGCCGAACACACCTTCCACCGCGATACCGAGCAGCCGGAACGGGAGCGACAGCAGCCACACGAAGGGCCAGGCAATCAACGCCAGGATGGCGAGCGGCCAGCAGACCACCAGCAGCAGGAGCCACAAGAGAAACTTGATCATCGTTTGAGTATCCTCATTGCCATGTCAGTCAGTAGAAACGCTTTCGCCTTGCTTCTGGTTGCAGCGTGCGTGTTCACCGCGCCCAACGCCTCCGCCGCACTGCCGGCCGTCGTCGGCGAAACCCCGATGCCGTCGCTGGCGCCCATCATCAAGCGCGTCGCTCCGGCGGTGGTGAACATCGCCACGCGAGGCACCATCCGCGAACGTGCGCCGCAAAACCCGCTGCTGGACGATCCGTTCTTCAAGCGTTTCTTCGACATCCCCGACATGGGACCTCGCGAACGCCAGTTCCAGAGCGCGGGTTCCGGCGTCATCTTTGATGCGCAAAACGGGTATATCGTTACAAACGCCCATGTGATTGATAACGCGACAGAAATCACGGTCACGCTGCAGGATGGCCGCGATTTGACCGCCACCGTGGTCGGCAGCGACGTACCGTCGGACGTCGCCGTGGTCAAAGTGCCGTCCGACAGCCTGGTGCAGGTGGCCCTCGGCGACTCCTCGAAGCTCGAACAAGGCGATTTCCTCATCGCCATCGGCAACCCTTTCGGGCTTCAGCACACCGTCACGCAAGGCATCGTGAGCGGGCTCGGCCGGTCGGGCCTGAATCCGGACGGCTACGAGGATTTCATCCAGACCGACGCGTCGATCAACCCCGGCAACTCGGGCGGCGCGCTCGTGAACCTGCGCGGGGAGCTCGTGGGCATCAACAGCGCCATCCTCTCGCGCTCGGGCGGCAACATCGGCATCGGCTTCGCCATCCCGGTCAACATGGCCCGCAGCATCATGGACCAGCTGATCAAGTACGGCTCGGTCAAGCGTGGATTGTTAGGGGTGAGCATCTATTCGCTCACGCCCGACACGGCGAAGTCGCTCGACATCCCACATACGCAGGGAGTGCTCGTATCGCAGGTGAGCGAAGGGTCGGCGGCCGACAAGGCCGGCATCAAGCCGGGCGACGTCATCACCAGCATCAATGGCCAGACCATCAAGTCCAACAGCGAGCTGCGCAATGCCATCGGGCTCTCGCGCGTCGGTGACAAGCTCGGCATCGCGCTGATCCGCGAGCGCAAGCCGATGAACGTAACGGCGGTGATCACCGAGCCACCCGCCGCGAGCAATGCCCCTGTCCGCAACCCCGGTGGCGCGCCCGGCGAATCGGCGGCCATCCACCCCGGACTCGAGGGCGCGACGCTCGCCGACGCGTCGGGCGGCGGTGTCGAAGTGCGCGCGGTCGAGCCGCGCAGCGTGGCGGCTGGCTCGCTGCGCAAGGGCGATCGCATCGAAGGCGTGAATCGCCAGGCCATCGCCAACCTCAAGGAACTGCGCGAAGCAGCCAAGCGCGGCGGCACGCTGGTGTTGCGCATCCGCCGTGGCAACGCATTGGTCCTGGCGCCACTGCGAGCGCAGTAGCGGTCGCAATCGTCGGCTCGAGTCGCGCGAAATCTAGCCGTGCCGCGTCGGCATCGTGCACTCGCTCGCGTCGATGGGCATCACCGGAAACACCGACCGCAGCTTCTGGAAGTCGCGCTCGAACTGCGTGAGATCACGCATGGCCAGGCGCAGGTATTTTCGAACATGCGCGTTCAGATGGGGCTCGGCGGCCTCCGGCGGCAGTTTGCGCAACTGGCAGAACAGCGCCAGCGCGTGCACCAGCTCGCACTCGTTGAGGTCCCAGCGAACCGGGTGCGCTGAGCAATGCGACGATGACAGCGCGGCGGAATTCGCCATGAACACTCCGAAGCCCATGAACGTGGTGGCGAGATCCACGGCCGGCTCGTACAGCTCGGCGCCGCCTGGCGGTGGCTCGTGCAGCGACTCCACCAGGAAGCGCGCGAGCTCGTGCGCGAAATGCGCCACCAGCAATTCGGGCTGCTGCAAGGCCGGTGGATAGTGGATCACGCGGATGCGCTCGCCGGTCGCCGGCGGCGCCGCGGTGTGTTCGGGCTCGACGATGCAGGGCCAGTCGGCCATGCCGGCGTGATCACGCACCAGGCGGAACAGCGCCGCGGCGGCCGCGTGCCCCTTCATGCCCTGCTCGGGGAAATGGCCCGGCGTGGGCAGCACGAGCGCCGTATCGAGGAATCGCGGCAATCCGCCGCAACCCCGCAGCAACCACGCGAAGGCCTCGAACTGCCACTCGCGTCGTGCCGCGTCGAGAAATGATTTTGGCTTCGGCCGGAAGAGTTGGCGCATCGTCTGTCTCGTGCCGGATCATGACACGCAGGTCGCGCATTCGCGCCCCGCAAAACCGGCAGGTGACATAAGGCGCGCGATTCCTTGCGCCGGCGCACAGTAAACGGCGCGTGCTGCTGCGCCCTATTGCGTCTCGCCGACCGGACGAAGTGCCGGAACCGCGCACACCCGCCCGCGTCTCTGCTCGCGCGGTAGTTTGGCGAGCGCGCGCACCGCGTCGTAGAAGCGCGGCAGGTCGTGCCCCTGCTCCGCCAGCATGCGCCGGAAGCCAGGCACGCATTCGTAATACGTGGCGAGCGACGCGAGGCGCGCATTGTTGGGCCGCCCATCGAGCTCGGCGGCGAGCGACGACTCCACACCGTACTTCTCGCCAAGCGCGCGCAGCTCGCCGACCAGCCGCGCGAATACCGCGCGCTTTCGATCGCGCATCTCGCCCAGCGGAACCGGCAACTGGTAGAGCTGCGTGAGCTCTTTCCGGTAACGCGCGACCACGGCCAGGCTCTCGGCCTGCCGCTCGCGGCGCCGCAGGAAGCGGCCCAGCTCCTGCTCGCGTCCACGGAATTTGAGCCAGCGTGCGAGCGCCTCCTGCTCCACGGCGACGGCGAATGCCTCGTTGAACGAAGTATCGCCGGGCACGTACACCACCTGGTGCGAGAGCTCGTGGAAGATGATTGAGGCGAGCTCGTCGTCGCCGTAGCTCATCATCGTATTGAGTATCGGGTCGTTGAACTTGCCGAGCGTGGAGTACGCCGGGACCCCGCCCACCATCACATCGAGACCTTCGGCTTCCAGCCGCGCCGCGTACTTCTCGGCAGACGATTCGCGGAAGTATCCGCGGTAGCTCACGCACCCGACGATCGGGAAGCACCACTCGCGGGGTTCGATGGAGAACTCGGGAGTCGCGACCACCGACCACGTGACGTATTCGCGCTTCAGGTCCGCGTACGAGGTGTAGCTCTTGTTGTTAGGCAGGCCCAGTTCCCGCCAGGCGAACTCGCGCGCGACGCGGACTTCTTCCAGGCGTGTCTTGAGCTTGGCGTCCACCGACGGATCCGCGAGCACCCGCGGGATGGGCTCGCGCGCGTTCAGGAGCTGCATCTGGCCACGCGCGGCCTGGGCAACGTACAGCGTGCCGCAGCCGGCGAGCATGCAGGCGGAGGCGAGCACTAGAAGATTGCGGAAAATGGGTAACATGCGGCGCATGCAAGTGTACTTGGTGGGCGGCGCGGTCCGGGACCGGTTGCTCGGGCGCGAGGTGACCGAGCGCGACTGGGTGGTAGTCGGCGCCACGCCGGCGGAGCTCGAGCGCGCGGGATACATACCCGTTGGCCGCGATTTCCCGGTGTTCCTGCATCCCAGGACCAAGGAAGAACACGCGCTGGCGCGCACCGAGCGCAAGGTGGGGCCCGGCTATCGCGGGTTCACCACCGAATTCTCCCCGCACGTCACGCTCGAGGACGATCTGCGGCGCCGCGATCTCACCATCAACGCGATGGCGGAGGATGGCGAGGGCAAGATCATCGATCCCCACGGCGGCTTGGGCGATCTCGCTTCGAAACTGCTGCGCCATGTGTCGGAAGCCTTCGTCGAGGACCCCGTGCGCATACTGCGCGTCGCGCGGTTCGCCGCGCGCTACGCGCCGCTGGGCTTCCGCGTCGCCGACGAGACACTCGAGCTCATGCGCCGCATGGTGGCAAACGGCGAAGCCGCAGCGCTGGTCGCCGAGCGCGTCTGGACCGAAACCGAGAAGGCGCTCGGCGAGTCGTGCCCCGACGTGTTCGTCGAAGTGCTGCGCGAGTGTGGCGCCCTGCAGGTCATCTACCCCGAGCTCGACGCGCTGTTCGGCGTGCCGCAGCCCGAGAAGTGGCACCCCGAAGTCGACACCGGCATCCACCAGCTCCTGGCGCTTCGCCAGGCCGTGCAGCTCGGCGGCGGAGTGCCTGCCCGCTTCGCCGTCCTCATGCACGACCTCGGCAAGGGTGTCACCCCGGCCACGGTATTGCCTTCGCATCACGGACACGAAGACGCCGGTGTCGCGCTCGTGGAGCAGCTCTGTGCACGCCTGCGCGTGCCGAACCACCTGCGCGAGCTGGGCATCATCGCCGCGCGCTATCACACGCACGTGCACCGCGCGCTGGAACTGCGTGCCGATACCGTGCTGCGCACGCTCGAGAGCTGCGATGCCCTGCGACGGCCGGAACGATTCGCCGATTTCCTGCTGGCCTGCGAAGCGGACGCCCGCGGCCGCAAGGGGCTCGAGGAGCGCGACTATCCGCAACGCGCCTTCTTCACCCGGGCGCGCGACGCGGTGGCCGCGGTGACGATGAGCAACGAAGAGCGCGCGGGGTTGTCGGGCGAGCGCATCGGCCAGGAGCTGCGCCGGCGGCGCCTCGCGGCCATCGAATCGATGAAGCCGATGAACAATCCGTAACCCGGTCTGACGAGCACCACGGCCAGCACGTTGGGTAAGATGCGCGACCACCAAGGGAAACGCGCATGAGCCTCATCGAAGCGATCATCCTCGGCCTCGTCGAAGGCATCACCGAATTCCTGCCCATCTCCAGCACCGGGCACCTGATCATCACGCGGGACTGGTTAGGTCTTCACGGCGACGCGGTCGACCGGCAGCTCATCATCATCCAGGGCGCGGCGATCCTCGCGGTGGTCTGGGAGTTCCGGACGAAGCTGTTCTCCACGGCCTTCACTCTGCACAGCAGCGCGGTCTCGCGGCGTTTCCTGCTGAACCTGTTCATCGTCTCGCTGCCGCTGGGCGTGCTCGGCCTCCTGTTCGAGCACCAGATCAAGGACGTCCTGTTCAATCCCATCACGGTGGCCATCGCGCTCGTGGTGGGTGGCGTCATCATCCTGTGGGCCGAGGGCCGCAAGCACGAAGAGCGCGTCACGGACGTCGACCAGCTCACCTGGGTCGATGCGCTGAAGCTCGGCCTGTTCCAGGCGCTGGCACTCATCCCCGGCACCAGCCGGTCCGGCGCCACCATCATCGGGGGCCTGCTGTCGGGTCTGTCGCGGCGCACCGCGGCGGAATTCTCGTTCTTCGCCGCGCTGCCTGCGCTGATCGCCGCCACGCTCTACGAAATCTACAAGGCGCGTCACGAGTTCGCGAACACCGACCTGACGCCGCTCATCGTGAGCTGCGTCGCCTCGTTCGTGAGCGCCCTGCTCGCCACCAAATTCCTGTTGCGCTACGTGAGCAGGCATTCGTTCGGCGCCTTCGCGTGGTATCGCATCGTGTTCGGCGCCGCGATCCTCGTCACTGCCTGGACCGGCCTCGTCAACTGGTGATCGGTCCGCGGCACGGCGTGAAGAACCTCGACATCACGACCGTCGCGAAGCGCTCCGGCATACCGGCATCGGCGCTGCGCTTCTATGAAGAGAAGGGCCTGATCCGTTCCGTCGGCCGCATCGGGCTGCGCCGCGTATTCGACCATCGCGTGCTCGAGCGCCTCGCGCTCATCGCGCTGGGACGCGCCGCTGGATTCTCGCTCGAGGAAATGGCCCGCATGTTCGGCCCCGATGGCACGCCGCGCATCGACAAGCGCGCGCTCGCGGGCAAGGCCGAGGAGCTGGATACGGCCATCCGCAAGCTCAGCGCGATTCGCGAGGGGCTGCTGCATGCTTCGGTGTGCCGCGCACCCAGCCACATGGAATGCCCGACGTTCCAGCGCATCCTGCGCGTCGCCGCATCGGGCAAGCTCGATGGGGAGGCGCGCCGCCGCGTCCGGCGGAAGAAGTAGGCGATGGCATTTCGTCCCCGGAATTCTCCACTTCGTCAAAAATTCCTTCTCCGGGCCGCGCAGGTTACGGACACTGCGTCCCATGAAATTCGACTTCGAGAAGTTCTACCAGGCGGTCAATGCGAAGCGCGAAGAGCGCGCGGCCTCGTGGCGGCAAGTGGCGCGCGAGATCGGCATCGGCAAGTCCACGCTCGCGCGCATGTCGCAGAACAAGCGGCCCGACGCCGATGGGCTCGCGGCGCTGTCGTTCTGGGCGCAGATCAATCCGGCGGACTTCGTGTTCGCGGAACCGGCCAGCTCGGCGCAGCCCGCGCTCAGAACGGATTTGCAGCCCAGCGTTTGATCTTGTCGTGATAGCTCCGGCTCGACTGGAGTTTCGTGCCGCCCTTGAGCACCACGATGAATTCGCCATGCGGCCCGGTCTCGAGCTCCTGCACGTGCTTCACGTTCACGATCATCGAACGATGGATCCGCAGGAACATCTCCGGATCCAGTGATGCCTCGAGCGTGGCGATGGGCACGTGCAGCAGGTGACGTGCGCTCGTGAGGTGCAGCTGCACGTAGTTCTCCGCGGCCTGTACGTACTGGATGTCGTCGACGTTCACGAACGAGATCTTGCCGGCTGACCGCAGCGCCACGCGCGCGAGGTACTTCGGCTGAGCGGAGAGCTGTTGCAGCAATGCGCGTACGTGCTGGTTGTCCTGACCCTGCGCCGAGATGCGCTCCCGCACGCGTGCCAGCGCCCGCTCGAAGCGCTCGCGGGTCACGGGCTTCAACAGATAGTCGACGGCATTCACTTCGAAGGCCTGGATGGCGTATTCATCGTGCGCCGTGATGAAGATCACCGGGGGCATCCCCTCGTCCCCGAGCTCGCGAAGCACACCGAAGCCGTCCATCTCGGGCATCTGCACGTCGAGCAGTACGAGATCGGGGCGTTGCGCGCGGATCTTCGCCACGGCGTCCGCGCCGTCGCGCGCCTCGGCCACCGACGAAACGCCCGGTTCTTCCGCCAACAGCAGGCGCATGCCTTCGCGCGCCAGGGGTTCATCGTCGACGATCAGTACGTTCATTGCACTTCTGCGAGATGGTACGGCAACACCATGGTGACCAAGGCGCCACCCGCGTCGGAATCCGAACGCGGGACGTTGGCGGCGCGCAGCTCACCCGCGTCACCATACAACTGCCGCAGGCGCGCGCGGGTATTGGCGAGACCGAGCCCCATGCCGCCGGCGCCGGGCGTCATGAAGCCGGGGCCGTCGTCGTGCACTTCCACGTGCAGCGAGTCGCCGACGCGCCTCGCGCGGATGTCGATGAGCCCGGACGTCGACCGCCGGCCGATGCCGTGGCGGATCGCGTTCTCGACGATGGGCTGCAGGCCCATGTGCGGCACGGCGGCGTCCAGCAGCTCCGGGTCCACGTCGATCTTCACGCGCAGGCGGTCCGAGAACCGCACCTGTTCGATGGATAGATAGAGCCGGAGGTACTCGAGCTCGCGTGACAGCGTCACTTCCTGCGCGTCCATGTCGGCCAGCACCGCGCGCAGCAAGTCGCTGAACCGCGCCAGGGTCTCCTCGGCCTGCTGTCCCTTCTGCTGGCGCACCAGCACCACGATGGCGTTGAGCGTGTTGAACAGGAAATGCGGCTGCAGTTGCGCCTTGAGCGCGCCGAGACGCGCCTGCGCGACCTGCGTCTCGAGTTGCGAGGCGCGCAGATCAGAGCGCAAAGCGGCCTGCGAACGCTCCACGTAGAGACGGCGATTGCGGATAGCCGACTGGATGCTGAGCACCACCCAGTAGGCCACCAGCGTGGTGTGGAGCCCGAACAGGAACACCATCGTGAACTCGCGTCCCGCCGGCATGGGCGGCTCTGGTGGCCAGATGGCGTACCAGCCGAGATGGAACAGCGACTCGAGCGTGAGCTTGGCGATGGACCACACGAGGCTGAGCACGAAGTGCAGCGCCAGCACGCGCCCCCAGGGCGCTTCGAGCGGCCAGCGCCGCCCCGCCCAGACCACGAGCGGCGTGAACATCGCCGCTAGATAGATGTTCGCCAGCCAGTAGCGCAGGTCGAGCCACAGGTCCGGCTCGCCGTAATAGAAGCGGCGAGTCACGTTCTGCGCGAAGAAGATCAGACCGACCAGCGTCCATGCGAGCACGTAGAACGCCCACGGCGGGAATTTGCGCGGCTGCTGGCTCATGGCGGCAGCTTAACTCTCAGCGGCGCGGGTCGCTGAATACGTAGTCGCGTGCTTCCTGCGTCTTGTGGCAGGCATCGAAGCAGCGCGTCTTCGCCTGCTCGCGCGTGATCCCCCGGCTCGTATCGGCCTCGGGAAAGAAGTTGAAGGACCAGCCGCCGGTGTCGGCGTGGCCCGCCGCGTCCTTGCGCATGACGGCCACGTGCGCGATGCCGGCTTCCTGCCAGACGTTACGGTCGTCGAGAACGGTGTGGACGCGCTCGTCGACGATCACCGCGCCGTCGTCGAACTTCCCCCAGCTCGCAAGGGCGACGCCGTTCGCAAAGTGATGTCGCAGCCCACCTTGAGCAGCCCAGGCCGCACTCTCGGGGCCGATGAACTTGAACTTGGCGACGGTCCAGCTGCGATACCCCTGGGGGTAGTACACCTCGTCTTGGGCGGCGGACGAGATCGCGGAGAGCACGAGCGTCGCGAGGAGCAGTACGATGGGACGAGCACGAAGCATGGCCTAGCTGATAGCGCAAACACCACGGCCCGCGAAAGGTTGTTTGACCAAGTGGCCGAAAGCGTTGACGAGATGCGGGCAGCCCCCATTCACAGGGACAGGGCCTGGTGGCCGAAGCCCGCGAGCATGGGGGAGTAACGTTTGCCGAGCGCGATCACCTTGAAGATCTCGCCCATCTCCCCGGGCAGCATGAGCTGGCGCGCCTCGCCGGCGAGTTGCGCCTGGCGGCGTTGATCGTCCGCGGCGAGCTGCATCTCGGCCGTGAGCACCGGCTCCATGCCGGCGCCGATGAGGAACGCAGCCTGCGTCGCAAAGCCCAGCACCTCGAGATCCGCGCTGTCCGCCGCCTCGGCGACGCGCGTGAAGTCCACCCAGGCGGTGATGTCCTGGAGCCCCACGTTGATGAAGGGATCGTCGTGCGCGCGATGGCGGAAATGACAGCGCAGCGTGCCGTCGACGCGCTCGGGATGATAGAGCTGCGCACGCGGCAACCCGTAGTCGATGAGCAGCGCCACACCTCTGTCCAACTGGGCGGCGAGGCTCGCCATCCAGGGCTGAAACGACAGGCACACCTCTGACACGTAACCATCGGGCAAGGGCCCCGGCAGCGAATCGAGCACGGTGCGTACCGCGTGCTCGAGCTCGGGACTCGGGTCGGTCTCGCGCCATTCGAAACCCTCGTCGGCCAGCGCGACCCCGAGCGCGCGCACGCGTTGCGACACTGGCGGGCCGCGCAGCACGAAACGCTCGACGGGCATGGCGTCCAGCACCTCGTTGGCCAAAACCACTCCGTTCATGGCGCGATCCGGCCATCGGTCTAACCACTGCACGCGGCCGGACAATTCCCGCGGGAGCGCACCGAGCCGTTCACGCTGGCGCGCGGCGAGATCCGCGCTCACTTCGAGGATGTAGTAGTTGTCCGGCAGGATGCCGAGCGCCGCGAGCTCGGTGAGCACGTCGGCCGCCATGCGCCCCGATCCCGCGCCGAGCTCCAGGACGCTGCCGCCCGTCTCGCGCAGCACCTCCGCGCACTGCCGCGCGAGGCAGCGCGAGAACAGGCTCGAGAGTTCCGGCGCGGTGACGAAATCACCGGCGCCACCGAACTTGGTGGCACCGGCACTGTAGTAACCGAGGCCGGGCGCATACAGCGCGAGGCGCATCCACGCGTCGAAGCCGATGATGCCGCCGCGCGCCGCCATGAACGAGCGGATGTGCTCGACGACGCGGCCCGAGTGGGCCGTTTCGTCGGCATTCAGCGGCGGCAGGGTTGTGACGGACGCGAGAGAAGTCATAGAGTGCGGCGATGCAGGACAGGGACAGCAGTCTAACGGGCAAGACCGTGCTCATCACGGGCGGCGCGCGCCGCGTGGGCGCGGCCATCGGGCGCCGGCTGCACGAGGCCGGCGCGAACCTGGTGGTCCACTACCGCAACTCCAGCAAGGAGGCGGATGCGTTGATCGGCGAGCTGAATGCCTCGCGGCCCCGGTCGGCGGCCGGCTTCCAGGCCGACCTGCTGCAGATCGACAAACTTCCGGCTCTCGCGGAATTCGTGGTTCGCAGCTTCGGCGGCCTCGACTTGCTCGTGAACAATGCCTCGACGTTCTACGAAACCCCCGTCGGCGACATCACGGCACAGGCATTCGACGACCTGATCGGCACCAACCTCAAGGTTCCGCTGTTCCTCGCTCAGGCCTGCGCGCCCGCACTGCGCAAGAGCAACGGACTCATCCTCAACATCGTCGACATCCATGCGCTGCGCCCGTTGCGTCACTTCACGACTTACTGCGCGGCCAAGGCCGGGCTGCACATGGTCACGCGCTCGCTCGCGAAGGAGCTGGGTCCGGAGATCCGCGTGAATGGCATTTCACCAGGACCGGTGCTCTGGCCCGAGCAGGGCGGCGACGAGTCGAAGCGCGAGAAGATCATCCAGCGCACCATCCTGAAACGCATGGGCACTCCCGAGGACATCGCGCGCACGGCGCTCTTCTTCGCGACTTCCGCGCCCTTCATCACCGGCCAGGTGCTGGCCGTCGACGGCGGACGCAGCGTCGCCTGGTAGCTAGTCGCACGCGTCCGGCAGATCGACCGCATTCATCGCGTGGCCGTCCCGGTCGAATGCGGCCCACAGGTCCGCGACCGTCCGGCGTTCGACCGGATGCACCACCTCGGGCGCGATCTCGGCCATGGGCCCCAGCATGTAAGGCCGCTTCAGCAGGTCCGGACGCGGCAGCGTGTACTCCGCGGTCTTCTCCACTCGGTCGCCGAAGAGCAGCACGTCGAGATCCATCGTGCGCGATGCCCACTTGGGCGCGAACCGCGGACGGCCGCACTGCGTCTCGATGGCGCGCAGGCGCGCGATCACGGCGTCGAGCGGCTGCGCGGTACTGAAGCCCGTGACGAGATTGATGAAGTCCGGCCCGTCGAACCCCACAGCGACATTCCGATAGGCCTTGGAAAACACCGCATCCGGCCAGGAATGCCGGATCTCCGCGCAGGCGCGCGCCAGGTGTTTCTCCGGCTCGAGATTGCTGCCCGCGGCGACGAACACGCGCGCGTGGCCCGGCTTGAGGTTGTTCACGGCTCGGTCTTCTGGTCAGTTCTGCGCGGGGACGAGATCAGCGCGCGTGCGCAGCACCGCTACCCCCACGTCCTTGCTGTGACGGATCGCGCCCGGCTTGTTGATCGACAACCGCACCCACTCGATGCCGAACTCCTCGAGGATGAGCAGCGCGGTGCGATGCGCCAGCGTCTCCACCAGCTTGAACTCGGAGGCCTCCACGTACGCGATGAGCCGCTTGGCGACCCGCTTGTAGTCGAGCGTATCCGCCACGTCATCGGTGCTCGCGGCGCGCGCACAGTCGACGGGCATCTCGACGTCGAGCACGATGGTCTGCTTGACGCGGCGCTCCCATTCGATGAACCCGATGATGCATTCGACGGCGAGGCCATGCAGGAAGATACGATCGCCCTTGTCGGGCGTGGAGGCCGAACTCGGCAGCGTATGGGTCTTCGGACCGCTGGTTACTTTGCTCATGATTCCTGTTCCAAAGGCCCGAGATCCGACAACAGCCAGGTCGCGCGGGCGCGGATCGCGGGCGTTTCCCGCGCGCCCGACTTGAGCCGCGACATGCCGGCGACCGCGATCATGGCCGCATTGTCGGTGCAAAACTCGATGCGGGGGTAGTACACGCGCGCACCCACGCGCGCGACGGCGGTGGACAACCGCTCGCGCAGCAGTCGGTTCGCGCCCACGCCGCCAGCCACCACCAGCGCTTCGTATCCGGTCTGCTCGAGCGCGCGCAGCGTTTTCACCGTGAGCGTTTCGACGATGGCCTCCTGTACGCCGGCGGCGATGTCGGCGCGCGTCTGGTCGTCGATCGGCGCGGCGCTGCTGCGCTCCTTTACCGCGAGTGCCACCGCGGTCTTGAGCCCCGAGAAGCTGAACTCGAGCCCGGCGCGGTCGATCATCGGACGCGGGAAGCTGAAGCGCGCGGCGCGGCCGCCGCCCGCGAGTTTCGCGAGCTCGGGCCCGCCGGGATACGGCAGCCCTAACAACTTGGCCGACTTGTCGAAAGCCTCGCCCGCCGCATCGTCGCGGGTCTCCCCGAGCACTGCGTACCGGCCGGGCGCCGCCACGTCGATGAGCATGGTGTGGCCGCCGGAGACCAGCAACGCCACGTGTGGGAAGGGCGGTGGATCTTTCTCGAGCAGCGGCGCGAGCAGATGGCCTTCGAGGTGATGCACGGCCACGGCGGGCACGTTCCAGGCGAAGGCCAGCGACCGTCCGAGGGCTGCGCCCGTGAGCAACGCGCCGATGAGGCCAGGCCCTGCGGTGTAGGCCACGCCATCCAGGTCCCGGGGCGCGGTCCGGGCATCCGCCATCACGGTGCGAACCAGGGGCAGCAGCCGGCGAACGTGGTCCCGGGAGGCCAGCTCCGGCACGACCCCGCCATACACGCGGTGCAGGTCGACCTGGCTGTAGACCTCGTGCGCGAGCAGCCCCGCCGAGTCGTCGTAGACGGCTACCGCAGACTCATCGCAGGAGGATTCGAGGGCGAGGACGCGCATGTATATAGAGTGGAAGCAGACCCATTGCTCATCTTTGGCCGGGCGCTGCAGATTTTTTTGATTTTCTGGGGGACCCGTCTATAGAATCGCCACCCCTGCTCAAGGCAGGTCGTGGCAAAACTCCAGACAGATCAAAGGGTTGAGGTTTCGATGCCGAGCGTTCGCGTACGTGAAAACGAATATTTCGATGCCGCTCTGCGCCGTTTCAAGCGCGCTTGTGAAAAAGCGGGTGTGCTGACGGAGCTCCGCCGCCGCGAATTCTATGAGAAGCCGACGCAGGAGCGTAAGCGCAAGAAGGCTGCCGCCGTGAAGCGTCACCTCAAGCGCAACAGCCCGCGCGAATACTCGGCCCGCCCGCGCCCGAGCTGAGTCGCCTGATGACGCTCAAAGAGCGCATCTCCGAAGACATGAAGACCGCGATGCGATCCGGCGAAAAGGATCGTCTCGCGGTCATTCGTCTTTTGCAGGCTGCCATCAAGCAGCGTGAAGTCGACGAGCGCATCACGCTCGACGACGCGCAGATCACGTCCGTGCTCGAGAAGATGATCAAGCAGCGCAAGGAATCCATCGCCGCCTTCGAGAAGGGCGCGCGCGCGGACCTGGTCGCCAAGGAAAACGCCGAGATCACGGTGCTGCAACCCTATCTTCCCGCGCAGCTCTCCGATGCGGAGCTCGACGCGCTCATTGCCGAAGCGATCGCCGCGACTGGCGCCGCTTCCATCAAGGACATGGGCAAGGTCATGGGCGTGGTGAAGGGCAAGGCCGCCGGCAAGGCGGACATGGGCGCCGTCGGCGCACGCATCAAAGCCAAGCTCGGCGGTTGATTGGGCGGACGTGGCATCGCCACCGCCGGCGCGCTGATCCTCATCGCGCTGCTCTGCATCTCCATCTCACGCAAGATCGAAACGGAACGCCGGCAGCTCGGGCGATTCCCGCGTCACCGCTGGCCGCTGGTGATCGGCGGTGCGCTCGGGGCGCTCGTGCTCTGCCTGCTCGTGGTGGTCGCGATACTGCGCTAGCGGCCGCTCTGACCCGTTGCAGCGTCACACAATCGTTCGAGAATGCGGTTGCCCTCTTGCGCACCGGGTTCATCGACGGGCGCGAACTCCGTGATCGTCAAGCCGACGAGTTCGGCGCTCCTCGCAATGGTGTGCAACATCGATACGCCTGTTTCGACCGGAAGCTTTCCATCCAGATAGGCGAGATGCGCGAACTCGGCCGGGTCGAACACATCGAGGTCGAAGTGGACATGCACTGGCCCCGACACCGGCGTGCCCGGCTCCAGCCAACGCAGCCCATGCTGTCGTTGGAAATCCCAGTCGCCAGGATCGCCGGCGTGCGCGGAGACATAACGGAATCGGGCCGGCGGTAACGGCGATGTGAGGTCGGCGCGCATTTCGGCCGGCGCCGCACCCATGATCGCGGCCACGGGCATGCCGTGAAAATTCCCGCTGGGAGAACTTTCCGCGGTATTCGCATCGAGATGCGCGTCCACCCAGATCACGGTGAGCTCGGGATATTGCCGGCGCAGGTAGTCGATGACGGCCACGTCGCACGAGCAGTCTCCACCCGCGGTCAGGATCCGGCGGGGGCGACGGGCTTCGAGTAGCGCGCGAGCCGATCGGAACTGCTCGAGGATCGCCGTCCATCGATTGATTCCGCCGCGGGCTTCGCCTTCACCCGCTTCCGGCACCTGCACCAGCGGACCGTACCGCCCGCAGACCTCTGCCGCGGCCATCGCGCCTCGACGCAAATGCTGTGACCGCCCCGACCCCTGCCACTGCGGGAAGGAAAGCACCAAGTCGAAATTTTGGGTTCGCTGCACGCGCTGAATCTGTCACGTCGATGGGGCGCGGACAATGGTGGCCGCCGTTGGCCGGACCCGGCGCGTAGAATCGCCCGCCCATGGCCGGCCGCATCCCCCAATCCTTCATCGAAGAGCTGACCGCGCGCGCGGACATCGTCGAGCTCATCGGCAGCCGGGTCGAGCTCAAGAAGGCCGGCCGCGAATTCCGCGCCTGCTGCCCGTTCCACAACGAGAAGACGCCTTCGTTCTGGGTGAGCCCGCAAAAGCAGTTTTATCACTGCTTCGGCTGCGGCGCGCATGGCACCGCACTCGGCTTTCTCATGGAATACGACAAGCTGTCGTTTCCCGAGGCCATCGAAGAGCTGGCCGGACGCCTCGGCCTCGACGTGCCGCGCGAGGCCGGCGGCATCCAGGCGGACAACGTGGGCAGTACGCAGCCGCTGTACGACATGAACCTCAAAGCGGCGAAGTTCTTCGCCGGCATTCTGCCGAACGACGCACGCGCGCGGGAATACGCGCGCAAGCGCGGCCTCACGCCGGAGACCGTCGAGAAATTCATGATCGGCTTCGCGCCGAATTCCTGGAACGAACTGCTGAAGCGCTTCGGCAGCGCGGACGCCGACAAGAAGGTGCTGCTCGACTGCGGCCTGGTCATCGAGCGTGAGCGCACGGACTCGCGCACGCTCGATCGCTACTACGACCGCTTCCGCGACCGACTGATGTTCCCCATCCGCGACTCGCGGGGCCGGGTGCTGGCCTTCGGTGGCCGCATCATCGATCAAGGCGAACCCAAGTACCTGAACTCTCCCGAGACGCTGCTGTTCCACAAGGGACGGGAGCTGTACGGCATGTACGAGGTGCGTCAGTCACGCGTCACCCTGCGCCGGCTCATGGTGGTCGAGGGGTACATGGACGTGGCGCGCCTGCACCAGGCGGGCATCACCTATGCGGTGGCCACGCTCGGCACGGCGACCACTCCGGAGCACCTGCGCCGGATCTTCAAGCTCGTCAGCGAAGTCGTGTTCTGCTTCGACGGCGACAAGGCGGGTCGCGCCGCGGCCTGGCGCGCGCTGAACAACGCACTGCCCGAGGCGCGCGAAGGTCGGCAGATCCGTTTTCTGTTCCTGCCCGAAGGTCATGACCCCGACTCGCTGGTCGGCGAGGAAGGCCGCGAGAAATTCGAAAAACGCCTCGACGGCGCCCTGCCGCTGTCGGAGTACATGACCCAGGCGCTGGGCGAGCAGGCCGAGCTTTCACACGCCGACGGTCGCGCCCAGTTCGCCGAATTGGCGCGCCCACTGGTTACCAAGGTGGCCCCGGGAGTGTACCGTGATCTGCTGATTGATCGGCTTTCCGAGTCGATCAAGCTTTCTCCGGCTAGATTGAACCAATTGTGGTTCAACGAAGTGACAGATAACCGGGGCAACCATCTGTCGGGCGGAGACCCCGCCCGTGAAGCCGGCCTCCCGTCCGGGGGCCAGCGCCGGGCCCCGCCCCGTCCCCGCGATGGCGGCGGCGGCAAAGGACTGATCACCAAGGCGGTGAAACTGCTGGTGCACTTCCCGGCGGCCGCGCAGCGCGTGAGTGGCGCGCAGCTCACGCAACTCGAGATGAACGACGACGCCGGAGCGCGCTTTCTGTTCGAGCTCATCGACCAGCTGCAAACCGAGCCCGCCGCTCACACCGGCCAGCTCCTCGAACGATGGCGGGACCGTCCAGAGGCGCCCCGCCTGCAGGCGCTGGCAGCCGAGGAACTGCTCGGCCACGACGAGATGTCCGCGTCGCTGGAGCTCGCGGCCGCGATTGAAAAACTGTCCCTTGAACCTACGCTTCGGCGCCTCGATGAACTGATGGCCAAAGGCGAGCTCAATGACGATGAGCGCGCCGAGCTCAAGGAGTTGAATGTCACCATTCACCAGGCCAAGAGCAGAGGCACCCATAACGCCCCGGGGAATGCCTCAGGCGAGGGCCCGCCCGGCCGTTAAATATTTCGGGCCGCCGACCCCTTTGGCCCGAATCTTGCGTTGACCGGAGAGTCCAAGACGTACGGAAGTCGTTGACGCGCTGGCGGTTTTCGCTTTGTCAAGCCAGCGTCACTTGCGTAGAATGCGCCCCCTTTCGCGCAAGCCACCTTGGTCCCACCGTGAACTCCACGGCGGTGACCCCATTACGCTCAGGCGTACGGAACCTCATGACACAGAAGCACAAGCGCCCCGCTGTACCTGCCTCGAAGAAGCTGCCGCCCAAGAAAGCCGCCCATGCGTCCAAGGCTGCGGCTGCTGCCCATCCGTCCAAAGAGAAACCAGTTGCGGCCCAGGCTCATTCGAAAGAGAAGGCCAAACATGTCGAGAAACACGTCGAAGTGAAGAAACCGTTGACCAAGGGCAAAGCTCCCGAGAAGACCGCGGCCGCCGCCGCCGATGCCAAGGGCAAGGTCGTCGACCTCAAGCCCGCGCAGAAGCTCGCGGCTGCTCGCGCGGCCGCTGCCGCGGCGCAAACAGCCGCGCCTGCCGATACCAAGACCAAGGGCAAGAAGGGCGCCGCCGAGCTCATCAATATGCCTGCCCGTCGCAATGTGCTGCCCGAAGAGCGCCAGTCGCAGCTCAAGCTGCTGATCGCGCGCGGCAAGGAACAGGGCTACCTCACCTATTCGCAGGTGAACGACCACCTGCCGTCCGAGATCGTCGATCCGGAACAGATCGAAGAGATCGTCAACACCATCAATGACATGGGCATCCCGGTGTACGAGAAGGCGCCGGACAACGAGAGCATTCTCGCGCCCGAACCGTCCGCGCCCACCGATGAAGAAGCGATCGAAGAAGCCGCCGCCGCGCTGGCGGCGCTCGACGCCGAGCTCGGCCGCACCACCGACCCGGTGCGCATGTACATGCGCGAGATGGGGACGGTCGAGCTGCTGACGCGCGAAGGCGAAATCCGCATCGCGAAGCGCATCGAGGAAGGCCTGGACGCCGTGCGCCTCGCCCTGTCCAACTACCCGTCGACGGCGGACTATCTATTGAAGGCATACGAGCCCGTGAAGACGGGCGGCGCTCGCCTGGTCGACCTGATCGTCGGCTTCATCGACCCCAACGCCCCCGACGTCATCGCGCAGCCCCAGAATCCCACCAAGATGGATCTGGCACCCGCCGCGACCGAAGAGAAGGCCGAGGGTGAGGAGGAGGAAGCCGAAGAGGGCGAAGGCGCCGAAGAGGAAGCCGTCGACACCGGTCCGGATCCCGAGGAAGCGGCGCGCCGCTTCGCGGCGGTGGCCAAGCACCACGCGAACGTGCTCTCGCACATCGAAAAGCTGGGCGCCAAAGATCCCAAGACGCTCAAGATCCGCAAGAAGCTCTCCGACGAGTTCATGGAGCTCAAGCTCGCGCCGCGCATGTTCGAGGCGCTGATCCAGAACCTGCGCCACGGCGTGAACGAGATCCGCCAGCTCGAGAAGGAGATCATGATCATTGCCGTGCGCGATGCCGGCATGCCGCGCAAGGAATTCATCCTCTCGTTCCCGAAGAACGAAACCTCGAACCGCTGGCTGCAGAAGCAGGTCAAGGGCGGCAAGAAGTGGTCGGCGGCAATGGGCCGCCTGCAGGACGAAATTTCGCGCCGCCAGGAAAAGCTGGAGACGCTCGAGAAGACTTATCACCTCACGATCACGGACATTAAAGAG
This sequence comes from Steroidobacteraceae bacterium, assembly GCA_035525785.1. GTDB lineage: Bacteria > Pseudomonadota > Gammaproteobacteria > Steroidobacterales > Steroidobacteraceae > CADEED01. The sequence goes on along the minus strand of DATLDQ010000045.1, from coordinate 27,288 downwards.
ATCAACCGTGAAGTCTCGATCGGCGAAGCCAAGGCCCGACGCGCGAAGAAGGAGATGGTCGAGGCCAACCTGCGCCTCGTGATCTCGATCGCGAAGAAGTACACGAACCGCGGCCTGCAGTTCCTCGACCTCATCCAGGAAGGCAACATCGGCCTCATGAAGGCCGTGGACAAGTTCGAATATCGCCGCGGTTACAAATTCTCCACGTACGCCACGTGGTGGATCCGCCAGGCCATCACGCGTTCGATCGCCGACCAGGCGCGCACGATCCGTATCCCCGTGCACATGATCGAGACCATCAACAAGCTGAACCGCATCTCGCGGCAGATGCTGCAGGAGATGGGCCGCGAGCCGACGCCGGAAGAACTGGCCGTGCGCATGGAGATGCCCGAGGACAAGGTGCGCAAGGTCCTCAAGATCGCGAAAGAACCCATTTCGATGGAAACGCCGATCGGCGACGACGAGGACTCACACTTGGGCGACTTCATCGAGGACACCTCCGTCGCGTCCCCGATCGACCAGGCCACCATGGAGTCCCTGCGCGAAACCACTCACTCGGTACTTGCGCAACTGACCCCGCGTGAAGCCAAGGTGCTTCGGATGCGGTTCGGTATCGACATGAACACCGACCACACGCTGGAAGAAGTGGGCAAGCAGTTCGACGTGACGCGCGAGCGCATCCGTCAGATCGAAGCGAAGGCGCTGCGGAAATTGCGCCACCCATCGAGAAGTGAGCAACTGCGCAGCTTCCTCATCGAAGACTGATTCACGATAGCTGACGAAACCAGGGCCGCCTCTTCTTCCAAGAGGCGGCCTTTTTCATTGTCGGGCCAGCTACTTCGCTCAGCCGATGTAGCCCGATCGCCGCGAGCGACTTGCGAACCACAGCAGCGCCGCACCGATGGCGAAGATGATTGTCGGGAATGGCAGGGCCTCACCCGGGCCTAGCAATCCAATCGCGTCCATGCCGAGGAACGTGTAGCCGAACTGGATGATGATGGCGACCAGCGACAACGCCAGGGCCGTGATGGCCCAACGCTTGCGAATCAGCAGCCCTATGACACCCAGCAAGCCGCTGAAGATGGCCACGGCATACACACCGAACAGCCATCCCGGCCGGGCGGCGTACAGTTGGCGCTGCGGCTCACTCATTGCTGCCAGCGCCTTTTCATCGGTCATCAGGTCGAATGTCCAGGCCATGACGCCTAGCAACATCCACGCGAGCGCGAGTATTGAAATCACCCAGTACGACCTGGGCGGCTTTGACGTCTGAGTCGGTTCCATGATCTCTCCCGGGTTGGCCAACCCGTCGAGTGTGCCGTACCCGGGGGACCACAGAAAGGGCGGGAGCGATCTGCCCTCGCGGCTTCGTCAGTAGTGAGAGTGTGGGCGGACGAACGCATCAGTGCGCGAACGCTTGCGCGCGAACGGGACCAGCATCGGGACACGCGCACGATAGTCGCGATACTCCGGATGTGCCGCCAGCAGGTCTCGTTCCTCGAACCGTATCGCGATCAGGATGTAACCCGTGGTCATGATGGCGAACAGCAGGTGCGACAACGTCATCACCGGCGTCGACCAGAACACGAACAGCCACCCTACGTACAGCGGGTGCCGCACGAGCTTGTAGAGTGACGGCGTGTTGAACGCGAGGTGGGTGTACGGTTTGCGGCGCAGCTGCAGCCACACCTGGCGCAACCCGAACAGGTCGAAGTGGTTTATGAGGAAGGTGGCCAGCAGCACCAGCACCCAGCCGAAGGCATACGCGCCCCAGATGGCGCCGCGCGCCACACCGTCGGTAACGCTCCACACCAGCCCGCCCAGCGGCTGCCAGGCGCAGAACATGGCGATGAGTGCAAGGCTGGAGGCGAGCACGTAGGTGCTGCGCTCGGCGGACTCGGGGATCATGCGCGTGAACCATCGCTTGAACGCCGGGCGCGCCATGATGCTGTGCTGAAGCGCGAACAACGCCAGCAGCCCGAGATCCACCGCCAGGCTCGATGGCAAGGGACGCTGCGGCGCGCCATCGAGCGTGGTCGGCACACCGAAGTCCCCGATGAAGCCGATGGCATAGAGAAAGGTGGCAAAGAACACGGCGTAGCTCACGACGCCGTACAGGAAGATCAAAGAACGCTTGAACATGATGTGGGCTCCGGTATTCGAGGAGCGCACGATGAGGCCGGCCCGTGGAAGCGGGCGTGGGAGAGGCCGTGGGAAATGCGTTACGGGCTTGCCGGTGCAGCGAGGACTTCGCCGAAGATCGACAGCGCATCGGCATACCCCGCGCGCTGCGCCCCGAAGCCGATGCGCATGTGCGCCGGCGCGTCGAAGCAGTCGCCCGGCGCCACCAGCACGCCGGCCTTCGCTAGGTTCACGCAGAGCGGCCGGGCGTCGCGACCATCGCGCCATCGCGGAAAGCAGGTGGTACCGCCGGCAGGCGCCGTGAACTCGAGCTGGTCGCGGTGCTCGTGCATGAATTTCGTGAGCAGCGCGAGATTGGCGGTGGCCACCGCGCGCAACCTTGCGAGGATGGCGGGTGCATGGCTCAGCGCGAGCGCGCCCAGTGCTTCGGTGAGCGGCGACCCTGAAATGGTGAAGTAGCTGCGCGCATCGATTAGCGCCTCGCGGCGCCGCACATCGCGGTCTATGAGCCAACCGATCCGCAGCCCGGGGATCGACAGCGCCTTGGCGAAATCGCCGAGCACGATGGTGTTGGGCAGCGGTGCGGCAGTCGGCAGGTCACCGGAGAAATAGAGCGGGTGGTACACCTCATCGACGATGAGCGGGATGCCTCTTGCGGCGAGCGCCTCGGCCAGTTTGCGTTGCTCGGTGGTGTGCATCACCGAGCCCGTGGGGTTGTGAGGCGAGTTCACGAAGACCGCGCGCGTCTCGGCATCCACGGCAGCAAGCACGGTTTCGGCGGTTTGAATGAAGCCGTTCGCCGCATCGAGCGCGTAGTGCCGCACGCCGAGGCCCCACGCCCGCGCGAGCACCGGCACGGCCGGGTAACAAGGTTGCGGCAATACCAGGTTGCCCGCTTTCTCCCGCTCCGCGAAATGACAGCAGAGCGCAACCAGCGCTTCGGAGGCGCCCGTCATCGCGACCACGTCACCGGGTTGCGCGCCATGCAATGAGGCGATGCGCTCGCGCAGCCGCGCACTGCCCTGCGGCGGCGCGTAGGAAAGTTTGAGCGCCTCGATCTCGCGGCGGGCTACATCGCCGCCGATATCCAGCAGTTCGCCCATCGTCCATTGCGGCCCCGTGCTCGATGCGAGGTTGTGGCGGATGGGCGGCTCGGCGAACTCGTGGGCGGCCAGCCAGTGGTCCAGCAGAAACGGTGCAAGTCTCATGCGGGGTATATTCCTCCCCGGTCGCGTGCGCGCACAATGCCAGCCTGGCTTCACCCACGATCAGGCGTGTCTTGACTATGGATCGTTCACCATGGATTTAAGTCTCAACGGAAAACTCGCGCTCGTCTCCGGCAGCACCGCGGGCATCGGCTATGCCATCGCCGAGACCCTGGCCGCCGAAGGGGCGCGCGTCATCGTCAACGGACGCAAGCAGCCTGCGGTGGATGCGGCGATCGCGCTGATCAGGAAGGCGACGGGTAGCGAGGCACTGGGCTTTGCCGGCGACCTCGCGGATGCCGCCACCGCGGAGGCGCTGGTACGCACGTATCCGGGCATCGAGATACTCGTGAACAACCTCGGCATCTTCGAACCCAAGCCGTTCGAGGACATCCCGGATGCCGACTGGCGCCGCTTCTTCGAAGTAAACGTGCTGTCGGGCGCGCGTCTCGCGCGGCTCGTGCTGCCCGCGATGCGGCGCGCGAACTGGGGACGCATCATCTTCATCTCGAGCGAGAGCGGCATGCACATACCGGCCGAGATGATCCACTACGGCATGACCAAGTCCGCGCAGATTTCCGTCGCGCGCGGTATCGCCGAGTTGGTCGCGGGCACCGGCATCACCGTCAACAGCGTGTTGCCCGGGCCCACGCGATCGCGTGGCGTGGGCGACTTCGTCGATGCGCTGGCGAAGGAGCAAGGCAAGTCCGCCGAGGAGTTCGAGAAAGAATTCTTCGCGTCGGTGCGGCCCACTTCCCTGATCAAACGCTTCGCGACCACCAGCGAGGTAGCCGCGATGGTGGCGTATGTAGCGAGTCCACTGGCTTCCGCCACCACGGGCGCCGCGCTGCGTGTGGACGGCGGCGCGGTGAAGAGCGCCTTCTAGGAGGTCACATGGGTCGGATGCTACTGATCGTGTTGATCGGCGCCGTGATCGTCGGGCTCTGGGCGCGCAGCGCCTTCAGCGAAAAGAAAAAGAGCGAACCGGAGAAGCCGGCGCCGGACCAGAAGACCAACGAGCCCACCGAGCTCAACAAGCATCCCGAGCGGCTCGACCAGATGCTGGACCCGACCGACGACGCCTGAACTCAGTCGTTCTTCGCGGCCACCTGGAACTCGAGCGTGAGTGCGCAAGGCATGCCGGCACTGCCTTCGAAGCTGCGATGCCCCGCGCAACGCATCTGCCCTTCACATTGCTGCTGATCTTCGCTGGCCATGGTGTCGATGGCCGAGGTGAGATCGAACTCGCCGTCGCAATCCGAGTAGGGGCAAGGGAAAACGAAATACGCCGGCGCTGGCGGATGCAGTACGGCCACCTGCGGCGCAGGTGTGAATGGTCCGGCGTCCCGGAAATCGAACTCCAGGCGCAATGCCCCGAACTGCGGAAACCGCGCCCGCAGAATCGGCGTGCGCGCGCGGTCACGGCGCTGACGCTCGCGCATCTGGCTGCGACCGTTACCCGCTTTCGAATAGGCAAACTTCATTGGTCGAGCTTGGGCCCGGTTTCAGAAGTCGGCTCGGTCTGGGGCTCGGTGCCTGGCTCGGTGCCGGGCTCGGTGCCGGGCTCGGTGCCGGGCTCGGTGCCGGGCTCGGCGCCTCGCGAATGTTTGCGATCCAGCTTGCGTTGCTGACGCGCCTTGCGCGTGGCTTCGCGCTGCTTCTTTGCCTGGTTGAAATTACGTTTCTGCATGTAAACCTCCTTCGAATGTCACGCTGAAGGGCGAGCGATCGCCCTTCTTCACGGGCGTGCTCCCCGGAACCGGAATATTGAGACAGGCATCGTCCGCATAAAGGACGCCGCCCCGTGTATGTACTTCGCGAAAAGGCCCCAGCATTCGCGGGGGCTGGTGCTCCTCGAGCGTGAGGCGCAACCGTACCGGACCTTCGCAGGCGAGCTCGCGATGCAGCCGCCCACCTACCTGCCAGCGGCCCTCGAGACACCGCGCGATCACGTAGTTGTCAGGTCCGCGCAGCGTGCCATCCGCGGAAAAGCGCACGCAGGGTGCGAGCATGAGCGTCGGGCAATCTCCGCGCAGCGTCGTGAAATTGAGCCGCAGCATGGCGGCCTAACGGCCGCGCCTTGGCCCATAGCCCGAGCCGCCGGTGCGTTGCCGCTCCTGCGCAGCGTTCACCTTGAGCGGGCGACCACCGAAGTCCGTGCCATTCAAGGCGGAGATAGCCTTGTCGGCATCCTGCTCCGACATCTGCACGAAACCGAAACCGCGCGGCTTGCCGGTCTCGCGATCGAGTATCAGCGAGACGGACTCGACGGATCCATGGCTCGCGAACAGATCGCGGAGGGTGGCCTCGGTCGCCGAAAACGGCAAATTGCCGACATAAATGCTGGCCATGGACACTCCTTGGGTGGGGACGCGAGTGCTTTGCGGTGGCGACTCTGGCCGCAGTGGCGTCGGACGACGCGGGGCCCAGGGAGGTCAGGACTAGATCACAAGCCAGGGTCCACGGTACTCCTTTTTTCCCGTAGTCACCCCACTATTTCTGCCGCCTTTTTCGATGGCCCGCGGTGCGGCTAGCGCCGCAATACGACCACTTCCAGGTACTGAGCATCCACCACCATGCTCGAGTCCTTGGCGCGATTGAACTCGCTCACCAACGAGAGCATCTGCGCGCGCAGATCGCGTTTGCCGTCGGCATCCAGCACGGCAAAGGCGCGCAGCACCGGCGCGTAGGTGGCGCGCAGCTTGTCCACCCAGTCCATGGGCGTACGCGCGCGGAAGGCCACGTTCTTCACGTCGCTGTCCACGTGTCCGTAGACACCAAACAACTCCTGCAGCCGCTCCCGCGTCCCCCACGCGCAGGACGCGCGTCCCGCGGCGCCACCCGCGGGCGCGAAGCGCGCCAGCAGGTCGAACAGCTGGCCGACGAAACCATCCGGGGTCCAGTTGGCGAGGCCGATGCGATGGCCGCGGCGGCACACGCGGACCATCTCGGACGCGGCGCGCTCCTGGTCCACGGCGAACATGGCGCCGAATGACGACATCACGGCGTCGAAACTCTGATCGCCGAAAGGCAACGCCTCGGCATCGCCATCGGCGAAGCGCACCCCCACCGACTCGGCCTCGATGCGCTGCCGGCTGCGGCGCGTGAGATCGGAGGGGACATCCGTGGCCGTCACGTCACACCAGCGGCGCGCCGCCGCCAGTGCAGCGTGAAAATTGCCGGCCGCCACGTCGAGCACGCGCTGCTCCTGGCACAAATTCACGGAATCGCAGAGTTCCTCGCTGACGATCTGCAACGCATTGCCGACGACGGCATAATCGCCGCTCGCCCAGGCGGACTGCTGATGCGCTTGGCTCACCCGCAATTCGGGACGTGCGTTTCGCGACAAGCTGAGATTCATGGTTTCCCTCCTCGAAATGGACGACAGGCAAGGTACGAGGCGAGCGTGGTAAAGAGCGTGGGAAAGTCCGTGGAATCGTTGCGATTTCGTCTGCTCGGCACGCTGGAACTTTCGCGTGGCGGCGAGGTACTCACGCTTCCGGCCTCGCGCAAAGTGCGTGCGCTGCTGGGGTATCTGGTGCTCGCCACCCGGCCGGTCACCCGCTCCCAGATCTGCGAGTTGCTCTGGGATGTTCCCAACGACCCGCGCGGCGAGTTGCGCTGGTGCCTGTCGAAGATCCGCGGGCTGGTCGACGAGAAGGGGCGCAAGCGCGTCATCGCCGACGGCAACACCCTGCGGCTCGATCTCACCGACTGCTTCGTCGACACGCTTGCGGTCACGCATGCGCCCGAGCACGGCATCAAGAAGTTAGGCGCGCCACAGCAGCAGGCCCTGGCCGGTTTATTCGGCGGAGAGTTGCTCGAAGGCCTGGAGATAGCGCGCAGCCCCATGTTCGACGCGTGGATCACGGCCGAACGCCGCCGATTCCGCGGCATCCAGAACGTGCTGCTCGAGAATCTCTCGCGCGATCTGCCGCCCGAGCAGGCCGCACCCTATCTCGATGAATGGCTGCGGCTCTCGCCCTTCGACCGGCAGGCGCACGGGATCCTGTTCGATTCACTCGCGCGCCAGGGGCGCGTGGCCGAAGGCGAGGCGCACCTGGTCACGGCCAGCAGGATGTTCGAAGCCGATGGTCTCGACAGTGCACCGTTGCGCGCGCTGTGGCGCACCGCGCGCACCAAGGTGGCCACGGGTAGCGAGCCCATGGTGGTCATCGCGACAGGCACCTCGACCGAGCTCGCGAGCGCCGGGGTCGCCGAGGTGAAGCGCTTCGCGCCCGATACGCCTGCCTCGTCGCGTCGCGCATCCATCGCCGTCATGCCGTTCATGGAGCTCTCGGCCGACGCGAACCGGCGGGGCGGCGCCGGGGACGCGCTGGCTTACGACGTCACCACGCGCCTCGCCAAACTGCGCAGTCTGTTCGTCATCGCACAGGGCAGCACTTTCGCGTTGCGCGACCGCGCCATCGGGCCCGAAGAAGCCGGACGCATGCTCAACGTCGACTACGTGGTCAGTGGCACGGTGCGCCGCAATCATTCGTCGGGAACCGGGCGCAAGATGCACGTGAGCGCGGAGCTCGTCGAGACGCGTACCGCCCGCATCGTCTGGAACGAAGTGTTCGACGAGAAGCTCGACGACGCGCTCGACGTGCTCGACGAGATCGGCAACCGCATCGTCGCCTCGGTGGCCCACGAGATCGAAATGGTCGAGCGCAACCGCGCGATCCTGAAGCCGCCGAGCTCGCTTGACGCGTGGGAAGCCCATCACCGCGGCCTCTGGCACATGTACCGTTTCAGCAAGACCGACAACGAGAATGCGCGCCAGTATTTCGCGCAGGCCGTGGAGCTCGACCCCACGTTCGCGCGCGCCTATGCAGGGCTGTCGTTCGCGCATTTCCAGAACGCGTTTCTCGGCTGGAAGAAGGCCGGCCCCGAAATCGATCGCGCCTTCGACGCCGCGGGCCGCAGCCTGATGGCCGACGACCGCGACCCCACCGCCCACTGGGCCATGGGCCGCGCGCTGTGGCTGCGCGGCAGCCAGGACCAGGCCGTGCACGAGCTCGAACGCGCCGTGGACCTGAGCCCTAACTACGCGGGCGGCCACTACACGCTGGCTTTCGTGCACTCGCAATCGGGCGACGCGAACGCCGCGATCTCGTTCACCGATCACGCACGGCTGCTCTCGCCGTTCGATCCGCTGCTGTTCGCGTTCCTCGGGGCGCGCTGCATGGCGCTCGCCCGCCTCGGCCGGTACGAGGAGGCCGCGGACTTCGGCATCAAGGCGGCTGCCCGACCCAACGCGCACCAGCACATCTCGGCCATCGCAGCCATCGCCCTCGGCCTCGCCGGGCGGGTGGACGAGGCCAACGAGTACACGGCCAAGATACGGGCGCGCGTGCCCAATTACCGGCTGGCGGACTTTCTCGCGGCGTTCCGCTGCTCGCCCGAAGCCGAAGCCCTGTTCACACAGGGCGCCAGGCGGGTGGGCGTGAGCTGAGGTTGACGCCCCTTCCGGGGCTGTGATCTATTGCCCGCGAAGGGGGTGTTCATGAATATCTTCAGCCGTCTCGCAGCCATTACCTTGTTAGGCATTGGCGTCGCCCAGGCGCAGATCGACATGCCGAACCCGTCGGTGCCGGGCGGGTCTTTCGACACCGCGGTGCGCATCGTCGCCACCAGCGAACTCATGATCGACCGGTCCATCGCGCGCTGGCTGCGCACCCACTACCCTGGCTGGGATGCCGATCCGCACGAGTTCCAGGATCTCGGGGACGAGCGCTACGCCGTGGTGTACATCTCGCACAAGGATCACCCCAGCCGTCGCGTGTACTTCCGGGTACTGCAGTCGCAGGCCGATCCAGACAACAACGGCGCGTCGTTTCCCTTCTGAGTCGGTGGCACCTGCCCATCCGGGCAGCCACGGGCGGCGCGCTAGCAATCGCGGCGCAGCATCGAGTCCAAGTTAGGCGTCGGCCTTCGCCGATAGATGGTGCCCGACGCGCGTAACATACTCGCCGCGCTCGCGCGGTGGGGACCGCGGACCAACAAGGAGAATTCCATGCGCTCGATGAAATTGCTGGCCGTCGCCGCTGCCCTGGTGCTGACCGCCTGCGCAAACCAGAAGGAACCGGCCGAGAAAGCCGTCGCGCAGGTCGAAGCCTCTCTGTCCTCGTTGAAGGGAGACGCCGAGAAATATGCCGCGGACGATCTGCGGGGCGTCGAGGAATCCGTCGCGAGGCTCAAGGGCGAGCTCGCAAGCAAGAACTACAAGGCCGTCATGATGCAGACGCCAAACGTCAGATCGAGCATCGCAGCGCTCAAGGACACCGTGGCGAAGAAGAAGGCGGACGCCGAGGAAATGCTCGCGGCTGCGCAGCAGGAATGGACCGACCTCAACACCCGCGTGCCGGACATGGTCACGAAGCTCCAGGCCAAGGTCGATTCACTCACGAAAACGCGGAAGCTCCCCAAGGGCCTGGACAAGGCGGGGTTCGAAACCGCCAAGACGGACTTCGAAGCGCTCAAGTCGTCCTGGGCCGAGGCTGGCGCGGAGTTCAATTCCGGCATGGTGGCCGATGCCGTGCGCCGCGCACGCGCCGCGAAGGCCAAGGGCGAAGAGCTGATGCAGAAGCTCGGCGCCTGAGAACCGGTCGGGGCGCGGCATCTCGCGGGGCGAGGGACTGCGCCTCGGCGTCGCGGCACGGCGCGTGACCTCGTCAGGTCAGACGGGTCGACGCGGGGGCGAGATTCTTCCGCAGCAATGCCTGTCTCGCTTCCCATTCCCTGCCCGGCTCCATCTCCACCAGGAAGTCGGATTGCCCGCCCGCCCGCACCGCCACGGGCACGCCATCGCGATACAGCACGCGATTGTTGGTGAGCGCGGGTACGCGCGCTCCGGGCGTGACGATGCCGGTGAGATTGAGCGGATCCGCCGCGCTCAGCGACACGAGGTCGCCACGCGCTTCCTGCTTGCGCACCGCGCGCATGGCGGACACCGCGTCGGGCAGCGCGTACTGCTCGCCGCTCACGCCGGCGACGAAGCGGCCGCCGCGGATCTTGCCCTGCGCTTCCAGCCGTCGGAACACGCGCAGCAGTGCGTGCCACGGGGGCAGCCAGTCGGCCTCGCGCTCGAGCACCTTGCGGAACACCACGCCGTAGCGGCGCAGCAGGATCTCGGCGACCTGTTCGAGCCCTTCGTTGTCGTTCTGCGCCCTGGATTTACGAATGAGGCTCCAGCGGCCGGCATCCTCGAGACCGAACAACGCCACGCGCCGGCGCCGCGCCACGAGCTGGCGCTTCTTGTCGGAGGGGATGAGCAACGCGCGCAGGCCCGAGTAGCTGTCCGCATTCACGAGTCCCGCCGACACCAGCTCGCCCAGCGCGGTTTCCGCCTGGGATCGCAGCAGCGTGGTGCCGCTGACCATGTCGTCGAAGAACGATGCGCCATGCTCGCGTAGATAGTCATGCAGCGCGCGCGCGCCGTGCGACAGCTGCATCTCGCCGCGCGGCTCGGCCGCGAGCTGGTTCCACAGCGACCAGTTGCGGCGCGTGACCAGGGCGATGGGCGTGGTACGCACGGGCGCGGCCGACATGGACTTGCTCGGCTGCAGGCGCGCCCAGAGCGCGCGACCCGAGAGGCACAGGCTGTCGAGCCAATGCGGATCGTAATCGTGCAGCCGCGCGGCCAGCACGTCGCTTTCCCACGCGGCCGCCGGCACTTCGTAGCCCTCGAGTTGTTTGAGGACGGCGTCGAGCGCTTCCACGCCCTCGGGCCTGGGATGCCTGGTGATGCCCTGCCACTCGAACAGGAAGCGCATGAAATCCGCGCCCGACACGGGCTCGATCTCCGCACGCAGCGTCTTGATGGTGTAGCGATGGATGCGCGCCAGCAGGCGTCGCTCGCACCACTCGAGCGTCGCGTCGCCCTCGCGGATGGATTCGGCAGAGCTTGCGTCCGCCGTGAAGCGTCCGCGCAGCACGAAGCCCTCGCTCTCGAGCTCCACCAGCGCGACACCGATCTCCGCTGGTGCCAGCGCCAGCGAGGCGGCGAGCTCGCGCGCGGTGACCGGCCCGAGACCCTGCAGGCGTCCGCGCACGACGTCGGTGATGGCCTCTTCGCGCATCCAGTGCTTGTCGGCCTTGTCGGCGGGCGCGCGGATATGCGGGTCGAGCGTTGCGACCGGATACACCGCGGTGATGAGCGGCAGGCACTCGGCGCAGACCCAGAAGGTGTGCGATGCGCCAGCGGTGTCAACGGTAGTCAGGCGCGTGGCGCGATTCGCGGCGATGAGCTCGTCGAGCCAGCGTGTCCAGTTCGCGCGCGTGCCCTCTTCGTCCGTGATGACGCCCATGGCATGCATGGCGTCGTGCAGTTCGTCCGCATTGGTCACATCCGGCCACGCCTGCTCGCGCACGGCCGCAATTGCGGCCGGATCGAGCTTGCCCATGTCGGCCGCGGTTTCCGGGTCGAGCCAGCGCCGCTGCGCGACGGCATTGGTACGTCGCTCTTCGAGCGGCGCATCGTCGAGATAGGAATATGGCCGCGCCGTGAGGATCTCGGCGGCGAGCGGCGACGGCTGCGGCAGGTCGCGCGGCACCACCTCGATGGCGCCGGTCTCGAGACCGGTGAGCAGGTTCTTGAGACCGTCGATGTCCATGGCCTCGTGCAGGCAGTCGTGCAGCGTCTGCTTGACCAGCGGGTGGTCGGGGATCTCGCGCGGACCGCTGAGATTCTCGGCGCAGGCGATCTGGTCGGGGAACAGCACCGCGATCAGGTCTTCGGACGCCATGCGCTGGATCTGCGGCGGCGTGCGCTTGCCGCCGGACGAGCGCCTGATGGCGAGCGAGATACTGGCGTTCCAGCGCCAGCGCGCCGTGAACATGGGCGAATCGAGCATGGCCTGGATCAGCGTGTCTTCGACCGTCTTGCTGTTGAGGAAGCGCGCGACACTCGCGAGCTCGAAGCTGTGCGTTTCACCGAGGCTCAGCACGATCGCGTCCTCAGTGGCCGCCGCCTGCAATTCGAAGTTGAAGGTGCGGCAGAACTTCTTGCGCAAGCTCAGGCCGAAGGCGCGGTTGATGCGCGCTCCGTAAGGCGCGTGGATGATGAGCTGCATGCCGCCGGACTCGTCGAAGAAGCGCTCGAATACCAGCGTCTGCAGCGTGGGCAGCTTGCCGAGCACCGCCTTGGCGCCCGCGAGATATTCCACGAGCTGCTGCGCGGCCGGCCGCGGCAGGTGGTAGCGCTCCGCGACGCTGTCGATGGCGGACGCAACCGTCTCGGCGGTGACTTCCGGCAGCAGCGCCTCGATGTCCGCGCGCAGCCGCGAGACCGATGCACTCAGCTCATCGGTACGCGCCGGCGCCTCCCCCAGCCAGAACGGAATGGACGGAGGCTGTCCCTTGGCGTCCTCCACGCGGACGCGGCCCGCCTCCACGCGCAGAACGCGGTAGCTGGTATTGCCGAGCTGGAACACGTCGCCCGCGAGACTCTCGATGGCAAAGTCCTCGTTCAGCGTCCCGACGAAAGTGCCGGCGGGCTCGAGGATGACCTGGTAGTCGGCGTTGTCGGGGATGGCGCCGCCGCAGGTGATGGCCGTGAGCCGCGCGCCCTTGCGTCCGCGCAGGCGTTTGTTGACGGCGTCGCGATGCAGGTAGGTGCCACGCCGTCCGCGCTTGGTGTCGATGCCCTCGGCGAGCATGCGCACGACGGCGTCGAAGTCCTGGCGATCGAGGTTGCGATACGAATACGCGCCGCGCATAAGCGCGAAAAGCTCGTCCTCACCGTATTCGCGCGCGGACACTTCTGCGACTATCTGCTGGGAGAGCACGTCGAGCGGATGCTCGGGGATGTGCAGGCGGTCGAGCTCCCCGCGGCGCACAGAGTCGAGCAGCGCGGTGCAATCGATGAGCTCGTCGCGGCTCGACGGGAAGATGCGGCCCTTGGGCACGCCGCTGACGGAGTGGTTGGCGCGGCCCACACGCTGCAGGAACACCGAAATGCTGCGCGGCGTGCCGAGCTGGCAGACCAGCTCCACGTCACCGATGTCGATGCCCAGCTCGAGCGACGCCGTGGCCACCATGACTTTGAGCTTGCCCGCCTTGAGGCGCTGTTCGGCATCGAAGCGGGTCTCCTTCGACAGGGAACCGTGGTGGGCCGCGACGTTTTCCTCGCCGAGCCGCTCGGCCAGGTGGCGCGAGACGCGTTCCACCATGCGGCGCGTGTTGGCAAAGATCAGCGTCGTGTGGTGCTCGTTGATGAGGTTGGCGAGCTGGTCGTACACCGTCGCCCAGACCTCGCCCGACATCACCGCTTCGAGCGGCGCGCCGGGCATCACCAGGTTGATGTCCCGCTCGCGAACGTGACCCGAGTTCACGATGGTCGTACCAGCCGTGCCCGGGAAAGATCGTCGCGATTCGCGAGCAAAGGCGAGGTCCAGGGCGCCCTGAGGGTCGCGCGAATCGCTTCCGCCCTCACGTGGCACCACTTTCCCAGCACCGACCAGGAACCTGGCCACTTCTTCGATCGGCTTCTGCGTCGCCGACAACCCGATGCGCTGTACGGGCTGGGAAGCATTCGCGCACAACCGCTCGAGCGTGAGCGACAGGTGCGCACCACGCTTGGTTTGCGCCACGGCATGAATCTCGTCGACGATGACCGTGCGCACGCTCTGCAGCATCTCGCGGCCCGACCCGCTGGTCAGCAGTAGATAGAGCGACTCGGGCGTGGTCACCAGGATGTGCGGCGGCGTCCGCCGCATCATGGCGCGCTCGGTTTGCGAGGTGTCGCCGGTGCGAACGGCGGCGCGTATCTGCGGCGCGTGCGCGCCCAGCTTGAGCATCTCGGCGGAAATGCCGGCCAGCGGCTGCTCGAGATTGCGGTTGATGTCGTTCGACAGCGCCTTGAGCGGCGACACGTACACCACGCGCGTGACGTCCTGCAGCTGGCCGTTCGCGCCGTCGCGCGCCAGCGAATCGATGGCGGCGAGGAACGCGGCGAGCGTCTTGCCCGAGCCGGTGGGCGCCGCGATCAGCGCGTGGCCGCCGCCGGCGATCGCCGGCCAGGCCTCGAGCTGCGCAGGCGTCGCGCCCGCCGGAAAAGTGCGGGAGAACCACGCCTGTACGGCGGGATGAAACTGGGGGAGCGGCATGGGCGAACCTTATATAGGTACGGCATTCCGATCCATCCACCCCCTTCCGTGCGGCACTACTGGATGGGCTCGGACTCCAGTCGGAATTCCTGTGATTCCGCATGGATATGGCTGCGGACCCCGGCATACCCGTACGACAAATCGAAGCTAACGGTCGGAAGTCGCGAATTCGGGCGCCACGTACCGCCCCTGTCCACCCGTCCGGACACCCCATGGCACACTGGCGCGATGCCTGGCGACCGCATCACCACCACCGTACATGCCACCGGAACGCTGACACCGGAACAGTGGGACGACATCTGGATCCTGACCCAGGAATTTTTCGACGTGGAGCGAGCCTACGCCGAGGATGAGTTGCGCCGGCGAAGGCACATCGCCCTCTTCCGCATGAATGACGCGCTGCTCGGCATGGCCTCGCTGGAAGCATTCACGGCCAGGTTCCGCGGTCGCCGCGTCACCGCGATCTCCACCGCGCACGTGCTGCTCCGCGAGAACTGGCGCGGCCGTAATCTGCTGCAGAGGCTCGGTTTCCGCACCTTCCTGCGCGAGCGCCTGCGCCATCCGCTTCGGCCTATCTACTGGTTCTTCGACACGTTCAGTTACAAGAGCTACCTGCTGCTGCCGCGCAACTTCGACGTCTTCTGGCCCCGCCATGACCAGCCGACGCCCGAGGCGCAGGCGGCCCTCATGGACTCGCTCGCGTCGCAGGTTTACGGCTCCGCGTGGCAGCCCGACCGTGGCATCGTCGCGCGCTCGGGCCAGAAGCGCATGCGCGAGACCGCCGCGCCGCTGATCCTCGCGCGGGACTCCGACCCGAACCTGGAATTCTTCGCCCGCGTGAATCCGGGCCACGCCGAAGGCGACATGCTGGTCTGCCTCTGTCCCCTCAGCGCCGGGAACTGGATCAGCCTCTTGCGCAATGTGCTGCGCCGGAAGCGCCGGCGGCCCGGCCTCTAGCCGCGAAGCAACCCCGGCGTTGACGGCCGCCGCCCCGCGCGCCACGCTTCGAGCAGTGGAATTCACCCCCGCACACCTGGAAATGATCCTGCGGCTCGTGGCCGCTCTGCTGGCCGGAGCGCTCATCGGCTTCGAACGCTCGTTCCACGGCCGCCCGGCCGGCCTGCGCACCCACGTCCTCGTGTGCCTTGCATCGTCGGTGCTCATGCTGGTCACGGTCTACGAGGACCACTGGGTGCGCACCGCCGCGGTCGAGACCCGGCTCGACCCCACGCGCATGGCGCAGGGCATCATGACCGGCATCGGCTTTCTCGGCGCGGGCGTCATCGTCAAGGAAGGCATCAACGTGCGCGGACTGACTACCGCCGCATCGATCTGGATCACCGCCGGCATCGGTGTGCTCGCGGGTGTCGGCCTGTATTTCCCCATGATCGTGTCCGTGATTCTCACGCTGCTGGTGCTGAGCGTGTTCCGGTGGGTGGAGGCCAAGGCTCCTTCGCGGGCGTACTACTTCTTCGACGTCAAGTACGCGCGCGACGGCAATCTTTCGGAGGAAACCATGCGCGAGTTGTTGCGCAAGCTCGGCTTCAGCATCGCGAACTTCAGCTACCGCCTCGATGGCACCGGCGAAGCCCGCATCCTGCGTCACCACATGACGCTGCAGACCATCGACCGCACCGCTGCTCCGCGTCTCGCCCGCTATCTCGAGGAAAACAAGACGGTACTGGAATTCAAGCTCTCGCCCACGGGCGATTGACGCGAGTCAGGCGCCCGAAAAGTTGTTTGGGCCACCCCGGACACCGACGCTAACAAGCTTGTCCGCAGCGTCTGACAAACTTTCTGACCGGTATCCGGCTTTCCCGCGCAGGGCGCCCCGGCACACTGGCGCCATGAAGAAGTCATTGTTAGTCGTGACCGCGCTGGCGACGCTCGCGGTCAGTGCCTGCGCTACGCAGTCGTCGGGCACCGGTTCGGGCAACGTGCGCGGCACGCGCAAGCCCGTGGCGTTCACCTGGCAGAGCACGGACAGCAACTCCGGCGACATCACGGCCACGTTCGGCAATGGCGACGTCTACAAGGGCACGTATTTCCAGATCACGCGCGAAACGCGTGTCGATCGACTCAGCCCGCTCTGGGATGGCTGGGGTCGCCCCTACGCGCGTACCGGCTGGCGCTACTGGGATCGCGACATGGATCGCGAGTTCATCAAGGAGTACAGCGGTCGGGTGCTCGCCAACCTGCATTCCAATACGGGCGGACACATGCGCTGCCGCTTCACCTTGAAGACCCCCTCGCGCGGCATGGCCGGCGGTGGCGCGGGTCGCTGCCAGAACTCGGAGACCGGCCGGGAAATCAACGCGGAATTCCCGCGCCAGGGCTGATCGCACCGTCTTGAAACGTCGGGTGGGCCAGCGAGGGAGCCTCGCTCCACCGCTTCGCTCACCCGACACCAATTCCTCCGCCTTTCACTCGTGCCCTGGGCCGATACGCTAGGCTCGCGCACATGGCAAACAACCGTCTCCTCGCCTCGCTCGTGTGGCTGTCCGCGGCGGCGTTCGTTGCGTCGTGGTTCCTGCCGGTGCTGGACGACGTGCCGGGCTGGATGGCCTTCCGCTACGCGCTCGCGCCGCTCGTGCCGTACCGCGACGCCGGCAACCAGGCATGGGAAGACAACGTGCCCCAGGTGCTGAGCGCCCTCACCAACGTGATGTACGTGATCTTGCTCGGGCTCTGGCTCGCGAAGCAGATGTTCCGCCCCGGTTTGTTCGTGCGGATCGCGCTCGCCTGCCTGCTGCTCGATCTCTACTGGTTCGTCCAGGCCTGGCGCGCCGGGCACCACCTCGCGGACCTGCTCTACGGTTACTACGTGTGGATCGCCGCGTTTGCGCTGATGCTCGCGGTGGCCGCGGTCACCGCTTTCGAAGCCCGTCGAACATCGAGAACACCCAGGGCCGGCACGCCAGCATGAGCGCGACGCTGCGCTTCTCGCGGCCGGAGAGATGACGGTCGAGCTCGGCGAGCTCGTTGAAATCGGAGGTCAACCGCGCGAGTTTCCGCTGCAGCACCATGCGCGAAGCTTCACTGAGCTCCGCCGAACGGAAATGCAGGGTCTCGTCTTCGGCCGTGAACGCCGAGCGCATGAACTCTTCGCGCACCTGGTGCTCGTAGGTCTTGCGGATCGGCCCATCCTCGCGCCAGGAGATGGGCGCCCGCACGCGCAGGCGGGCGTTGAGCCGCGCGCGCAGCTCCACCAGGCCGAGGTTGTCGAGCTTGACCAGCCAGCGGCGCAGCAGCTTTTCGTCCGCCCCGAGCTCGGCGGCGACCTCGCGGGGTGGGTGACCGTTGGTCAATAGATAGAAACAGCCGAGCAGCTGCGGATCGGCGGCGAGTGCCGACTCCTGCACGGCGGTCAGCGTGCTCGAGGTCTCGGAGGGCGCGCCGGATACGGGCCGGACCAGCTCTTCCATGGAGATACCCGTGGCCTCGCAGATCTTCTCGAGGCGCGGCAGGCTCAGCGAGCCGCGCGAGAGGATGCGCTTCACGGAAGGCTCGCTCAGCGAGATGCGCCGCGCGAGCATGGCGTAGGTGATGCCGCGCGCGCGCAACCCGCGCTTCAGGCCCTGGATGATCCGGTTGGTTTCCCCCATCACGACGCCGTCTCCTCTTTGTTAGGTTGGCAGCGTATCACAGGGCGATACCTTATCTATCGGTATCGTTTAGTGCGCTGGCGATGGCTGCCAGCCTGCGATCACCATGAGTGCCGCGAAACCAACGACATAGCCCAGCGCCACGTGCCAGCCCTGGCGCAGCCACTGCCCGACGGAACGGGCCTCCGGGAACAAGTTGGACACCGCGACACCCGCCGACGAGCCGAACCACACCATGGAGCCACCGAAGCCCACGGCGTAGGCCAGCGCCCCCCAATCGTAGCCGCCCTGCTCCAGCGCCAGCTTGGTCAGCGGGATGTTGTCGAACACCGCGGACACGAAGCCCAGCCCCAGGGTAGTTTGGGCCGAGGGCGCGGGCAGCTCATCCACGGGCATCATCGAGGCCGCGAGCACCAGCGACAGCAGGAACACGCTGCCTTTCGCCGCCCCGGGCACGGCACCCCAATCGGGCCGTCGCCAGGGCGTGAGCAGCAGGATCACGCCGACGACGGTCGCGCCGATGTACGGAAACGCGTCCGCGCGCTCGCCGAGCGTGTTCGCATACACGTTTGCGCTGATCGCGCACACGAGGATGGTCAGCACGATCACGAGCCGCGGCCAGTCGAGCGTGACGTCGAGCGCGGGCTTCTCCATGGGCGCGAACCGCTGCTGCTGGCGCGACGCCGGGATCGCGAATACGAAGAAGGCTGCCATCGCGGCAACATAGGCGTGCATGACCTGGAGCGGTGACACGCCGTCGAGCCACATCATCGTGGTGGTGGTGTCGCCGACCACGCTGCCCGCGCCGCCCGCGTTCGCGGCCGCGACAATCGCGGCGAGATAGCCCAGGTGCACGCGCCCACGATATACGGCGCCGGCCACCGTCGCGCCGATCATGGCGGCGGCGATGTTGTCGAGAAAGCCGGAGAGCACGAACACCAGCGCCAGCAGCACCACGCCGCCTTTCCAACCCTGCGGCAAGAGCCGCGGCAAGAGGTGCGGCAGCTGGCTCTGCTCGAAATGCCGCGACAGCAGCGCGAATCCCACGAGCAGCGCGAACAGGTTGGCGACGATCACCCACTCTTCTTCGAGATGCCAGAGCAGGCCATGCCCGCCGGGCATGCCATGGAAGTCGCCGAAGGCGAGCTTGTACGCCGTGATGGCGGCGAGACCCGCCAGTGCGACGATGAGTGAATGCCGGTGGAACAGCGCCACGCACACGAGCGTGGTGCCGAACAACAGGAACTCGACTGGAAACGTCACGTCACGTCACGCGCACCATCAGGCCTGCGGCGCATGCGCCGCGCGGCCCTGCGGCGCATGTGCGGCAATGACACCGCTCTGCACCGCTTCGGTCATCGCGGCGATGTCGGGGGCGAGGTAGTGGTCGATGTCGTAGTGCTTCACGCGGGAGCGGATTTCCCTCATCACGCGCTGCAGCCGCTCCGAGGTGAGATGTGGCGCGCGCAGGTCGACGCCCTGGGCCGCGGCGAGCAACTCGATCGCCAGGATAATCGCGGTGTTCGCTGCGATGTCGCCGAGCTTGCGCGCCGCGAACGTCGCCATGGAGACGTGATCTTCCTGGTTGGCAGAAGTCGGCAACGAGTCGACGCTGGCCGGGTGCGCCAGTAGTTTGTTCTCCGAGGCGAGGGCGGCGGCCGTCACGTGCGCGATCATGAAGCCCGAGTTCACGCCGCCATCCCTCACGAGGAAAGGCGGCAGGCCCGAGAGCGTGGCATCGATGAGCAGCGCGATGCGTCGCTCGGACAGTGCACCGATCTCCGCCACGGCCAGCGCGAGATTGTCCGCCGCGAAAGCCACGGGCTCCGCGTGGAAGTTGCCGCCGGAAAGTACTTCGCCGGTGTCGGAGAACACCAGCGGATTGTCCGTGACGCCGTTGGCCTCGCGCAGCAGCACCACGCGCGAATGCTCGATCTGGTCGCTGCACGCACCCATGACCTGCGGCTGGCAGCGCAATGAATACGGGTCCTGCACCTTGCCACAGTCGCGGTGGCTGGAATTGATGGGGCTGCCCTCGAGCAAGTCGCGGTAGGCGGCCGCCGCGGCGATCTGCCCCGGGTGGCCGCGCAACTCGTGGATGCGCGGGTCGAAGGGCGATGCGCTGCCCTCGGCCGCATCCACGGACAAGGCGCCGGCGACGATGGCGGTGGCATACAGATTATCGATGGCGAAGAGATTCCACAGCGCGAGCGCGGTCGAGGTCTGCGTGCCATTGAGCAGCGCCAGCCCTTCCTTCGCCGCGAGCTTGAGACGCGAGAGACCGGCCTTCTCGAGGCCCGCGTCGGCCGGCATCACCCTGCCCGCGCATTCGACTTCGCCCACGCCTAACAAAACGGCTGCCATGTGCGCGAGCGGCGCGAGGTCGCCGCTCGCTCCCACCGAACCCTTCGACGGCACGCGCGGCAGCACGTCGGCGTTGTATAGCTTGACCAGCGCATCCACGAGCTCGCGGCGCACACCCGAGAAGCCACGCGACAGCGCCTGGATTTTCAGCGCCAACATGAGCCGGACGACCGGCGCGGGCAGCGGATCGCCCACCCCCACCGCATGCGACAGCACGAGATTGGTCTGGAGCAGCTCCAGCTGGTCGTGGGGGATGTGCGTTTGCGCCAGCCGCCCGAAACCGGTGTTGATGCCGTAGGCCGGCGCGCCACGCCTGACGATGCTCGCGACGGCCTGCGAGCTCCTCTCGATGGCCGCGTAGGCCTCGTCTGAAATCGACAGGGGGACGCCGCCGCGCGCCAATTCGCGCAAGGTGGGGAAATTTAGAGGATTGCCGAGTTGCAGCATCGCGCGATGATGCCGGAGAGGATCGAGTTTTGACTACAATCTGCGCAACACCCGAACAAGGTTCTATGCCATGGCCTACGCCCGCCTTGTGCTCGTCGCTGCGTTCATCCCGTTTTGCCTGACCGCCTGCAGTACCCCCATGAAGCACACGCCGCCAGTTTTCATTCCTGCCACCGCCGTTGCGAATTCCGCCGCGGTTTCACATCCGGCGCCGGTTCCACAGCCGCCCGTAGCCGCGAAGAAACCTCACCAGGTGTCATCGCCGAATGGCAGCCGGGAAGACGAGTACTACTGGCTGCGCGATGACAAGCGCGAAAGCCCGGAGATGCTGGCGTATGTGAAGGCCGAGAATGCCTATGCCGACGCCATGATGGCGCACACCGAAGCGCTCGAAGAGAAGGTCTACCAGGAGATCATCGGCCGCCTGCAGCAAGACGACTCATCGGTGCCCTATCTCATGAACGGCTACTGGTACTACCGTCGCTTCGAGACGGGCAAGGAATACCCGATCTACGCGCGCCGCAAGGCCAGCGAGGGCGCGGCCGAGGAAATCCTGCTCAACGTCAACGAGCTCGCGCGCAACCAGGATTTCTTCGAAGTCGGCGACATCGCCATCAGCCCGAACAGCCAGCTCATGGCCTGGGCCGAAGACACGGTCGGCCGCCGCCAGTATGTCGTGAAAGTCATGGATCTCACGAACCACACGGCGTACCCCATCGACATGTCGAACGTGGAGAACAACATCGTCTGGGCCGGCGACAACAAGACCTTTTTCTACATCGAGAAAGACCCGGAGACCTTGTTGGGCTTCCGCGTGCGCAGTCACGACATCGACAGCGCAAACCACAAGGACGTGAGCAAGGATCCCGTCGTCTGGACGCAGGACGATGAGAGCTTCTACACGCAGCTGTACCGCACCAAGGACGAGAACTACATCGTGATCCACACGCAAAGCACGGTGTCGACCGAGGTGTGGTACGCGGACGCGCACGCGAAGAAGCCCGAATTCAAGCTGTTCCTGGCGCGCGAGCGCGACCACGAGTACCAGGTGGAACACGCCAACGGCCAGTGGATAGTGCGCACCAACTGGCAGGCGAAGAATTTCCGCATCGTCAGCGTCGCCAAGGGCGCCGAGGGCGATCGCACGAAGTGGCGGGACGTCGTCGCGCACCGCGACGACGCCTTCGTCGATGCCTATGACGTGTCGAAGCGCTTCCTGACCATCGAGGAGCATTCCGGGGGCCTGCGCAAGCTGCGCATCCGCCCCTGGACCGCGGGCAGCCAGGCGGACCACGACGTCTTCGTCACCGCCGACGAGCCGAGCTACACCATGGCGCTCGACACCAACCGCGAGTTCGACAGCGAGAAACTGCGCTACACGTACACGTCGATGGTGACGCCACGCACCACCTACGACTACGAGTTCGACACCGGCAAGCGCGAGCTGCTCAAGCGCGAGCCAGTGCTCGGCGGATACGACCCGTCCAACTACCAGACCGAGTTCGGCTGGGCCACGGCGCGCGACGGCACCCGGGTACCGGTGAGCATCGTGTATCGCAAGACCACACCGCGCAACGGCACGGCGCCCTTGCTGCAGATCGGTTACGGCTCGTACGGCAGCACCTACGACCCCGAGTTCTCCTATCTCTATCCCTCGCTGCTCGATCGCGGCTTCGTCATCGCCATCGCGCACATCCGTGGCGGACAGGAGATGGGCCGCGCCTGGTACGAGAACGGCAAGCTGTTGAACAAGGTCAACACCTTCACCGATTTCATCGACGTCACGCGCTGGCTCGCGGCCAACAAGTATTCGGATGCCAGGCGCGCGTTCGCTCTGGGCCGCTCCGCGGGTGGGTTGCTCATGGGGGCGATCGCGAATCTCGCGCCGCAGGATTACCGCGGCATCGTCGCCGGCGTGCCCTTCGTCGACGTGGTCACCACCATGCTCGACGAAAGCATCCCGCTCACCACCAACGAGTTCGACGAGTGGGGCAACCCGAAGCAGAAGCCTTACTACGACTACATGCTCTCGTATTCGCCATACGACAACCTGGGCAGCCACGATTACCCGGCCATGTTCGTGCACTCGGGCCTCTGGGACAGCCAGGTGCAATATTTCGAACCGACCAAGTACGTCGCGCGGCTGCGCGCGCGGCGCACCGGCGACAGCCTCATCGTGCTCCGAACCAACATGGAAGCAGGCCATGGCGGCAAGTCGGGGCGCTACGAGCACTACCGCGAGTACGCAGAGCAGTACGCGTTCATCCTCGACCAGGCAGGTCTCACCCAGTAGCTCGACCTGCCGCGCGCGGAACATCTGCGCGCGCGGCCGGTCTGTCCCGGATGAATCCACTTCGCATCCTCGTCCTGCTGTCCGTGCTGGCTCTCGCCGCATGCGTGACACAGAAGCGCCCCGCCACGGCCGACACCGCCCCAACGGTGCAGTTCGAGGCCGTGAGTTTCTCCCGGCTGCCGGGCTGGCGGGCCGACGATGCGCTCGCGGCGTGGCCGGCGATAGTGAGCACCTGCCGCGTGCTCGGCGCGCGCGTGGAGTGGCAACCATTCTGCGGCGCCGTCGCGGCGGCGAGCCCTGGTGATGCGGAGTTCGTCCGCGGCTTCATCGAGCAGAACCTGCAGCCTTACAGGGTATGGCGCGTCACCGGCCACGAGCGCGCGACGACCGGGCTCGTCACCGGCTACTTCGAGCCGCTGATCTTCGGCTCGCGCACGCGCGCCGAAAGGTACGCCACGCCCCTCTATCGCCGGCCCGATGACCTGCTCGTGGTCGACCTCGCGGAGGTCGTACCCGAGCTCAAGGGCAAACGCGTTCGCGGGCGCCTCGAGGGCAACAAGGTGGTGCCTTACTACAGCCGTGCGGCGACGCGGGAAGCGCCCGGCCTCGCCGGCCACGAGATCGTGTGGATAGACAATGCGCTCGACGCGTTCCTGCTCGAAGTGCAGGGCTCGGGCCGCGTGCAGCTCGACACGGGCGAGACCATCCGCCTGCAGTACGCCGATCAGAACGGGCACCCCTATCGGTCGATCGGCCGCTATCTCGCGGACCGGGGCGTGATGACCATCGACCAGGTGAACATGCCCGCGATCCGCAACTGGCTGGCCGTCAATCCCGACCGGGTGAACGAAGTGCTCGACAGCAACCCGAGCGTGGTGTTCTTCGATGAAGCGCCGCTGGCGGACCCGTCCATCGGTCCCAAGGGCGCGCAGGGCCTGCCGCTGACGGCCGGCCGCTCGATCGCCGTCGATCCGAAATTCCTGCCGCTCGGGGCGCCCATGTTCCTGGCCACCCAGCTACCCGGCACGGGCGCGCCGCTGCAGCGGCTGGTGGTGGCTCAGGACACTGGTGGCGCGATCCGCGGGCCGATCCGCGCCGATGTCTTCTTCGGCTTCGGTAGTGAGGCCGGCACGCAGGCCGGCATGATGAAATACGACGGCGAGATGTGGGTGTTGTGGCCCCGCGGAGCCCCGGCACCGCGCTAGAGGGCCCTCACGCGGGCCGGCCGCCGTGGCCTTCCGCACGCAGCAGCGTGACCACGTTCTTCTCGACCCAACGACCGAACAGCCCGGCGAGCCTGGCAAGCGAACGGCCGAGCGGTGTCAGTCGATATTCCACGCGCGGCGGAATCTCCGGATAGCTCTTGCGGCTGATCAGCGCGTAGCTCTCGAGCTTGCGCAGCGTCTGGATGAGCATCTTCTCCGAGACACCATCGACGCAGCGGCGCAGCTCCGCGGTTCGCATGGGCCCTTCGGCCAATGCCGCGACGATCAGCAGCGTCCACTTCTCGGCGAGCACGGCCATGACGCGGCGCGACGGGCAGGCGGAGCTGTACACATTGGGAACGGGGTTCTTTGGCATGACCGGCAACATAGCACGACACCGGAGCGGCGAGAGGGTACTTACCTTCGGGTAAGTACCCCGGGCCGGTTACCTCAGGGTACTTACTCCGAGGTAAGTACTTGTCGCTTGGTGCGTACGTCGCCAGAATGCCGGCCTCTCGAAACGACCCACGGAGTCATACATGCAACTTTACTTCTCGCCCGGCGCCTGCTCGCTCGCCTCGCACATCACCGCCCTCGAAGCGGGCATTCCGGTCAAACTGGAGCGCGCCGACACCAAGACCAAGAAGCTGGTCGACGGGGCCGACTACTACGCGGTGAACTCCAAGGGCGCCGTGCCAGCACTCAAGCTCGACGACGGCCAGGTGCTCACCGAAGGCGTGGCGATCATGCAATATCTCGCCGACAAGAAGCCCGAGTCGAAGCTCGCGCCGGCGAACGGCACGATCGAGCGCTATCGCGTGCAGGAATGGTTGAACTACATCACGAGCGAGATCCACAAGACTTATTCGCCGCTGTGGAACCCCGCGAACGATCAGAAGGTGAAGGACTTCGCGCTCGGCAATCTCGAGAAGAAGCTCGACTGGGTCAACGGCCAGCTCGCCAGCAAGAAGTACCTGACCGGTGAGACTTTCACGGTCGCGGATGCCTATCTCTTCACGGTGGTCAACTGGAGCTTCTTCCTTGGCATGAACCTCGACAAGTGGCCGGCGCTCAGGGATTTCCACGCCCGCGTCGCCGCGCGCCCCAAGGTGCAGGAAGCGATGGAAGCCGAAGGCCTGAACAAGAAGGCTGCTTAGTCGTGACGTCTCCGTAGAGACGGGGACGCGCTCCATCGAATACGGCCGCGGTGATCCGCGGCCGTATTCATTTGAGCATGAGCCAGACGCCAACGAGAGTCGCGACCGCGCCCGCGGCGCGAGAGAACACCCCCGGATACGGCACCAGCTTCTCGATGAGCACGAACATCATGAGCCCGGCGATCCAGCGCAGGTTCATCACACCGAACGCGAACAGCAGGGCCATCAGCATCCAGCAACATCCCACGCAGTACAGGCCGTGCAGCCAGCCCAGCCGAATCGCGCCGCGCGCACGCGCTGGGAAGCCGCCCTTGCGCTGGATGAACGACAGCGGTGAACGGCACTGTGTGAGGCAGGCCTGTTTGGCGGGCAGCCATTGGTATAGCCCGGCGACCACCAGCACGGCTCCGCCCAGCACCCGGTCGGTCCCCGCCATCATCGGCGTGATCAGCGCGGCCCATTCCAGCACCCACTGCAGCAATGTCGCCACCAACGCGAAGGCGGACCACGCGAGCAGGTAGCCGGCGACGAACCAGCCTGCGGACGGAAACCTCCGCGCCACGTCACGCCGGCCGAACTGCGCGTACAGCATCACGGTGGGCGCGACGGTCGGGGTCATCATGCCGATCATCATGACCACCCACATGGCCAGCATGAAGGTGAAGTAGCTAGTCGACCACGGAACGAATTGCGGCGACATCATGCCCGACATGTCGAAGCCGGTCGCGAGCCAGTACGTATAGCCCAGCGCGAGCGCCGAGATGATCAGCAACGCCGCCATCACCGGCCAGCGCGCGCCGCGCATCAGTTGATGATGCCGTCCTGGCACAGGTGCAGTTCGGCGAACTGCCCGTACGAATCCGCCAGCTCGTAACTCACCGGGCCCGTGGCCTTGGTCCAGCCGCGGCCGATCTCCGCCTTCTTGAACTCGAAGCCGCCGACGGGCTCGATACGGATGCGATGTTCCGCGCCGGTGATCGGGTTGACGATGGGCTCGCCGCGCTGCTCGATGTACCCCGCAACGCGCAAAGTCGCGCGCCGCTGGTCGATGTCCACGGCGAAGTCGATGTCGGCGAATACCGGCTCGTGCACCTTGGTCAGCATCGAGAAGAACACCTGGAACATGGTCGCGCCCGGCTTCGTGTCCTGCCCGCTCATGATGCGAAGCAACGCATCACGCTGAACCGCATTCGCGCGCCGATCGACGATGGGCTGCGCCTCGCCATTGCCCATGTGAATCGCTCCGGGATATTTGAAGATGCCCGCCATGCGCAGGCCACTCAGATCCACGTCGCCGTGTTGGCCGCGATCGATCTGGATGCCCACCACCGCCCAGCAATTGCCGTGGGTGGGCAGCGCATTGAACTGACAGGGGCAGCCGTACGAGCAATTGCAATTGGCGAACTCGCGGCCGTGCAAGCTCCACTTCGTGTCCGTCATGATCGGCTCCACGCGAGAGACAGGGGCGCTGATTCAAGCACGGCTCGCGGCGAGTGCCAATCAGGGCTGCGAAAAGTTCACCCGCGTTCCCGAACGCAGGATGTGCTGGACCGGTTCCACCTGGCGGCCCGATTTTCCGGCTATTTCACCGGAAAGGCGTACAGCGTGTAGTACGCGTGCATTTCTTTTGGCGCATTCGCATCGAACAACGTGCCCGCCGCGATCTTCAGGTGATACACGCGCGCCGTCTGGCGCGGATGCACCGGCGTCAGGTCCTGGTTCGCGAGCCTCAGGTCGATGCTCTTTCGATCGGCGCCGA
>DATLDQ010000035.1:0-23913 GCA_035525785.1 Steroidobacteraceae bacterium | reverse complement strand
CGAAGATCCGCGACCGGCTGGCGCAGATGAACGTGAACGTGCCCATCATCGGCGACTTCCATTTCAACGGGCACAAACTGCTGCGCGAATACCCGGATTGCGCCGAGGCGCTCGCCAAGTACCGCATCAACCCGGGCAACGTCGGTCGTGGCTCGAAGCGCGATCCGCAGTTCGCCGAGATGATCGAGCTCGCCTGCCGATACCAGAAGCCGGTGCGCATCGGCGTGAACTGGGGGTCGCTCGACCAGGACCTGCTCACGCGCATGATGGACGAAAACAACGCGCGTACCGAACCGCTGACGGCGCAGGAGATCATGCGCGAAGCGGTCGTCGCCTCGGCGCTGCAGAGCGCGGAAAAAGCGGTCGAGCTCGGCCTGCCGCGTGACCGCATCATCCTCTCGGCGAAAGTGAGCGGCGTGCAGGACCTCATCGCCATCTACTCGCGTCTCGCCGCGCGCTGCGACTGGCCGTTGCACCTCGGCCTCACCGAAGCGGGCATGGGCAGCAAGGGCATCGTGGCCTCCACGGCCGGCATGTCCGTGCTGCTGCAGGAAGGCATCGGCGACACCATTCGCGTGTCGCTCACGCCCGAGCCGGGCGGCGATCGCACCAACGAGGTGATCGTCGCGCAGGAAATCCTGCAGACCATGGGCCTGCGTTCGTTCATTCCGATGGTGGTGGCCTGTCCGGGATGCGGCCGCACGACGAGCACGTATTTCCAGGAGCTGGCGCAGTCCATCCAGTCGCACATCCGGCATCGCATGCCGGAATGGCGCAAGTCATACGACGGCGTCGAGGACATGACGGTTGCCGTCATGGGCTGCGTGGTGAACGGCCCCGGCGAAAGCAAGCACGCCAATATCGGCATCTCGCTGCCCGGCACCGGAGAACGCCCGGTGGCGCCGGTGTACATCGACGGCGAGAAAGGCCCGACCCTTAAAGGCGAGCGCATCGCCGAGGAGTTCCAGGAGCTGGTCGAGCAATACGTCGCGCGTCGCTACGCGCGCCGTGCGGGCGCGCCGGTTCCTGAGTTGATCGACGCCTGAAAGGCGCGCCGACCCCTCACAACTCGCTCGTGGCGGTGACCACCGCCTGCGTGACCTGCGGGTTCTGCTCAGCCGCGCTCGCCCAGCAGATCCTCAGCAAGCTTGCGATTTCGTTGCCGTAGATGCCCACGCTCGCTCGCGAGAACATTGCGGTGGGCACGGATGTCTCGGCCGGGCTCCACGCAAAAATCTCGCCATCCGGATTGCTGTAGAACGCGATGTAACACCTGACATGGTGATTCCGGTGGGCGCCGCGGACGTCGTGCTCGGACAGTTGCGGCGCGCCATCATGCGGATGCGTGTGCCATTCACCGAGCACCCTGGCGCCCCGGGGAATCCTCTTGCCCGCCTCATCGACGTGGACCACGCAATTGCCGCCGTGACACTTGCGGCTGCGGACCACGGCGCTCCGGAATCGCTCGCCATCGTAAAAGATGAAGCCGAAGTACTCGACCTCGGCCGACAGCGGCCCATAGATCTCGAACTCGAGTCGGGCATGTGCCGCTATTTTCTCGCGATCGCAGGCCTGAAGGGGCTCGGCGGCCGGCGCGCCCGAGCAAACCGCGAGCAACAGGCTGGCGAGCAGCGCGCGGAACCAGGAAGACATGTGCAAATCCTTGAAACGGTTGATGGCAGCCCTTCACCGGCGCGCGAATCGCGTTCCGGTGACTGACGGGGCGCGAACTCTAGGCAGGAGAGCCGGCGCCGGCGAAAGTTTTTCTAACTAACAGATAAGGGCCCGGACCAGCGCGGGCTGCCGCGCCCGATCGGCTTTCCCGACCGGCGTCCTGTCCTGCATTCCATCGCGCCCCGCGACGGTGGCGCGATCCCTGGAAGGTGAGGACAATGCGGCGACATGACGGGCACCGCCCGGGAGTCGGTTCCATGAATCAGAATACGGACGAAACGCTGGTCAACAAGAAATGCGTCCCCTGCCATGGCGGCGTGAGCGCGCTCAGTGGCGATGAAGCAAAGAAAATGATGGCGCGGCTGCTCTCCTCCGGCTCAGGGCAGGACGGGTGGCAGATCGTGGAGGACGGCAAGGCCCTCAAGCGCGACTTCAGGTTCGCGGACTTCTACCGCGCGATGAGCTTCGTCAATGCGGTGGCTCACGTGGCCAACGCCGAGGACCATCACCCGGACATCGAGTGCGGCTGGGGTTACGTGCGCATCCGCTACCAGACCCACGCCATCGACGGGCTGCACGAGAACGACTTCATCTGCGCGGCGAAGATCGACGCCCTGCCGCGGGTCTAGATCGGGACAAACAGATTTTTACAGACTGTCGATTGGGCAGACTGTAAAACGACCAGTCCAGACTCCGTTCATCTTTTCAGCGAGGAAGACCATGTTCGACGACGCACGCAAGCGTTGGTGGGCGCTCTATGTCCTGTGTTCCGGCGTTCTAATGATCGTGCTCGACACGACGATCGTGAACGTGGCCCTGCCCTCGATCCGCGAAGACCTGCATTTCTCCGAGACCTCGCTGGTTTGGGTAGTGAACGCGTACATGCTGACCTTCGGCGGCTTCCTGCTGCTCGGCGGGCGCCTCGGCGACCTGTTCGGTTCGCGCAAGCTCTTCCTGCTCGGCCTGGTGTTCTTTACCGCCGCGTCCGTGGGATGTGGCCTCGCGAATTCACAAGGCATGCTGATCGTCGCGCGCGCGATCCAGGGCCTCGGCGGCGCGGTGGTCACCGCGGTCGCGCTGTCACTGATCATGAACCTGTTCACCGACGGCGCCGAGCGCGCCAAGGCCATGGGCATCTATGGCTTCGTCTGCTCGGCGGGCGGCAGCGTCGGCGTGCTGCTCGGTGGCTTCCTCACGACTACGCTCAACTGGCACTGGATCTTCCTGGTCAACGTGCCCATCGGCCTTTCCGTGTACATCGCCAGCGCGCGGCTGCTGCCCCAGGACCGTCCGCGTACAGGCGCGGTGAAGCTCGACTTCGCCGGTGCGTTCACGGTGACCAGCTCGATGATGCTGGCCGTCTACGCCATCGTGAACGGTCAGCAGCTGGGCTGGACCTCGCCTACCACCCTGGGCCTGCTGGGTACGGCGGCCGCGCTCCTGATCGCTTTCCTGGTGGTGGAGTCGCGCGTGCGGGAGCCGCTGATGCCGTTGGCGCTGTTCCGCTTGCGCAACGTGGCCACGGCCAATTCCGCGGCCGTGCTCTGGGCCGCGGCCATGTTCGCCTGGTTCTTCATCTCGGCGCTCTATCTACAGCTGGTGCTGGGGTACAACCCGATGAAGGTGGGCCTCTCGTTCCTGCCGGCCAACCTCATCATGGCGGCGTTCTCGCTGGGCTTGTCAGCGAAGATCGTGATGCGCTGGGGCTTCCGCGGCCCGATGGCCTTCGGCCTGCTGTTCGCCGCCGCCGGCCTCGCCTGGTTCGCGCGCGCGCCGTTGGACGGCACGTTCCTCGTCGACGTCTTGCCGGGCATGGTGCTGCTCGGCGTGGGCGCCGGCATCGCTTTCAACCCCATGCTGCTGGGCGCGATGAGCGATGTGGGTCCGAGCGAGTCCGGCCTCGCCTCGGGTGTGCTGAACACCGCCTTCATGATGGGCGGCGCGTTGGGCCTCGCCGTGCTCGCAAGCTTCGCGGCCATGCGCACCGATGCGCTGGCCATGGGCGGCGCGACCGCCAACGCGGCGCTCAACGGTGGGTACCAGCTGGCATTCCTGTTAGGTGCGGGATGCGCGGCCGCAGCCGCGGTGTTGGGCGCGGTTTTCATGCGCACCCGCATGACGCCGATGGCCGTCGGCGAGGCGACTCCGCATGCCTGAGGCCGCTCCAGGCTGCCTGCCCCCCGGCTTCACGCTCGATCGCGCCGGCTCACTCCACGACTTCGATTTCGTCGCCGGCGAATGGTCGGTGCGCAACCGCATCCTGCGGATACGCGGCGCGGGCTGCACGGAATGGGCGACCGAGGCCGCTACCCATTCCGGCAAGCTGTTCCTGGGTGGCGTGGCCAATGTCGACGAGATGGTTTTCCCGGAGCCGCGTGGGCGCGGCATGGCCGTGCGCACCTTCGACGTCGCTCGACGTCAATGGTCGATACGCTGGGTTTCCAGTCGCGACGGCATCATGGGCCCGCCCGTGGTCGGCGGTTTTTCGGGCGCACGCGGCGAGTTCTACGGCATCGATGTCTGTGCCGATCGTCCGGTGAAAGTCCGCTTCGTATGGACGCGGCAGGACGACGATCATGCCCGCTGGGAGCAATCGTTCAGTTACGACGACGCGACCTGGGAAACGAACTGGATCATGGATTTCGAGCGCAGGGCGCCCGCGGGCGCCTAAGCGCGCTTGAGCCGCAGCTTCACGCTGTTGGACAAGGACGCCAGTGCGCGCGACACCTTGCCCTGCCCGCTGGCGTACGCCGAGCGCGCGAACGCCTCATGGCAACCGCCCCTGCCGAGGTAGATGCGGTAATGGCGAAGCCCGGCCGCTTCGCGCCCGGTCACCGAGGATTTCTGCAGGTAGGCCTTGAGCGCCGGCGACTCGCGCACTTCGCCCACCGCCATGTCGCAACCCATGATGAGCCCGGGCTTGCACTCCGCATGCGGCGTGCAGCGATGCCAGCGCAGCCCATGGAAGTGGATCACGAACGGCGGCAGCTCGGCCATGTACACGGTCAGCAGCGACTCGTGGTCCTGCAACGAGAACGCGCAGCGCTCGAAGCGCTCCGAATCCATGGTAGGCAGCAGGATGACTGGCACGACGCTGATGGCCATGCCGGCAGTATCCCAAGGCCTCAGGGCGCGATCTGTGCGCTCCGTCGCGCCTCATGCCTGAGCAGATAGACGCCCGATCCGATGATGACCGCGGCGCCCGCCAGGGTGCGCCAGCCCGGCAGCACCGACCACACCAGGAGGTCGATGATCAGCACCCAGGCCAGGCCGGAATATTCCAATGGCGCCACGCTCGCCGCGGGAGCGCGCTTGAATGCCTCGGTGATGCCCCATTGGCCGACCGCGCCCGTGAGCGCCACGCCGAGCAGTATCGGGTAGTGCGTGGTCACCAGCGGCTGCCAGTCTGGCAGCGCCAGCGCGGTGGTGCCGATGGCCAGCATGCAGGTCATCCAGAAGATCATCGACTGGGTGCTGTCAGAACGGCCGATGATCCGCACCAGCACCGAGGACAACGCATAACAGAACGCGGTGCCGAGGATGGCCAGCGAACCTGCCCACCCGAAACCCGCGGTATCGGGCTTGAGCACGATGAGCACGCCGGCGAACCCGGTGCCGATGGCCACCCACTGCGCGCGCTGCACACGCTCACCCAGCATGAAGATGGACAACACGGCGATCAGCATCGGCGCGATGAAGAACAGCGAATAGGCGCGCGCCAGCGACAGCTCTTTCAAGCCGAACGTGAAGCTGATCATCATTCCCACGGACAGCACGCCACGGATCAGATGCAGAGGCCAGCGCACCCTGACCAACTGCCCCAGGCCGCCGGCGTACAGCGCCCACACGAAGACCACGGGCAGCGCGCACAGTCCGCGCAATGCGGCGACCTGGGCTGGAGAATAGTGCGCCGTGAGGAGCTTTAGCCCGGCGTCCATCAACGAGAAGGCCGCGACACCCATGAGCATGGCGACCATGCCGACGATGCGGTCCTGCTTGATGCCGAACAGGCTCACCGGGAACGTGCGTTCACTGCGGACGCGCCGCGGCCGGCAACTCGCCGGCGATACCCATCGCGCGCTCGATGAACGCGCGCTTGACCACTCCAGAACGGTTCACCCAGGGCATGCCTCGCTGCGCGAGCTCCGCGAATTTGCCGCTGCCGCGCGCCAGCAGGCGGTCGAAGGCGTCGATCGCGACTCCCATGAGCTCGTTCTCGCTGCGACGCCAGCGTTCATACCGCCGGAGGATGCGCTCGGCGCCCGGGTCTTCGCGCTGCGTGAGCCCTTCCGCCAGCACGTCGGCGAGCGCCGCCGAGTCGAGCAGGCCCAGGTTCGCGCCCTGCCCCGCGAGTGGATGCACCACGTGCGCGGCATCGCCGACCAGCGCGAGTCGCGCGGTGACGTAGTGCTCGGCGGAGAGTCGCCACAGCGGGAACCGGACGCGCTCGCTGGCCAGCTTCACCTTGCCCAGCGCGCCGTCGAAATCCTTCTCGAGCTCTTGCTCGAAAGCTTCCGCGGAGAGGGACAGCAGACGTTCAGCGCGCGCCGTGGGCAGTGACCAAACGATGGAGCTCTGCCCGTTGGCCAGCGGCAGGAAGGCAAGCGTGCCGTCACCCAGGAACCGCTGCCAGGCGGTGTTCAGATGCGGGAGCGCGGTCTGCACCATGGCTACCAGCGCGATCTGCCCGTAGTCGCCGCGCGCAGTGGTGAGTCCGGCGAGCTCGCGCACGCGCGAGGCCGCGCCGTCCGCCCCGACGACGAGCCGCGCGCGCAGTGTTCGTGTGGAAATGCCAAGGCCCACGGCGCCGCGTTCCTGCGTGAGCGAACCCACCTCGCCTTCGATGAGAGTGATGCCGGCGCGGCGCACGGCGGCGGTCAGGGCCGCCTGCAGCACGCTGTTCTCGACGATGACGCCGAGATCTCGCTCGCCCATTTCGGCGGCGTCGAAGACCAGCGCATCGCCACCGTGCGGCGGTACGTCCGCGTGCCAGACCTGCATCCGCTCATAGGGTGCGGCGCGCGTGGCGCGCACGTCGTTCCAGGCATCGCAGGCGCGCAGGATGCGCTCGCTGGCGCGCGACAGCGCGAAGACGCGCAGGTCCATGGGCGCAGCGGCCACCTTGTCGAGGTCGTCGGGCAAGCGGCGATCAACTATGGCCACGCGCGTGTTCGGGAAGCCGGCGCGACGGACCAGCAGCAGCGCCGCGGCGAGGCCGATGGGACCGGCGCCGACGACCAATACGTCGTATTCCCCAGCCATGCGCGCGCTCATTCCAGCGGCAGGCCGCGCGCGAGCCGGGGCATGCGGCCGGCGAAACCCCAGCTCACTCGCGATAGCGCGCGTTTGGCGGTGGGGCTGAGGTCGAACATCAGCAGTCCGAAATTGCGCACCAGACCCAGCGCCGGGCGTTCACTGCCGAAGAGCTTGACCAGGCTGTCGGTGAAGCGCGTGACGCCTTTGCGATCCTCGTCACGCCAGGACGAGAACCGGGCTAACAACCCGGCGCAGTCGGGCGCTGTGGCCGCGCCTGCCGGAAGCTGCGCCAGCATTTCGGCCAGGGTCGCGGCGTCGCGCAGGCCGAGGTTGAAGCCCTGCCCGGCCACCGGGTGCAATGCCTGCGCGGCGTTGCCGATGAGCACCACGCGGCCGGCCACGGTTTCATTGGCGCGCGAGAGACTCAACGGATACGTGTTCCGCTTGCCTATCTTCGTCCAGCGACCCGCGCGCCAGCCGAAGGCGGCGAGCAGCTCCGCCGCGAACGCGGTGTCGTCGAGCGCGAGGAGCTCGGTGGCCCGTTCCGGGCGCACGGCCCAGACCACCGCATAACCGCCACGCGCGACCGGCAGCACCGCCAGCGGGCCGGAGGGAGTGAATCGTTCGAACGCTTCGCCGGTGTTCGGCCGGTCGGTGGCGGCGTTCATGACCAGTGCGACCTGGTCGTACTCCTCGACTGCCGCGTCGATGCCCGCGCTGGCGCGCAGCACCGAGCCCGCGCCGTCAGCGGCCACCGCGACAGCGGCGCGCACCTGGCGCAGCTCGTCGCCAGTCTTGAAGTCGAGCTCGACACCGTCATCGTGCTGGCGCGCCGCTTGCAGCTGCGCGGGCACGGCCAGCGTGATGTTGGGAGCGTCGCGCAACGCGTCCCAGAGCACGCGGCCGAGGACGCGGTTGGGCACCACGTAGCCGAAGGCGTCGATGCCCTGCTCCTTCGAATCGAGGCGCGCCACGCCGAAGCGGCCGGCGTCGGACACATGAATGGATCGAATGGCCGCGGACTCGCCCACCATCGCCTGCCAGACACCCAGTGATTCGAAGATCTGGCGCGAGCCATTGCCCAACGCCGTGGTGCGCTCGTCGAAGCTGGGCTGGCGGGTGGAGTCGGGAGCAACGCCTTCGATGAGGAGCACGCGGAGTTTCGTCCCGCGCAGTGCCAGCGCGAAACTGGCGCCCACCATGCCGCCGCCGACGATGGCGACGTCGTAGCTGGTTTCCGCGGCGGAGTTCACGCCACCGACGCCATCAGGCGTTCGATCTCGACGGCCGCCTTGGGCACACCCCCGGTGAGCACCTCGCAGCCGTCACGCGTGACCACCACGTCGTCTTCGATGCGAATCCCGATGCCGTGATACTTCCTCGGCACACCTGGAGTGCCGGGAGCCACGTAGATGCCCGGCTCGATGGTCAGCGCCATGCCGGGTTCGAACACCCGCCACTCGTTGCCTATCTTGTAGTCGCCCACGTCATGCACGTCCATGCCCAGCCAATGGCCGGTGCGATGCATGAAGAATTTGCGGAACGCGCCCGACTCCTCGAGCCGGGAGACCTTGCCCTTGAGGAGGCCGAGCTTCAAGAGCCCTTGCGTGATGGCGCGCACCGCCGCTTCGTGCGGCTCGTTCCAGTGGTTGCCCGGCTTCACGCGCTCGATGGCCGCATGGTTGGCGTCGAGCACGATGTCGTACAGCGCGCGCTGTTCGGGCGTGAAACGCCCATTGACCGGAAAGGTGCGCGTGATGTCGGAGGCGTAGCAATCCACTTCGCAGCCCGCATCGAGAAGCAACAGGTCTCCGTCCTTCAGCGCCGCGTCGTTCTCGCGGTAGTGGAGGATGCAGCCATTGGCGCCGCCGCCGACGATGGGCAGGTAGGAGAGCTCCGCGTTGTGCATGCGGAACTCGTGCAGCACTTCGGCCGCGATCTCGTACTCGCGCTTGCCGGGGATACAGGCCTGCATGGCGCGCACGTGCGCGCGCGCGGCGATGCGCGCCGCCTCGCGCATGGTCTCGACTTCGGCGCGGCTCTTGAACAGGCGCATGTCATGCAACACATGGTCGAGCGCCACGATCTCCTGCGGGGGATGGCGCCCGTTGCGCGCTTGAGTTCGCAGGCCATTCACCCAGCCGACCACGCGCTGGTCGAACTCAGGATGCGTGCCCATGGCGTAGAACACCTTGGCGCGGTTCTCCATGAGGCCCGGCAGGATCTCGTCGATGTCGCCGATCGGAAAGGCGTGATCGGCGCCGAAGTCACGCACCGCGCCTTCGGGACCGGCCCGCCGACCGTCCCAGGTTTCTCGCGCGGGGTCACGGTCACGCACGAACAGGATGTATTCACCCTGCGGGCGCCCGGGAACCAGCACGGCCACGGACTCGGGTTCATTGAAGCCCGTCAGATAGAAGAAGTCGCTGTCGGGACGGTAGGCGTATTCGACATCGTTGTTGCGCAGTCGTACCGGCGCGGTGGGCAGCACGGCGATGGAATCACGGCCCATCTGCTTGAGTAGCGCCTTGCGGCGGCGGCGGAATTCTTCGCGGCCGATGGCGCGGAGGGGCGGCGCGGTGGCCAATGCGAGTCGGCGAGTGCCCTTCACGGGCCCGTGCCTGTGGGCCGCGCCCTTAGTGGATGGACGTGGCACCGGGGACCGGCTCCTCACCCCGCGCCGGCGCGAGCTCCACGAACAACAGCTGCACTCCGACACGCACGAATTCGACCACCTCGGCGAACGCGACCTCGTTCTCCTCGGTCTCCTCGCCGGCATCCACGCCGACGTGCGTGATCTCGGTGAAGTCGCGGATGATTTCACCCGCCTCGGTCGAGACCGTCGACGGGTCACCGGTGGTTCCCGAGCCCAGCCCATAGAGGAAGCCCTGACACCACGATGACAGCGCATCGGCCCGTTCGGTCAGCGGGGCGTCGTCATCGGGCAACAGGGGTTGGAAGTCGGAGTCGGCGCCCAGTGAGCGGACCATGAGGTCATAGACGTTCTGCAGCACCGAACTTTGCAGGGCGGCTTCGTCGGAGGAGTCGTCGGGCAGGATCTCGCGCAGCCACTCGATGAGCCCGTAATCACGCGAACTGCACAGCGCGCCGGCAAGGGTACCGTGCGCCTCGGCGGGTTCCGGCAACGCGCGTGCGGACCGGAGCACCTGCTCGAAGTCGTCGTAAGTGGCGGCCAACATTGTCGAATTATGATGTCCAGGCGTAAACGCCACAACGGAAACGACGCCCTGAAGGGGCGTCGTCCATTGAGTGGGGGTACTGCCTGGCCTATAGTCCGCGCCATGAACGAAAACAATAAAACCGGCTTCAGCGCGGAGCTCGCGCTCCTCGAACGCCGCATGGAAGAACTTCTCGTGACCGTCGACGCTCTCAAAGAAGAGAATCGCGCCCTTCGCCAACGCCAGGAATCGCTCGCTGCGGAACGTTCGGCGTTTGCCCAGCGCAACGACCAGGTTCGCGCGCGTGTCGAGGCCATGATCGGCCGCCTCAAGACCATGGAGCACACTGCGTGAGCGAGAAGGAACCAACCGCCGTCACGGTGCGTATTCTCGACAAGGAATACTTCGTCGGGTGTCCGCCGGATGAGCGCAATGACCTCCTCGAATCCGCCGAGTACCTAAACAAGAAGATGCGCGAGATCCGCGACACCGGCAAAGTGGTGGGCGCCGATCGCATCGCGGTGATGGCCGCGCTCAACATGGCGAACGAACTGCTGCGTCTTCGCCGCCAGGAAACCGAACTGCAGGGCAGCGTCTCGGGCCGCGTGAAGAACATGCGCGAGCGAGTCGAAGGCACGCTCCAGCGCACACGCCAGCTTGATTTGTAATCTGCAAATCTTCCGACTTACGTCGCATTCCTACAGGCACGTTGTAGTAGAGTTCACCTCGCGCTGCCTGGGGTGTTCGACAGCGGGTCGGGTTACCTCTCGACCGTAATGTAAACGCCCGGGACCACGCCTTGCCGGCAGTACTGTGCATGTCCGCTCCGTGCGGAAAGCCTTAAATGTCGGGGCCGGTCCCACCTTGTTGCTCTGGTTCGAGAGCAAAGATTCGCACCGGCACTCACGGGTAGCGCTTTTTCTCCCCCCTCTTCGTGAACACGAAGCATCACCTCCGCCTCTCTCTGAAGGCCCTGCGCAGGGCTCTCCCCGCGCCTGCTCGAAGCGCAGCGGCGCACGCCGTGGCGCGCCACGTCTCCGCCACCCGCTGGCTCGCGCCGGGTAAACGCATCGGTCTGTACGCTTCGCTGCCGCATGAGCTCGGCACCGCGCCGCTGATCGCGCTCGCGAGGGATCGAGGCTGCGAAATCTTCCTGCCCCGCATTGTGTCGATGCGCCACAAGCGCATGGAATTCGTGCCCTTCGACGACCTCGACGCGCGCGGCCGTCGCCATGCGCTCGGCATGCACGAACCCCTGAGCACCCGGTTCTTCCCCGCCCGCTTTCTCGACACCATCTTCGTGCCCTCGGTGGGTCTCGACGGGTACGGCGCGCGATTGGGTCACGGCGCGGGCTTCTACGATCGCGCGCTCGAGTTCCGCCACCATCGCACGCGGTGGCTCGGGCCGCGTCTCGTGGGCCTCGCGTATTCTTTCCAGGTGGTTCCGCGGATTCCCGTGGATGCCACCGACGTATCGATGGACGTGCTCGCCACGGAGAAAGGGATCCATGAACTATTGGCTGATGAAGACTGAACCTTCGGTGTTCGGTATCGACCACCTGGCCGCGAAGCCGAAGAAAACCGCCATGTGGGACGGCGTGCGCAATTACCAGGCGCGCAACATGCTCCGTGATGACTTCAAGAAGGGTGACCAGGCCTTCATCTACCACTCCAGCACCGAGGTGAAAGGTATCGCGGGCATCGCGACCGTCACTCGCACCGCATATCCCGATCCCACGCAGTTCGAAAAGAAGAGCGATCAATACGATCCGGGCTCCAAGCGCGAGGACCCGCGCTGGTTTGTTGTCGACGTGCAACTCAAACGGCGCTTCAAGCGCGTGATCACGCTCGACGACCTGCGAGCGCATGAGTCGAAGGAACTAGATGGGATGCTGCTGTTGAAACGAGGCAACCGGTTGTCGATCACGCCGATCTCGGAAGCTCATTGGCAGTTCATCCTCTCGCTCGAGTGACGTCGATGAAGAGTGTCGATGTGAATCGCATGCACACTCTCGGTGACACTCGCTTGAAATTTGTCAACACGTGCGTATACTCGGCCTCGGACTAACCCGTAACTACTGGAGATGTGCCATGGCGAAAGCCAAGAAAAAGGCCAAGAAGAAAGCCAAGAAGAAGTAATTCTTCGGCCTTGTGCCAGGCGAGCGAGAGACTCTCTCGCTCGCCACCAAATTCGAAGACAATGCCCGCGCAAGCGGGCATTGTCGTTTTGGGCCGCTGACAAACACCAATAAGAAAATCCGGGGCACCCATGATCGATACGCAAAACACTGGAAAACAAGCCGCGGCGCGCGCAGCGCTCGAGTTCGTGAAGGCCGGTGAAGTGCTGGGCGTCGGCACCGGGTCGACGGTCAACTTCCTCATCGACGAGCTCGCGGCGCGACAGGTGAAGATCGCCGGCGCGATCTCGAGCTCCCATGGTTCGACCGAACGTCTCAGGGCCGCAGGCTTCCCGATCCTCGACCTGAACGCGGTCGGCGACATCGAGACCTACATCGATGGCGCGGACGAGACCAACCATCGTCGCCAGCTCATCAAAGGCGGTGGCGCCGCGCTGACGCGGGAGAAGATCATCGCCGCCGCCGCCCGGCGGTTCGTCTGCATCGCGGACGAGACCAAGCTCGTGGATACCCTGGGTACGTTCCCCCTGCCCGTCGAAATCATTCCCATGTCGCGCAGCTACGTCATGCGCGAGCTCATGCGCCTCGGCGGACGCCCGGTATGGCGCGAGAAGGTGGTCACCGACAACGGCAACCACATCCTCGACGTGCATGGACTGCGCATCGCCGACCCGGTATCGCTGGAGACGGCGATCAACCAGATCACCGGCGTCGTGACGGTCGGGTTGTTCGCCGCGCGCCCGGCAGACCTCGTGATCCTCGGCGGGCCCGGCGGCATCAAGAGCTTCTAGAAGCGCGCGCGGTGCTGCGCCGGCGTCACGCCGACGACCTGGCGAAAAGCCCTCCGCAATCGCTGTTCGTTCTACCAATCCCAGCGTCATGCCATGCCCGCGGTGGCGCGAGAGGCCGTCGAGCACTCCGCATTCGCGAGCAGATGTAGTACCGACGACCCGAGCGGACGTCCGGCTAGCTGTCCGGTGTCCGCGTGCGGACACATCGGCCGCCCGCGTGCGCCCGCGCAGGGATGAAAATCTCTCGCGCAATATCAGCTGGATAGGGCGGTTTTCCAGCGTCAGGGGCGCACTGGCACGCCTCGTGCTCTATCAGCAGCATGACCATGCTACTGCGCGACGTTTCGATTCGAGGCACACAAACCCAGGACCGCGTGGTGGGCACGCCCGCGACCGATCGGAAGACCCGGCTGCTCAACCTGCTGCGCCGCTACTGGATGTTTGCGGCTGGCGCGTTGCTGCTGCTCACTGCCATCGTCTGGAGTGCCAGCTCCTGGCTGTCGTCCGAGAAGACCATGTCGCGCGACCGCCTCCGCACCGGCGTGGTGTCGCGCGGCCCATTCGTGCGCGACGTCGCCGCCACCGGCCTCGTGGTGGCCGCGGTCAGTCCCACGCTGTTCGCCGAGGCGCCGGGCATCGTCATCTACAAGGCGCGCGCCGGCGACACCGTGAAGCCCGGGGACGTGCTGGGCCAGGTACAGAGCGCCGCCCTCACCAATGAATACGAGCGCGAGCGGGCCACGCTGACCAGCGTCGAGGCCGCGCTCAACCGCCAGACCATCGAAGTGCGCCGCCAGATCCTCAAGAGCAGCCAGGACAGCGATCTCGCCAAGGTGCAGATCACCGCGGCCGAACGCGAGTTCAAACGCGCCGAGGAAGCCTGGGGTATCCACGTGATACCCGAACGCGACTTCAAGCGCGCGCAGGACGATCTCGAGACCGCCAAGCTGAACTACACGCACGCCGTGCAGACCGGAGGCCTCGAGAAGGACAGCCTCGAGCTCGAGCTGCGCGCCCAGCGCGCGACGCGCGACGCCCAGGCGCTGAAGGTTGCCCG
Organism: Steroidobacteraceae bacterium; assembly: GCA_035525785.1. Classification (GTDB taxonomy): domain Bacteria; phylum Pseudomonadota; class Gammaproteobacteria; order Steroidobacterales; family Steroidobacteraceae; genus CADEED01. The sequence goes on along the minus strand of DATLDQ010000035.1, from coordinate 9,818 downwards.
CCTGCGTGAGCGCGTCGACGCGCTGACGCTGAAGTCTCCTGTCGCCGGCGTCGTCGCGACGCTCACGCAGGCGGAACGCGCGCAGGTGGCCGAGAACGCGCCGCTCGTGACCGTGGTGGACCTCTCGGCGCTCGAGATCGAGTTCCAGGTGGCCGAGTCCTATGCGAACGAGATCCGCGCGGGCATGAACGCCGAGGTGACGCTCGACGGCCGCAAGCTCGTCGGCACCGTCGCCGGCATCTCACCCGACGTGAAGAACTCGCAGGTCACCGGCCGCGTGCGCTTCGCTCAACAACCCGGTGGCCTGCGCCAGAACCAGCGCTCCTCGGTGCGCATCGTGCTCGATGAGCGAGCTGACGTGCTCAAGGTGGCGCGCAGCGCTTTCCAGGATTCCGAGACCCGCTTCGTCTACGTGGTGCGCGACGACGACGCCGTGCGCGTGCCCGTGGAGTACGGCGCCGCTGCGATCGGCGAGATCGAAGTGCGCGGCGGCCTGCAGCCCGGCGATGAAGTCGTGCTCTCGGACATGCGCGAATACAACGATGCGCCGCGCATCCTGATTGCCCACTGAGGTCGACACATGGACGCACCGGACATCGGCCTGATCTCTCCCGTCTTGCTCGTACGGGACACTCCGGTGTCCCTCGCTTTCTATCGTGACCGGCTCGGTTTCGCAGTGACGCACCAGGATGACCCCGAGAAGCCTGCGTTCGGCATCGTACAGCGAGGTGGGGCGATGCTCATGTTCAAGGACGTTGGCGTTCCGCCCGTGCCGAACCGGCAGCGCCACGAGTGGGCGCGCTGGGATGCGTATCTCTACGTGCCGAATCCCGATGCGCTGGCCGCCGAGTTCTCCTCGCGCCAGATCGAGTTCAGCGCGCCCTTGAAAGATTCGCCCGATGGCGGCCTGCGCGGCTTCGAGCTGCGCGACCCCGACGGCTACGTCCTGTTTTTCGGCCGTCCCCGGCCGTCCACCACTTGAGGATCGAACATGCTCTCGATGACCAATGTCAGCAAAGTCTTCCGCACCGACCTGATCGAGACGCACGCGCTGCGTAATTTCTCCCTCGAGGTGAAGGCGGGTGAGTTCCTCGCGGTGACCGGGCCGTCGGGCTCCGGCAAGACCACGTTCCTCAACATCGCCGGGCTGCTCGAGCCTTACGAGAGCGGCAGCTACAAGCTGGACGGCGTCGAAGTGACCGACCTCTCGGACGATGCGCGCTCGAAGCTGCGCAACGAGAAGATCGGCTTCATCTTCCAGAGCTTCAATCTCATGCCGGACCTGAACGTCTACGACAACATCGACGTTCCGCTGCGCTACCGCCGCATGAAGGCCGCCGAGCGCGACAAACGCATCACCAACGCGCTCGAGATCGTGGGCCTCGCGGCGCGCATGAAGCACATCCCGGCGCAGCTGTCGGGCGGCCAGCAGCAGCGCGTGGCCATCGCGCGCGCCATTGCCGGGGACCCCAAGCTCATCATGGCCGACGAGCCCACGGGCAACCTCGACTCGCTGATGGCGCGCCAGGTCATGGACCTGCTCGAGAAGATCAACGAGATGGGCACCACCATCATCATGGTGACGCACGATCCCGAGCTCGCGCGCCGCGCGCATCGCAACGTGCAGGTGGTCGACGGCCAGATCACGGACTTCAAGCCCTATGAACCCCGAACCGGCGGCGAAGGGATGCGGGGGCACGGGGCCGCCGTGGCCAACGCGGGAGCCTGAGATGTTCAGCTACTACCTCAGGCTGGCGCTGGCGAGCTTCAGGCGCAACCCGGGCCTCACGGCGCTCATGATATTCGCCATCGCGCTCGGCATCGCGGTCTGCATGGTGACGCTGACGAGCTACCGCGCGGCTGCACACAACCCCGCGGGCGAACGCGGCGCGGTTCTTTTCGCGCCATCGGTGGACAGCTGGGACCCCGAAAACTCCTACGACAAGGACAACAAGTCGCTGGCGCCCGACCTGCTCACCTATCGCGATGCCAAGGCGCTCTACGCCTCGGATATTCCGGATCGCAAGCTCATCACGTACCGGACTGGCGACATCTACACGCGCCCCGACAAGGGCATGGACCCGCACTACATCCCCACGCGCATGACGTCGCGCGACTTCTTCGGAATGTTCGACGTGCCGTTCCTGTACGGCGGTCCCTGGGATGGCAAGGCGGACGAAGGCCCGGAGCCCGTGATCGTGCTCAGCAAGGAGGAGAACAAGAAGGCTTTCGGCGGCGAGAACAGCGTCGGCAAGACGCTCAACTGGAAGGGCCGCGAGTTCCGCATCGTCGGCGTGCTCGATGCTTGGGAGCCCATGCCGAAGTTCTTCGACGTGAGCAATGGCGCGTTCCACGAAATGGAAGGCGCGTATGTGCCATTCGCCTGGGGCCCCATCCTCGAACTCGGCAGCCACGGCAACACCAACTGCTGGAAGACCGAGACCATCAACAACTTCCAGGACTTCCTGAACTCCGAGTGCATCTGGTTCGCCGCCTGGGTGGAGCTGCGCACCAGCGAGAAGCAGCGCGCCTACAAGGCCTACATGGACAACTACGTGCTCGACCAGAAGAAGCACGGCCGCTTCCCACGCCCGCTCAACAACTATCTGTACGACGTCGACGGCTGGCTCAAGCGCAACAAGGTCGTGGAGGACGACAACAAGGCCATGCTCACGCTCGCCTTCGCCTTCCTCGCCGTGTGCCTGGTGAACACCGTCGGCCTGCTGCTCGCGAAGTTCCTGAATGCCGCGCCCATTGCGGGCGTGCGCCGCGCGCTCGGAGCGAGCCGCCGCGACATCTTCTGGCAGCACCTGACCGAGTCCGGCGTGGTTGCGCTCGCGGGCGGCGTCGTCGGGGGCATCCTGGGCGTGCTCGGCATCTGGGCGCTGCGCGCCTGGTACGGGCGCTTCGTCGATGAGGCGGCACGCGTGCTGCCCTTCGACGGAAAGAACTTCCTGATAGTGATCGCCATCGCCGTGACCGCCGGCCTGCTCGCCGGCCTGTATCCCGCGTGGCGCATCGGCCGCGCGGCGCCCGCCTCCTACCTCAAGGTGCAGTGAACATGGAAATCAGACCCATCCTCTCGGCGCTCATGCGCAATCGCGCGGGCGCCATTCTCGTCGCGCTGCAGATCGCGATCACGCTCGCCATCGTGGTGAACGCGGTGTACGTCACGCAGCAGCGGCTGGTGCATATCGGCCGGCCTTCGGGCATGGATGACCAGAACATCTTCTCGTTCTGGGTGAATACCTATGAGAAGGACTATGACTACCTCGGCATGGTTAACGCCGACATGGCGCTGCTGCGACAGATGCCGGGCGTCATCGATGCCACGCCGATGAGCCAGATGCCGCTGTCCGGCAGCGGCAGCTCCACGCAGTTCTACACACAGCCCGACAAGAAGGGCGAGAAGTCGCCCGCCAACTATTACCTGACCGACGACCACGCGGTGCAGTCGCTCGGCGTCAAGCTCTCGGCGGGCAAGACGTTCAATGCCAGTGACGTCGAATACAAACCGACGCAGGAACAGTCCTGGGCGCCGGTGGCGATCATCTCGACCGGCCTTGCCAAGGCGCTCTTCAAGGACGAGCCCGCGCTCGGCAAGACCTTCTATGACGACATCGGCAACCCGATCCGCGTGGTCGGCGTCATCGAGCACATGCAGGGCTCGTGGGTGGGCTGGGACAAGGTGGACCGCGTCATGCTCACGCCGCGGCTCAACCCCGGCGGCTCGACGATGTATGCCATCCGCACGCGGCCAGGTGAGATCGACCGCGTCATGGCCGACGTCGAAGTAGCGCTGCGCAAGCGCGACCCGAACCGCGTGATCGCGACGCCGATAAAGAAGATGTCCGACATGAAGCTGCAGAGCTATGCCGGCGATTCGTTGATGGCCGTAACGCTGTCGACGGTCACGGGCCTGGTACTGGTGTTCAGCGCGCTCGGCATCTTCGGCCTCGCTACTTTCAACGTGAACACGCGCACGCGCCAGATCGGCACGCGCCGCGCGGTGGGCGCGCGCAAGCGCGACATCGTCCGCTACTTCATGACCGAGAACTGGCTCATCACCAGCATCGGCGTGCTGGTCGGCTGCTGCCTCGCGTTGGGCGCGGGCTTCTGGCTGTCCACGCAGTACCAACTGCCGCGCCTCGACCTCTACTACCTGATCGGCGGCGTGCTCGGGCTCTGGGTCGTCGGGCAGCTGGCTGCCTGGCAGCCCTCCCGCAAAGCCGCAAAAGTCTCGCCGGCCATGGCCACGAGGACGGTGTAACGCCTGGTTTCATCACGAGCGCCCAAAAAGTGTCCGCCCTTTGCAACCCTAAATCGATCCCGGCCGTCTTACGCATGACCTCAGTGACTTCCAATGTCGAGGATCGCCTGGCAAACCGGACTGTATTGGTCGCCGATGACAGCGAGGCCGTGAGGACGGCCTTCCAGGTACTGTTGTCACTGCACGGCGCGAAGGTCCTCGGAGCTTCATCTCCTGCCGAGGCCCTCGCGACCGTGCGATCACAGGAAGTGGACCTGGTGATCCAGGACATGAACTTCCGGCGCGAAGCTACCTCCGGCGAAGAGGGCATCGCCCTGTTCCGGGAATTGCGCGCGCTGCACCCCGACGTGCCCGTCATCCTGCTCACCGCGTGGACGCATCTCGAGACCGCCGTCGACCTCGTGAAGGCGGGCGCCGCCGACTACATCGCCAAGCCCTGGGACGATGCGCGCCTGCTGACCACGGTGCGCAACCTGCTCGAGCTGCGCGCCGCCGTGGAAGAGAACGTCATGACGCGCGCCCGCCGCGCGGAAGCGCGCGCGCAGCTGGCGGAGCGCTACGACCTGCGGGGCCTGGTCTACGAGAGCGAGTCGCTGCACACCGTGGCGTCCATGGCCGCGCAGGTGGCGCATGCGGACGTACCGGTGATGATCACGGGCCCCAATGGCGCCGGCAAGGAAGTGCTGGCCGACATCGTGCACGCCAACTCCGCGCGCAAGGACAAGCCCTACATCAAGGTGAACGCCGGCGCCTTGCCCGATCAGCTCATCGAGGCCGAGCTCTTCGGCACCGAGGCTGGCGCGTTCACCGGCGCCAAGGCGCGCGCGGGCCGCTTCGAGGCCGCCGACGGCGGCACGCTGTTCCTCGACGAGATCGGCAACCTGCCGCTCGCCGGCCAGGCCAAACTATTGCGCGTGCTGCAGACCGGCGAGTACGAGCGCCTGGGTTCCAGCACCACGCGCAAGGCCGACGTGCGCGTCGTCGCCGCCACCAACCTGCCGCTGCGCGACGCCATGCGCGAGGGCAAGTTCCGCGAAGACCTGTACTACCGACTGAGCGTCATCGAGCTGCAGCTGCCCCCGTTGGCGGAGCGGCGCGATGACGTGCTGCCGCTGGCGCGCTCCTTCCTGCCGTCGGGCGCGCGGCTCACCAGCGACGCCGAGCGCGCGCTGCTCAACTATTCCTGGCCGGGAAATGTCCGCGAGCTGCGCAACGTGCTGCAACGCGCCGCATTACTCGCGGGATCTGCGCCCATCACCGCTGTGGCGTTGAACCTCCCGGCCGTTTTACCCGCCCGCTTCGATGAGCCGGTGCTCGATCGCGCCACCATCGAACGCGTACTCGCCGAGAACGATCACATCGTGGCGCAGGCCGCCCGCCAGCTCGGCATGAGCCGCCAGGCCCTCTATCGTCGGATGGAAAAACTCGGTATCAAGGGTAGATGAGATCCTCCATGGCCGGCTGGGCCACGCTGTGGCTCGGCGGCGTCGCCGTCGCGGGCGTGTTCACCCACGTGCTGGCTTCGCGTCTTATCCCCGTGCCGTGGATCGCCCTGACCTCCGCGGTTCTGGTGACCGTGGCCCTGGGCGCCTGGTCCGGCAGCCATGTCTCCCGCAGCTGGAGCGGCATGGCCCGAGCGCTTGCCGATGGCCTCTCCAGCCTGCGCGACCGCGACTTCAGCGTGAGCGTCACGCGCGCCACGAACGACGAGATGGGCGAGCTCGTGACGGCGTACAACGCACTCGGCGACAAGCTGCGCGTGGAACGGCAGAGCCTCTACCAGCGCGAGCTCATGCTCGACACGGTGATCCAGACGACGCCGCTCGCCCTGATACTCACGAACGCCAACGACCACGTGCTGTACAGCAACACCACGGCCCGCCAGCTCTTCAACAACGGGCGCAAGTTCGAAGGAGACCGGTTCGCGCCCTATCTCGAAGCCGCGCCGCAGCCACTGCAGGAAGCGATCCAGCGCGGCGGCGATACGCTGTTCACGCTGGAGCTCGGCGGAGAACCCCAGGTCTACCACGTGTCGCAACGGCAGTTCCTGCTGAACGCCCTGCCGCACCGGCTGCTGCTGCTCAAGCAGCTCACGCGCGAGATCAATTCGCAGGAAGTGGCCACCTGGAAGAAGGTGATCCGCGTGATCGCGCACGAGCTGAACAACTCGCTGGCGCCGATCTCGTCGCTGGCGCACTCCGGGCAGATACTGGCGCGTTCGATGGTGACGCACGCGCCGGATTCGACGCAGCTCACCAAGGTGTTCTCCACGATCGAGGATCGCGCGCGGCACCTCGCCGGGTTCATCGAGGGCTATGCGCAATTCGCCAAGCTGCCGCAGCCGAGGCTCGCGCCGGTGCCGTGGGAGGTGCTCGTGGAACGCATCCGCGTGGTCGTGCCCTTCCAGCTCACCGGCGCCCTCCCTTCCCGTACGGCCAACTTCGACACCGCCCAGCTGGAGCAGGCCCTGATCAACCTGCTGAAGAACGCCCGGGAGTCGGGTTCCGAGGCGTCCGACATCGAGATGGGCGTTGCCGCGACCCAGGGCGGGTTCACCATTGAAATACGCGACCGGGGGCCCGGCTTCTCACCGGGGGCGCTCGAGAATGCGCTGGTACCCTTCTATTCGACCAAGGACACGGGCACCGGGCTGGGTTTGACGCTGTGCCGCGAGATCGTCGAGGCGCATGGGGGGCGGCTCAGGATCGCGAACCGGTCCGATGGAGGGAGTCTGGCCGCGGGGGGTTCTGATGCAGGCGGTGCCATCGTTACAATATGGCTCCCGGACGGTAACTAGTTAGCCAATGAGCTCCACGACGACGATCCAGCCCGCCGCGGTCGAGGACATCGACTCGCTGCTCCCCATGGTCGAGCAGTACTGGCGATTCGAGAACATCGAGGGCTTCGACCCGGCGCGCATGCGTGCGCTGCTCACGCGCGTGCTCGAGGACGCAAGCCTCGGGCGCGTATGGATCGCGCGCGTGTACGGCGAACCGGCGGGCTACCTGCTGGCAGTGTACGTGTTCAGCCTGGAGCACCAGGGTCTCACCGCCGAGATCGACGAGTTCTTCGTCGATCCCCAGCACCGCAGCCTTGGCATCGGCGCCAGCATGCTGGCCGCCGCCGAAGCGCAGTTCCGGACCGAGGAATGCACCAATGTCTCGCTGCAGCTCGGCCGCAGCAACGAGGCCGCGCGCAAGTTCTACCGTCAGCACGGCTTCGAGAACCGCGCCGGGTATGAGCTGGTGACCAAGATACTGTGAGGATCCATCCCCTGCACATGTACGACCTCTACATCGGCAACAAGAACTACTCCTCCTGGTCGCTGCGCCCGTGGGTGCTGCTCAAGGAGCTCGCGATACCGTTCCGCGAGCGCCAGGTGATTTTCGGCACGGGCCGCTTCACGGATTTCTCGCCCACCGGCAAGGTGCCTTGTCTCGTCGACGGCAACACCACGGTCTGGGATTCGCTCGCCATCACCGAATACCTGGGGGAGCGCCATGCGAACGTGTGGCCGGCGGAGTCCGGCGCACGCGCCTGGGCGCGCTCGGCCGCGGCCGAGATGCACTCGGGATACTTCACGCTGCGTGACATCTGCACGATGAACTGTGGCATCCGCGTGAAGCTGCGCGAAGTCTCGCCGGCGCTTCAGCGCGATCTCACGCGGCTCGAGGAGCTGTGGGCCGATGGTATCGCCCGCTTCGGCGGGCCCTTCCTCACCGGCGCCCGCTTCTGCGCGGTGGATGCTTTCTACGCGCCCGTGGCCTTCCGCCTGCAGACCTATGAACCGCCGATCACACCGGCCGCCAGGGCCTATGCCGCGCAGCTGCTCGCGCTGCCCCCGATGCAGGAGTGGTATCGAGGCGCTCTGGCCGAGACCGCGCGTGACGAGCCGCACGAAGCCGAAGCCCGGGTCGTCGGCGAATGGACCGCGGACCTGCGCGCACCTAACTAGGCGGATGTCCTCGCGAGTATTGATCGCAGCGCCGGGTGCGCATTGGGATACTGCAGCGGTCACCGGCGCTCGCGACCCATACGGTTTTCACGTTCGCGCCATTCCATTTGAGAATCGGTCGTGGCAGTCAAAGTGATGAATATCCGGCGCTGGTGCCCCGCTGGCTGATCCGTTGCGATACGCTCCCCCACCTCACTCGGGGGACTCATGATGTCGAACAAGATTCTCTGGGCGCTCGCAGCCGCGGGCGCCGGCCTCGTCTCTGCACTGGCCCATGCCGCTGCGCCGAAATCCGCGGACATAGCGCTGACCGTCCACGCCGACAAGCCCGGCGCGAAGATCGACGCCAACATCTACGGCCAGTTCATGGAGCACCTCGGCCGCAACGTGTACGAAGGCATCTGGGTGGGCGAGAATTCCCCCATCCCCAACACGCGCGGGTTCCGCAACGACACGCTGGCGGCGCTCAAGAAGCTCAAGGTGCCGGTGTTGCGCTGGCCGGGCGGCTGCTTCGCCGATGAGTATCACTGGCGCGACGGCATCGGCGAGCGGTCCAAGCGCCCGCATCGCGTGAACACCTTCTGGGGTGGCGTCATCGAGCCCAACGAGTTCGGCACTCACGAGTTCTTCGAGCTCGCCGAGTTGCTCGGAGCCAGGACCTATCTCGCCGTCAACGTGGGGTCGGGCACCGTGCAGGAAACCAGCGAGTGGATCGAATACATCACCTCGCCCTCCGAATCGACGCTCGCCAACGAGCGGCGCAAGAACGGCCGCGACAAGCCCTGGAAGATCGACTACGTAGGCGTCGGCAACGAGCCCTGGGGCTGCGGCGGCGACATGAACCCCGACTACTACGCGAGCGAGTTCAAGAAGTACGCGCTCAACATCAAGGCGCCGAGCGATGCGCGGCCGGTGAAGGTGGCGAGCGGCCCTTATGGCGACGGCTATGAGTGGACCGAGACGGTCATGAAGAACGCCGTGAACCAGATGGGTGCGTACTCGCTGCACTACTACACCCTGCCCTCGGGCAGCTTCGAGAAGCCGAAGAAAGGCCCGGCATTGACGTTCACCGAGGCCGACTGGATCCAGACCTTCAAGTACACGCTGGACATCGACGGCATGATCCAGAAGCACTCCGCCATCATGGACAAGTACGACCCGCAGAAACGCGTCGGGCTGTACGTGGATGAATGGGGGGCGTGGTACGACGTCGAGCCGGGGACCAACCCGGGCTTCCTGTTCCAGCAGAACACGCTGCGCGATGCCGTGCTCGCCGGCCTCAACCTCAACGTGTTCAACAAGCATGCCGACCGGGTGCGCATGGCGAACATCGCGCAGATGATCAACGTGCTGCAGGCGATGATCCTCACGGACAAGGAGAAGATGCTGCTGACGCCCACCTACCACGTGTTCGACATGTACCAGCCCTTCCAGGGCGCGACGCTGCTGCCGGCCGAGGTCTCGGCGCCGGAGTACAAGGTCGGTGAGGTGAGCATCCCGTCGCTGAGCGTATCGACGGCGAGGACCACGGACGGCAGGATCGTGCTGTCGCTCGTCAACACCGATGCGAACAAGCCGGCGCGCGTGACCGTG
>DATLDQ010000141.1:0-20973 GCA_035525785.1 Steroidobacteraceae bacterium | reverse complement strand
CGGCTGGGGCGGATCCTGTTGAACATCGGCAAGGTGGACGAAGCCGAGCCCGCCGCGAGGCGCGCCGTCGAGCTCGCGGACAAGCTCGGCCCATATCAGCAGGTGAACCCGTGCTTCATCATGGCGGAGTTCGCGGCGCTGCGCGGCGACGCCAAGCTCACGCAGATTGCCGGGCAGCGCGGCATGCAGCTCATGGCGAAAGTATTCGCCCCGGATACCGCCCGGTTCCAGAAGGCGAAGATCCGCTTCGGCCGCGCACTGCTCGACATCGGCAAGATCGACGAGGCTGATGCCCTGTTCGGCGAGGTCATGCAGGCCGACGCGCAGCGCGCCGCGGTGTATGACAGCCCCTGGACGTCCGCGAGCATTCTGCACGCGCGCGCACAGATCGCGCGAGGCCAGCCGTCGGCCGCGGTGCCGGCGCTCGACGCGGCGCTCTCGAAGTACCTCGCACAGCCCGCGAACATTCGCGACCTCAACGAGGAGCTGGACCTGCGGCTGTCACTGGGACGCGCACTCTCGATGACGGATCACGCGAAGGAAGCGCTGCCGCATCTCGAGCGCGCGCTGGCGCTGCGGCAACCACAGTTCGCGTCGAGCCCGCTGCTCGCCGAAGCGCAGCTCGCCCTCGCGGACTGCAAGCTGCGGCTGGGGGATGCGGCCGCGGCGCGCACGTTGTTGACGCGGGCGAAAACCATCCACGCGGCGAACCGGCAGCTCGCCGAGCGCTTTCGCCAGCCGCTGCGCGATCTAGAGCAGCGGCTGCGATAGTCAGAGCCTCGCGACCGACGCCTTGGCGAGCGCCTGCAGCGCACGCTTGCTCGCATCGGTTGAGTCGTCGACCAGCCTCAGGGTCGACAGCACGAGCATCTTCTTGCCGCGGCGAACGACCAGCAGGTTTGCGTCGTTGAAGATGCCGCGCTGTTCATCGCCCTTCACGGCCACCGCCGTCGCTTCGTCACCGAGCCCGGCGACCGTGTCATAGGCAAGCTGCTCGCGCAGTGCGGGTTTCAATGGATCGAGGAAGCCGAGCATGCGCCCGCGCGCTTCGCCGTCTGCGCTCGTGGTCGAGTCGAAGATCTGCACGCCGAACTGGTTGGTGCGCAGCTCCCAGATGCAGGTGGCCATGCCGTACTCGTCCTGGCGATGGTCGCGTTTGCCTGACTGCGCGCCAGGAAACACGGCGCGCACTTCGCCGTCGGTGAGCAACGAACAGGGGTCGTCGGGATTGGGCTGAGCCGTGGCCATGCCCGTGGTTTCGCTGCCGGCCGCCGCGACATCGTGCGCGGTCGAGTCGGTCTTCGAGCAGGCGCCCAGACCCGCGGTTGCCAGGGCGATCAAAAGGGCGGTGCGAAGCGGCGCATTCATGTGAACTCCGTTGTCGTCGGGAAGCTACCGACACATACGAGATGGTGCGGCCACGCGGACATCGCCAACGAATGTCCGGAGCGAGCGCGGAAACCGTATTCCCCAAGGAGGCTCATTCGAGCCGATGAACCGGGAGCTTCCGTGTCCAAGCCGACTGCCAATCTGAGTGCGATGGTTCTGTTGATGTTCGTGGCGGGTACCGCGCATTGCGCCACCTTCACGGTGACCAACACCAATGACAGCGGCGGCGGCTCGCTGCGCCAGGCGATACTCGATGCGGTGGCGGCGCCCACGGTGGCGCACGACAACGTGGTCACCTTCAACATTCCCGGTACGGGCGTGCACACCATCAGGCCGCTGTCCCAGCTGCCCGCGATCAAGGACCTCACCATCGACGGTTACACGCAGCCGGGTTCGCACGAGAACACGCTGGCGCGCGGCACCGATGCGGTGCTGACCATCGAGATCGACGGCAGCCTTGCCGGCGCAGGCACGCATGGCCTGGTGAACCAGGGCGCCGTCCCCGGCGCGGGCGTGCCCAACGTCACGGTACGCGGTCTCGTCATCAATCGCTTCGGTGGCGCCGGCATCCATGTCACCGGCCCGGGTGGCGCGGGCTTCCCGGGCTACGTGACGGTGCGCGGGTGCTACATCGGCACCGATGCCAGCGGCACGGTGGCACGTGGCAACGGCACCGGCATCGATCTCGGCACGGATGCGCAGGCGATGGTGGGCGACCCCGCGCCGGATTTCGGCGGCAACACCGTGCCATGGCCTGCCTGGCGAAACGTCATCTCGGGCAACGTCGGCGCTGGCGTGAAGTTCGATTCGTCGGATCCACAGTCACCCGCGTTCGGTACCGTGCGCAATGCCTACATCGGCACCAATGCCGCGGGTACGGCAGCGCTGGGCAATGGTGGCGATGGCGTCGCGATCGGCGCGGACGGTGGCGTGGGCAGCGCCGGGTTCGGCATGTTCATCTATCTACACGACAACCTGATCGCGGCGAACATGGGCGACGGCATCGACTCCATGGGCATCGGCATCCAGGCGGTGAACAACATCATCGGCGCCGGCAGCGACGGCAGCGCGCTCGGCAACCAGGGCAACGGTGCGTATTTCCACGGCGCAAGCGTCGGCTACCTGAATGCGACCTTCACGCCGCCGGGCATGCTCGGCCCGGGTATCTCGAACAACGCGGGTGCGGGCGTGCTGATCGGTGACACGGCTTTCGCCGATGTTTCCGGACGCATCACCGCGAACCAGGGGCTGGGCGTGGATCTCGCGCCGGTCGGCCCGACAGCCAACGACGCGGGCGACGCGGACGGCGGGCCCAACGAGGGGCTCAACCACCCGGTGATCACGTCCGCGACGACGAGCGGCAGCAACCCGACCAGCCGCATACAGGGGACTATCAACTCCCGGCCGAATGCGCAGATCCAGGTGCTGCTGTACCTGAATGCCACGTGCAATGCGTCGGGCTACGGCGAGGCGGGCAGGTTCCTGTCCTCGGTGTCGGGCACGACCGACTCCGGTGGCAATGGCAGCTTCGATTCGCAGCTGGCCTTCCCGATCGACACCAACGCGTATCCGTTCGTGGTGGCGCAGTCGCGACGGTTTGCCGAGAGCAGCTCACTACCGTCCACGCTCGAGGTGTCGGAGTATTCGGCGTGCTTCGCGCTCACCGGCGGCGCGCCGGCGCCCGCGATGAGCATTAGCGATGCCAGCAAGAACGAAGGCAATGCGGGCACGAGCACGATGGCGTTCACCGTGAGCCTGACGGCCGCCGCGACGAGCGCGATCAGCGTGAACTACGCGACGGCGAACGGGACGGCTTCAGCCGGCAGCGACTACGCGGCCACGAACGGCACGCTCACCTTCGCCGCCGGGGAGACTAGCAAGACCGTCAACGTAGCGATCAACGGCGACACCGCCGTGGAAGCGGACGAAACCTTCGCGGTGACGCTCAGCGCCGTGAGTGGCGCCACGCTCGCCGACGCGAGTGCGCAGGCGACGATCGTCAATGACGACGTCGCCCCGCCGCCGACCATGAGCATCGCCGACGTGACCGTAACCGAGGGCAACGCGCCGGTCACGGCGACGTTCACGGTCACGCTGTCGGCCGCGGCAGCGGGCGCGGTCACGGTGAATTACGCCACGGCGGACGGCACGGCGCTCGCGGGAAGCGACTACACGGCGGCGAGCGGTACGCTGAGTTTCGCCCCGGGCGAGACGTCGAAGTCGATCGACGTCATCATCGGTGGCGACACCACGGTCGAGTCCGCGGAGAGCTTTGCGGTAAACCTCAGCGCGCCATCCGGTGCGACGCTCGCCGACGCGAACGCGCAGGGAAACATCGTCAATGACGATGTCGCGGCGCCCGGTGGTGGTGGATCGAGCGGTGGCGGATCGAGTGGTGGTGGGTCGGGCGGCGGCGGCGCGATGGATGCAGTGCTGCTGGCGCTGCTCGCGGCCTGCCTGCTGGGTGCACGCGCGTCGCGGCTTCGAACGCGCTTTACAGCCGGCCCAACGATGCGTTGAGCGCCGCGGTCATGGCGGCATCTCCGCTGACCAATGCGGACCACCGGATCTCGATGCCTTTGCGCCGGCCCTTCTGTGTGAGCTTGAAGCCATCCGGGTCGACCGTGAGGACATGGGGTTTGCCCTTGATCTTCACTTCGCGCTTGAGCGGTTTGTCGAGGCGGGTCATGAGGCGCGTCCCTGTCTGAGCCGGGGACTGATTTCAAAATCTGTCCCCATACTTTTTCTAACCGGCGCGGACGGGCACGTACAGTCGGGCGCCGCCGCGCTCCACCAGCAAGGCGGCGGAGTCACCCTTGTTGAGCTTGCCGGCCACGCGGCGCAGGTCCTGCACGGATTTCACTTCCTGCTGATTGATGGCGAGGATGATGTCGCCGGGCTGCAGCCCCGCGCGCGCCGCGCTGCCCTGCACGTTCTCGACGACCACGCTGCCATCCGTCTCGACGGACTGCTTCTCCTCGGGCGTGATCGGCCGCACCGAGAGCCCGAGCCGCGCGTCTTCCTCGGTGATCTTGCCCGGCTTGCCGCGGCCGCGCGAAGCCTGCTGCTCGGGATCCTTGAGCTCGGCGACTTTCACGCGCACGTCCTGTTCCTTCCCCGAGCGCCACACATTCAATGTCGCGTCGCTGCCGGGCTTGAGGCTCGCGATGGTGTTCGAGAGCTCGGAGCTCTGATCGATGTCCTTGCCGTTGACGCCGACCACCACGTCGCCGGGCCTCACGCCCGCCTGCTCCGCGGGACTGCCGGCTTCGACGAAACTCACGAGCGCGCCGCGCGGCTTGTCGAGATCGAAGGACTTCGCGAGCGCTGCGTCCACGTCCTGCACGCCGACGCCGATGCGTCCGCGCACGACCTTGCCCGTCTTCACGAGTTGTTCGCGCACCTGCATGGCTTCGTCGATGGGTACGGCGAAAGAGATGCCCATGTAGCCGCCGCTCTGGCTGAAGATCATGGAATTGATGCCGACCACTTCACCGTCGAGATTGAACAGCGGGCCGCCGGAATTTCCGGGGTTCACGGCGACATCGGTCTGGATGAAGGGCACCGGACTGCCGCCGCCCACCGAGCGCGACGTGGCACTGACGATTCCGGCGGTGGCGGTGTTGTCGAGACCGAACGGCGAACCGATCGCCAACACCCACTCACCGGTCCGCAGGTTCGCCGGGTCGCCGATCCTGACTACCGGCAGAGCCGTCGCGTCGATCTTGATGACCGCGACGTCGGTGCGCTTGTCCGCGCCCACGAGCTTGGCGGGAAATTCGCGGCGGTCCGTGAGACGCACGGTGATCTCGTCGGCGTCGCCCACCACGTGCGCATTCGTGAGGATGTACCCGTCGGCAGTGACGATGAAGCCGGAGCCCGTCCCCCGAGCGAGCGGCGCGCTTCCGTGCGCGCCGCCCCCTTCCGGTACGGGAACTCCAAACCGCCGGAAGAAGTCGCGCAGTTCCTCGTCGCTCTCGCCGTCCTGGCCTTCGGCGCGGCCGATGACGCTCACGTTCACCACGGCGTCGCCGTAGCGATCGACGAGGTCCGTGAAGTCGGGCAGCCCACGGGCCAGGCGCGCGGTGTCGGATGCCCTGTCAGATTGAATATCGGCGGGCGATTCGACCTGCGCATCGGTGACGGGCTTTTCCGCATGCGCGTCGGTGCCGATCTCCATGAGAGCGGCGTCGATTTGCTTCGCGGGTGGATTGTCGGAGGCGCCGGGTGCGCAACCCAGCGACAGAGCGGCGAAAGCCGGGATCACGAGCAACGAGGAGTGGATGCGCATGCGCGATCCTGGGTCCAACGCGTCGATCTCCTGAATCAGTGCACGCCCGCGTATGGATAGGCATTGTCCGTAGCGTGGTGAGATTTGTCCGGCTTTGCGGGGATCGGCGCTGGTGGCTAGCAGCGATCGCGCGCGATTGCGACCGACGCGATGGCTTCGCGGTCAGTGCGCGTCAGGCAGGCCTTGCAGCCAGGCGGCGCAGGCGTTGGGCCATTGGCCGATCGGCAAATCGGTGGCGCGCAGTGCGAAGCCGTGCGCACCGCGGGCATAGATGTGGGTCTCGACGGTCGCGTCACCGGCACGCAAGGCCGCGCCCAACCGGTAAGCGTTTTCGACCGGCACCACCGGGTCTTCGGCGGAATACACGATGAAAGCGGGCGGCGGATCTTCGACGAGTTGCGCATCGGGCTGCATGCATTCGTACAGCGCCTGCTTCTCTGGCGGCGGCAGCGGCGGCTTGTTCGCAACGACGGTGCGTCCGGTGGCGTTGGTCGAGATGGGCGCGTAGCCGACGATCAGGAAATCGGGGCGCGAGCTCTGATGCGCGTGGCTCGATGGCGGAGCGCGCCATTGCGGCGGGTAGTTCGATGCCAGGCAGGCGGCGAGGTGACCACCCGACGAGAGACCGACCACGCCGACGGAATCGAGTGGTTCGAAGCGCGCGCGGATCTGCCGCATCGCTTCCCCGGCGTCATCCACCGGCGCCTGGGCGCCCGTGCGCCCATCTACCGCCCATCGCGCCTGCGGGAAGCGATGCACGAGGAGGAAGGCGTGGATGCCGAGCGAGTTCAGCCAGCGCGCGACGTCCACGCCTTCATAGCTCACTACCAGCTTGGTGTATCCGCCGCCGGCGAGCACCAGTGCCGCGCGGCCACCCGGCTGGGCAGGCGCGAATTCGAAGACGCGTGGACGATGCACGTCGATGACGTCATCGCCCTGGAACTCGAAGTCGGGCGCGGCCGGCTCGATGCCGGGTGAATCGGGCCAGAGGAGCCAGGACGATGTCTCACCGAAGCGGAATCGCATTCACTTCTTCAGCCATCTCCACAGCCCACCCGCGAGCATCGCGCCTGCGATCGGGGCCACCCAGAACAGCCACAGCTGTGCGACAGCCCAATCACCCACCATGAGCGCGGGCCCGGTGCTGCGCGCCGGGTTCACGGACGTGTTGGTCACCGGGATGCTCACGAGGTGGATCAGCGTCAGCGTGAGGCCGATGGCCAGCGGCGCCAGCGCGGCCGGCGCGCGTTCGTCGGTGGCGCCCAGGATCACGAGCAGGAAGAAGAACGTCATCAGCACTTCGGTGAGGAACGCGATGCCTTGCGAGTAATGGCCCGGCGAGTGTTCACCGAAGCCGTTGGATGCGAGGCCACCCGCGATCGCGTCGGTGCCGTTGCCACTCGCGATGATGCTGAGCACCCACGCGGCGAGCACGGCGCCCACGATTTGCGCGACGATGTACGGGATGACGTCGTTGGCTTTGACGCGTCCGCCGGCCAGGAGACCCAGCGTGACCGCCGGGTTGAAATGCCCACCGGAGATGTGCCCGACCGCATAGGCCATGGTCACGACGGTGAGCCCGAAGGCCAGCGAGACGCCGACCAGACCGATGCCGACGTGCGGAAACGTCGCGGCCAGCACGGCGCTGCCGCATCCACCGAACACCAGCCAGAACGTGCCTAACAGCTCCGCGACCGAGCGCTTGAGAATGGGCATGAGACCTCCGCTTCTTGTTTGTTATTGAAGAGCGGACCCAACCCTACTCCCGCCTGGAGGCACAAGTAAACCTGGCTGCTTCTTATCACCTTGAAATGGGCATGCCAAAAGGGGACAGATTTATTTTCCTCCCGGGAAAATAGATCTGTCCCCTTTAATTCGTCGCCGTTACTCGACCTTGCGGCAGGTGACTTCGCCGGACACCTTCACGCCCATCGCGGTCTGCCCGGAGAAGCTCAGCAGCGTGTTGCCGCCCTGGGTCATGAGCGTGGTGGTGGCCTTGCCCGTCATCCCCTTGTTGGCGCGCTCGGCGCGCTTCAGTGGCTCGAGCGAGGAGTCGGGACGCGTGTCGATCTCGTACGTGGTGCTCGACATGGCCTTGCCACCCTGCGAGACGTCGGCGACCACGAGCACGATCTGGATCTCGTTGGCATGCTTCTCGTCGAGATTGGGCACGTCGACGGAAAGCGATGAGTCTTTCGAGGCCATCACCACGCTCAAACCCAGCGGCCTGGCGCTGAAGGCCGCGAGCACACACGCCTCGCTCGGCGCGAAGTCGTACTTGCCCTTGTGAGGGCCGGACCCGAGCGTGACCGACGCGCTGCTACCGATGGAATTCTGCGGCTGCGCCAGCGGCGCCGCGACGAGCAACGCGGCCCCGATCATCGTCAACCACTGTTCCTTGCGGATCATCTGCATTTCTCTACTTGATGTTGTACACGAGGTTGACGGTCGTCAGCGTGTCCGTGCTCTCGGAGAGCGGCGGCGGATCGCTGTTGTATCGGATGCCGAAGCCCACGGCGAGCGCCAGCGACTGAGTCATGCTCACCTGCAGCGCGAGGTCGTTCTGCACGGCGTTGTTGTCGCCGCCGAATTCCGCCAGCAGCTTGTTCGTGACCTTGGTGCTCTCGGTGAAGCTGTGCTCGTAGTTCGAGCCCAGTGTGCCGACGACGTCATCCTCGATGTCGCCTTCGATGCGGTCGAGCACCTCGCCGGCCTCGGTCTTGATCAACGTCTCGGCCTTGGATCGCTTGCCACCGGCGCCGAGCGAGACATCGAACTTGGTGGTCGCGGTGTCGACGAACTGGTAGCTCGCGCCGGTGCTCGCCGTCGCCTGGTACGCGAAGCCGCTGAACCGATCCTGCTCGCCGCGCAATGCCGCGAACCACGAGAGCCTGTCGGTGATCTTGTAATCCGCCTGGTGGCGCGCTTCGTAGCGCTCCGCCGTGGGGAACTCCGCGTTTTCGCTGTACTGCGCGGCGACGGAGAAATTGTTCTTCCAGCGGCGCGTCTCGTGCGTGACATCGAACCTGGTGTTGGCCGACGCGGCCTCGGTGTTGCCCCCGGACTGCAGGAAGCCGAGCTCGGCCTTGGCGGCCCACTGTGCCCGCGCCGGAACGGCGAGCACGACGAAACAGAGAACAGAAAGGATCTTCAACAGATATGACAGCACGCTTCGTCCTTGCGAATGGGGGTTTTGTTAGGGGCGCGCATTGTATTGCGGGCCGGGCCGCGCGGGGTTCCGGGCGATCAGATTCGGAAACGTCCCACAGAGTTCCCGGGGCTCCCGAAAACTCCCGGCGTGACCGCGATCGGGCTAGCTCAGGTGGTAGCTGACCTTGGGGCCGGCCTGGCTCACGTACTTGAGGCGGATCAGCTCGTCGATGAGCTGCTCGACCACCTTGTCCGCGAGCGCGCCGCCATGCTGCTTGAAATAAGCCCCGATGGTGGTGACCAGCGTCTTGCGCGTCGACGGTTTGCCGCGCAGCGAGTGCAGGTGCTTGATGATGGGCGCGAGACGGTCCGACTGCGCCTTCTTCGCGGGTGACGGCGGCGCGGCGCGCGAGGCGCTCTTGGGCACCACCGGCGCCCGCGGCACGAGCTTCGTGAGCTCGGCGATCGACTTCACGCGGCGGCAACTGCTGCCGTGCGCCTGCAGGTATTCCACCAAAGGGTCGAAGTCCGTGTCGCGCGAGATGATGAACAGCGCCGCGTGCGGCTCCTTCTCGAGCAGGCGGCCCACGAAGTACGCGATGTGCATGTCGACGGCGTTCGGGCCGCTGCGCGCGATGCGCACGTACTCGGCGTGCGAGCCGAGCTTCTGCATGGACTCGGAGAACTCGAAGCTCACGCGCCCCTTGGCCTGGTTCGCGCCGACGAACACCTTCACGCGGAACGCGCCGGAGCTCAACTCCTCGAGGCTGTCGGGCTGCACGTTCTCGAAATCGACCAGTACGTAGTTAGTAGCCATGGCGCGGCATTGTGCCCGAGGCGTGCCGGATGTTGGCGGCTTTTGCGCGCCAGCGACGAATGTCCCTGTCCCGATGGCGACGCCACCGGGACAGGCGCAGGACAGTAAGCGTTGTCATCGCGCGCGCGGGCCCGAGATTCGTGAAAGCATCGATGTGGCCACGGCCACGCCCGCGGGTCGTGCGAAATTGCGCGGACCGGGTTCTGTAAAAGCCGCGGCGCGACAAATCGCGTTTTCTGTGACCACTTTCATGGGTGGGCGAAAAGCGGCAGGTTTTTCTTGCGTCGGCCGGCGATCCCCTACAGCATGTCACCGGTGTCATCGCGGCACAGCGTGCGCGGTGGCGAGCGATTCCAGCGGTTTTCGTGGGGGAAATCGATGTTTTTGCCGAGCCTCGCGCGGATCCTGGCCTACGTCCTGTCCATCGGTTACCTGCTGTTCGGTAACGCCTGGGCGGGTGCACCGGCCCCCGATCCCGCGCGTGAGATTTTGCCCGCCAGCGATGGCTGGGGCTCGGTCCCGACGTCCGCACTGCCGCAGGGCACCACCGGCGGCTCGCAGGCAGTGGCGGCGCGCACGCATACGGTTTCCACGCGCAAGGCGTTGTTGGCGGCCCTCGCCTGGCCCGACCCCACGCCGAAGATCATCCTGGTGAAGGGCACCATCGATCTCAACGTCGACGACGACAACAATCCACTCGGCTGCCTGAACTATCAGCAGCCCGATCCGGCCACGGGGGAGATGTTCTCGCTGCCCGCGTTCCTCTTCATGTATGACCCCGCCGGTCCGCTGGGGCAGCGCATGGCGAAAGACAAGGCTGATCCCTACGGCGGCCAGGAGAACGCGCGCGTCGCGTCCGCCGCGGCACAGGCCGGTCGCATCCGTGTGCGTGTACCGCCGAACACCACGATCTATGGCGCAGGCAATGACGCGACGCTGATCGGCGCGGCGCTCGAGATCGCGGGAGCGTCGGAGTCCGCGCGCAAGAGCGGCGCGGCGCCCATGAACGTGATCGTCCGCAACATCACCTTTCTCGACACCTACGACTGCTTTCCCGAGTGGTCGCCCGGCGATGGGCCCACGGGCAACTGGAATTCCGCGTACGACAGCATCGCCATCCACAACGCAACGCACGTGTGGATAGACCACAACCGCTTCGCCGATGCGAGGACTCGCGATGACACACAGCCGGTCTATTTCGGCCACCGCTTCCAGGTGCACGATGGGCTCGTCGACATCACCAACGAATCG
This sequence comes from Steroidobacteraceae bacterium, assembly GCA_035525785.1. Lineage (GTDB taxonomy): Bacteria > Pseudomonadota > Gammaproteobacteria > Steroidobacterales > Steroidobacteraceae > CADEED01. The sequence continues at coordinate 10,075 of DATLDQ010000141.1, read as the reverse complement.
GATTACGTCACGGTGTCGTGGAACCAGTTCGCCACGCACGACAAGACCATGCTCATCGGTAATTCCGATAGCGCGACAGCGGACCGTGAACATCTGCGCGTGACGCTGCATCACAACCTGTTCGACGGCACCGGGCAGCGCACGCCGCGCGTGCGCTTCGGGCGCGTGCACGTCTACAACAATGTGTATCGCGCCGATCGCGACAGCCCGTTCCGCTCCGCGTGGGGCGCCGGCACCGAATCGCAGATCCACGCGGAAGCAAACTACTTCCACATGAGCGTGAGCTACAGCCCGTCTGAAGTGATCGACGGCAAGAAGGCCACGCGCATGACGGTCATCGGCAATTGCTGGCGCGACAAGGAAACGTGCGAGCCCATCGATTTCCTTGCGATCTGGAACGAGAAGTACGATCCCGACCTGAAGGCTGACGCCGGCTGGACACCTTCCTTGTATGGGGCAGCCTCCGGCCCGGAGACCGCGGCGACGGCCTACCAGCGAGTGCTCGAAGAAGGCGGCCCGGGAAGGGCGAGAAAATGAACGTCCGGGCTAGAGCTTCGAATACTTTTTCATCGAGCCGCGTGCTTTCTCGACGGGGTACTTGATCGCGTTCTTGCCGATCTTCTCGCGCGCGGCATCCAGCAGATCCACATCCAGCTTATCCGCGAGCCGCACCAGGTAGTTGAGCACGTCGGCGATCTCCTCGCGCACCTCCGCGTGCTGCTCCGGCGTGAGCTTGCGGGACTGCTCCTCGGTCAACCACTGGAAGCATTCGAGCAGCTCGGCGGCTTCGACGGACAGCGCCGAAGCGAGGTTTTTCGGGCTGTGAAATTGATCCCAGTCACGCTGGGCGGCAAATTCCCGCAGGGCATTGCGTAGTTCGGCGAGGTCTCGAGGGCCGGTTGGGGCTGTCATGCAAGGCAGACTACAACAAGGCGTGATCGAATCGAGATTTGCCGAAAAAACGGCTCGTTATGCTCGGGCCATGCTCACACTCGTTCGTTCGGCTGTCGCGGCCGTGGCCACCCTCCTCTTCCTCGCGCCGGCCCATGCCGCCGAGGTCTGGGACGCCCCGGCCTTCTCGGTGCCCGCGCGCGACCTGCAATCCGCGGCGACAGCGCTCAAACGCGAGACGCCCTCGGACGTGGTGATCCTGCTCGACGAACGCAGCTACTCCTTCGATGACCAGCATCGCGTGACGGTGAAGTCGCGCATGATCTATCGCGTCGACTCGCCGGATGGCGTCGAGAACTGGGCCGCGAGCTCCGCTGCCTGGCAGCCGTGGTACCAGGCCAAGCCCGTGATCCACGCGCGCGTGGTCACGACGGATGGCCGCGAGCACGAGCTCGACCAGAACCTGTTGCGCGACGCGGCCTCGCGCAGCGGCGAGAACCAGGTGTACGACGACACGCACGTGACGCAGGGCCCGCTGCCCGCCATCGAAGTCGGCGCCGTCATCGAAGAAGAGATCACGCTGCGCGACGAGAAGCCGTTCTTCCCGTCCGGCGCGGTATATCGCGAATACATCGGGCGGCCGGTACCGGTGATGCACACGCGCGTCATCATTTCCGCGCCGGAATCGTTGCCGCTCAAGCGGCAGGTGCGCCTGCTGCCGAACGCCACCGCCAGCGAGTCGCGCGCGAACGGCCGGGTGACCTGGACCTTGAACCAGGGTGCCATCGAGGCGCAGGACGCGATGGACTCGAACCTGCCCGCGGACAAGCCCTCGTGGGCCAGCGTGGAATTCTCCACGGGCGCATCGTGGGAAGCCGTTGCCGCAAACTACCGTGAGCTGACCGAATCGCGGATCCGCGCCGATGACGCGCGTCCGCTGCTGGCGGGTCTGAAGTCGCCGGTCACGTCCGCGCATGCGAACCGCAGCGCGAGTCGCGAGTACATCGCGAAGGTGCTGGAACGTCTGCACCGCGAAGTGCGCTACACGGGCGTGGAATTCGGCGAGGCGCGGCTGGTGCCGGAGTATCCGGCCGAGACGCTGCGCCGCAAGTTCGGCGACTGCAAGGACAAGTCCACGCTGCTGGTCGCGGCGCTGCGCGCATCGGGCATCGACGCGTACCTGGCGCTGCTGTCCGCCGGCTCGGGGCAGGACGTGGTGCCGGAGCTTCCGGGCCTCGGCATGTTCGACCACGCCATCGTGTACGTGCCTGCGACCTCCGCGCAGGACCAGGATCTGTGGATAGACGCGACCACCGAGTACGCGCGCGTGGGCACGCTGCCCGCCGCCGACGCGAACCGCCTGGCGCTCGTGATCCGCGCCGGCGAGAAGACGCTGACGCGCACGCCCGTGCCCGCGTCCGCGGACAACGCGCAGATCGAGACGCGCGAGTTCTATCTATCCGAGTACGGCCCGTCCCGCCTGGTCGAGACCACCGAGACGCGCGGCACCATCGAGCTGGAATACCGCGGCTGGTACGCAGGCGCGGACACCAAGGAGCGCATGGATTCGCTGCAGGAGTACGCAAAGACCACGTACCGCGCGAAGGAGATGACCCGCTACACGCACACGGCGAGCAACGACTTCTCGAAGCTCTACAGCATGACGCTCGACATCAAGGACGCGCCGGTAGGGTCGACGGACCTCAATTCCGCCGCCGTGGGCGTCAACGTCGGCAACATCGCCGCGCGTCTGCCGACCTGGTTTTCGGACCAGCTCGGCGAAGACGATGATGCCGGCAAGCCGCGCAGCGAGGACGTGGTGTTCGAGCCCTATGTCATCGAGTGGCACTACCGCGTGCACGCGCCCGATGGCTTCCGCCCGCGCGAACTGCCGGCGAACGGCACATTGCAGCTCGGCCCCGCGCGCCTCACCTCGGAATTCTCGAACGTTGGCGGCGTCGTGCAGGCGAACTGGCGCTTCGACACGGTGAAGGGCCGCTACACGCCGGCCGAGGCCGTGGCGTTCGTCGACGCGCTGCGCGAGCTCAAGCGCCGCGACATCCACATCTTGGCCTTCGACCACGAAGGCTCCGCACTGCGCGGCGAGGGCGACTTCAAGGGCTCGCTCGCGGTGTACCGCGAGCTCGTGACCCGACACCCGAAGCAGGCCGTGCATAGGCTGCGCAATGCCTACGCGCTGCTCGAGGCAGGGCTCGGCAAGCGCGCGCAGGCGGAAGCGCTGGCCGCGACCAAGCTCGAGCCCAAATACGCCTTCGCATGGAAGGCGCTGGGCTGGACGCTGCAGCACGATGCCGTGGGTCGCCGCTTCGGCGCGGGGTTCGACCGTGCGGGCTCCATCGCCGCATATCGCAAGGCGCGCGTGCTCGACCCGGACAATGCCGACATCGCCGCGGATCTCGGTGTGCTGCTCGAGCACGACGAGCGCGGCGAGCGCTACGCGGACAAGGCGAGCCTCGAGCTCGCCGTGACGGAATACCAGGCGCGCGCGAAGATCATCGGCGAAGCGCAGAAGTCCGACCGCTACACCGACAACCTCTACTACTCGCTGCTCTATCTACGTCGATTCGGCGAAGCGCGCGACCTGCTCAAGAAAGAGAACCAGACGAGCACGCGCCGCGCGCTCACGCTCGCCGCCATTGCCGGCGCGGACGGTTCCGCCCGCGCCATCGAAGCCGCGCGGGATATCGCCGGCAGCGAGAACGACCGCCGCACCGCGCTCAAGAGCGCCGGCGGCATCCTCACCAACCTGCGCGAGTATGGTCCGGCCGCGGACCTGCTCGAGGCCAGCGCGCGTGGCCAATCGACCACCGCCGCGGAGACGCAGCGCGTCGCGCTGTTGCGGAAGGTGACGCCCACCGAACGCGACGACATCCCGGTCACCGATCCGCGCAGCGTGGTGCTGCGAGCGTATTCGCTGCTGCTGTCTTCGCGCGACCGTTCGGAGGAGTTCCGCCAGCTCGGCAGCCGGTATTCGCACGAAGGCGTGAACACCGCCGACAACTACACTTCGGCACGCCGTGTGATGTACGCGGCGCTCACGCGCCAGGAAACGCCCTACGATGTCGCGGCGGACCTGGTGTACGGCAACCTTCGCGTGACGGTCGAAGGCGACGACGCGCGCGGCTATCGCGCGCAGGTGCGCGGCAGCGGCACGTCGGTCAACTACTTCGTGGTCCGGGAAGGCGGCGAGTACAAGCTCCTCGCCGTGAGCCCGATGATCGGCGCGCTGGCGCACACGGCCATCGATGAGCTGGACGCGGGGGACGTCGCGGGTGCACGCCAGTGGCTCGACTGGGCCCGGCTCGAGCAGCGCGTCACCAACTCCGAAGACCCGCTCGCGGGCAACACGTTCTCGCGCTTCTGGACCGTCGGCGGCCAGGCCGACGCCGCCGACATGCGCTCCGCCGCGGCCCTGCTGCTCGCGGATTCCGGCATGGCCGATGCCGCGCTGCCGCTGCTGACGCAGGCACGTGCAGCCGCTCGCACCGATGCCGAGAAGCTCGCGCTGGATCTCGCGCTCGCGCGCAGCTACCAGGAATCGGACCGCTGGGTCGAGCTCGAATCGGTTGCGCAGCACCTCGAGAAAGCCTGGCCGAACTCCGGTTTGGCATTCCACTACGTGCAGTGGGCACGCATCCAGCAGAAACGCTGGGATGAGGTCGCCGCCGCGGCGAAAGAGCGGCTGGCGCGGCTTCCCGAGGACGTGACCGCGACGCGCGTGCAGGTCGAGAGTGCGGATGCGCGCGGCGCGTTCGCCGAGATGCAGTCGCTGATGGAACCCGTGGTCGCCGGTGCGCGCGCGACATCACTGGAATACAACGAGTACGCGTGGATGTCGCTGCTGCGTCGTCCGGTGTCGGAGAAGGCCGTGGAATTCGCGCGCCAGGCTTATGACGAAACGCAGGGCCGTGAGGCCGCGATCGCGCACACGTTGGCGTGTGTCTATGCCGCGAGCGGCAAGCCGCGCGAGGCCCGAGATCTGCTGATCAAGGGCATGAGCCGGGCGGGGAATTCCGACCAGCTCGACGACTCCGCGTGGTTCGGGTTCGGGCTCGTGGCCGAGGCGTACGGGGATGTCGAATCGGCGCGCGACTATTTCTCGCGCGTGGAGAAGCCTAAGAAGGCGATGATTCCCTCGTCGAGCCTCTTTGCCATGGCGCAACAGCGGCTGAAGGCGCTTTAGATCGACCGCGCCATCGCCTCCTCTCCCAACGGCTTCTTGCGCTTGACCCTGATGCTCTCCGCCCACTCGGCCGCGAAGTCGCGCTGCATCTTCGCGTTGACCAGTGCCGTGATGCCCATGGCGATCAGCGCGCCCAGGGACGCGAGCGCCATGTCCTTGTGCGCATCCCAGACATCGCCCTGCGTACCTAGATAGGCCATGCCGAGCTCGCCGCCGAAGTATTCAGCGGCGGCCCACTCGATGAGCTCGTACAGCATGGACGTGGACATGGTGAGATCGAGCGGCAGGAAGTAACCCCAGAACCCGCGCACGTTGCCGATGCGCAGGAACATCTCGCGGATCGGGTACGCGAGCAGCAGTCCATATGAGAAATGCACCAGGCGGTCGAAATGGTTGCGCCCGCCGTCGAGCGCGGGGATCCACACCTGGTACGGCACTTCCGCGTACGTGTAGTGCGCGCCCAGCGCGTGCAGCATCATGAACACGAAGATGCAGGTGTACGAGATGCGTGACAGCGGGAATGATCGCGCGGTGTAGAACAACAACCCCAGCCCGAACACCACCAGCACGTTTTCCAGCAGCCAGTCGTGGAAATCGTTCGGCTTGATGGCCATGAGCACCCACCAGGCCGCGTAGATGATCCCCAGGGTCCACAGATAGGCCTTACGCGACATTCTTCTTCCCTTGTTTGAGCACGATGCGCTGCCAGTAGCCCGCGAGATCGGCGCGCAGTTCCGGCAACAGTAGATAGACGGCGATCAGATTCGGGATCGCCATGGCGAAATTGAGCGAATCGACGATGTTCACGACCTGCTTGAGGTCGAGCGTGCCGGCGATGGACAGCACCGCGCACAGGAACAGGCGGTATGCCACGCGGCTCGGTTTCTGCTCGCCGAACAGCCAGGTCCAGGCCTGCTCGCCGTAGTAGCCCCACGAGAGCACGGTGCTCAGCGCGAACAGGATGGCGACCACGGCCAGCACCACGGGGAACCATGGCACCACGGTGGCAAAGGCCTCGGAAGTGAGCGCGATGCCGTCGGCGCCGCTGGTCCTGTAGACACCGGTCACCACCACGACCAGGGCGGTGAGCAGGCAGATGATCACGGTGTCTAGGAAGGGCTCCATGAGCGCGGCGAAGCCCTGCGACATGGGCTCGCGCGTGCGCACCGCCGCGTGCGCCATGGGCGCGGAGCCGATGCCGGCTTCGTTGGCAAACGCGGCGCGCCGGAAGCCCTGGATGAGTGCGCCCATGATGCCGCCCGCCACGGCGTTCGGCGCGAACGCCTCGCGCGCGATGGTCACGAGCGCTTCCGGCACGTTGCCGGCGTTGGCGATCAGCACCACGGCGCAGGCCACGATGTACAGCACGCACATCAACGGCGAGAGCTTGTCCGTCCATTTCACGATGCGCTTCATGCCGCCGAACAGCACGATGCCCACCCACACGGCGACCACGAGTCCGAACACGAATGCCTGGTCGAAGCCCGTGACCACCTTGAACTGCGCGTATGCCTGGTTCACCTGGAAGATGGTGAGCGAGCCACCCACCGCGGCGACGCAGAAGAACCCCGCGAGGAATTTGCCGAGCCACGGCAAACCGCGCCGGCGAAGCGCCTCGTCGACGTAGTACATGGCGCCGCCGGTCACCGTGCCGTTGGGCCGCACCTTGCGATACTTCACCGCGAGAGTGACCTCGGCGAACTTCGTGCTCATCCCGAGGAAGCCCGCGATGACCATCCAGAATGCCGCTCCCGGCCCGCCCACGGCCACGGCCAGCGCCACGCCGCCAATCGAGCCGAGACCCACGGTGCCGGACACCGCGGTGCTCAACGCCTGGAATGGTGACGCCTCGCCGGGGTGGTCGCGGTGGGAAAAGTCACCACGGATCACCTGGATGGAATGCCGGAACCCGCGCAGGTTGATGAAGCGGAAGGCCAGCGTGCACACGACGCCGCCCATGATCAGCCACACCAGGATGAGCGGCAGCGGCGCGCCGGCGACCGGGACCGAGTAGAACATGACGGCGCCGAACCATTCGGCCACGGGCGCGAGGAAATCGTTGATGGCTTGGTCGACGTTCAAGGCGGCGTTACTCTGGCCGCAGAGTATCGGTAGCGCCTGTTGGGAGGGCAACAGATTGTTCACACTCGCATGGATATCGGGAGGTCTGAGCCTCTGCCTTTTCGTGATGACCGCCGTCGCGGCGCCCGCCGAAACCCGCTGGCAGCGTGTGATGGACGGCGACCGCAAGGTCGGCGTCGTCGAACATTCACGACGTGTCGAGGCCGATCGCGTGTTCGAATCCGAACGGCTCACGCTCGAGCTCGGCAAGGCCGGGCGGCGCGTCACCTACACGGTCACGCTCGATACGGAGAGCACGGCCGATGGCTCGTTGGTGCGAGTGATACGCGACGCGGAAACGCGCGAAGGGCATTCGCGCGTCGAGGCGCGCGTCGTGGGCGCGGATCTCGTGGTGGACATCGGCGCCGGTAAACAACGCCAGTCGCACCTCCTGGCCGGCGCCGGCGCCAACCTCAAGGCCGAGGAATACTCGCGCCGGTGGCGTCAGGCCGTGGGCAGCGGAGCACTGCCGGAACCGCTCGAATTCCGCGCGTTCGACGCCTCGAAGGCCGCGGTCGCCGACCTCGAGCTGTCGCGCGTGCCGGCAAGCCAAGGCTTCCCGAGAATCCAGCGGCTCATCCACACGGGCAACGAAGTGAATGCGAAGCTGCAAGCGCTCGACCCGAATGGCGACGTGGTGGAAGAAGCGCTGCGCCTGGGCGGCCTGCGCCTCAGCCTGCTGGGCGCGACCGAGGCCGAGGCGCGCGCGCCCAACCAGGTGCTCGATCACGTGGTCGGCCAGTTCCAGAAGTCGCCGTACCGCATCCCGGCCAGTGGCCTGCGCGCGAAACTAAGATATGGCTTCGACAACGGCGGGCGCGCGCCGCAGATTCCCGTGGGTGGCGGACAACGCAGCTGGACCGACGGCCCAACTACCTGGATACAGGTGTGCGCGGACTGCGCGCCGGATGAAACGGGGCTCTCGGATGCCGAGCGCGCCAGCGCCTTGCGTGCGACGCCGTGGCTGAACTTCACCGACGCCTCGCTCGCCGGGCGCGTGCGCCGCGTAGTGGCTGGAAGCACCACCCCGGCCGTCATCATGCGGCGTCTCACCGCGTACGTTCGCGAGCACATGTCGGTGGAGCAGATCGACATGCTCGGGTACGGCAGCGCGCTCGAAGCGTTCCAGTCGCGACGCGGCGATTGCACCGAGTACGCCGTGCTGCTCGCGGCGATGGGGCGCGCGGCGGGCATACCCACGCGCGTGATCTCAGGGCTGGTGTATGCGCGCAGCTTCGAGGGACAGCGCTACGTTTTCGTGCCCCATGCCTGGGTGCATGCCTGGACGGGAGCGTCGTGGCAGAGCTTCGATGCGGCGCTCGGCAGCTTCGACAGCACGCATCTCGCCTTTGCCTCCAGCGACGACGGCAACCCGGCGGAGCTGCTGGCGGGACTGAACCTGGCGCATGCGCTCGAGCTCACCAGCGCGGCGCGAGTGTTGCCGCGGAAGACGGCGGCGAAGTAGTCAGCGGCCGTCGTCGTCGATCGTCGGGAGCTCGGGGGGTGCATCCTTGCCGTCATCCACCCACTCGGCCTGATCGCCCTTGTTCACTCCGCCGACGAAGACCTCGTAGTAATCGTCGCAGTTGGGCAGACCATTCTCGTCGGCTATCGGCGATTGACCGACGACGGGTGATTCCTGCGCGGCCGCCGGAAGGCTTGCCATCGCCGCAGCGGCCAGGGCCGCGGCCAGCGATGCGGGCGCAAGCGCGCGTCGGCGAAGACCGGTGGCGGGTAACCGTACCGTGTACGCCACGCACACCTTGCCGCTGCAGGCACTCATGAATTCACGACGCTCGCCATCACTCATGAGATCGAGGTTGTGCACCGAACGGTCGCACAGCGAACAATGCTCCGTGGCGCCCTCGGGAAGTTGTTTGCCCGCGATGGGGCAAGGAGTGTCGATCGTCGGGACTCGCGCCATGACTATCTCCCGTCGTCTTCCATGGTAGGTAGGTCGGGCGGCGCGTCCTTGCCGTCATCCACCCAGCTCGCATCGTTGCCCTTGTTCACGCCGCCGGTCACGACCACGCCGTCGAGGAGATCGTCGCAGTTGGGCAGGCCGTTGGCGCCCTCCACCGGTGACATGCCCACCACCGGTGATTCCTGCGCGGCAAGCGGCAGCGCCGCGACCGTCATCGCGGCGAATGCCACCACACCGTTCGCGCGCCTGCGAAGACCGGCTGCCGGAACGCGCATCGTATATGCCACGCAAACCTTGCCGGTGCAGGCGCTCATGAACTCGCGTCGCTCACGCTCGCTCATGCGGTCGAGGTTGTGAACCGTGCGGTCACAGGCCCCGCAGTGGTCGCTGGCGCCGAGCGGCAGCGGCCGGGCGGCGATGGGACAGGGTGATTCGATCACGGGTACGCGGGCCATCTCACACCTCTTGTTTGCAGCAAACTACGCCTCCGAGGCGCGCCGGGCAAGAACATGACAATAGTCCGGACCGAATCTGGCAGTCCTGTGATCGATTCGGATTTGTTCGATGTTTGGATGCCCCCGCTATTGATGGTGAGCTGACTCAGCCGCAACCTGTGGGCGAGGTCTATGATGCTGCCCCGCTTCCACAAGTCGGCGCTATTGGTGTTCGTGGCCCTGCCCTTGCTGGCCATGGCAGGCGAGCCGGCTTCGAGCTTTGCATCGATGTCGCAGGCAGCGAATCCGCACACGCTGATTCTCGAGCTGGATTTCCGGGCAAGGCACCGCGCGAAAGTTGCGGGCAATACCGAGAGCTCCGCGCTGCGCGATTCCTCGCCCGGGCTGCAGCCACTGACCTGGCCACGCAACAGCGACATGCGCGCCCGGCTGCTCACGCCCGAGCTCAAGCGCGCGCCGCTCGTAGGCTGGATCGCCGCC
>DATLDQ010000076.1:0-42855 GCA_035525785.1 Steroidobacteraceae bacterium | reverse complement strand
GCGCCGGGACCGACGAGGAGGATGGAAGCCATGCGCCGATGATGGCGTGGTCTAACCAATCGCGCAAAAGAAAACGGGGCGCCTAGTGGCGCCCCGTGGATAGCTGGCGAAGGGACAGATTTTAAATCTGTCCCCGCCCGGATACTCAGACCCAGTAGACGAAGATGAACAGGCCTAACCAGACCACGTCCACGAAGTGCCAGTACCAGGCCACCGCCTCGAATGCGAAGTGGCGCTCGGGCGTGAAATGACCCTTCATCGTGCGCAGCCAGATGCACAACAGCATGATGGCGCCCATCGTCACGTGGAAACCGTGGAAGCCGGTCAGCATGAAGAACGTGGAGCCGTAAATGCCGGTGCCGAGCTGCAGGCCGAGCTCGTGGTACGCATGGCCGTATTCCATGGCCTGCAGGTACACGAATAGGAAGCCGAGCAGGAAGGTCGCGGCCAGGAAGACGTTGAGCACGCCACGCTTGCCGGCGCGCAGCGCGTGGTGGGCGATGGTCACCGTGACACCCGACAGCAGCAGGATGATGGTGTTCAGCGCCGGGAGGCCGAACGCCGGAATCACCTCGAATGAGCCGTTGTCGCGCGGGCCGAGCTGGGCGGGGCCGTTGGTGGGCCAGGCATTCTCGTACATCGGGTGCAGCAGCTCGTTGCCGATGACCTTGACACCCTCGCCGCCGAGCCACGGCACCGAGAACGACCGCGCGTAGAACAGCGCGCCGAAGAACGCGGCGAAGAACATCACTTCGGAAAAGATGAACCACATCATTCCCATGCGGAAGGAGCGGTCGACATCGAGGCCATACAGGCCTTGCTGGTTCTCGGCGATGACGTTGCCGAACCAGCCGATGAACATGTAAACGACCAGCGCGAAGCCCGGGATCATCGCCCAGGCCGGCGTCCAGTGGTTCAGCAGCGCGATCACGCCCAGCAGGAACGTGAAGAACGCAGCCGAGCCGATGATCGGCCACCTGCTCTCGTGAGGTACGTAATACTTTTCGCCGGAAAGGGCGTGCGCGTCAGCCATGAGATATCCCTGTGCTAGTTCAATGAGCCCACTCGCGTGGACTCGTCATAGAAAGTGTACGAAAGGGTGATGCGGTCCACCGAGCGCGGGATCGCGGGGTCCACCACGAAGCGCACGGCCATGGGCCGCTGTTCATCCACCGCGAACTTTTGCGGGGTGAAGCAGAAACATTCGGTCTTGCGGAAGTAGCCCGCGGCGCGGCCCGGCGCGATGTTCGGCACGGCCTGCGCGAGCTGCGCACGGCCCGTGAGGTTGTGCGCGAAGAACTCGGTCTCGTAGAGACGCCCCGGGTGCACGGTCATCGACGCCACCGTGGGACGGAACTCCCAGTTGCCCACCGAGGGCAGCTCGGCGATGAAGTCGATGGTGATGCTGCGCGTGTCATCCGGCTTCTCGGTCGTCAGGCGCTGCTCGACTAGCAGCTTCTGATTGCCGAAGCCGGTGAGATCGCAGAGCACGTCATACAGCGGCACCAGCGCGAAGCAGAACGCGAAGCTGCCCAACGCGAAGCCCAACAGCTTCAGCGTGAGACGCGTGTTGTCGTCCGGCTTGGCGGGCGCTTCGCTCATGTCAGGCCTTGGACACCGACATCACGATGAAGCCCACGTAGAACGCGAGTGCGACCATCCCGAGAATGATTGCGGTACGCCGCGCTTTCGCGCGGCGTTCGGCCAGTTCAGACGGCGACATCGCCTTCCTCGATATGCTTGTCGGCACGCCGCACGGTCGCGAGCGACGGCGGTACCGTCCAGCTGTGGTACGGCGGAGGCGAAGTGAGCTGCCACTCGAGGCCGCGCGCGCCTTCCCAGACTTCGCTGGTCGCCTTCTGCCCGCCCTTCACGCACTTCCAGATGATGTACGGGAACAGCAGCTGCGAGAGGCCGAAGCCGAACGCGCCGATGGACGAGACCATGTTCCAGTCCGCGAACTGCGTGGAGTAGTCGGGGATGCGGCGTGGCATTCCGGCCAGACCCAGGAAATGCTGCGGGAAGAACAGCACGTTCACGAAGATGGTCGACAGCCAGAAGTGCAGCTTGCCGAGCTTCTCGTCGTACATGCGGCCAGTCCACTTGGGCAGCCAGTAGTACACGCCCGCCATGATGGCGAAGATGGCGCCCGGCACCAGCACGTAGTGGAAGTGCGCCACCACGAAGTAGGTGTCGTGATACTGGAAGTCTGCCGGCACCACCGCGAGCATGAGGCCCGAGAAGCCGCCGATGGTGAACAGGAAGAGGAACGACAGCGCGAACAGCATCGGCGTCTCGAACGTGAGCGAGCCCTTCCACATGGTCGCGGTCCAGTTGAAGACCTTCACGCCCGTGGGGATGGAAATCATCATGGTCGACAGCGTGAAGAACAGCTGTCCGGCGAGCGGCATGCCCACCGTGAACATGTGGTGCGCCCACACGATGAACGACAGGAAGGCAATCGCCGCGGTGGCGTACACCATCGCGTCATAGCCGAACAAAGGCTTGCGCGAGAACGTCGGGATGATCTCCGAGATGATGCCGAAGGCCGGCAGGATCAGGATGTACACCTCGGGATGGCCGAAGAACCAGAAGATGTGCTGGAACATCACCGGGTCGCCGCCGCCCGATGCCGAGAAGAACGTCGTGCCGAAGAAGTGATCGGTGAGCAGCATCGTGACCGCGCCGGCGAGCACCGGCATGGTGGCGATGAGCAGATAGGCCGTGATCAACCAGCTCCAGCAGAAGAGCGGCATGTTCAGGAGGCCGACGCCCGGCGCGCGCATGTTCATGATCGTCACGACGACGTTGATCGAGCCGAGGATCGACGATGCGCCCATGAGATGGATGGCGAAGATCGCCATCGGGAAGCCGTCACCCATCTGCAGCGACAGCGGCGGGTACAGCGTCCAGCCTCCGGCCGGCGCGCCGCCCGGCACGAACAGCGTGCCCAGCAGCAGCGTGAACGCGAACGGCAGGATCCAGAACGAGAAGTTGTTGAGACGCGGCAGCGCCATGTCGGGCGCGCCCACCTGCATCGGGATCATCCAGTTGGCCAGACCCGTCCAGGCCGGCATGACCGCGCCGAAGATCATGACCAGCGCATGCATGGTGGTCATCGAGTTGAAGAACTGCGGGTCGACCAGCTGCAGGCCAGGCTGGAACAGCTCCGCGCGGATGATCATCGCCATGAGTCCGCCGATGAAGAACATCGTGCAGGCGAAGATCAGGTACATCGTGCCGATGTCCTTGTGATTCGTCGCGAAGACCCAGCGGCGCCAGCCATGGGCCGGACCGTGGTGGTCGTGCTCGTCGTGATGGGCGTGATCGGCGGTCGTGTCGTGTGCCATGTCTAACTTCTCGTCTGAATCTTGTGTGCTGTTGGGGTCGGCTTACTGCGCGCTGGCGGCAGCCGAAGCCATTGCCGTCGTTTGAGCGGTGGCCGGGGCCGCGGGCTCGGTCGGCGAAGTCGCACCGGCGACCTTCTGCTCGGCCTGCTTCGCGCGCAACCACGCGTCGAACTCGGCCGGCGACTTCACTTCGACCACGATGGGCATGAAGGCGTGGTCCTGGCCGCAGAGCTCGGCGCACTGGCCGCGGTACGTGCCGACCTTGTCGGCTTCGACCTGCACCCAGATTTCGTTCACGTAGCCCGGGATTGCGTCCTTCTTCATGCCGAAGGCCGGCACCCACCACGCGTGGATGACGTCCTGCGCAGTCAGGAGGAAGCGGATCTTGGTGCCCGCCGGGATGACCAGCGGGTTGTCGACGTTGAGCAGGTAGTGCTCGACCGAATTCGGATCGATGCCCGAGCCCAGCTGGCGCGCGGCATTGCTGTCACGGTCGAGCGTCGAGAAGAAGCTCACGTCGTGGTTGAGGTACTCGTACTCCCACTTCCACTGGTAGCCCGTGACCTTGATGTTGAGCTCGACCTTGCCCATGTCCTCGATCTCGATGAGCGTCTTCGCGATCGGAACGGCCATGCCGATGAGGATGAGGATGGGGATGATGGTCCAGACGATCTCGACCTTGGTGCTGTGGACCATGGTCTTGTCCGGCTCGGCGCCCTTGGAGCGGCGGAACTTCACCAGCGAGTAGATCATCGCGCCAAACACCGCCACGGCGAGCACGACGCAGACGATCAGGATGAGCTGGTGCAGCCCATAGATCTTCTTGCTGAGCACGGTGACGCCTTCGGTCATGTTCAGGCCGCCCCAATCGGCATGCGCGGCCGAACAGAAAGCGGCAAACAAGGTGGCGGTTGCGGCCTGCAATGCACGGCGCGCGGTGGCGTTCTTCATGTGAAAGCTCATCGATGACCTCAAGAAAACTCTTATGGTGAACCCGGGCCCGGGAGATCCGGGGACTGGTTCATGTCGCCGATCAGCAGCCGAAGTTTGGCTGCGAGGTGGCGACGCTCCTCCTCCGTCAGAAACTTTCCGACCTCGCGAGCCCGGCCGTGCGACTCGATGACGAGCTGGCCGCGATGGAGGGGCGATTTCGGGGCGCGGATTTTAACCCGTGCCCAGTGGCGCGGGAACACGATGCGATGCGGAGTTGAGCGACCGACCTTCAAGGAACGGTGTTCGACGATGACTTCGGTCTGGGTGACGTCGATCGACTCGCATTCGAAGCGTCTTTGCATATTCGCGTGCAGCGCCCAGGCGAGAACCGCCATCTCGAGGCCGGCGAACGGCAGGATCGGCCAGAAGCCAAGCAGCGTCGCCGTACCCGCGATGCCGAGCGTGACGAAGCAGACGAACCCGAAAAACACGACCGCGCCGCGCACGCTCAGCGAGCAATGCGGGATCAGGTCGAAGTTGATGTGGTGGGGGTCAGTCACGGGCCGGCACTATACCAGCCCATTTTCTTGGCTTGTTAAGGACTTACGAGCTTTTCGGCGACTTCGGACGCCCAAGTCGGCACTTCTATGCCAGACGCGGGATTCCCTGAGGGGACGATACCCAGCGGGCTCGCGCCAAACCGGCTCGCGAGCGTGTCGATGTTGGCGCCGGCCAATGGCATTTCGGTGCGCATGCGGTTCGCGATCCACCCGGCGAAGGGCAGGCCCTGCGAACGGATGGCTTCGCGGGTCAGCAGCGCGTGGTTCAGGCAGCCGAGACGCAGACCGACCACGAGGACCACGGGCAGCGCCATTTTTTGCGCGAGATCGCCCATGGTCTCGATCGCGGAAATCGGCGCGTGCCACCCGCCCGCGCCCTCGACGATGAGGCAGTCAGACGCCGCGGCGAGCTTGCGCTGCGCGCCCAGGATGGGCTCGGCTCTGATCGACACGCCCGCATGACGCGCGGCGAGGTGTGGCGATGCGGGGGTCGCCAGCAGGCATGGATTCACGTCCTCATAGGACGCATCCACGTTGCTCACGGCTAACAACTCGAGTGCGTCGTCGTTACGCGGACCTCGCGGCGTGTCGATGGCGCCGGCGGCCACCGGCTTCATGACGGCGACGCGCAGTCCGCGCGCGACCAGGGCGCGGGTGAGCGCGACGGCCACCAGCGTCTTGCCGATGCCGGTATCCGTGCCGGCGATAAAAAAGCCGCCGGGGACAGATTTCAAATCTGCCCCCTCTTCCTGATCGAGCCCGGCGAAATGTACGTCTCTCGCGGGAAGCCGTCCTCGCCCCGGCGCTCGCCACCCCATGAGACCGCGTGGATCACCTCGTACGTCGCGGGCAGCAATCCGTCCCGGCGCTGCGTTTCATAGGCGCGGGACATGGCGTCGAGGCGCGCGCGGCCCGTGAGCCCGCGGGGACGGCCGCGTGTCACGTTGTGCGCGCCGATGGCCTTGAGCTCGCGCATCAGCGCGAAGGTGTCCGGGTAGGTCATGACGATGCGGTCGACGTCCAGCACGGGCTCGGCGAAACCGGCATGCATGAGGGCGCTGCCGAGGGCATGCGGGTCGAAGAAATGGTTCACGTGATTGCCTCGATTCTCACTCTGCGCGTCGCTCGCGGCCCAGGCTTCGCGCAGTTCGCCGAGCGTGCCCGGCCCGAACGTACTGAACAGCAGCAGCCCGCCGGGCGCGAGGACGCGCGAAAGCTCGGCGAACACCGCGTCGAGATCGTCGCACCATTGGAGCATCAAGCTGCTGAACACCACGTCGAAGGACTGGTCACGGAAGGGCAACGAATACGCGTCGGCGCGCACGCGCTCGAAGCGGCGCAGCCAGCGCGACTGAGCGCGGGCGCGTTCCAACATGCCGGGCGCGATGTCGACGGCCACCGTGAGTGCCTGCGGATAGCGGCGCTTGAGTGCGCGCGTCGCATGACCGGTGCCCGCGCCGAGATCCAGCACCGCACGCGGCTGAACTTTCAGCTCCTCCAGTCGGCCGAGCAGCTCGTCGCGCACGCGCTGCTGCAGGGCGGCCGCGGCATCGTAGCCAGCGCTCGCGCGGTCGAAGGCGCGCGCCACGGCGCGTCGATCCAGCCCGAAGATCTCGTGCGGATCGCTCATCGCCCGGCCACGCCCTCGCGCACTTCCGCCAGCGCCGAAATCAGCGCATCCACCTGCGATTCGTCGTGCGTCGCGGAAAGCGTCACGCGAAGTCGGGCGGTTCCGGCCGGCACCGTGGGAGGGCGGATGGCCGTGACCAGGAACCCGCGCGCCTCGAGCTCGCGGCTGGCGGCGAGCGCCCGTGCCTCGTCCCCGAAGATCACCGGGACGATGGGTGACACCGACGTACCGGGGAGTCCAAGCACCCCATGCACTCGCCGCGCATGGGCGAGCACGCGCTCTCGGCGCCAGCTGTCTCGCTGCGCCATTTCCAGCGCGGCGAAAGTCGCGGCGGCGACGGCCGGCGGCAGCGCCGTGGTGTAGATATAGGTGCGTGATTTCTGGATCAGGAAGTCGATGAGATCGGCGTCGCCCGCGACGAAGGCGCCGAAGCTGCCGAAGGCCTTGCCGAAGGTGCCGATGAGAATGGGTACGTCTTCGTTCGACAGACCGAAATGCTCGCAGCTGCCGCGGCCAGTCGCGCCGATGACGCCAAGCGCATGCGCATCGTCCACGAGCAGCCATGCATTGGCTACCTGGCATGCGCGCGCAAGCTCGGGCAACGGAGCGAGATCGCCATCCATGCTGAACACGCCGTCGGTCACGAGCAGGCGGCTTTGCACCTCGGGTGCGATGGCCGCAAGGAGCTCGGTGGCATGGTCGGAATCGGCGTGGCGATAACGCGTCGCCTTGGCTCCGGAGAGCCGGCAGCCGTCGATCAGTGATGCGTGGTTGAGCTTGTCAGCGACAATTGCGGCTTTTTGATCCGCCAGCGCGCTAATGACGCCCAAATTGGCCATGTAGCCCGTTGAATAGACCAAAGCTTTTTCACGCCCGGTGAACGCGGCCAGCGCTTCCTCCAGCACCTCGTGCTCGCGCGAATGGCCGGTGACCAGGTGAGACGCGCCGCTGCCGACGCCGTGCTTGAGGACCGCATCGGCGAAGGCGCGGACAACCTCGGGATGACCCGAAAGACCGAGGTAGTCGTTACTGCAGAAGTTCACCGCCTCGCGTGGTGGCACGCGACGCGTGCGCCGCAGCTGGCGCTCGTCCAGGTCGGCGAGTGCCGCCTTCAGCGCTGCCGGGTCGCGTTGCATGCGGCGCCGGGGCGCACTGGCGAATGGCCCTGGTCATGACTGCATCCCGGTCCGTGCTCGTGCTCGTGGTCGTGCACGCATGCGGGCCCGTGCGCGTGTCCCGCGACCGTCTCGTGATGGTGGTGCTCGCGGCTATCGACCACACCGTCCGCATTCACGGTGAGTCCCGGTGGAATCAGCGAGCCGATGCCGAGGCGCGTCATGAGCGCGCGATCGCGCGACACGTCCGGGTTACCCGTGGTCAGGAGCTTCTCGCCGTAGAAGATCGAGTTGGCGCCCGCCATGAAGCACAGCGCCTGCAGCTCGTCGCTCATCACCTCGCGTCCGGCCGACAGGCGCACCGAGGCCTTCGGCATGACGATGCGGGCGACGGCAATGCACCGCACGAAGTCGAAGGGATCCACTTCCTTCTGCCCGGCGAGCGGCGTGCCGGGAACGCGAACCAGCTGGTTGATCGGGACGCTCTCCGGCTGCTGGGGCAGATTCGCCAGCGTCGCGAGCATCGACGCGCGATCGCGCGTGGTCTCGCCCATGCCGACGATGCCGCCGCAGCAGACGTTGAGACCGGCATCGCGTACGGCGGCCAGCGTGTCCAGGCGATCCTGGTAGGTGCGCGTGGTGATGATCTCGCCGTAGAACTCGGGCGAGGTATCGACGTTGTGGTTGTAGTAGTCGAGGCCGGCGCCTTTGAGCTCCTGTGCCTGGTCGGGCGTCAGCATGCCCAGCGTGGCGCAGGTCTCCATGCCGAGCGCGCGCACCTCGCGGATCATGGCGGACACTGCTTCGATGTCGCGTTTCTTGGGAGAGCGCCAGGCGGCGCCCATGCAGAAGCGCGTGGCCCCGGCTTCCTTCGCGGCTTGCGCGCGCGTGCGCACCTCTTCGAGCGGCACCAGCTTCTCGCGCTCGAGGCCCGTCTCATATCGGACGCTCTGGGGACAGTACGCGCAGTCTTCCGGGCACGCGCCCGTCTTGATGGAGAGCAGCGTGCTCATCTGCACGGCGTTCGCGGGCTGGTTCGCGCGGTGCACTTCCTGCGCGCGGAACATGAGATCCATGAACGGCAACGCGAACAGCGCTTCCACTTCCGGGAGAGTCCAATCGTGACGGATCGTCGTGGCCATGCCCATCCCTTTATTTATTGATTTGCATCAGATTTCGGCCTGGCCGCCAGAAGCGCCGCGCGGAAAACTGGCGGGCATGTTCGATAGCGGCGTCTCCATTGTCAACCGATTGCGCGGCGTGCAGTTGACGGCGGTGCGGGGTTTGTCCCGGCTGCTCGGCGCCACGCTGTTCCCGCCCAACTGCTGCCTGTGTGGCTTCCCGGGTACCGAGCCCGATCTCGACCTCTGCCTTTATTGTCGCGACGACCTCCCGTGGGATCTGGCGCAGCTGCCCAGCCTCCTGACGGCGCTGCGCTTCGAGCCCCCGGTGGACGGGCTCGTCCGCAGGTTGAAGTACTCGGGCGCGCTCGAGCACGCGCGTGTCTTAGGCGAGTTGCTCGCGCAGACCGTGCGTGCACGCGGGGACTCACTGCCGCGGTTGCTGGTGCCGGTTCCCCTTCATCCCGCGCGCCTCCGGGAGCGTGGCTTCAACCAGGCGGCCGGCATTGCGCGCTACACGGGTCGTTCGCTCGGCATCCCGCAGGCCTGGCATGCCGCACGAAGAGTGCGCGATACGCCTTCCCAAACTACGTTGGGTATCGACGAGCGTCACGCCAATGTGCGCGGCGCTTTCGCGATTTCGAGCCAGCGGGCTTTGCGCCAGCTGCTCGATGCGCAGCACGTGGCCATCGTCGACGACGTCACGACCACGGGCAGCACGCTGGCCGAGCTGAAGTGCGTGCTGCTCGCCGCGGGCGTCAGACGGGTGGATCTGTGGGCGGTGGCGCGGGCGCCGCGAACTCTTGCGTCAGCTCGCGATACGCCAGCGATATCGCAAATGCCTCGCTGAACCCGTGATTGCCAGCACCCTGAAAGACGGTGCCGCCTCGCTCACGCGAGCCCGGCTTTCTTCAACGCTTCGAGCGGCGGTCCGTCGAATTTCGCGAGTGGCGTGTTGCCGGTGTAACCGATGTCCTTCATGCCGACGGGCGTGGTGTAGAACCCGCCTGCGGTGAGATCGCGGAATCTCGCGAAGAATTTCGCTGCCGCTGCGAACTCCGGTCTCGCCTTGCCTGCGGAGCAGATGTCGTCGGCAATCGCGCCGCGCTCCGGCTCCGTGATCGCCGCGAAGCC
Source organism: Steroidobacteraceae bacterium (assembly GCA_035525785.1). Lineage (GTDB taxonomy): Bacteria > Pseudomonadota > Gammaproteobacteria > Steroidobacterales > Steroidobacteraceae > CADEED01. Next base: position 33,012 of record DATLDQ010000076.1, on the reverse strand, counting down.
CTTGCCGAACCGCTTCTGCGACTCGGCTTCGAGCCACGCGAGGCCCGGCAGGACGATCTCACGATCGCCGCGCTGCTGTGGATAGGGGGCGCTGATCCATTCGTCGATGAACTCGACGACACCCACGGCCGACGCGGCGGGCGAGTGTTCATCGGCCGGGATGATGAGATCCGCGAGCGCCTTGGTGGTCTGGCGCCCGTTCGCGGTGAGCGTGAGCGGCCATGGGCCACCCGACTTCCATTCCTTCATGAGGTCCGGATCGGTGCCGTACCCCTTCTGGTCGGGCGCCAAGTCGCGCGCGAGCACACCGGCGCCGGCATCCGCCGCGAAGGACACCTGCAGCGACGGCACGCTCGCCGCGGCCGCGAGCATCCACTTGATCGTAGTGCGGCGATCCATCACAGCTCCTTCCTCTTCATGAGACCCAGCATGTGATCGGCCGAGCGCCAGGCGAGCGCCATGATGGTGAGCGTAGGGTTCTTGTCCGCGTTGGAGCACAGCGTCGCGCCATCGGTGAGAAACAGGTTCTTCATGTCCCAGCATTGACCGAAGCTGTTGGTCACCGACTTCCTGGGGTCGTTGCCCATCATCGCGCCGCCCACTTCGTGGATGATGATGCCGCCTTGCTTGATCGCCTTCTCGCCGGTCTGCGGGGGCGTGGCGTAACGGCCGCCCATGGCATCGATGATCTCCGCCGCCGTCTTCTGCATGTGCGCGGCCTGGCCGAGCTCGTGCTGGCTCCATTTCCAGTGGAAGCGGAGCACGGGGATGCCGAAACGATCTTTCACGTTCGGGTCGAGCTCGGCGTAGCAGTCGTCGTTCGGGATCATCTCCCCGCGGCCGGCGAAGCCCACGAACGAACCAAAGTAGCGGCGCGCGTCTTCCTTGAACTTCTTGCCGTAGGTGCCGCCGTTCAGCCAATCGAGCCCCGACGCCGTGCCCATGCCCGGCATGCCGCGGCCACCGCCGAATTCGAAGTGATACCCGCGCGCGAAGCCGAGCTTGCCGGCAAGTTGCTCCTTGTAGAGCCACCACGGCGTGTAGAGATGCAGTCCGTCGACGCCGTCTTCGTTGTGCAGCGGCATGTTCTCGAGCAATGGCACCTGGCCGCCGAAGTTCGCGCCGACGGTGTCCATGATGTACTTGCCGACTTTGCCGCTGGAGTTCGCGACATCCGAATTCAGGAGGATGCGCACGGATTCGAGCGCGCTCGCCGCCAGCACGACGACGCGTGCTTTCACACGATGCTCGGCGCCGGTCTTGCGGTCGATGTAGGTAACACCTTCGGCCTTGCCGTCGACGCGCTTGTTCACCGTGCGCACCATGGCGTCGGTGACGATGTCGAGATTGCCGGTGTCGAGCGCTGGGGGCAGATGCACGGTAGTCGACTGGTAGTTGGCGCGGATGCTGCAGCCACGGCCGCAGGGCGTCGCGAAGAAACACGCGGCGCGCTTCTGCATGTCGGCGGCGAGGATCTGCTGCGCCTTCGCGTTGCCCGGATGCAGTAGTTTGGGCAGGCGCTTGTGGTCGAGTGCTTGAGTCAGAACGGCACGGTGGCCGGCAACCACCGGGATACCCAGCTTTTTCGAACGGTGCTGGATGAGCAGGTCGCTGACACGTGGCTTCGGCGGCGGCAGCAGCACGCCGGGCGAGCTGTTCGGCGTGTTCTCGAGCCCGTCATTGGCGCCGTAAACACCGATGAGCATCTCGACCTTGTCGTAGTAGGGCGCGAGATCTTCGTAGTTCATCGGCCAGTCAAAGCCCAGGCCATCGCGGGTATAGGGTTTGAAGTCGTAGGGGCCGTTGCGCAGCGAAATGCGTCCCCAGTGGTTGGTGCGTCCGCCCAGCATGCGGGCGCGCCACCAGACGAATTGCCGCGCCGGGTCGTCCGACGCGCTGGTGTACGGCTCACCGGGCACCTGCCAGCCGCCGTCGATCGTGGCGTCCCAGAAACCGAATGGCTTCTCAGGCGTTCCCGCGCCGCGCAGTGGCGCCTGGCCGTTCACCTGGAACATGGGCGTTTCGGTCGCGGGCTGGTAATCGCGCCCGGCCTCGAGCATGAGCACCTTCGCGCCATCCATGGCCAGCGTGTAGGCGGTCTGCCCACCAGCGGCCCCGGATCCGACCACGATCACGTCGTAGCTGTTCTTGTCGGCGTCCGCCGCGGAGACGAATGACATATTGGACTGATCTTAAACGCTGCCGCGGGCTTTCATAGACGAAAACTATGCGGCCCTCCGCTAGGCTCGGTTCGACATCATGAGACCGGGAAAACCGGCCAGAAAGCGAACCAGAAACGCGAACCAGAGAAGCGACCTTGAATACCCTCCTCAATCGACGGCACCTGTTGCAGGCCGCCATGGCGGCCGCGCTCCCGCTGGCACTTCCGGGCTGCTCGTCGAAAGGCGAAGACGACGACACCGGCGAAGAGCCATTGGTCGTCGGCGGATTGCCCGTGACCTGCAATCTCACGCTTCCGGTCGCCTGCACGGGCAAGGAGGCCGCGATCAAGGCCGGCAACGCCGCCAACGGTTTCCGCTTCGAATACAACAAGTACAGCGGCTGGCCAGAGATAAAAGAGTCTTTGATGGCCGGGCGCATCCAGGCCGGCTACATGCTCGCCCCGCTGGTCATGGACCTGGCCGACAAGAAGATCCCGGTGAAGATCGTTTCTCTGGGCCATCGATCCGGCGCGGTCATCATGGTCAAGAAGGATTCCGCGTACGAGAAGTTCGCCGACCTCAAGGGCAAGCGCGTCGCCATCCCGAGCCGCTTCGCCGTCGATTTCCTGTTCCTGCGCAAGATGCTCGCGCGGGAAAACATGACGCCCGCCGATCTGCAGATCATCGAGATGCCGCCACCGGACATGCCGGCAGCGCTGTATGCCGATGCCGTCGACGCCTATTGCACGGGCGAGCCCTTCGGCGCGGCCGCGCAGAGTGCCGGGTATGCGCGGGTGCTGCGCATGACCCGTGACGAGTGGCGCAACTACATCTGCTGCTGCCTGACGGTTCGCGAGGAGCTCATCCAGTCGCGACCCGAGGTCGTGCAGGACCTGGTGAACCAGATCCAGGGCGCGGGCAACTGGCTGGACCTGAAGCACGACAACCGCAACAAGGCCGTGGCGATCGCGTCCGGCAAGAAATTCTTCAACCAGGATCCCAAGATCCTGCAGTTCGTGATGGACAACCCCACGGACCGCGTGACCTACGGCGACCTGCGCATGATCCCCGAGGAGTTCGAGGATCTCATGAAGCTGTCGATGGAAGCCGGCACCATCAAGCACCCGATCGCGTACCACACGTATATCGAGGACCGCTTCGTGCGTGCGGCCACGGCGGCGCCGATCCCTCTATGAACCGCATGCTCGTGCGCCTGGCGCTGGTGCCGTTGTGTTTTTGCGCCAGCGCCGCGCTTGCAGCTTCCGATCCCGTGACCCCGGCGCAGCCGGCGACCGCACTCAAGGCTGGTGTGCTGAGCCCGGCGATGCCAGCGCCCGAGCTCGCGCTCGCGGCCACCGATGGCAAGCCCCTCAGCCTCGCGCGATTCCGCGGCAAGGTGGTGTTGCTGGCGTTCGGTTTCAGCAATTGCGGCGAAGTGTGCCCCATCACGCTGACCACTCTTGCGGGCGCGCGCAAGAAGCTCGGCCCCGAAGCGGGCGACGTGCAGGTGGTCTACATCACCGTCGATCCGGAGCGTGACTCCGCCGCGCAGATGAAAAAATTCCTGGGCGCTTTCGACCCGAGCTTCGTCGGCGGAGTAGGCAGCCGCGCCGAGATCGATGCCGCCCAGAAGAGCTACGGCATCTCGTCCAACAAGATCACGTATGCGAACGGCGGCTACACCATCGGCCATTCGTCCTCCATCTACATGATCGATCGCGCCGGCCGGCTGCGCGCCGTGATGCCCTATGGCCGCAGCTCCGACGATTTCGCGCATGACCTCAAGATCCTGCTGCGAAGCTGACCATGAGCAAGCGGCGTCGGTGGTTGCTCGCGGCGTTGCCGGCGCTGGCGCTGCTCGCATGGGCCGGCTTTGCGCCCATCGAGGTGCCTTCGCGCGATGCATTGTTCGAGATACCCAACGGCACTTATGCAAGGCGCAGGGCCGGCGACCTGGTCGACATCCTGCCGTCGAAGATCACGCTGACGCTCGGTGTGGACGACGTGCTGCTGCTGCGCAATCTCGACGACGTCCCCCAGCAGTTCGGGCCTACCATCCTGATGCCCGGGCAGAGTTTCCGGTTGCCGTTCGAGGTGGCGTCCGAGAACCGCTTCGACTGCACGGCGCATTCGAGCGGGCAGATGATCGTGGTCGTGGAGCCGGAGCCGGTGTGGCCCTGGCAGAAGATGCGCTGGCGCGCGCGCCGGTGGCTTGGTAGTTAGAGGAAACGGATGAAAGGTCTCAGGCATTCGCTGCCGTCGATCGTCGTGATTGCGCTGCTCATCGCGCTCTGGTGGGCCGCGGTGGTGCTCACGAAGAGCGCGATCTTCCCGACGCCGTGGCAGGTGGTCACGGGTACGCTCGAGCTGGCGCGCGACGGCACGCTGTGGGAGCACATCGGCGCTTCGCTGATGCGTGTCGGCGCGGGCTTCGGCCTCGCCGTGGTGCTCGCCATTCCGCTCGGCCTCTGGATGGGCTGGGTGCACGGCGCGTTCGTCACGCTGAACCCCATCTTCCAGATACTGCGACCGATCTCGCCCATCGCCTGGATTCCGATCGCGATCCTGTGGTTCGGCGTGGGCAACGCTTCGCCCATCTACCTGATCTTCATCGCCTCGGTGTTCCCGATGATCGTGCAGACCACGGCGGGCGTGCACACCATCGAGAAGCGATACCTCCGCGCCGCGGAGAATTTCGGCGTGTCGCGCCGCAAGCTGTTCATGCGGGTGGTGTTCCCCGCGACCCTGCCGCAGATCATCGTCGGCATGCGCATCGGTCTCGGCGTGGCATGGCTCGTGGTGGTCGCGGCCGAGATGATCGCGCTTCGCTCGGGCCTGGGCTACATGATCATCGATTCGCGCAACGCCGGTAACCGTTACGACCTGGTGATCGCCGGCATGATCATCATCGGGATCATCGGGCTCATGCTCGACGGATTCATGCGATTGCTCGAGGGGATGAAAATCGTGAGGTGGCGCTATGCGCACTGAAGCCGCGCAGGAGATTGTGCCAATGAACGTCGCCGTGAAGATCCACGTGGACCACGTTCGCAAGGGTTTTCCCACGGACAAGGGCCGGCTCGAAGTCATCCAGGACCTGGACTTCCAGATCGCCGACGGCGAGTTCGTCGCAATCGTCGGCCCCTCGGGCTGCGGCAAGACCACGCTCATGAACATCATCGCGGGCTTCCTCGCGGCCGACGCGGGCGTCGTGAAGGTGGACGGTACGCCGCGCCTCGGCCCGAACCGCAAGGGCGTGCTGATCACCCAGCAGGGCTCGGTGTTTCCGTGGCTCACGGTTCGCCAGAACCTGTTGTTCGGCCTGCCCGACGAACTGGCGGATAAGGAAGCGCTCGCCGCGCAATACGCGGAGCTCGTCGGGCTCAAGGGCTTCGAGGACAACTACCCGCACGAGCTCTCGGGCGGCATGCTCAAGCGCGCTGAGATCGCACGCGCTCTGGTAGTGAAGCCGGAGATCCTCTACATGGACGAGCCGTTCTCCGCGCTCGACGCACTGATGAGCCTGCGCATGCAGAACGAGCTGCTGCGCATCCTGGCGAGGGAGAAGCACACCGTCATGCTCATCACGCACGATGTCGAGGAGGCGATCCATCTCGCCGACCGTATCCTCGTGCTGAGCCCGCGCCCCGCGCGCATCCAGAAGTCTTTCGCGGTGAACCTGCCGCATCCACGCCGCGTCTCGAGTGCGGAAGCGCAGGCGCTGCGCGTGGCGATACTGCGCGAGCTGGGCGTGTCCGAGACGGTCTGACCCGGGCCGTTGGGCCGTGGTACAAGGTTTCCCCATGGCCGGCAGCATCAACCTGACACAGTCGCTCGTGCAGAAGCTCGGGTCTTCCATCGTCCGCGGCGACCTGCCCGCCGGCAAATCGCTGCCCATCGAGGCAGAGCTCGGCAGAAAATTCGGCGCCAGCCGCACCGTGATGCGCGAGGCCGTGAAGATCCTCTCCACCAAGGGACTCATCGGCCAGCGGCCGCGCGTCGGCACGTACGTTCATCCGGAAGAGAAGTGGGATTTGCTCGACGCCGAGGTCCTCACCTGGATCCTCGACCGGCATTTCTCGCACAGCCTGGTGCGTGAATTCCTCGAAGTACGCATGGGCATCGAGCCCGCGGCCGCGGCTCTCGCGGCGGCCAACGCCACCGACGCGGACAAGGAGCTGCTCAAGACCAAGCTCGACAAGATGAAGGGCGCGATCACCGGGCACTTCGACGCGGTGGCGGCGGACATCTCGTTCCACGCGACCATCCTCGAGATCAGCCACAACCGCTTCTATCATCAGCTCACGCCGATCATCGAAACCGCGCTGCGGTTCTCCATCCGGCTGACTAACAAGGCCAAGGGCGCGATGGCCGACTACGACGCGCATGAGCGCATCTACCGCGCCATCAAGAATGGCAACGCCGACGCCGCGTCGCGCGCCTGCCGCGAGCTCATCAAGGAAGCCCTGATGCTCGTGATCCGCAGCGACAAGTCGAGAACCTGATTCCAATCCGGACTCGTCCGATATCAAAACAGGCGAGCACCCGCCGCGCGTGAACCGGTGATGAAGACCGGGCAACGCGCAGGTATCCTGCGCTGCGCCTCATGATTCACGGAGACAAAATGCGGTTGAAGGTCGGCCTGCTGGGCATAGGCAAGATTGCCCGCGATCAACACATCCCGGCGTTGAACGCGAATCCTCGATACGACCTTGCGGCTTGCGCGAGCCGTAACGCGACCGTGCCGGGCGTGCCGAATTTCCCCGACCTCGAAAGCATGTTGGCCGCGATGCCCGACCTGCACTGCGTTTCGATCTGCACGCCGCCGCAGGCGCACTTCGATGCGGCGCTCACCAGCCTGCGGGCGGGCAAGCACGTCATGCTGGAAAAGCCGCCCACGGCAACCACGCGGCAAATCGCACTGCTGGCCGAAGAGGCGGCCCGGCGAAATCTCACGCTTTTCCAGACATGGCATTCGCGCTATGCGCATGGCGTCGACGCCGCGCGCGAGTGGCTGCGGACGCGCAAGGTCGTCGGCGGCAAGATCATCTGGAAGGAGGACGTGCATTTCTGGCATCCCGGCCAGAGATGGATCTGGGAGCCGGGTGGCTTCGGCGTGTTCGACCCCGGAATCAACGCGCTGTCGGTGCTCACCACGATCCTGCCTCACGAGGTGTGCGTGGAGAGCGCCGTGCTCGAATTCCCCGAGAACCAGCAATCGCCCATCGCGGCCAATCTGCGCATGCGTACCGACGATGGCGTGGACATCGGGGCAGAATTCGATTTCCGCCAGAAGGGCGAGCAAAGCTGGGATATCGAAATCTACACGACGACAGGTCAGCTCAAACTGTCCAAGGGCGGCGGGATCCTGGTAATAGATGGCCGCGAGATCAGTAGCGAGGAAGGCCTCGCCGGCGAATACCCTCGGTTGTATCAGCGGTTCGCCGAGCTGCTGGACGCCGGCAAATCCGAGGTGGATTGGCGCCCGTTCCAGCTGGTGGCGGACTCTTTCCTCATCGGCGAACGCCGCATCGTCGCCCCGCACCACATCTGAGACACGATCGCGGCGTAACATTCGGCGCATGACACGCATCGACGACCTCCGCGGCAAGGCGGTACTCATCACCGGGGCGAGTTCGGGCATAGGCGCGGCAGTGGCGAAAGCCTTCGCCGCGCAGGGCGCCGATCTCGCGCTGCATTTCAACTCCCATGAAGCCGAGGCGCGCGCGCTGGCGGAACAGCTGGGCGGCAAAGTCGTGCTGGTGCGCGGTGACCTCAGCAAGCGCGGCGAAGCAAAGCGCGTCGTGAACGAGGCTGCGCAGTCGCTGGGCGGGCTCGACGTGCTCATCAACAACGCGGGCGGGCTGGGCGAACGGCGGCCACTGCCGGACATCGACGACCAGCTCTTCGATTTCGTCTACGACCTCAACGTTCGCTCGCTGCTGGCGGCTTCGACCGCGGCGGTGCCGCACTTCGAGAAGAACGGTGGCGGCAACATCATCAACGTGGGCTCGATCGCCGGCATCGACGGCGGAGGGCCTGGTGCCAGTCTCTACTCGAGCGCCAAGGCGGCGGTACACAATCTGACGCGCCATCTGGCCTCGCATCTGGCGGACAAGAACGTGCGGGTGAACACCGTGGCGCCGGGCGCCATCGCCACGCCTTTCCATGCCAGGACGCCAGCGGCGCGCATGGATGCAATGAAGGACGCGACGGCCATGGGCCGCGTGGGCGTTGCCGAGGACTGCGTGGGTTCATTCCTGTTCCTGGCATCGAACGAGCTCTCGGGCTATATCACCGGCAACATGATCCACGTGAACGGGGGCATGTACATGCCATGAGCGCCGCTGGAGACAACAGGGCGTTCATCGCCGGCGATTGGGGCACCAGCAACAGCCGCTTCATGCTCTGCGACGCGCAGGGTCGCAGCCTCGATCTGCGCAAGGGCCCGGGCGCGGCCGAGTCGCGCGGCCGGTTCGCGGAGGTCTTCGACGACACGACGCGTGACTGGCACCGCGAGGGGCCGTTGCCCGCGATGCTTTGCGGCATGGTGGGGTCCGCCATCGGCTGGCTCGAGATGCCCTATCTACCTTGCCCCGCGGACCTCGGCGAGCTCGCCGACGGGCCGGGCTCGCCGCGCGACGGCGTGTACCTGGTGCCGGGCATGCGCTGCACGAATCCCCTGGGCGCGCCCGACGTGATGCGCGGCGAAGAAACACAATTGCTGGGCGCACTGTCACTGGTGCCGGCGCTCGCATCGGGCCGCCAGCTCGTCTGCCTGCCGGGAACACACACGAAGTGGGCGTCGCTGCACGACGGTGTGCTTCAGGAATTCATCACCGCGCCCACGGGCGAGCTCTTCGGCGTGCTCTGCGAACACAGCGTGCTGGTGCGTGAGAAATCGACGCCCGTCGAGCACCGCGAATCCGAATTCGAACGTGGGCTCGCGGAAGCCGGCAAGCACCCCGGCTTGCTGTTGCACCAGATCTTCCAGGCGCGCAGCCTGCGTCTCGACAAGCAGCTCACGGCGGAGGGCGCGGCGTCCTGGGTCTCGGGCCTGCTCGTCGGCGCCGACGTGTACGGTGCGCTGGGCCTGTTCGGTGCGCATGACGCGGCCGCCCCGGTGCACGTGATCGGCGCGCCGCGCCTCGTGGAGTCGTATTCGCTCGCCTTGTCGAAGCGCGGCCGCAAGGCGGTCGCCATCGACGGCGAACAGGCATCGCTCGCCGGGCTCACGCAAATCTTCCGGGAAGTGCAGCGGGAAGGATCATGAACTCACCCACCGTCGAAATGGTCGCCATCCTTCGCGGGCTCACGCCGGACAGGGCCCTCGAGACCGGCAGCGCGCTGGTCGAGGCCGGCTTTCGCAGCATCGAGGTGCCGCTCAATTCGCCGCAACCGCTCGACACCATCAAACTACTCGCGTCCGCACACCCGGGTTGCCTCGTGGGCGCCGGCACCGTGCTCACGGCGGTCGACGTCAACAACGTGCGCGCCGCCGGCGGGCGGCTCATCGTTTCCCCGAACTGCGATCCGCAGGTCATCCGCCACGCGGTGGGCTTCGGCATGCGCGTGATGCCGGGCATCGCGACCGCCACCGAGGCCTTCGCCGCTATTCAAGCGGGCGCGACGGAACTCAAGCTCTTCCCCGCGTCCACCTACGGCACCTCGCATCTGCGCGCGCTCAAGTCGGTCCTGCCAAAGAACGTGAAGGTTTATCCGGTGGGCGGGGTTGGCTCGCAGGACATCGCCGCATGGCTCGCGTCAGGCGCGGACGGATTCGGATTCGGCGGCGAACTATTCAAACCCGCGTATACACTCGCGGACGTCACGGCGCGCGCGAAGGGGTTGTTCGATGCGTTGCGCGCCGCGTCCGTCGATCAGAAACAGAGCGCATAACAACGAAGGCGTCGCAAGGCGCCTCTGCAGGGGGTTCCGGTGAATCTAGATCCAATGGATCTCGCAATCCTGATCGCGTACGCGATCGGCATCTTCGTGCTCGCCCAATGGGTGTCGCGCGAGAAAGGCACGCATGAGAAGAACGCACAGGACTATTTCCTCGCGTCGCGCGCATTGCCCTGGTGGGCTATCGGCACTTCGCTGATCGCGGCGAACATTTCCGCCGAACAGATCGTCGGCATGTCCGGCTCTGGTTACGTGATGGGCATGGCGATCGCCTCATACGAGTGGATGGCGGCGCTCACGCTCATCATCGTCGGCAAGTGGATCCTGCCGGTGTTCCTCAAGAACGGTATCTACACGATGCCGGAGTTCCTCGAGAAGCGGTACAGCCCTGCGGTGCGCAACGTCATGGCCGTTTTCTGGCTGGCGCTGTACATCTTCGTGAACCTCACGTCGATCCTCTGGCTGGGCGCGCTGGCGGTGAACGCCATCACCGGCCTCGAGCTGCAGGTGGCCATCACGGCCCTCGCGCTGTTCGCGCTGTTGTATGCGCTGTATGGCGGTCTCAAGGCCGTGGCGCTCACCGACATCGTGCAAGTGACGCTGCTGGTGCTCGGCGGCATCATCATCACGTACATCTCGCTCAACAAGGTTGGCGGCGACGGTGGCGTGCTGGCGGGGTTCAAGACGCTCACCACGCAATTTCCCGAAAAATTCGACATGATCCTGTCGCCGGAGAATCCTCACTACAAGGATCTTCCCGGGCTCGCGGTGTTGCTGGGTGGCATGTGGGTCATGAACGTGTCGTACTGGGGCTTCAACCAGTACATCATCCAACGCGGCCTCGCGGCGAAGAGCGTGGGCGAGGCGCAGAAGGGCATCGTGCTCGCCGCCTTTCTCAAGCTGCTGATGCCGGCCATCATCGTGTTGCCCGGTATCGCGGCGCTGGTGCTGCACCCCGGGCTCGAGCGCACCGACCAGGCCTATCCGACGCTGATGGCCTCGTTGCCAGTGGGCATCAAGGGCCTGGTGTTCGCGGCGCTGGTCGCGGCCATCGTGGCGTCGACCGGTTCGAAGATCAATTCGATCGCGACCATCTTCACGATGGACCTGTATCGCGCGTGGAAGCCTGCCACCGAGCAGAAGCGGCTGGTGACCATCGGCCGCATCGTCGCGATCGTTTCGATCGTCATCGCCATCATCATCACCAAGCCGTTCCTGAGCAATTTCGGGCAAGGCTTCCAGTACATCCAGAACTTCACCGGGTTCGTCACGCCTGGCATCTGCGTGATCTTCCTGCTCGGCCTGTTCTGGGCGCGCACCACGGCAACCGCGGCCATGGTGTCGATGCTGGCGACGGTGGTGCTTTCCTGGTTGTTCTACAGGTTCCTGCCTGACTACCCGTTCATGAACCGCGTGGGCTGGTGCTTCGTCGCGGGTATGGTGATCGCCGTGGCGATCTCGCTCATGTCGCCGCAGAAAGAAGCCGCGATGCGGGTGGACATCAAGAACGTGGACTTCAAGACCGGCACGGGCTTCAACATCGCGTCGGTGTTGATCGTGCTGATCCTGGCGTACCTGTACTACACCTGGTGGTAGCCAGACATTGAACCGGGCCCGGCGCGACTACCGCGCCGGGCCTTTTTCATTGCGCCAGCGTACCGAGCGACAATTCGCCGGGCCGAAAGGCGTATTCCAGCAGGATGCCGATGAACACCGACAGCCCCACGTAGTGGTTGTTGAGGAAGCCCTTGAAACTCTCGGCCGGCTTGCGGTCGCGAATCAGCCACTGTTGCCACGCGAAGAACACCGCGGCGCCCGCGAGCCCCATGTTGTACCAGTAGCCGAACTCCATGTTGGTGCCGACCAGATACAGCGTGTAGAGCATCAGCAACTGCAGGAAGCCGATGATCACCTTGTCCATGTCGCCGAAAACTATGGCGCTCGATTTCACGCCGATCTTGAGATCGTCGTCGCGGTCCACCATGGCGTACATGGTGTCGTAGATGGCCGCCCAGATGATGCCGGCGAAAAAAATGATCCAGGCGACGCGCGGTATCTGTCCCATCTGCGCCATGAACACCATGGGCACGCCCCAGCTGAAGGCCACGCCCAGGTAGAACTGTGGCAGCGGGAAGAAGCGCTTGAAGAACGGGTAGCTCATCGCGAGCGCCGCGCCGATCAGCGACATGCGGATGGTCTTCTCGTCGAGCTGCAGCACCAATGCGAGCGCGCTGGCGATGAGCACCAAAAACCAGGCGAGAGCTTCGGCGGGCGCCAGGCGTCGCGACGCGATGGGCCGATCGCGCGTGCGTTTCACGAATGGGTCGAAGTTGCGATCGGCGAGATCGTTGATCACGCAACCTGCAGATCGCATGGCCACGGTGCCGAGCACGAAGATCACCAGCACCTTGGGTGACGGATGCGAAGCGCCCGCGATCCACACGGCCCAGAGCACGGGCCAAAGCAGGAGCCAGATGCCGATCGGGCGATGCAGGCGCGCGACTTCGATGAGATCGCGCAGGCGGCGCCGATAGCGCAGCGCCGCGAGGCGCGCGCCGCCCGAGGGTGGGGGGGCGAGATCTAGATCGAGGGACTGGTTAGCCACTGTCGCGCATCATATCCCGGTGTTGCGGGGTTCCGCGCTACTTGCGCAGGCAGGCGTCAACGAGCCATTTGTCCCGCGCATCCAGCGTCGGAATCCGCTCGCGCACGGCATAGATTTCGGACAACAACACACCCGCATGGAACTCTACGAAGCCGCTGCGCACCGTCACGTGCGGATTCTTGCGCAGTTTCTCGATCTCATCCGGCTCGTATTCATCGAGCGCTCTCCGGGGATACGGGCGCGCAAAGGAGATCGGATGAAGCTCGAGCAGATTGGCCGACATGCACGGCAGTTGGGGCTCGTCGTATTCAGAGGAAAACGGCACCGCCCATTCACCACGCTCGGTGCGCGCAAGTTCGATGTACGAGGTCGCATCCAGCGTGCCATACCGGCTCGGATAGGCGAGCACGCGATGGCGGGGACCGATCGGCATGCGCGGGTGCTCGTGCGAGTCGGTCACCGTCAGCTCCCATCGAGACTGTTCGAGATGACCAAAGATCACGTCCCCGACGACGAGAGTCACAGAAGGATTCGGCCCCAGGCAGTGCCCTAAAGCCGGGTCTTCGGGCTCCATCGTCCGCGCGTAGTCGAGACAGCCCATGACGCCGAGCTGGTGCGGCTTCGTGAAGTAGCCCAGCACCACATCCGGCTGAGTGGTTTCGTGAAAGTAGTCAGGCCCGTGCAGCGACGGGGGGACAGTGGCCGCGCAACCCGTGAGCATCGAGGGAATCAGCAGTCGTAACACCGGACGCATGGTGCGAGCGTGCCGTCAGCCAGGTAACTGGCGCAAGAGCCGGGGCTTTTCGCACGAATTGGGACGGAGCCCGGGATCGGCTCCGAAGCGCGAGCTCTCAAGAAGCGCGGCGTGTGAACTCGATGGGGATGAGCACCTGCGCGGCCTGCGCTACGCCGTTCACTTCATGCGGACGGAACAGCGCTTTCTGCACGGCCTCACGGGCAGCGACATCGAGCCGTTCGTGACCGCTCGAGCGCTCGATCTGTATCTGCGCCGCGCGCCCGCTGGGGTCGACGAGCACGCGCAGCACCACGGTGCCGTACTCGCGCCGGCGGCTGGACTCTCGTGGATACACGGGCGCGGGCGCGCGCACGTACTCCACCGACTCCACCAGCGGCGGCGTGACGAATGTCGATGACGGCGGCGCGATGGCGGTGTTGTTCACCGGCGGTGGAGTGATGGTCTCGACATCGATCGACACCACATCGGGGGTCGGCAGCGAGTACACCACTTCCTGCATCGGGGGCGGCGCCATCGGCGGCGTCTCTTCGGCGTCCTGTGGTGCTTCGAGAATTTCCGCGATGACGGGCGCGGCCGATTGCTCGGTACGCGTGACGTGGCGGACGCTGAGGAACCCGATCACCGCGACGACGTGCACGGCGGCCGTGACGGCCACGAACAGCGGACGGTTGCGATTCTTCGTCGTGGTCGCGCGCGGGCTCCAGTCGCTGAGTGATCCGTCGATCGCGCTCGTGCCCGCATTGGCGGTCGGTCTCGCTGGGGCACTCGCACGCGCCCGGACTTCGGGGTCGCCGCGGTGAACCGCGGCGTCGGGCATGTCGTTGAAGATCTGGACGGCCATAGGCGAGTCACGCAAATGTAAACGATTCGCATTTGGCGCTCAATGCCTATTCTTATCTATGTGCACCCGCGCACTTGGCCACATTCGCTGTCAGCCGATACGGCCATACCGCTCGCCCGCCCCTATCCATCGTCGCGTAAGTGCTCGTACGGCATCGGGATTTTCCCGCAGAAGCACCTCGGCCGCGCCCTGGACCGAGGGCAGCAGGTCCGCATCCCGAATGAGATCCGCCACGCGCATGTCCGCGAGCCCGGTTTGCCGGGTACCCAGCAACTCGCCCGGGCCACGCAGCTCGAGGTCACGCCTCGCGATTACGAACCCATCGTTGGTCTCGCGTATCGCAGCCAGCCGCGCGCGCGCCATCTCCGAAAGCTTGCCGCCGTAAAGCAGCACGCAATGACTCTCGTGCGAACCACGTCCGACGCGTCCGCGAAGCTGGTGCAGCTGCGCGAGGCCCATGCGCTCCGCATTCTCGATGACCATCAGCGTGGCGTTGGGCACGTCCACGCCGACTTCGATGACCGTGGTGGCCACCAGCAGCCCGATGGTTCCTTCCTTGAACTGATACATGCCGAGCTCTTTCTCGCGCGTCGACATGCGACCGTGTACGAGACCGACGCGCACTTCGGGCAGCGCGTCCTGCAACGCGGTCGCGGTCTCCTCCGCTGCCTGGTAGCGCAACTCCTCGGACTCATCGATGAGTGGACAGACCCAGTAGGCCTGGCGTCCCTCGAGCACGGCCTTGTGGATGCGCTCGACGATCTCGTCGCGACGGGTTTCGGGCAGCACCACGGTCTTGACCGGCGTGCGCCCGGGCGGCAGCTCGTCGATAACCGACACGTCGAGATCGGCGTACGCCGTCATCGCGAGCGTCCGCGGAATGGGAGTCGCCGTCATGATGAGCTGGTGCGGCAGCTGCCCGTCGCGCGCGCCCTTGTCGCGCAGGCTCAACCGCTGATGCACACCGAAGCGATGCTGCTCGTCGACGATGACCAGACCCAGGCGCGCGAACTCCATCGATTCCTGGAACAGCGCGTGCGTGCCGACGACGATGTTGATGGACCCGTTCGCGACCGCGGCCAGCGCATTTCGCCGCGCACGCGCGGGCAACGAACCGGTCACCAGGGCGACAGGCACATCCAGCTCGCGGAACCAGCGCTCGAAATTCTTCGCGTGCTGCTCGGCGAGTAGTTCGGTGGGCGCCATGAGCGCGGCCTGCAGCCCCGAACCGACGGCGCGCGCGGCGGCCGCCGCAGCCACCACGGTCTTGCCGCAGCCGACGTCCCCTTGCACGAGCCGCACCATGGGGCGGTCGGCGGCGAGGTCGCGGTCGACGTCGGCGAGCGCGCGCGACTGTGCGCCAGTGAGCGAGAAAGGCAGCGATCGGAGGAAGCGCTGCTCCAGCGATTTGTCGGTCAAGGGTGCCGCCGGGTCGGCCTTGATCTCCTGGCGCAGCAATCGCAGCGAGAGCTGGTGCGCCAGCAGCTCTTCGAACGACAACCGGCGCTGCGCGGGGTGATGACCCGAGAGGAGCTCCGGCAGATGGGCATCGCGCGGCGGGCGATGCATCATCGTGAGCGCGTCCGCGAGCGAAGGCAGCTCGAGATCCGCGAGCATGGCCGGAGGAATCCAGTCGCGCACGCCGAGGCCCTGATCGCGCGACTCCGTGCCGTCCACCAATGCCTTGAGCGCGAGGTCGATCAGCGCGCGCAGGCGCACCTGCGGCACGCCCTCGGTGGTCGGATAGATAGGCGTGAGCACTTCCTCGAGCGGAGCCTCTGCAAGTCCGACGCCGCCGATGCGCCGGTACTCCGGGTGCACGATCTCGAGGCCCAGCGGCCCCTTGCGCACCTCGCCGAAACAGCGGATGCGCGCGCCGCGGGCCAGGTTCGCCTGCTGCGCACCCGAAAAATAGAAAAATCGCAGCGTCAGCGAGGCGGTGCCATCGGTGATGCGACACAGCAGCTGCCGCCGCCGCCGATACGCGACCTCGGTGAGCAGGATCTCGCCTTCGACGACGGCGCGCGTGCCCGCACGCAATTCACCGATGGCACTGATCTGAGTGCGGTCCTCGTAGCGCGCGGGCAGGACGAAGAGGAGGTCCTGTACCTGCGTTACGCCCAGTTTGGCGAGCTTCTCGGCCAGCGCCGGCCCCACGCCGCGCAGCTCGGCGACGGGGCGGTGTTCGTTCACGAGATGCGGCGCCGGCGCGCCCAAGCGCAGCGGCTCAGCCCAGGTGCAGCGTGCACTCGATCTCGACGCGGGCATTGCGCGGCAGCGCCGCCACGGCCACGGTCGAGCGCGCGGGATAGGGTTCGGAGAAATATTTCGCCATGAGCTCGTTCACCTTGGCGAAGTTCGCGAAGTCCGTGAGGAAGATCGTGACCTTCACCACGTTGGCGAAGGTACCGCCCGACGCCTCGATCACCGCCTCGATGTTTTCGAAGACGCGCGTCGCCTCTTTCTCGAAATCCCCCTCCACCATCTGCATGGTGGCCGGGTCGAGCGGAATCTGGCCCGCCATGTACACCGTGTCGCCGACGCGCACGGCTTGCGAGTAGGGACCAATGGCCTTGGGAGCCTGGTCCGTGTGGATGGCCTGGCGAGCGGGCATGTTCTCTCCTTGCACTATCGACCTTGAGAAAGCGGGTTCGATCGAACCGGCGCTCGCGTCAATCGCGCGCCGGGTTGCGACCGTGGCTGGCGATTGTACGCGTGACCTTGAGCACTTCGGGCATCCGGCGAATGGTTTTCACCACGCGCGCCAGGTGTTCGCGGTTGCGGACGCGCAGCTCGAACACCAGTGACGACGAGTCGGCATCCTTCTCTTCGACGGCCACGCGCTCGATGTTGGTGTCCCCCGCGGAGATCGCCGCGGCGACGGCGGCGAGTACACCCATCTTGTTGGCCACGTCGACGCGGATCTCCGAGCCGAAGAGTTTGTCGGAAGTGGTCTGCCACGATACCGGCAGCCAGTTCTCCGGGTGCTTGCGATAGTCCTCGACGTTCACGCAATTCTCGCGGTGGACCACCACGCCGCGGCCGGCCGAGAGATAAGCGAAGATCGGGTCGTCGGGAATCGGGAAGCAGCAGCGCGCATACGAGACCAGCAGGCCTTCGGTGCCCGCGATTGCCAGCGGGGCGGGTGCCCCCGAGAAGCCTTCCTCGTCGCTCGACTTGGTCGGCAACAACCGTCGCGCGACCAGCGGCGCCAGGCGTTCACCCAGGCCTACCTTCTCGTAGAGCTCGTCGACGTCGTGCATGCCGAGCTCGACCACGGTCGCGTTGAGCGTGTCACTCGCGACCTCGTCGAGCGACATGCGGAATTCGCCGAGCGCCTGGTTGATCAGGCGCGCGCCGAGCTCGATGGCCTCCTGGCGGCGCAGCCCCTTGAGGTAGTGGCGCACGGCGGCGCGCGCCTTCGCCGTGACCACGAAATTGACCCACGACGGATTCGGCATCGCGCCCTTGGCCGTGATGATCTCCACCGTCTGGCCGTTGCGCAGCGGCGTACGCAAGGGCGTCAGTCGCCTATCTACCTTGGCGGCCACGCAGCGGTTGCCGACGTCGGTGTGCACGGCGTAGGCGAAGTCCACGACCGTGGCGCCGCGGGGCAGGCGCAGGATCTCGCCCTTGGGCGTGAACACGTACACCTTGTCGGGGAACAGGTCGACCTTGACGCTCTCGAGGAAGTCCTCGGAGCTGCCGCCATCCTGCATGTCGATGAGATTGGCGAGCCACTCGCGCGCGCGCTCGTCCTGGCCGCTCTCGAATTCGTTGACCTTGTACTTCCAGTGGGCCGCGATGCCCGCCTCGGCCACGCGGTGCATGTCCTCGGTGCGGATCTGCACTTCGATGGGAATTCCGTTGGGGCCGAAAAGCGTGGTGTGCAGCGACTGGTAGCCGTTCACGCGCGGAATAGCGATGTAATCCTTGAATCGGCCGGGCATGGGCTTGTACGCGCCGTGCACCACGCCGAGCGCGCGGTAACAGGAGTCGGCCTTGTCGACCACGATGCGCAGGCCGAACACGTCGACGATTTCCGAGAGCGGCGCGGCCTTGCGCAGCATCTTGCTGTAGATGCTGTAGAGATGTTTCTCGCGCGTGCTGACGTCGGCCTTCATGTCGGCCTTCGCCAGCGCCACGCGCAACGTCTCGGCAATCTTGTTGAGGAACTGCTTCTGGTTGCCGCGCGCTTTCTTGAGCGCGCGCTCGAGCACGCGGTAGCGATGCGGGAAAGCCGCCTTGAAGCCCAGGTCCTCGAGCTCGAGCTTCATGTTGTAGAGGCCGAGCCGGCCGGCGATCGGCGCGTAGATGTCGAGTGTCTCGCGCGCGATGGCGCGGCGGCGCGCGGGCGCCATGGCGTCGAGCGTGCGCATGTTGTGCGTGCGGTCCGCAAGCTTCACCAGGATCACGCGCAGGTCGCGGACCATGGCCAGCACCATCTTGCGGAAGCTCTCCGCCTGCGCCTCGGCGCGCGACTTGAACTGGATCTGGTCGAGCTTGGTGACACCGTCGACGATCTCGGCCACGGGCGCGCCGAACTTGCCGGCGAGCTCTTCCTTCGAGATCGGGGTGTCCTCGATCACGTCATGCAGGATGGCCGCGATGATCGTGTCGGGGTCGAGATGCAGGTCGGCGAGGATCTGCGCCGCGGCGAGCGGGTGCGCGATGTAAGGCTCGCCCGAAAGCCGCTTCTGGCCTTCGTGCGCCTCGGCGCCGAATTCCGCGGCATCGCGGATGCGCTTGACCTGGTCCGGCGCGAGGTAGGTTTCGAGGCTGTTGGCGAGCTCACGCAGGCCCGGCAGTCGCCGGGCACTGGGCAGGAGCTGAAGGAGCGGCGACGCTAGGTCCATGGCGCGCGAGCGCTCCTGAAGAAGGGATCAGGCGGTGGTGTTATTCCTGCTCGCCACGATCGCCTTGCAGACCGAATTGCGGCGCGCGGAACAGGGACTGGTTGTCGGCATCGGGCAGCGTCGCTTCCGGCGGCGGCGGCTCGGGCTCACGGAGCATTTCCGGCGTGATGTTGCCCTCGGCAATCTCGCGCAGCGCGACGACGGTGGGCTTGTCGTTCTCCCACGGCACGGTCGGCTCGGCGCCATTGGCCAGGCGACGCGCTCGCGTGGCAGCCAGCAGCACCAGCTGGAAAATGTTTTCTACGTTGGGCAGGCAATCTTCGACGGTTACACGGGCCATGAGTCTCTCGGCGAAACAAGCAATCTGGGGGAGGGGAGTCTACTGGAAAAACGCTTGCCTTTGAGACGATATGCCGGGATTTGCGGCTCGTTTCAGGGTTCGGCTGGTCATTTTTTGACCAGGGGCGCCGGAAGTCATCGGAATGTGAACCGTCTAGCCCAGCAAGTCCTTGATCAGTGGCGCGAGCTCGGGGCGATCGGCCGTGAAACCCGCGCCGCCGCGGACCAGGCCGAGCAGCTCCGTTACCGCGGTTTCGAAATGGTCGTTGACGATGACACGGTCGAATTCGGAGTAGTGGGACATGTCGGTGATCGAGTCGCGCAGGCGGCGCTGGATCACTTCCTCACTGTCGGTCTTGCGATTCCGCAGCCGCTCTTCGAGCGAGCGACGCGACGGCGGCAGGATGAAGATGGTCTGGCAGTCCGGCTGCGCCGTGCGCACCTGGCGCGCGCCCTGCCAGTCGATCTCGAGGATCACGTCGATGCCCTTGGCGCACAGAGCCTCGACCGCGGCGCGGCTGGTGCCGTAGTAGTTGTCGAAAACCTGGGCGTGCTCGAGGAAGTCGCCCGCTGCCACGAGCCGCTGGAATTCGTCGATGGACACGAAGTGATAGTGCTCGCCGTCGCGTTCGTGCGGCCGCGGCTTGCGCGTGGTGTGCGAGATGGAAACGCGCAGTCCGGGGTCGCGGTCGAGTACCGCTTTCACCAGGCTCGTTTTCCCGGCGCCCGAGGGCGCGGCGATGACGTAGAGGGATCCGCGACGCACGGCCGGGGCGGCGCTCATTCGACGTTCTGCACCTGCTCGCGCATCTGCTCGATCAACACCTTCATGTCGACCGTGATGCGCGTGGTGTCCAGGTCCTGCGATTTCGAGGCCAGCGTGTTGGCTTCGCGATTGAGCTCTTGCATCAGGAAGTCGAGACGCCGGCCGGCAGCTTCGCCGCCACCCATGACGCGCCGCGTTTCCTCGATGTGGCCGCCGAGGCGATCGAGCTCCTCGGCCACGTCGATGCGCTGCAACTGCAGGGCGATCTCCTGCTCCATGCGCTCGCCGTCCACGGATGCGGCCAGCTCCGCAACGCGTTCGATGAGGCGGGTGCGTATCCGTGCCTGCAGGTCTGGCAGCCGGGTGCGCACCTGGGCGACGAGCGCGAGCAGGTTGGCGCACCGCTGCTCGATGAGGTCGCCGAGCCGCTTGCCCTCGCGCAAGCGCATCGCGCCGAGGTCGTCGAGCGTCTGCTGGAAGAGAACGCGGCCAGCGCCTAACAAGGCTTCGGAATCGGGGTTCGTGGCCTCGATGACGCCGGGCCAGCGCAGCACTTCGACGGCGTCCACGGTGGTGCCGGGCATGGCCGAGGTCACCTGCTTCAACGCAGCCGCCACGCGCGCAAGGGCGTTGGCGTCGAGGCGCAGCTCGCGCTCGGCAGCCTGGGCGCCGCGCAGGTGCACGGTGCAGTCGACCTTGCCGCGCTTCAGGTGCTTGGCCAGCATCTGTCTTAAGTCGGACTCGAGCGGACGCAACTCTTCCGGCAGGCGAAAACCCGGCTCGAGGTAGCGGTGATTCACGCTGCGCAGCTCGCAGGTGAGGGTGCCCCAGGTGCCAGCCTGCTCGCGTCGTGCGAATCCCGTCATGCTGGCGATCATTGGCTCTGAACTTCTCGGATTAAGGGCTGCGACGTGCAGTAGACTGCGCGGCAGTTTATCAGACCTCCCACCACGCCTTGCGCATCGAATACGCCGAAGTCAGCCTGCTTGGATGCCGCACCGACAACCAGGATCGCGTGTCCGTCGCGGTCTCGGAACAGTCGGCCCTGCTCGTCGTCATCGATGGCATGGGTGGTCACTCCGACGGTGCGAAGGCCGCGGAGACCGCCATCAAGGTGCTGGTCGAAGCCTTCTGGCACACGCCGCAACCCATCCTCGACCCGCTCGGCTTCCTGCACCTGACACTGGGCCGGGCGCACGAAGAGGTCGTGAAGCTCGGTACCAACCTGCCGCTCGAGGCGCGCCCGCGCGCCACCTGCGCGGTATGCCTGGTGCAGAACGGCAGCGCGTTCTGGGCGCACATCGGCGACAGCCGCGTCTATCTTCTGCGCCGTGGCAAGGTCTTCAAGCGCACGCGCGACCACAGCCACGTCGAATTCCTGTTGCGCGAAGGCGTGATCACGCCCGACCAGGCGATCTCGCATCCCATGCGCAACTTCGTCGAGTGCTGTCTCGGCGGCGAGCCATTCCTGCCGGAGATGACGGTCTCCATGCGCGAGCCGCTCGAGGCCAATGACATCCTGCTGGTCTGCTCCGACGGCC
Source organism: Steroidobacteraceae bacterium (assembly GCA_035525785.1). Classification (GTDB taxonomy): domain Bacteria; phylum Pseudomonadota; class Gammaproteobacteria; order Steroidobacterales; family Steroidobacteraceae; genus CADEED01. Next base: position 11,240 of record DATLDQ010000076.1, on the reverse strand, counting down.
TGTGGGGCGGTCTCGATGATGGCGACATCGGCGGAGCCTTCCCGCCCGCCCGCGCGCCGTTGCGCGAAGAGCTGGTGAAACTCGCCGAGAAAGCGGTCGCCACTGTCGGCGCCGGCAGCGACAACACCACGGCCGCCGTCGTCCGCTGGATCGGGAACGCCTGATGAGCGCGCGCCCCAGCGGTCGCGCCGCCGATGAGCTGCGCGCCGTACGATTCACCCGCCATTTCACCAAGCACGCCGAGGGTTCGGTGCTGGTCGAGTTCGGCAGCACGCGCGTGCTGTGCACCGCCAGTGTCGAAGAAACGGTGCCGGGTTTCCTGCGCGGCAAGAACCAAGGCTGGGTCACGGCGGAGTACGGCATGCTGCCGCGCGCCACCCATACGCGCAGCGCGCGCGAGGCGGCGAAAGGCAAGCAGACCGGCCGCACACAGGAGATCCAGCGGCTGATCGGCCGGTCCTTGCGCGCCGTGACCAACCTCGCCGCGCTGGGTGAGCGCTCGATCACGCTCGACTGCGACGTGCTGCAAGCCGACGGCGGCACACGCACGGCGGCCATCACGGGCAGCTTCGTGGCGCTGGCCGACGCCTGCGATGCACTGCTCGCGAAACGACTGATTTCCAGCTCGCCATTGCATGGCCAGGTGGCGGCGGTATCCGTGGGCATCTGCAACGGCGTGCCGGTGCTCGACCTCGACTACGCGGAGGATTCCTGCGCCGAAACCGACATGAACGTCGTCATGAACAACGGTGGCGGGTTCATCGAGGTGCAAGGCACGGCCGAAGGCCACGCTTTCCGGCGGCACGAGCTGGATGCGCTGCTGAATCTCGCGGCGGGAGGCGTCGCGACGCTGTTCCAGCTGCAGACCGAGGTGCGCTCCGCCTGAGCGCGTGATTGGTTGAGCGAATGACAACAGCGGCCACCTCTCCACGCGTGGTGCTGGCCAGTTCCAATGCCGGCAAGCTGCGCGAGTTCTGCGAGCTTCTCGCGGGCCGCGGATTCACGCTGTCCCGGCAGTCCGATTTCGGCATCGAGCCTCCGCCGGAAACCGGCAGCACCTTCCTCGACAATGCGCTGATCAAGGCGCGCAACGCCGCGCGCATCACGGGGCTGCCCGCGATCGCCGACGACTCGGGCATCGAAGTCGACGCGCTGCAAGGCGCGCCCGGCGTGCACTCGGCGCGATATGCGGGCGATGCCGCGACCGACGCGGCCAATCTCGACAAGCTGCTCGCGGCGTTGTCGGGCTTGCGGGCGGCCGAACGCGGCGCGCGCTATCGCTGCGTGATCGTGTACGTGGCGTACGCCGACGATCCCCTGCCGCTCGTGGGCGAAGGCAGTTGGCAAGGCCACATCATCGAAGAGCGCCGCGGCAGCGGCGGCTTTGGCTACGATCCGTCCTTCGTGCCCGTCGGCGACACGCGTACCGTCGCCGAGATGCCGGCGGCGGAAAAAAACCTGAAGAGTCACCGCGCGCAGGCGCTCAACGCATTTCTCGCGCGATTCCCGCGGGCTGACCGATGAAGGCGCCGCCGCTCGCCCTGTACGCGCACTTTCCCTGGTGCGTGCAGAAGTGTCCTTACTGCGACTTCAACTCGCATTCGTTACGCGAGGAGCTGCCGGAGCAGCGCTACATCGAGACGCTGAAGCGCGATTTCGATGCGCAGGCCGCGGCCGTGTCGGGACGCAGGCTAACGAGCATCTTTCTGGGTGGCGGCACGCCCAGCCTGTTCTCACCTGCCGCAATCGGCACACTTCTCGAGCACGCGCGGGCCGGGCAGGGTTTCGTTGCCGACATCGAGATCACGCTCGAGGCCAATCCGGGCACCATCGAGCGCGGCCGGTTCGCCGAATACCGCGACGCTGGCATCACGCGCGTGTCTCTGGGCGCGCAGAGCTTCGATGAGAGGCAGCTGAAGACGCTGGGCCGCATCCACTCGGCGGATGAAACGCGGCGCGCCGCCGAAGAGCTGCATGCCGCAGGCCTCTCGAACTTCAATCTCGATCTCATGTATGCCCTGCCCGGGCAGACGGCGGACGACGCCGAGGCGGACCTGCGCGCGGCGCTCGCACTGCGCCCTGCGCACATGTCTCAGTACCACCTCACGATCGAGCCCGGCACCCTGTTCGCGGCCGCGCCACCAGTGCAGCCGGACGACGAAGTGGTCGACGACATGCTGACGCGTTCGTTGCGGGTGCTGCGCGAAGCGGGGTTCGAGCAATACGAAGTGTCGGGCTATTCGCGACCCGACACCCGTTGCGCGCACAACCTCAACTACTGGTCCTTCGGCGATTACCTGGGCATCGGCGCCGGGGCCCACGGCAAGATCACCGGCCCGGATGGGCGGATCGTGCGAACCCAGCAATGGCGCGAACCACGGCGCTATCTCGGCTCGGATCCGGGCGCGGTGACGCGCAGGTTCGTGCAATCCGCGGAATTGCCGTTCGAGTTCGCGATGAATGCCTTCCGGCTCGCGGACGGCTTCCCGGAGTCACTCTTCGAGGAGCGCACCGGCCTGCCGGCGGCGGTACTGGACCAGGCGTTAAGCACGGCCCTGGCGCGCGGACTGGTCGAGCATGAGTCCTACAAATGGCGCGCGACGCCCCAGGGCTTCCGGTTTCTCAACGAGATACTCGTCGATCTGCTTCCGGCCAAGGATTCGGCGCGTGAGGTCTGAGCAACCGCCCTGCCTCGGAGCGTTTTTATTCACAGCTGCTCGGTCATGGATGCGTAAACAAGGGCATTACGGCAGGTTTCAATCCTGTTGCAGGATAAAGACCATGTAACATGATGATTTTCCACGCTTTAACGAGATGATCATTATTTGACCAAGCTAACGGAATTGCGCGGATCAAAGCGTTTTTAGCGTCGGGCGACGTCGATGCCCACAGAGTTATCCACACTTTCTGTGGATAAGGACCGCTTGGGATTTGCGCTTGAGAACCCACAAATGGCCCGCTAGACTGCGCGCCCTTTTTCTAACCCCCGGCCGGCAAAATCCGCCCGGTAGAGAGAAACCCATGAAAGCCGATACGCATCCGGACTACAAAGAAATCAACGTTAGCTGCACCTGCGGCAACTCCTTCAAGACGCGGTCGACCCTGGGTCACGACCTTCAGGTCGAAGTCTGCGCCAACTGCCACCCCTTCTATACGGGCAAGCAGAAGATCCTCGATACCGCCGGCCGCGTGGACAAGTTCCGCAAGAAGTACGCCGCCGCCGCGACGCGCTGAACTTTTCGCCGCTTTCGCGCAACAAACAAGGCGCTTCCCGGAAACGGGGAGCGCCTTTTTGTTGGCCAATGCGGGCCGGATCAGGGCCGGTGGCGTGTTTCGAAACTTGTTGTAGCGGCGCAATGTCGTAGTTAAATACGCGCTCGGCCTGCTCGCGGAGACTCCATAAATGAAGCGCCAGCTGATCACCCTAGTACTCGCGGCCGCCTGCACTTTCGCCGCGGGGTGCGTGAGCAATCCGTCGACGGGTGGCAAGAGCGTCGGCGTCGGTGGCTGGGAGGGCGAGAAGAAAACCGTCCAGAAGAACCACCAGGAGATCGTCAAGGCACTGGGCCTCTACGACGACCAGGCGATGCAGGAGTACGTGAACATCGTGGGCCAGCGCCTCGCCCAGTCGAGCGACCTGCCCAACGAGGAATTCCGGTTCTTCGTCGTCGATGACGAGGCCATCAACGCGTTCACCACTGGCTGCTGCAACGTGTACGTGAACCGCGGCCTGCTCGTGAATCTCAATTCCGAGGCCGAGTTGGCCGGCGTGCTGGGCCACGAGATCGGCCACGTCACTGCGCGCCATCCGGCGCGCCGCCAGGCGCGCGGTGTCGCAGCCTCTCTCGGCGCCATGGCGGCCGCCATCCTCACGGGTTCGAACGCCATCGGTCAGCTCGCCAACATCGGCGGCCAGGCGTGGATGATGGGGTACGGCCGCGAGAACGAGATGGAAGCGGATCGCCTCGGCCTCAAGTACATGGTGAAGGCGGGTTACAACCCGGAATCCATCGGCGGTGTGTTCAAGATGTTCCAGGCCGGTGAGAAATTCGAGCGCCAGCGCGCCACCGCCGAGGGGCGCGAGCCACGTCTGTATCACGGCGTGTTCTCGAGTCACCCGAGCCCCGACGAACGAGAGGTGCAAGCCGCAAAGGGCGCCGCGAACATCAAGGACGCGCCGGAAGGCGGCTGGATCGACCGCCACGACGAATACCTCACCGCCATCAATGGCATCGCGTACGGATCGAGCAAGGCGCAGGGCATCGTGCGCGACAACCGTTTCTATCACGCTGACATGGGCATCACGATGGCATTCCCGCGCGGGTGGACCATCGAGAACCTGCGTGATCGGCTGCTGGCTTTCACGCCCAAGAAGGACGCGGTCCTCCAGGTGACCATCGACGGACGGCCCGAGAAACAAGCGCCGCGAGAATTTCTGCTGACGAAGCTCAAGGGTCAGTCGGTATTCAAGGGCGAACCACTCGTAGGGTCCGACGACATGGAGGGCTACACCGCGGTGACGCGTAGTGGCTCGCCCATCGACAACGGTCTCGGCCCCGTGCGCTGGGCAGTGATCTATCGCGGACAGAGCGCGTTCGTCTTTGCGGGCGCGAGCCGCTCGGCGATGAATGGCGTGCCGGAAGTGGACGGGCTCATCAAGTCCACGGCGCTGACGCTGCGTAGTCTGCGTCCCGCCGAATTCCCGCTCACCGAGCCTTATCGCATCAAGGTCGTGAAGGCGACGCCGCAGACGGAACTCGGCGCCTACGTCGAAGACATGCCCGAAGAGAAGTTCAAGAAGGAAACGCTCGAACTAATCAATGCGATGTACCCGAACAAGAAACCCGCGTCGGGGCAACTCTTCAAGATCGTCGAGTGATCAGCGATGCCCTTCATCTTCGATGAAGCGGCTTCGTTGCCTTGATTCCAGTCTCGGACCATGTAACGCTCCCGGGGCTTTGCATTGAGCCCCCCGCACATGTCTGACAAGAAACTCGAACTCGTCGATCCCGCCAGCGGCAAGAAGGCCGCGCTCCCAGTCCGTTCCGGCACCATCGGCCCCTCCGTGGTCGATATCGCGCCGCTCGCCAAGGAGTTTGGCGCCTTCACCTACGATCCCGGTTATGGTGCAACCGCCGCGGTCGAGAGCAAGATCACCTACATCGATGGCGACGCCGGGGTGCTCATGCACCGCGGCTACCCCATCGAGCAGCTGGCCGACCAGAGCTCGTTCATCGAGGTGTGCTATCTACTGCTGAACGGCGAGCTGCCGGGCAAATCGCAGCTCGACCAGTTCGAGAAGAGCATCCGCAACCACACGATGATCAACGAATCGCTGTTGCGGTTCTTCGGCGGGTTCCACCACAACGCGCACCCAATGGCGATGGTTTCCGCGGTCGTGGCGTCGATGTCGGCGTTCTATCACGACTCCATGGACATCCATAACCCGCGGCATCGCGAGATCTTCGCGCATCGCATCGTCGCCAAGCTGCCGACGATCGCCGCAGCGGCGTACAAGCATTCGCTCGGTCAGCCGTTCATTTATCCGCGCAACGATCTCAACTACTGCGCGAACATGCTGCACATGTTCTTCGCCGTGCCGTGCGAAGACTACGAGGTGGACCCGGTCGCGGCCGAAGCGCTCGACCTGCTGTTCATCCTGCACGCGGATCATGAGCAGAACGCCAGCACCTCGACGGTTCGCCTGGCCGGCTCGACTGGCGCGAATCCCTACGCCGCGATATCCGCGGGCGTGTCGGCGCTCTGGGGCCCGGCGCATGGCGGTGCGAACGAAGCCGTGCTCGAGATGCTCGAGGAGATCGGCACGGCCGACCAGATTCCGAAATACCTGGCGATGGCCAAGGACAAGTCGAGCCATTTCCGCCTCATGGGCTTCGGTCACCGCGTCTACAAGAATTTCGATCCGCGCGCGAAGATCATCCGCGCGATGTGCCACAAGGTGCTCGAGAAACTCGGCAAGCAGGACAATCCGCTGTTCGAGCTCGCGCTCAAGCTCGAAGAGGTCGCGCTCAAGGACGAATACTTCGTCGCTCGCAAGCTCTACCCGAACGTTGACTTTTATTCCGGCATCATCTATTCCGCGCTGGGCATCCCGCGCTCCATGTTCACGGTGATGTTCGCGATTGCGCGTACCGTGGGCTGGGTGGCGCACTGGCAGGAGATGATTTCCGATCCGGCCATGCGAATCGGCCGTCCGCGCCAGCTGTACACCGGCCCCACGCAGCGCGACTACAAGTCCATCGAGAGCCGCGGCTGACGCGATCCGGCGTTGGTTGATGCCGCTACTGCGCGCGTGGCGCCTCTGCGGAATCCAGCAGCAGTTCCAGCTCGTCCGCGTCGATGCGGCGCATGGGCTTGCCATCGACCGGGCTGACCGGCGCCTGGCGGATTCCGTCCACGGGAAAAACCGTGGCATCGATCACCTGATCGTCGTACTCGAAGTGCACGCCCGGGTAAGCGACGACGCGGTCGGTGCCGTAGCGCACGCGCCTTTCCACCACTTCGTGCTCGATGCCGAGATCCATGAGCCTGATCGTGATGGACTCCGCGCGCTCCGCGAACAGATGAAGCTGGACGTCGTTGTGTTCGGTAGCCGTGCCGGAAAGCACCGCGCCGACCAACCGCGGCTCGAAGTCGGACAGTAACTGCATCGCCGACAACGCGGCGTTGCGCTGCGCCGCCAGCGTCTCATCGTGCCGCGTTCCGCCGAATAGCCGCTGGTATTCGGCGAGCGCATCTTCGATCTCGGTGTTTCGTGGCAGCACGTTGCCATCAGTCACACCGAAGCGCTCGGCGGCCTTGCGCTTGGCGGTGAGAAAATCGCGGATGCCGTGTTCCGCCATGATGCGCGCCGCTTCCTGCGCTAGCGCGCGGCGCAGGTTCTCGGCACGTGGCGGCAGCTTCTTCATGGCAGATCGTCGTCAGAAAATGGGCTCGGAACCGCTCTGCGGAGTATCAGGCGAATTCGGATCGATGTCCTGCGGACCGACGCCCGGATCGCCCACGTACCCTTCCTCGGTCGGTGGCTTCTCGACGCGGAAATATTCGAACACCGGGTCGATGTCGGCATCACGCGTGCCACCCGTGCGCCCGTTGATCTTCACTTCCATGACGCCGTCGGGCATCGCGCGCCGTGTCTCGGGCACGCCCCGCAGCGCTTCGCGCATGTAGTTGACCCAGATGGGCACGGCGGTGAGCGCGCCTTCTTCGATCTCGCCGAGCGGCTGATTGTCGTCGTATCCGACCCAGACACTCGCGACCAGGCTGTCGTTGAAGCCGTTGAACCAGGTGTCCACCGATGAATTGGTGGTGCCGGTCTTGCCGCGCAGATCCGCACGGCCGAGCGCCAGCGCCCGCCGGCCGGTACCGCGGGTGATCACGTCCTTCATGATGTCGTTCATGAGAAACGAGACCTGCGGAGTGATGACGCGTTCCGCCTGCACGGTGCGGCGCGCGCCCACCGTAAGAGGAGTCGGCGGCGTGACGGTCGCGCTCACATCCGGATTCTTCGCGCGCTCCTGGTCCGAGAACGTGCGCACGGGCTGCACGCATTCCGCGCAGACCGTCTTGGGTTCGGCCATGTAGACGATCTGCCCGCCCGGACCTTCGATGCGATCGATGAGGAAGGGCTCGACGAGGTAGCCACCATTGGCGAACACAGCGAAGCCGCGCGCCACCTCGAGCGGCGTGGCCTGCAAACTACCCAGCGCCAGTGTCAGGTTGTTTGCCTGCATGAGCTGCGCTTTGGAAAAGCCGAAGTTCTGCGCGTAGTCGATCACCGTCTTGACGCCCAGCTCCTTGAGCAGGCGGATAGAGACGAGATTGCGCGACTGCACCAGCGCCTCGCGCAGGCGCATTGGGCCGCGGAAACCGCCGCCCGAATTGCCCGGCCGCCAGACTTCTTCGAGATTCGGGTCATCCATGATGATCGGCGCGTCGAGGATCATCGACGCCGGCGTGAATTCGCCCGCCATGGCCGCGGCATACATGAAAGGCTTGAAGCCCGAACCTGGCTGGCGGCGTGCCTGGATCACGCGGTTGAACTTGCCCTGGCCCTCGAAGTAATCGAAGCCGCCCACGAGCGAGATGATGGCGCCGTTGTTGGGGTCGAGCGCGATCAGCGCACTCTGCGCGTCGGGAATCTGCGCGAGCTCCGCCGGCGCATCAACCTTCGGGTGCACGACGTACACCACGTCACCACGCGCCAGGATCTCCGACGCGCTCTTGGGCTCGGGCCCCAGCGACTGATCGGGGTTCTTGCGCTTGGCCCACGACATGCCCGCCCACTCGATCTTCGCGACGCCATCCTTCTTGATGAAGACGCTGGCTTCCTTCTCGGCGACGGACACGACGATGGCCGGCTTGAGATTGCCGACCGTGCCGTACTCGTCCAGCAACTTCTCCATTCCTTCGTCGTTCTCGTTGCCGGTGAGCTCCGCCTTGTTGGTGGTGCCGCGCCAGCCGTATCGCTGGGTATAGTCGATGAGGCCGGTGCGCACGGCGAGATTCGCGGCCTTCTGCAATCGGCCGTCGATCGTCGTGTACACCTTGTAGCCCGCGTCGATGGCCTTGGCACCGAAGCGCGTCTCGATGTCTTGCCGCACCATCTCGGCGACGTAGGCCGCGTCGACGTCCGCGAGCGCGCGGTGGGCGATCGTCGTCCTGACTACTTCCTTGGATGCCGCCTGCTCGGCGGCTTCGTCGATGTAATTCAGCTCGCGCATGCGGCGCAGCACGTAGGCACGCCGGCCCGTGGAACCCTCGGGGTCGCTGATGGGGTTGAAGCGCGAGGGCCATTGCGGCACGCGCGCGAGGATCGCGGCCTCGCCAAGCGTCAGCTCGCCGAGTGGTTTGCCGAAGTAAGTCTCGGCGGCCGCGGCTACGCCGTAGGAGCGATGGCCGAAGAAGATCACGTTGAGATAGAGCGCGAGGATTTCGTTCTTCGTGAATTCGCTTTCCAGGCGCTGCGTGACGAAGATTTCCTGCAGCTTGCGACGGACGGTCTGTTCCTGCGTGAAGAACGCGCTGCGCGCCGCCTGCATGGTGATGGTGCTCGCGCCCTGGCGCTCGCCCGAGGTGACGTTGACGAACAGCGCACGTGCGATGCCTTTCCAGTCGAAGCCGTGGTGCTCGAAGAACTGGTCGTCTTCGGCGGAGACGAACGCGTTCTTCACCACGTCGGGGATCTGCTCGTACTTCACGGGGATGCGGCGCTGCTCGCCGATCTGCGAAATGAGCTCGCCGCTCGACGTGTAGACGCGCAACGGCACGGCGAACTCGTTGTTCTTCATCGCCGCGACCGTCGGGAGCGTTGGTTCGAGGTACGTGTAAGCGCAGACGAACGCGTATCCGACGGCGAGTGTGATGGCCGTCACACCCATCAGGAACTGGACGAACCATCGAAAGTAGTTTGGCTTCACAGAATCCGTGTCTCGTCGGTTGCGCAGGCGTTATGCCCTATGCATAGTAACCGCCGTCGATACGCATACTCACCGAAAGGTGGGGACGCAAAGCTTCCGGTCTAAGGGCCCTGCATTGGCCTACGACAGCGGGGTTGCCTGCTCGGGCATCAGACTCGAGTTGATCCGGGTAACTGCCCTCTGGTTCCAATGCCCTTCTGAGCTGGCAGTCCGTCTCCATCCGGTCAAGCGGACCGAACCGGGATATCCCGGGGAATCCGCGAGATTCGTGAGCAGCGTCTCGTTCAATTTAACTTCACGCTGATATATAGTCTCTCGGGTTTTAAACAGGTCGCGCGATTTTCGCTCTAACCTATTGAAAGGGCTGCAAAAGTGCTGTTCTTAACGCGCAAGTATCGTCCGTTGCTCGGGCTTGACATAACGACATCGTCGGTCAAGTTGATCGAGCTCGTGAACAGCGGTGGCACCTATCGCGTCGAATCGTACGCGGCAGAACCCACCCCCCAGAACGCCATGAACGAGAAGGCCATCGTCGACGCGGAAGCGGTTGGCGAGGCCATCCGGCGTGCCGTCAAACGGTCCGGCGCAGGCGCCAAGGAAGTCGCGATCGCGATCTCCGGCGACGCCGCGATCACCAAGGTCATCCAGATGCCGCGCTCGTTGCGCGAGCGTGATCTCGAAGCCCAGGTCGAGATGCAGGCCGATCAATACATCCCCTTCCCGATGGACGAAGTCAGCTACGACTTCGAAGTGCTCGGCCCTTCCGAGAAAGATCCGGAAACCAACGATGTGCTTCTCGTCGCGACGCGCACCGAGAACGTCGAGCAGCGTCAGGCCGCCGTGAATGCCGCCGGCCTCACCGCGAAGATCGTCGATGTCGAAGCATTCGCGCTCGAGAACGCGTGCAAGCTCATGACGCATCAGATGCCGGATGGCGGCATCGACCGCACGATCGCCGTGGTCGACTTCGGCGCGAGCAGCACCACGTTCAGCGTGCTGCGCAATCTCAAGGTCATCTACACGCGTGACTTCGCGTTCGGCGGGCAGCAGCTCACCGAAGAAATCATGCGTACTTACGGTCTCTCGATGGAAGAAGCCGGCCGCGCCAAGAAAGAAGGCGGCCTGCCCGGCAATTTCCAGGCTGAAGTGCTCGATCCGTTCATCGACGACATGACGCAGCAGGTGAGCCGTTCGCTGCAGTTCTATCTCGCGTCGGGCTCGGGTCGCGATCAGCCGGAGAAGATTTTGGTGTGTGGCGGCTGCGCCAACATTTCGGGCGTTTCCGATGTCATCTCGAGCCGCGTCGGTATCTCGGCCGAGAAGGGTGACCCGCTGGGTCAGATGAAACTTTCGTCCCGCGCCAAGGCGCAGGCGGTGGCGCGCGACGCCACGGCGCTGCTCACGGCCTGTGGACTCGCACTGCGGAGCTTCGACAACTAATGCCTCGCATAAACCTACTTCCCTGGCGCGATGAAGAACGAAAGGAGCGAAAGCTCAAGTTCCTCGTTGCGTTAGGCGGCGCAGCGATCGGCGCGTGCCTCACGGCGTTCGTCGGTTTCCTCATGATGGACTCGATGATCAGCGCCCAGGAGGCTCGCAACCAGCGGCTCACGGACCAGATCGCCGAGCTCGACAAGCAGATCGAGAAGATCAACAGCCTCGAGGCCGACAAGGCGCGATTCATCGCGCGCATGGAAGTCATCGAGAAGCTGCAGCGGTCGCGCCCGGAAATCGTCCATATCTTCGACGAGATCGCCAAGCAGCTGCCCGACGGCGTGTACCTCACCGGCATCTCGCAGA
>DATLDQ010000055.1:0-4960 GCA_035525785.1 Steroidobacteraceae bacterium | reverse complement strand
CAGTCGCCGCGAAGCTCGAGCACGACGGCACGCAGCGCGTCCGGCGCGGCTGCGCTAGGCGCGATGGGCTGGCCGACCGCGAGGCGTATGCGCGGGAAGAGCCGCGAGCCCGCGCGTTTGAGCGCGCCTTTCTGCCTAGCGAAGAGGCTCGCCCACAAGCCCGAGAGCGCCATCGGCACCACCGTCACGGGCGTGCGCTGGAGTATGCGGTTCACACCCCCGCGAAATACGCCCATCTCGCCATCGGTCGTGAGGCGGCCTTCGGGGAAGATACCGACGAGCTCACCCTGTGACAGCGCTTCCCCGATGCGCTCGTAAGCCGCCTCCAGCACCGCCGGATCTTCCCGGGCGGACGCCACTGGAATCGCGCGCGCGGTCCTGAAGAAGAAGCTCAAGAGCGGGGTCTGGAAAATGCGGTGGTACATCACCCAGCGGATCGGGCGCGGGCATGCCGCGGAGATGACGAGCGCGTCGACGAACGACACGTGGTTGCACGCGAGGAGCGCGGCGCCTTCGTGCGGGATGCGCTCGAGTCCGGTCTTCTCCAGGCGGTACACGGAGTGGATCAGCAGCCACACCATGAAGCGCATCAGGAACTCGGGCACCAGCGTGTAGATGTAGACCGCCACCGCCGCATTCATCACGGCGGCGACCAGGAAGAGCTGCGGGATGGTGAGGCCCGCGGCGAAGAGGGCCACGGCGAGGGCCGCCGCCACCACCATGAAGATCGCGTTCAGGATGTTGTTGCCGGCGATGATGCGCGAGCGGTGCGACGGCGCCGCGCGCGACTGGATCAATGCGTACAGCGGCACGATGTAGAAGCCGCCGAACAGGCCGGTCATTGCCAGGTCGAACACCACGCGGCCGTTGCCGTCGATGTCGAGGAATTGTCGCCACGTCAGGTCCGTGGCGGTGGCAAGGCCAGACTTGGCGAAGAACAGGTCGAGGCCGAACAGCGTCAGGCCGATCGCGCCGAACGGCACGAGGCCCATCTCGACCTTGCGTCCCGACAGGCGCTCGCACAGCAGCGAGCCCGCGCCGACGCCGAGCGAGAATACCGTGAGCATCAGCGTGACCACGCTCTCGTCACCGCCGAGATAGGTCTTCGTGTAAGTCGGCAGTTGCGCGAGAAACGTGGCGCCGTAGAACCAGAACCAGGAGATGCCGAGCACCGAAAGAAACACGGTGCGGTTGGTCTTCATGAACTGGAAGTTGCGCCAGGTCTCGGTGACCGGGTTCCAGTTGATGCGCAGGTCGGGCGCCGTGGCGGGCGCGCCGGGAATCAGCCGGCTCGCCGCGTACCCCGCGAGCGCAATCATCAGCACCGCGCCGGCGGCCCACGCCTTGCCGCCGGATTGCGCGATCAGCCAGCCGCCGAGCATCGTGCCGAGCAGGATCGCGACGAAGGTGCCCATCTCGACCAGGCCGTTTCCACCGACGAGCTCGTGGTCGCGCAGGTGCTGGGGAAGGATCGAGTACTTCACCGGGCCGAACAGGGCCGATTGCGTTCCCATCAGGAACAGCACCGTCATCAGGAACGGCACGCTGTTTAGCCAGAAGCCGACCGCGGCGGTGGCCATGATGGCGATCTCGAGCAGCTTGATTCGCCGGATCAGGAAGGCTTTGTCGAATTTCTCCGCGACTTGCCCCGCGGTCGCCGAAAACAGGAAGAACGGCAGGATGAACAGGCCCGCCGCGAGGTTCACGTACAGGTTGACCTGGTCGGCGCTGAGCTGCGTGGCCTGGAACGCGAGCATGATCACGAGCGCGTTCTTGAACACGTTGTTGTTGAACGCGCCCAGCGCCTGGGTCAGGAAGAACGGACCGAAGCGGCGTTCGCCGAGAAGGCTGAACTGGCTCTCATGGGACATGCGCCCTCCTGTGTCGCGCGGAATGGTGGCGTCATTGTTCGCTTCCGCGTCGAAATGGACAATGTTCATGAAACTTCTAAAATTGGCGGATGGGCCGACGCAACGAGCACACTCACGAGCAGCAGCGGGAAATGGCGCTCGCGGCCGCAGAACTGTTGATCATTCGAGAGGGCCTCGTCGGCTTTTCGATGCGAAAGGTCGCGCAGGCCATCGGCTACACGGTCGGCAATTTGTACCTGCTGTTCGCCAACCAGGACGACTTGCTCGCGGCGATCAACGAGCGCACTGCCGATGCCATTCACGCATCCCTGCAGGACGCCTGCGAGCCGCACACCGACGCGCGCGAACGGCTGCGTGCGATGGGTGCCGGCTACGTGGAATTCGCGCAGCGACATCCGCATCGCTTCCGCCTGATGTTCGAGCACACGCTGCCGGCCACCATGCAGCCGCGCCACACCACCGACATCCGCCTCAAGCGCCTGTTCGAGCTGGTCGAGACCAACCTTGCGCCGCTGGTACCGGCACTCAAGCCCGATGCGCTGCGCGCCGCCGCGGCGGCGTTGTGGAGCGCCGTGCACGGCGTCTGCACGCTGGCGGTCAGCGGCAAGCTCAAGTGGAGCGGATTGGCGGATCATCGGGATTTGAGCGATGGCGTGGTCGACATATTCGTCACCGGCCTGGCCGGCGGCGGGATCGGATCCACCCGCCGCCGGCGCAAGGCCTGATCGGCTGTCTCAGGCCTGCTCGTATTCCTTCAGCAGTTTCTCGGTCCGCGCCTGCGCCAGCTTGTTGATCAGCTTGCTGGCCTCGAACTCGTCGCGCAGGGTCTTGCTCAGCGTGAACGTCGAGCCGGTCAGGAACAGCGTGCCCATTACCAGGTAGCCGCGCATCCAGACCTGGACGTCTTCCATCATCCATACGCCGAACACCATGCCGGCGAGTGCGCAGCCGAACGACACCTTTACGAAGAACACCCAGCCGGGACTGTCGAGGCGAATCGCTTCCGAAGTTTCCATGTCAGCTCCAGTGCGCGGGGTTACGAGCGCGTTTCGGTGGTGGGGCAGGGCGTTTGCGCCTCGAGGCGCTGCTTCAGGGCTTCGAGCGCGGCGTCGACCGCGGCGGCCTGCTCGTGCGCCGAGACCGCGCGCTCGAGGCTTTCCTGCTCGTTGAGCAGTTCTGCCGTGGCATCGGCATGCGCCTCCATCGTGCCGGCCTTGCGCGACAGTTCGTCGAGGCTCTGCACGCGGTCCATGGCGCGGCTGTAGCTGTCGGCGGCCACACCGACGCCGCCCAGCGCTTCCGCCGCGGCCTGGCTGGCAGTGATGACGGCGACGCGGTTGCGCGTGTTGTCCCACTCGCCGCGCAGGCGCTGCATCTGCTCACGCAGGCGCTGGCTGGTGCGCTGCGTGGTGGCCAGCGGCGTTTCCAGCGCGGCTGCCGCCGAACGCAGCGATACCGCGCGCTCGAGGACCGAGCGCGCCAGCTTCTCGTCGCCGGCAGCGAGCGGGCGCTCGGCCTTGCGCTCCCAATCCGAAGCCTCGCGCTGCATCTGCTCACGCTGCTTCACGAGCTGGCGCTCGGCGCCCAGCGCAGCGACCAGCGAGCGGCGCGTAATCTGCACTTCGTCACCCAGGTCGCGCAGCACCTGGCCCGCCATGACCTGAGGGTTCTCCGCCTGGTCGACGGCGTGGTGCGCATTCGCCGTCACCAGCCGCTGGATCCGCGTGAACAGGGTAGCCATGACTTGTCCTCCGACAGCGCGTTCGAAATGAACGACGTTCAAATAAGGCTAAATAAACAACGTTCAGAAGGCAAGCCCGCCGGTCGGACAGGGGTCAAGTCATTGATTGGAAAGGGCCATGCTCAATGGGCCTGGCCGAAAACCTTCTTGAGAAGCTCGGTAGTGCGCGCCGCAGGATCGCGGCGAATCTTCGTTTCTTCATCCGCGAGCGTGCGGAACAGGCCCGCCAGCGCACGATCGGTCACGTACTGGTCGAGATCCTGGGCTTCGAACCCGTTCACGTATTTGCCGACCTTGCCGGCCAGCTCCTTGTACTTGCGTGTCGCGCCCACCGCGCTGGTCGCGTTCATCACGATGGGCTTGAAGCGGGCGGCGAGCGGGCCTTGCGTGCGGCCGCGAAAGTAATCGGTCGCAGCAGTCGGCGTGCCATCGAGGATCGTGCGTGCGTCCTGCAGCGTCATGCCGCGGATCGCATCTTTGAAGATCGGCAGTGCCTCGGGCACCGCCGCCTCTGCAGCGCGATTCAGCGAGAGGTGGAACTCGTCGACGGTGCGGCCTTGGCCAATCGCGCGTAGCGCCTTTTCGGCCTTCTTGAGGTTCTCGGGCAGCGGAATGTTGAGTTGGGCATTGGACCAATAACCGTCGGTCACACCAAGCCGGCCCACGGCGCGGCTGGTGCCAACGGCTAGCGCCTCGCGCAGTCCCGCCGCGATCTCGATCTCGCCCGGTTGTGTGCCGGTTCCGGCGGCGAGCACGGCGTCATTGAAAATGCCCTGCAACTCCGGCGACATGCCCGCGCAGCCTGCGAGCAACAGGCCGGCCATCAGGATGCCGTGTCGAAAAGTGCGCATGGATTGCTCTCCGGCGGGAAGCCTAGCGCATCGCCTCACGGAAAACAGGGCACGGCGGGGTCATTTCCCCTATACTCGCCGCCCCAAAAACGGGGGTCAGCCCTCGTTCACAACTCGTTGATTTCAAAATGATCCAGAACCTTCGCAACATCGCCATCATCGCCCACGTCGACCATGGCAAGACGACCTTGGTCGACCAGCTGCTGCGCCAGAGCGGCACCTTCCGCGAGAACGAGAAGGTGGCCGAACGCGTGATGGACTCGAACGACCTCGAGCGCGAACGCGGCATCACGATCCTGGCGAAGAACACCGCCGTCGATTACCTCGGCGTGCACATCAATATCGTCGACACTCCTGGCCACGCCGACTTCGGCGGCGAGGTGGAGCGCGTGCTTTCGATGGTGGACGGCGTGCTGCTCCTGGTGGACGCGGTGGAAGGGCCCATGCCGCAGACGCGTTTCGTGACGCGCAAGGCGCTGGCGCAGGGACTCAAGCCC
>DATLDQ010000121.1:0-16957 GCA_035525785.1 Steroidobacteraceae bacterium | reverse complement strand
CGTGAGCTTCACGCTGTCGGAGAACGGAATCTTGTAGCCCACCTGTGCGCCATACAGGATGGAATCCGTGTTCGTGCCCGTCGGTGCGCTGAACGACAACGCGCGCTCGGCGAGCCAGTCGTAGAACGCGCCGGCGAACAGATTGCCCTTGGCGTAGCTGAACGCCATGCCTTCCGGGTTCACGTCGTTGTCGAAGAACAAGGAGCCCGTGCGCTGCCAGGGGTAGCGCTGCTTGCCAGCCGTCACCTTGACGGCCGCGTTGGGCGCCCAGGTCAGGTAGGCAACGTCCAGGTCGAAGTCCTTGCGGGCGTTCTGGTCGGTCAGGGTCTGGTTGCCCGAACGGGGGTCGGTGCTGCCCGTCGACAGGCCGATCTGGCCGGTGATGGTGTCGTTCACGCGGAAGTTGGCGTTCACGCGTGCGCGGATGCGGTCGCGCTGACGGTTGCGATCCACGTATTCGACGTCGAATGATTCATTGCGGTAGCGCACGTCACCCGCGAACGACAGACGGGTCTTGTCCTGCGCGACCACGTCGGCCGTGCGATCGGCAGTGCTTTGCGCTTCGTCCGCCGTCTTCTTGGTGGTGTTCTGGTTCTTCTCGAGCTGCTCGATCTTCGACTGCAGGGCCGCGAGCTGGTCCTTCAGCGCCTGGATGTCGCTCCCGCTCTGCGCGAATGCGGGCGTCGGGGCGAGGGTCGACGCGCCCGCGAGGGCGGCGGCAACGGCGAGGGACAGTAGTTTGCGTGTCATTTGGATTCTCTGAGTTCTGGTGTCGTAGTTAGAGCTTGAGCGGCTTGAGAGCCTTGGCGTCGTCACGGATCTTGCCGATCTCGGACTTGGTCGGCGGGATCAGGCCCTTGTCGGCGAGATAGCCCTCTTCGCCCAGCGCCTTCTCGCTCACATACTCGGCGATGAATTCCTCGATGCCCGGGATGACCTTCACGTGCTGCTTCTTCACGTAGATGAAGAGCGGTCGCGAGGCGGGGTACTTGCCCGAGGCCACGGTCTCGAAGGTCGGCGAAACGCCGTCGACCACCGCGCCCTTGAGCTTGTCGAGGTTCTCCTCGAGGAAGCTGTAGCCGAAGATGCCGACGGCATCCTTGTTGGCGGTGAGCTTCTGCACGATCAGGTTGTCGTTCTCGCCGGCTTCGACGTAGGCGCCGTCTTCACGGACCGTGTCGCAGGCGCGCTTGAAGCGTGGCTCGTCCTGCGAGCGCAGCGCATCCAGCCAGGCATAGGTGCGGCAACCGGCTTCGAGATACAGCTCGACGAATGAGTCGCGCGTACCCGAGGTCGGCGGCGGGCCGAGCACTTCGATCTTGGTGGCCGGCAGCTTCGGGTTGACGTCCTTCCACGTGGTGTACGGGTTCGGGATCAGCGAGCTCGGATTCGCCGGATCGGGAACGCTCTTGGCCAGCGCCAGGTACACATCCTTGCGCGTGAGGTTCAGCGAAGTGCCGGTCTTGTTCTCGGCCATGACGATACCGTCGTAGCCGACCTTCACTTCGACCACATCCTTGACGCCGTTCTTCTGGCAGGTGGCGAGCTCGGCCGGGCGAATGCGGCGCGAGGCATTGGCGATGTCTGGATACTGCGGGCCGATGCCATTGCAGAACAGCTTGATGCCGCCGCCGGTCCCCGTGCTCTCGACCTTGGGCGTCTTGAACTTGCCGCCGCGGCCGAACTGTTCGGCGACGGTGGTGGTGAACGGGTACACCGTCGAAGAGCCGACGATGTTGATGGAATCGCGCGCGGACTGGGCCTGCGCGGGGGTGATGCTCAACGCGCCCACGAGGGTGGCGGCGAGAGAGATAGCGAGAGTCTTGCGGGTCACTTTGTTTTGCCTCCGGTTGTGACGCGCGGCAATTTATGACTGCAAGGTTGCACAAATATTTCACCGCCCCGTATTTCATCCCACCGTCATAAAACTCCTTGATCCCCAAGGTGCTGTTCCGTATAACGCGCAGCGATGTCAGCCACCGTCGACCTCACTCTCGATCTCCTCGCCCGCAATTCCGTGACGCCTGCCGACCAGGGGTGCCAGGAAGTGATGACCCGACGGCTGGCCGCCGCGGGCTTCCAGATCGAGAACCTGCGCTACGGCAGCGTCGACAATTTCTGGGCCACCCGCGGCAAGGGCGGGCCCGTCCTGTGTTTCGCCGGCCATACCGACGTGGTTCCGACCGGTCCGCTCGAGGAGTGGACGACCGATCCGTTCAAGCCCACCGTGCGCGATGGCGTGTTGTACGGGCGCGGCGCCGCTGACATGAAGAGCGCGCTGGCGGCCATGGTGACCGCCACTGAAGACTTCGTGCGTGCGCACCCCGGACACAAGGGCACCATCGCGTACCTCATCACCTCCGACGAGGAAGGCCCTTCGGTCGACGGCACCAAGAAAGTGGTGGAGACGCTGCGCGAACGCGGCCAGAAGATCGACTGGTGCATCGTCGGCGAGCCCTCCAGCGAAAAGGAGCTGGGCGACACCATCAAGATCGGGCGTCGAGGTTCACTGTCCGGCCGCTTGACGGTGCACGGCGTGCAGGGTCACATCGCCTATCCACAGCTCGCGGAAAACCCGGTCCACACGTTCGCCCCCGCCCTCGCCGAGCTCACCGCTCGCGTCTGGGACGAGGGGAACGAGCACTTCCAGCCGACCAGCTTCCAGATCTCGAATTTCAACGCCGGCACCGGCGCGCCCAACGTGATTCCAGGTGAGCTCAAGGCGCGGTTCAACCTGCGCTACTCCCCGGTACAGACCATCGACGGGCTGAAGGACATCGTCGAGGGCATCCTCAAGAAGCACGGCGTCCGGTACACCCTGGAGTGGTACGTCTCCGGCGAACCGTTCTACACCTCGCCCGGCGCGCTATCCGCAGGCGTGACCAAGGCGATCCACGCCGAAACCGGTATCAGGCCCAAGTTCTCGACCGGTGGCGGCACCTCGGACGGCCGCTTCATCGCCCCCCTGGGCGCCCAGGTCGTGGAGCTCGGGGTGATCAATGCCAGCATCCACAAGGTCAATGAGAGCGTGAACCTCGCCGACATCGACCGGCTGCACCGCATCTACCTGAATGCCCTGAAGGAAATGCTGGCCTGAGGGCGCGACCCGCCCCGGGTGACGCTTTTGTGACAGCGTCGCGCCGACCCACTACACTCCGCGCCAGAAAAAAGCGGAGTCAGAAGGGGTCGGCGGCACAATGAACTTCATCTCGCGTCTCATGCCCCGCGAGGGGCGCTTCTTCAACCTCTTCGACAACCACGCCAAGCTCATCGTCGACGGTGCGCTCGCCCTGGCGGATGTGCTCCGGCACTACGACAACAAGCAGGATCGCGAGAAGGGCATCAAGATCATCGAAGACGCCGAGCATGGCGCCGACCGCATCACGCACGACACCGTGCAGTTGCTGCACACCACCTTCGTCACTCCGTTCGACCGTGACGACATCCACCGCCTCATCTCCCGTATGGATGACGTTCTCGACCTCATCCAGGACTGTGGCGAATCGCTGGTGCTGTACGACATCCAGAAGATCACACCCGATGCCATCCAGCTCGCGGAGCTGCTGCGCCGCTGCGCCGAACACGTGCAATCCGCCGTGGGGCTCATGGCCTCGATGGCCGACGCGCCTGCCATCCTGAAGATCTGCCAGGAAATCGACCGGCTCGAATCCGAGGCCGACAAGGTCATGCGCAGCGCCATCTCCGCGTTGTTCCGCGACGAGCAGGACGTGCGCCAGGTCATCAAGCTCAAGGCGGTGTACGAATCACTGGAGTCGGCCACGGACAAATGTCAGGACGTGGCCAACGTCATCGAAAGCGTCGTCCTCGAAAACTCCTAAGCGCCGCGCATGGACCTGGGAACTGTCTCTCTGACGCTGGCCTTGCTGGTGCTGCTCGCGCTGGCCTTCGACTTCATGAACGGTTTCCACGACGCCGCAAATTCCATCGCGACGGTCGTGTCCACGGGCGTGCTCAAGCCCTGGCAGGCGGTCATCTGGGCCGCATTCTTCAACGTCCTCGCCTGGGGCGTGTTCCACCTGACCGTCGCCTCGACCGTCGGCAAGGGCATCATCGACCCGACCATCGTCGACAACCGCCTGATCTTCGGCGCGCTCATCGGCGCGATCTCGTGGAACTTCATCACCTGGTACTACGGTATCCCGTCGAGCTCCTCGCACGCGCTCATCGGCGGCATGATCGGGGCCGCGATGGCCAAGGCGGGAACGGCGCCGCTGCTGGCACCCGGCATCATCAAGACGGCGTCGTTCATCTTCATATCTCCGCTGCTCGGCATGGCACTGGGCTCGTTGATCATGCTGATGCTGTCGTGGGCGTTCTTCCGGCAGACGCCACGACGCGTGGACCGGTGGTTCCGTCGCATGCAGCTGCTCTCCTCGGCTGCGTACTCGATGGGTCACGGTGGCAATGACGCGCAGAAGACCATGGGCATCATCTGGCTGCTGCTGATCGCCAACGGCCTGACAACCAAGGAGCATCTGCCCGCGTGGGTCGTGATGAGCTGCTTCCTCGCCATCGGCGTGGGTACCATGTTCGGCGGCTGGCGCATCGTGAAAACCATGGGCCAGCGCATCACCAAGCTCAAGCCGGTCGGTGGATTCGCGGCCGAGTGCGCCGGCTCGATCACGTTGTTCATGGCCACCCATTTCGGCATTCCGGTCTCGACGACGCACACCATCACGGGCGCCATCATCGGTGTCGGTACGGTGCGCGGAACGTCGGCCGTACGCTGGGGCGTGGCGGGCAACATCGTGATCGCGTGGATCGTGACCATCCCGGCTTCCGCCGGCATCGCCGCGCTTGCGTGGTGGGTAGGCGGCCTCTTCCTCTAGCGCGGCTCGCTAGCCATTGCGATCGGGCGTCCTGAGCCCCACTTGCACCGCGGGGCGCGCGAGGAACGCATCGAGCACGCGCTTCACGTTGCCAAATTCGTCGAAGCGAACGAGATCGCCAGCACCGTAAAAGCTCACGAGCGTATTCACGCCCGGGAAGATCGCAATATCTGCAATCGTGTATTCGTCGCCCATCACCCAGGCGCGCCCCGCCAGCTGGCGATCGAGCACGCCGAGCAGGCGCCGCGACTCCGCCGCATAACGATCACGCGGGCGCTTGTCGTCGAAATCCTTGCCGGCGAATTTGTGGAAGAACCCGAGCTGCCCGAACATCGGGCCCGTGCCACCCATCTGGAACATGAGCCACTGGAGGGTCTGATATCGACGGGCCGGGTCCTGCGGCAGAAACTTGCCCGACTTGTCCGCGAGATAAATCAGGATCGCACCCGATTCGAACAGCGGCAGAGGCCCGTTGGGCCCATTCGGATCGATGATCGCCGGGATCTTGTTGTTCGGATTCAGTGACAGGAATTCCGGCGACATCTGGTCATTGCGATCGAAGCTCACGGTGTGCGCCTCGTACGGCAGCCCGGTTTCCTCGAGCATCGTCGAAGCCTTGACGCCATTCGGGGTCGGCAGCGAATAAAGCTGGATGCGGTCGGGAAATTTCGCCGGCCACTTCTTCGTGACGGCGAAGTCCGCCGGGAACTTCATGCGCGCCCGCGCACGGGGTACACGATGTTGTTGAGCACGCCCACGAGACCGAGAGTCACGGCGGCGATCAACACCCAACCGGGCATGGAAATACCCAAGAGGGTCCAGTCGACATTGCCGCACTCGCCGCCACCCGTCATGACCTTCCGGATCACTTCGAGCAGCGGGAACATGTCGACCAGGGTATCGAGCGGTGCGCCGCAAGAAGGGACCGTGCCGTAGGGCTGGTGCTGAATCCAGACGTGGCGACCGGATACCCAGGCGGTGGCCCCGGCGGCGAGCAAGATCAATGCGCCATGGATCACGGCGCCCGTGCGCCTGGCCGGGTGCAGAGCACCGATGAGGAAGACGATGCCCAGCGCGGCGATGCAGACGCGCTGGAACATGCATAACGGGCACGGAATGAAGCCGAGATATTTCTCGGTGTAGATGGCGTAACCCAACATGCCCGCGCAAATGAGCGCGCCCAGCAGATTGATCTTCTGACGTCGGTCCATCTGCCAACTATAAATGAACTGCCCCGGTTGGACAGGCCACCGTCAGCGCCCGGGAGATCCCTGCCGGTCAGGATCCTGCGTTGCGACCTCGCAAATCCCGCTCGATGTCCTCGAGCTTGGTATGGCGCACATCCTTTCCGTGGACCATGTAGATCACGTACTCGCAGATGTTCTTGGCATGGTCGCCGATGCGTTCCAGCGCGCGCACGATCCACATGACGTCCAGGGCGCGGCGGATGCTGCGCGGGTCTTCCATCATGAACGTGATGCACTGGCGCTGGATCGCTTCGTACTCCTCGTCGACGATGCGATCCTGGCGCGCCACGCGCAATGCCGCCTCGGCATCCATGCGCGCGAAGGCGTCGAGCGCCTGGTGCACCATCTCCGAGACGATGCGGCCGAGATGTTTGATCTCGCGGTACTTGTCCGCCGGGCGTTCCATGCTGGCCAAGCGGGACGCGATGTAGCCTATCTTCTCGCCCTCGTCGCCGATGCGCTCGAGATCGGTGATCGTCTTGATGATGGCGACGATCACACGCAGGTCGCCGGCGGCAGGCGCGCGAGTCGCGAGGATCTTCGAGCATTCCTCGTCGATCGATACCTCCATGTGGTTGACCTTGAAGTCGTCACGCCCGACCGAGGCGCCGAGATTGCTGTCGCCTTCGATGAGGGCGGTGACCGCGTTCGCGAGCTGCTGTTCGACCATGCCTCCCATGGTCAGCACCTTGTTGCGCACCCGTTCCAGGTCTTCGTTGAATCGGCGCGAGATGTGATGGGAAAGGTCGGCGGTTTCCATGGAACCCTCGGGAGCGGCGCTGGTGGCGACCGGGAAGTTTGTTAGTGCGTGGTGACGGTTTGATGACGCGGAGCTCAGCCATTGGCGGCAGCCCGCTGCTCGAACACGCGCTCGGGAGGGAAATGGCACGTGAAAGTGCTGCCCCGTCCTTCGATGCTGTCGATCTCCAGGCGCGCGCCATGGCGATGCAGCGCATGCTTGACGATGGCGAGGCCCAGTCCCGACCCGCCGGTTTCCCGGGAGCGTCCTGGATCGACGCGATAGAACCGCTCGGTCAGGCGCGGCAGATGTTCCGAAGGAATTCCCGGGCCGGTGTCACGCACGGCGAAATGCCCGCCGTCCTCGTCGGTCCACCACCGGATGAACATGCTGCCATCGGCGGGCGTGTACTTCGCGGCGTTGTCCACGAGATTGGAGAACGCCGACTGGACCATCGCCTCATCACCGATCAGGGTGGCGCCGGACTCGATCGACACTTCGACCGTTCGCGGGTGCGCGGGACGCGCCAGCACGTCCTTGCGCAACAACGCTGCCATTGCGGCCACGTCCACGGGCAGTCCCTTGACTGGCGCGTCACTGGCCTCGAAGCGCGAGAGCTCGAGAAGATCCTCGATGATCCGGGTCATGCGGTCGGTTTGCCGGCGCATCTCCGAGATGGGCGCCGCGAGCTCGCCCAGATCGGGATCCGAACCAAAGGTCTCGAGGTAACCGGCGACCACGGTGAGAGGCGAACGCAGCTCGTGCGACGCATTGGCGACGAAGTCCTTGCGCATCTGCTCGAGTCGCACTTCACGCGTGACGTCGCGCAGCATCAGGAGGCGCTGGTCCTCGCCATACGAAATGATCTGGAAAGCCAGGTGCTTTTCGCTGTTCGAGTCGACGCGCACGACCACCGGCGCGGCGTGATTTCCGCCGCGAAGGTATTGCACGAAATCGGGGTGGCGCACGAGGTTGTCGATGCGCAGGCCCAGGTCGGCACGGCGCGAGAGGTCGAGCATCTCGCCGGCCTTGCGATTGAACCAGACGATCTCGCCCTGCGGATCGAGCATGATCACGCCATCCGGCATGGCCGCGGTCGACCGGCGCAATTCGCGGAACAGCCGCGTCAGTCTCTCCTTGTGGAAACGCTTGCGCCGGTGCAGGCGAACTACCTGGGCGACGACATCACCCCAGAGACCGAGTGCATCCGGAGGATCAGCAACGCTGCGATGCTGCAGCCAGAAATGCAGCTCGCGAAGCTGCCACAGGTTCCAGGCCAGGTAGAGCGCGAGCGCGCCGCACACCCCGACCCATGCCGACCCCGCGAGCCAGCCCCCCGCCGCACCCAGCGCCAGCGCCGCGAGCACTCGCAACGTGACGTACAGGAACGCGCTCGTGCCGGAATTCATTGCCTGTCTAGAGTGGTCTGGCCGAGAAGCGGTAGCCCGAGCCGCGTACCGTCTGGATGAGACGGTCATAGCCGAAGTCTTCGAGCGCCTTGCGCAGTCGGCGGATGTGCACGTCGATGGTCCGCTCCTCGACATACACGTTGCCACCCCACACTCGATCGAGCAGCTGTTCGCGCGTGTACACGCGTTCGGGGTGCGTCATGAAGAAAGCCAGCATCCGGTATTCGGTCGGCCCGAGCGCGACGGTCTTGTCGCCCGACGTGACGCGCTGGCTGCTCTGATCGAGGACCAGGCCTTCGATGTCGATGCGCTCGCTGCCTTCGGAGGGCATGGCCCGACGCAGTACCGCGTTGATGCGCGCCAGCAGCTCGCGGGGCGAGAAGGGCTTGGTGATGTAGTCATCCGCGCCGCCTTCGAGGCCCGCTACCTTGTCGCCCTCTTCGGCGCGCGCCGTGAGCATGATGACCGGCAAGTCGCGAGTCTCGCGATCGCGCTTCAGTGCGCGGGTGAATTCGAGACCGCTGGTATCCGGCAACATCCAGTCGACCAGCAGCAGGTCGGGCAACTTGTTGGCGACTTCCGCCCGCCCGGAGCGCGCGTCGGCGGCTTCGCGCACCTCGAACCCTGCCCGGCGCAATCCAAACGCGATCATTTCGCGAATGGGGCGCTCATCCTCGACCACCAGAATCTGTTTGGCTGACATGTTTGTGCTGAGACGTTCACAAGTGACGTTTTTGTGGCGTCGGCATTACAACGGCAGTGTATTGCAGTTTGTTTACAGTGCCGTTCCTCATCTATTAAGGAGCGGGTTCGGCCACGCGATCACGGACATAAACCGGCAAAGCCAGGGCCGGATCGAGGATCTGCCCTGCCATCGCCCGCCCCGTCGCGAGCGCCAGGATGCCGGCAGCGCTCGGAAGGATGTCGGGAAACAGCCCTGCGGCCCCCGCCTGGCGGCAACGCTCGGCGAGTTCCGGCCAGGCACGCAGGCCACGGCCTGCGGCTACCCACTTTTCAGGCGATGACCCGAGCACGACGGCCGCCGGAAGATCTACCCGCTCCTCGTGCTCCATAGAGATAAGGAGTGGGTCGGTTGGGAATCGGCCCCAGTACACCTCGCGCATGCGGGCGTCATTGACCACCAGCACCTGCCGGGCCGTGGCGTCCAGCTGGGACGTCCGCCACGCGACCGCCGCGAGATCGGACACCGGGATCACCCCTACTCCCGCGCCGAAGGCCAGGCCCTGCGCCACACTCGCGGCGAGGCGAACGCCCGTGAAACCACCGGGGCCCCGGCCGAATGCGATCGCATCCAGCGAACCGAGAGCGACGCCACCTTCGGCGAGCACGCTTTCGATCATCGGCAGTATCTGCTCGGCATGCCCGCGCTCGATCTCGATGTAGCGGTCGATCCGGGCGCTGCCGGTGGCGAGGGACACCGACAACGCTTCGGTGGCAGTATCCAGCGCCAGCAGCTTCATGCCCAATCACCATCGACGGGCACGATCGTCGGCTCGCGCACCATCGCCACGGATGCGGATGTGCCGGCGATGCGTCGCAGGAATTTTTCCGCTTCGCTGGCCACGCGCGTCACCGGCATGGGCGGCAGGCTCGAGCGGAACACGCGCCCATACGGCTTGTCGACCAGCCGCGGATCGCAGATGACCACAACACCCCGATCGGTCTCGCTGCGGATCAGGCGCCCCACGCCCTGCTTGAGCGCCAGCGCCGCTTCGGGCAGCTGGTACTCGCGGAACGCATTGCCGCCATTGGCCTTGAGGTGCTCGATGCGCGCCTTGGTGAGCGCATCGTCGGGTGACGCAAACGGCAGCTTCTCGATGATGACGAGCCGCAACGCGTCACCCTTGACGTCGACGCCTTCCCAGAAGCTCGACGTGCCGAGCAGCACCGCATTGCCCGACTCCCGAAAGCGCCGCAACAGCTGCTCGCGGGGCGCTTCACCCTGCACCAGGAGAGGAAAGTCGCCGAGCTCCGCCCAACGCCCTCGCAGGAGATCCGCCGCGCGCTGCAAGGCGCGATGGCTGGTGAACAGCAGGAACGCGCCACCCGCGGACGATTCGATGAGTGGCGCCGCGAGATCGACCACGGCCTGCGTGTGCGCACCCGAGGCGGGGTCCGGCAGGCCGGGCGGTAGATAGAGCAATGCCTGCGTCTCGAAGTCGAAGGGACTCGGGATCGCGAGTGTCTCGGCCTCGCCGAGACCGAGGCGCGACGTGAAATGCGTGAAGTCCTCGCCCACGGACAGCGTCGCCGACGTGAAGATCCACGCCGCCTTGGACGAGCCCGCCATCTGTGCGAAACGACCGGCCACATCGAAGGGAAGCAGGCTGAGGATGAAGCCGCGCTGCGTGAGCTCGACGCTGCGGGCGCCCTCGTTGTCCTCGGCGTGCAGCACGCTGTCGAACCGCGCCGCAAGCTCGCTGGCGCGCGCCGTGCACTGGGCGATGCCCGCGCCACCTCCCTGCTCGGTGAGCTCGGCCGCGAGAGCGCGCAACGAGTTGACGAGATCCTGCGTGGCATCGGCGAATGGCGAATCGGCGGCCAGCCAATCCGGACGCGCGCTGCGACGCAGCTCTTCGGCGAGCGCCGCCATCGCTTTTTCGACGGCTCCGAGCTCGACCGCCAGCAGCGTGCTGCCCGGCGCGAGCAGCGCCAGCTCCAGGCGGGTGTCGCGCAGGGCATGTTCCACTTGCCGGCTGCCGACGCGCACGCCAAAGAACTGCGTGGCGAGATCGGGTATCTGATGCGCCTCATCGAGGATGACGGCATCGGCCGCGCCCAGCAGATCGCCGAAGCCGTCTTCCTTGAGCGCGAGGTCGGCGAGCAGCAGATGATGATTGACGATGACCACGTCGGACTCGACCGCGCGCCGGCGCGCATCGAAGACGTGGCAACGGTGGTAGTCGGCGCAACGCGCGCCCAGGCAATTGTCACGCGTCGACGTCACCTGCGGCCACAGCGGATGAGCGTCACCGAGGTCGGGCACCTCGGCGAGGTCGCCCGATTTGGTGATGCCGGTCCAGCGCTCGAGCCTGCCCAGCATGCGGTCCCGCGTGCCCGCGAGGCTGCGCTGGCCCGAGAGCTGCTTGAACCGGTAGTGGCAGAGATAGTTAGAGCGTCCCTTGAGCAGCGCCACCCTGGCCGGCACGCCGATGGCGGCTGCCACCTGCGGCAGATCCTTGTTGAAAAGCTGGTCCTGCAGGGTGCGCGTGCCCGTCGAAACCAGCACGCGCCTGCCGGACAGCAGCGCCGGCACGAGATAGGCGAAGGTCTTGCCGGTGCCGGTGCCCGCCTCGACCACCAGGGGAGCCCGGTTCTCGAGCGCGAGCGCGACTCGGCCGGCCATGGCCAGCTGCGACCGCCTGGGAGTGAAACCGGGAATGGCGCGCGCCAGCGGGCCGCGAGGGCCGAATACCTCTTCGAGATCTGTCATCCACGGCAACCTAGCGCGAGGGGCGCAGGCTGTCGAGGTTCAAATCTTTGAAAGTATCCTGGTCGGCCTTGATGCGGATCTTGATGTACGGGCCCTGGGCCGTATGGCGGCTCGCCGAGAAATCATCGTCGCGGAAGCCGGCGAAGTTGTAGCCCACCGAAATCCAGACGTTCTTGGCGAACGTCGTCCCCAGGTCGATGCCGGTCGAATAGTCGATGACGTTCGATTCCCAGGAATGCAGCGCGGCCACGTGGGCGCCCAGGTCGAAACGGCGCGTCAGCTTTCGACGCAGATCGGCGCCCGCAATGTCCGAGATGCCGTCGTACTTTTCGCCGTCGAAGGTGCTGGAAACGTAGCGGATGCCGTACTGCAGCCCCAGCTGCATCGCCGGGCTCAACTGCCAGTTGGCGTGCAGGTTGTTCACCACGCGTGACGACTCGAACTGCGCCTGCAACGATGCCTGGTCGTCGTATTTGAGCTCGAAGCGGTCGAAGACGATCCAACGGCTCGAGTCCGGGCGATATGCCCAGGCGAGGCGGCCGATCGCCGTGGTGCTGTCCGACAGCAGCGCAGTCGTATCGAATGCCTGCAACGACACCGACAGCGCATGGCCTTCGACGGGTTCGCGATACCAGCCCGTCGTGGTGCTCCAGCGCTCCTCCAGGTCCGAATTCCGGTGCTCGAGCCGCGTGGTCAGTTGCCACAGCTCCTGGCGGTACTGCGCGCCCAGGAAGGCGGCGAAGAAATCCTCGGTGAGCGACCCGGAAGCCAACGGCGCTCTCGGGTTCAACGGTTCGAGATCCGGGCCGCGCAGCGTGTTGGTCTGGTCGACGCCCACGTCGAACGCCCAGCGCTCGTTCCACTTGAAGCCCTGCGTGAGTCCGAAGTTTGCGAAGGTGCGCGGACCATACTCCGTGACTTCGCTGCTCACGCTCGACTTCACCTGCGTGCGCTCCCAGGGACGCGTGCGGATACCCACGCGCGTGGTGTCGGTCTCGATATCGCGGCCTTCGGCGTGCTCGTACTCGGCGAACAACGCGGTGGCGTCGCTGAAGTTGTAGTCGACCCCTAACAGGCTGCGCGCCGGGTAGTCGACGCTGGCATCCCGGCCGCCGAGGCTCGCGTCGTGGGCGCCACGCAGGGTGACCAGGCCATTCCAGACGTCGACGCTGCCGGCGAGGAAGGCCTGGTCGGAAACGCGTTCTTCGCCGCTCGCGTCCTCATCGGCGACGTGGCGAAGCCCTACGCGCGCCGAATACGCACCCATGGCGAAATTGGTGTCGGCACTGGCGAGCAGGCGCTTGGCGTCACTCGCGAGTACATTCTGGTGCTGCAGCTCGCCATTGACCTGCCAGGTCTCGCTCAGCTTGTAACGACCGTCGACGCCGGCGCTGCGCGTGCCAGTCTCGGCGGTGAGCTGCTGCTCGACGCCGAAGCCGGTCTCCGTTTCGCGCGCCCAGGCGCGCGCTTCGAGGCGCTCGGATACGTGAGTGCCTTCCACCAGCCAGGCGATCGAGGAATCCGGCTTCAGCGGATCGTCGGACTGCGACTGTGCGACTTCGGCGCGCACCTTGGTCGCGGGCGTCGCGCGCCAGGTGAGATCGCTGCCCACGATGCTCGTGTCCCCGGCCTGCGCGCCCTGGAACACCCCGCTCGCGCCGATCTCGAGCTTTTCGCCCGCGAGCTTGGTAGCGATGCGCAGCCCGGCTGCGGTCTCGTCTTCACCTCCGGTGCGTACTTCGTAATCCGCGACGATGAAGATCGGGTTGAGATCGAAATCGCGGCTCGGCACCGGCTCCTTGAAGAACACCGTGCCACGTTCGAAGTCGAGGTCGTAATCGATGAATCGGGACAGCTCGCGGGAGTCGACCACGCGGCTGATCTCGAAGCGATCGCGCGTCTCGATGCGAAGCTTGTCGCTGCCGATGACGATGGGCGACCGCGAGAGGCGATACAGCCCCGAGGTGCCATCACCCGCGATCTCGTCTTGCACCAGGCCGGTATCGGTGCGCGCCGCGAAGCCGGAGAACTGGATGCGTTCGCCGCCGAAATCCGTGCGCAGGCCGGAGAGGCTGCGGTTGTACTTGGTGAGCTCGGTGACCGTGAAGCCGGTGTCGAAGTCGCCGAACAGCGCGACGAACTGGCGGCGCTCGATCTTGAGGAACAACTTGTTCTGCGAAGCAGCTTCGAAGCGCTGCTCGGTGCCGTCGCCGTACAGAAGATAGTAGCGATCGGGCTCGATGGTGTTCTGCAGGCGATCGCGCGCATCCTTCTTCTCGCGCGCCGAGTCGTATGCCATGGTCAGCAGGAAGTCGCCCTTGATGCGGCCCTTGGCGAAGAACGCCACGCGTCCGTCCTGTTCGAACCCTTCTTCACGGTCGGCCGCCGCAGCGGTTTCCATGTTGCCCGAGATGGTGTTGTAAGCGGCAGTGCCCTCGGCGATGCCGACCAGGATCCAGTCGCGCGCGGACGGCGACAGCCAGACCTTGATCTCATCACTCTGGCGCTCGCCGAAACGCAGACGGAGCACCGCGTTGCCGGAAATCGTGGTCGGCTCCAGCTCCACGAGCGCGATGCCGTTCTCGCGCACTTCCACCTGCGGCTCGCGCGAGCCCGTGGAAAGGATCTGGTTGTCGTCGAGCTGCTCGACCTCCCACCATGATCGGTACGGGGCATCGACGCTGAAGGTGGCGATCGTGCCCGAGCGCGCAGCCTTGCCGTACTTGTCGAACATGCGCAGCGCGATGATGGGACGCGTGCGGCCGTCGGCCACGAGCTTGGAACGTTCCTTGTCGAGCTCCGCGCGCACCGGGCTGCCGCCGAAGTGCACCATGCGCTTGCCCTGCCAGATCACCTTGCCAGCGGCATTTGTAATCGTCGCGGCCAGCTCGTTTTCGCCGTTGCTCATGTCAACGCCGCGCCAGCGACTCAAGGCGACGGTGCGGGCATCATTCAGAGAGACGCCGTCGAAGTTGAGCTTGTTCACCGGCGCGCCATTCAGCGCGAGCTCGACCGTCTGTCCGGGATCGTGCTGGATCGCAATCTTGATGGACGCGATCGCCGGCACGGCATCCGGCTCGGGCGCGAGCCAGCGGATGCCCGGCGTCAGCTTCTCGATGTCGATCGCCGCGGGATTCGGCCGCTCCTGCGGTACCGGTCCGCCGCGGGTCTTGCGTGACACCGCGGCACCGGGCCCACGCAGCACCACGCCTGCGGTATCGAGCTTCTGCGTCGCGCCACCGGCACTGCTCAACTCGAGCGGGGCGTTCGCTTCAAAGCGCGCGCCCTGCACCACGATCTCGACGCGTCGATTCGCGGCGAGGCTCGCGGCATCCTTGCCGGCATTCAACGGCTCGTCCGATCCCTTTCCCACGACCTGGACACGTTCCGCCGGTACGTTCAGCGCCAGGGCGAGATAGTCCGCGACCGCCTGCGCCCGCGCGCGCGACAGCGCGTAGTTGTCGGCGAACACCTGGCGGTTGCGCCCCGAGATCGGCTGCGAGTCGGCATGACCCACGGCATGGATGGCGATGTCGCGAGCCCCACGCCACGTATCGATGAGGTCACGAAGCGCGGCGCGGTCCGCGGCAGAGAGCTCGGTCTTGAGCACGTCGAAACGCGGCGTGAAGGTGAGCTGCGAGCGGCCGTAGCGCGCGGCGCCACGCGACATCTGCACGTCGATGGGCTGCGTCTTCAGTCCCGATTTCGACGGCGAGTCGAACATCGCCAATGCACGCACCGGCAACGGGCCCTGCGCATTCGCCGTGGTACGGGTCGCGAATCGCAGCACGCGCTCCGTGCCCGGCGCGAGCTCACCCAGGCGCGCGTTGACGAAGTTCCCCATCAGCGTGACGACGGGTTCACCCGCGCCCTCGACCTTGGCGCGGTCATCCGCGACCTTCACGCCATTCACCGTCGCGCTTCCCGGCACGTATTCGACGCCATCGGGCAGCATGACCAGGGCGCGTGTATTGCCGACCAACACGCCGCTTACGCGCACCGTCGCGGTATGCGCGGCCACGCCGTCGTCCGCCGATGTGATCTCGGAGTGGAAATCGAACTGCACGTCGCCCGTGGGCGGCGGCTTCTGCCGCAGCACGAAGTCGCTGCGCCACAGCGTGCCGGCGCGCAGCTCCGCGAACTGCGAGTAGTCGCGGCCCGCATGTCCCATGCGATCCGCGCAGGGCGTGAGCTCGAGGTAGTCGGGAAGCGTCAGCTTGTCGAGCTGTACGCTGTGGGTGCCGGGCTCCAGGCCTTCGAAGTGGTAGCGGCCGTTCTCGTCGGTGACGCCGTATCGGCCGTCTTCCAGGTAGACGCGCACGCCGGCGACCCCCGAGTCTGCGCGGCCGTCCTGGTCGCAGGCGCCTTCGAACACGCGGCCGACGATGAACCCCTTTTGCGAGAACAGCTCCTCGTTCATGCGCACCAGCGAGCGCGCCTCATTGGATCGCACGTTGCCCGGCGCGGTCGCCTGCGCGGTGTTGATGGCGTCCTTGAGGCCACGCATCGCCACCGTGAATTCGACGACGTAGCGAAGTTCGATGGTGGTGCCCGGCTCGATGCTCGGATGCGTGTACGTGAAACTCGCGCCGTTCGCAGCGATGACAGGGTCCGCGATGCGCGCGCCGTTCAGGCGCAGCGAGCCCGCGCGAAAGCGCGCGCCCGCCGGCAGCCGGTCGATGACCTGCACGTTCGTGAAGGCTCCTGCGGTGCTGGCGTTCTCCAGGATCAGCGTGTACTGCACGAAGTCGCCGGTGGTCGCGATCTGCTGGCCTGCGCTCTTGCGCAGCACCAGCGTGTCGCCCGAAGTATCGAGCGGCACGTCGAGCGCCACGGCGGGCGCAGCCGTGACCACGAACGGTTGACCGAAAGAGCCGGGCTGCAGACGAAACGGCGCCTGCGGCAACGTCTGCAGGTCGGCGATCGTGCGCTGCGAGGGGAAAGCGTGGCCGCCGGGCGGAATCACTTCGAGCCGGTAGTTGCCCGACGCCACCAGCGGAAAACGGAAGATGCCGGCCGGCAGGCTGTACGACGTGCCGCCCTGGTCGGTGACGGTCTGGCCGGTGACCATCTCGCTGGGATAGCGGCTCACGCCGTCATCGCCGAACACCGTGGCCGGCAGGCCCGTGTCCTGATTGACGAGACGCACGCGCGCGCCATTCACGGGTGCCCCGGTCTGGGAATCGAACACCAGGCCGTAGGGATCGACCAGCGCGTCGGCCTGCGCTTCGTCGGAATCGTCGGTCGGATCGACATAG
>DATLDQ010000041.1:0-15658 GCA_035525785.1 Steroidobacteraceae bacterium | reverse complement strand
TTAGACGCAGGGCCGGGCAACCATTCGGCGTTAAATTTCAGCGGGTTACTCGCGGTTTTGGCGTTCGACCGGTACAATCGCGCGCCTTTCTGAACCCACAAGGAATCTCCCGCATGGCGCTCGAGCGCACCTTTTCCATCGTCAAGCCCGACGGCGTCGCCCGCAATCTCCTCGGCGAGGTCCTACGCCGCTTCGAAACGGCGGGACTGCGCGTCGTCGCCGCGCGGATGCAGCACCTGTCCCAGCGGGATGCCGAGGGTTTCTACGCAGTGCACGCCGCCCGTCCGTTCTTCAAGGACCTCGTGAAGTACATGACCTCGGGTCCGGTGCTGCTGCAGGTGCTCGAGGGCGAGAACGCCATCGCGAAGAATCGCGAGATCATGGGCGCCACCGACCCAAAGAAGGCCGCTCCCGGGACCATCCGCGCCGACTTCGCCGAGAGCATCGAGGCGAACACCGTGCATGGTTCGGATGCGCCGGAAACCGCCGCGAAGGAAATCGCCTACTTCTTCCGCGAAACGGAGATCTGCCCGCGAGGCTGATCCCATGATCGACGCCGCCGCTCCGCCGCTGACCAACCTGCTCGGGCTGTCGAAGCCCGAGCTGGAAGCGTACGTCGCGGAGCTGGGCAGCAAGCCTTTCCGCGCGCGTCAGCTCATGAACTGGCTGTACAAGCGCGGCGAGAGCGACATCGCGGCGATGACCGACCTGGCCAAGGACTTCCGCGCGCAGCTCGCACAGCGCGCGGAAGTCAAACTACCCGAGATCGTGAAGACACAGGTCGCTGCCGACGGCACGCGCAAGTGGCTGCTGTCGGGTGGCAACGGCCAGGCCTTCGAGACCGTATTCATCCCCGAGGAAGATCGCGGCACGCTGTGCATCTCCTCGCAAGTGGGTTGCGTTCTCGACTGCTCGTTCTGTTCCACGGCGCAGCAGGGTTTCAATCGCAACCTGACTACCGCCGAGATCGTCGGCCAGGTGTGGCTCGCGAATCGCGAGCTTGCCAGGTCACTCGGGTGGAAGGTCGGTGACGATCGCATCATCACCAACATCGTGCTCATGGGCATGGGCGAGCCGCTCGCGAACTTCCGCCACGTGATCCCCGCGATCCGCATCTTCCTCGACGACCTGGGCTTCGACATCTCGCGGCGCCGCGTCACGTTGTCGACCTCGGGCCTGGTGCCGCAGATCTACAAGCTCGCCGAAGAGGTGAACTGCGCGCTGGCCGTGTCGTTGCACGCGCCCAACGACGAGCTGCGCAACGAGCTCGTGCCCATCAACCGCAAGCACAACATCGCCGAGCTGCTGGATGCCTGCTGGCACTACCTCGACGAGCAGAACGGCCGCAGCGTGACCTTCGAGTACGTGATGCTCGACGGTGTCAACGACCAGCCCGAGCACGCGCGTGAGCTCGCGCGCCTGCTGCGCGGCAAGCCGGCCAAGCTGAACCTGATCCCGTTCAATCCTTTCCCCGGAACTTCATATCGCCGTTCTCCGCAAGCCGTCATCGAACGCTTCCGGGATGAGCTCATGCAGCGGGACATCATCGTGACGATTCGCAAGACGCGCGGTGAAGACATCGATGCGGCCTGCGGGCAGCTAGCCGGCCAGGTCACCGACCGCACCGTCGTGCGGCTGGGTTCGAAAACCTTCGGATTGCAGGTGCGCGCATGAACAGAATTCTCCTGGCGGCGCTGGTGCTGCTCGTGGCGGGCTGCGTGACCAACGAGCCGGGCCGCAAGCCGCTCAAGCAGGAATCGTCGGATGTCACGGCTTCCAAGTACAACATCCAGCTCGGCACCGCCTATCTGCAGCAGGGCAATTACGCGCTCGCCAGGGAAAAGCTCGAGCGTGCCGTGAAGCAGAATCCGAAGGACCCGGATGTGCACACCAGCCTCGGCCTGTTGTACGACCGCACCGGCGACGTGAAGCTCGCCGACAAGCACTTCCGCGAAGCGCTGCGTCTCGCTCCCGACAAGCCCGACCTGATCAACAACTACGCGATCTATCTGTGCAAGAACAACCGCGTGGACGAGGGCATCGAGAAATTCACCGCGGTCGCCGCCAACAAGTACTACCGCACGCCCGAAGTGGCCCTGACCAACGCCGGCGTCTGCCTGCGCGGCGTCAAGCGCTACGATGATGCCCAGCAGAGGTTCCTCGGCGCGATCAAGGCGCGCCCCAACTACAGCGAGGCCACCGTGCAGCTCGCGGCGCTGTGCCTGGAGCGCGCCAAGGCCAGCCCCGCCGAACAGCAGGTTGCGCAGCTGGCCGAGGCCCGTCGCGCGATCGACGTCTACCTGAACGCCTTCCGCCCGAACGCCGATGTGCTGTTCGCAGGCGTGAGCGTCGCGCGTGCCGCGAAGGACAAGCTCGCCGAGGAGAAGTACTCGCGCGCGCTGCGCCTCGAGTTCCCGGATTCGGCCCAGGCTCGCGCGCTCAAGCGCGGCGGCTGACGCTCCATGGAGGAGAAGGCGGCCAGTACTGAGACCACCGCGGCGACCGCGCCCACGTCGCCACCCGCCGCAAGGTCGATCGGCGAACGGCTGCGCGCGGGCCGCGAGCGCTCCGGGCTGTCGATCCCCGCGGCGGCGGAGAAACTGCATCTCGACCCCAAGGTCATCGAGGCTCTCGAAGCCGACCGGTTCGCCGAAATCGGCGCGTCCGTTTACGTGCGCGGGCATTTGAAGCGCTATGCGGACTTCGTCGGGGAACCCGGCGCGGAGCTCGTGTCCATGTACAGCGCGCGAGAGGCGCGCATCACCGCACCCGACCTCACGCAGGTGCCGCAGCCCGAGCGCCGCACGGATCCTCGCCGGATGGTGGCTCCGCTGGTGGTGCTGGGCTGCTCGGCCGTGCTGCTGGGTGCCATCTGGTGGGTGTTGGCAGGTTCGCGAACCGGCAGCTCCGCGGTCCCGAAGGCACAGGCGTCGCCGGTGGTGACGGAAGATGCCGGACCGATGGCCGCGCCCGCACCTGCGATGGCGACGCCCGCGTCACTGACCACCGCCGCGGTCGCGGTTCCAGTGCCGGCCGCCCCGGCCCCCGCGCAGGCCGGCAACGCGGCCGCCGTGATACCCGCGGCCACGACCAAGGAGGCGCCGGCGCGAGAAATCCGCCTGCGGCTCGAACTGACCAACGAGAGCTGGGTCGAAGTCTACGATTCGAGCGGCAAACAACAGTTTTACGACATTGCCAGCGCCGGCAGCGTGCAGAGCATCAGTGGGCCGGGCCCGCTGCGCGTGTTCCTCGGCAATCCCGCGGGCGTCAGCGTCCAGGTGGACGGCCAGAGCCGCGAGATTCCCTCGGCCGCCGTCGATGGGGAAGGGGCGCGATTCGTCGTGAACCGGTCCGGTTCGCTGTCGAAGTCGGCCCGCTGAAGATACAAGAACTAACTACTAGATGAGCCGAAACATCCCGCCGGTCACCGGCATGAAAGACGTCCTCAGCGCCGACATCGGCCTGTGGCAGCACGTGGAACGCGCCGCACGAACGACGATGGACGCGTATGGCTACGAAGAGATCCGCGTGCCGGTGGTCGAGCACACCGAGCTCTTCAAGCGGGCGATCGGCGAGTTCACCGACGTGGTCGAGAAGGAGATGTACACCTTCACCGATCAGGGTGGCGACAGCCTCACGCTGCGTCCGGAGGCCACGGCCGGCATCGTCCGCGCCACCATTTCCAACGGCCTGCTGCGCGGCGCGCGGCTCAAGCTCTGGTGCCAGGGCCCGATGTTCCGGCACGAGAAGCCGCAGAAGGGCCGCTTCCGCCAGTTCAACCAGATCGACCTCGAGGCCATCGGTTTCGCCGGTCCCGATGTGGACGTCGAGATCATCGCGCTCACCGCCCGACTCTGGAAACTGCTGGGCCTGACGCGCGTCAAGCTGCAGATCAACTCTCTGGGCACGCCGGAGTCGCGCAAGGCCTATCGATCGCTGCTCCAGGATTATTTCCGCGCGCACCTCGACAAGCTCGATGACGACGGCAAGCGCCGCCTCGAGGGCAACCCGCTGCGCATCCTCGACAGCAAGCATGCGCCCACGCAGGAGATCGTGAAGGACGCGCCCGTCCTCACGGACCACCTCGACCCCGAGTCGCAGGCGCACTTCGCCGAGCTGCGTGCCGGCCTGGATGCGCTCGGTATTCCCTACACCGTGAATCCGCGGCTGGTGCGCGGTCTCGACTACTACTCGCGCACCGTATTCGAGTGGATCACCGACGCGCTTGGCAGCCAGGACGCCGTGTGTTCCGGTGGCCGCTACGACGGTCTCATCGCGCAGATGGGTGGCGAGGCGACGCCGGCCATCGGTTTCGCCATGGGCGTGGAGCGCGTGGTCGAGCTGGTGCGCCTCGCAGGCGTGACCCCGCCGGCCAACCTGCCCGACGTGTTCGTCATGGCGCAGGGCGACGCCGCGCAACGCAGCGCACTGGCCCTGGCCGAAAAGCTGCGCGACCAGCTGCCTGGGTCTGGCATCGTGGTCCATTGCGGCTCGGCCAAGTTCAAGACACAGTTCCGCCGCGCCGACGAGTCGGGCGCGCGGGTCGCCCTGGTGATCGGCGACGACGAACTGGCGCGTGGCGTGGTGGCGTTCAAGCCCCTGCTGGCAGCCAAGGGCGGCGCGGAATCCACGCAGACTGAGTACCCCGTGGCCGAGGTCGGCGCGCGGGTCGCGGAGTTTTTGAGGAGATCGACGTGAGCGATTTTAACGAACAGGAACAATGGGAAATCGCGAAGCAGAAGATTCGCGAGCTGTGGATCTACGTCGTGGGCGGCGTAGCCATCGGCCTGGCCGGCCTCGGCGGCTGGAACTGGTGGACGGAACGCCGCGAGACGCAGGCGGAGACCGCGTCGGCGCGCTATGAAGAACTCATCCAGGCCTACGGGCGCAATGACGCCGCGCGCGGCTCGACGCTGCTCGAGACGCTCAAGAACGAATACTCGTGGACGCCGTACCCGGCGCTCGGCAGCCTGATCGCCGCGCGCGTGCAGGTCGAGGCCAATGAACTCGACAAGGCCGCCGCCACTCTGAGATTCGTCATGGACAATGCGCACGACGACGAGGTCAAGCTGATCGCCCGCATGCGCCTGGCGCGAGTGCTGTCCGCGCAGGGCAAGCACGATGACGCCCTGGCGCTGCTCAAGGTGGAAGACGCGGGTGGCTTCGCGACGCGCCTTGCCGACACACGCGGGGACGTGCTGCTCGCGAAGGGCGACCGCGACGGGGCACTGCGCGAATATCTCGCCGCACGCACCGCGCCGAACACGGACGGCGCCGTCGACGTCGAAACACTCGACCTCAAGATCCGCGATCTCGGCGGCACGCCGCCGGCATCGTCTCTCGACAATCTGCCCTCGGAAGCCGGAGCCTCCTGATGAAATACCGCAGCCTGGCGCTGGTCGCCGCGATGCTCGCCCTCGTGGCGTGCTCCGGCAAGGACAAGAAGGTCGACAAGCCGGCCGAGCTCGTCGACATCAAGAACCCCACCGTGCGCATCCAGAAGGTCTGGAGCGCGAGCGTGGGCGGGGGCGGCAAGAAGCTGCGCCTGGGCCTCGGCCTCACGAACGTCGGCAACCGGCTGTTCGCCGCGGGTCGCGATGGTGACGTCGCAGCCTTCGACCTCAAGACCGGCAAACAACTCTGGCGCGTGGACACCAAGCTCGACCTTGCCGGTGGCACCGGCGCGGGCGGCGAGGTGGTCGCGGTCGGCTCGGCCGATGGCCAGGTGGTGCTGCTCTCGGCTGAGAACGGCGCGGAGAAATGGCGCGCGGACGTGAAGGGCGAGGTGCTCTCGGCGCCCGCCGTGGCCGACAAGTCGATCATCGTGCGCACGGTCGATGGCCGCCTGCGCGCGCTCGCGATCGACGACGGCAAGGAGCTCTGGTCCGCCGAACAGCAGATCCCGCGCCTCACGCTGCGGGGCACGGCAGCGCCCGTGATTGCGCACGACATGGCGCTCTCGGGCTTCGACAACGGCCGGGTCATGGCGGTGAACATCGCCGACGGCGGCACGGTCTGGGATTCCTCGGTGTCGCCATCGCATGGCCGCACCGAGCTCGAGCGCCTCAATGACATCGACGCCGCGGTCAAGGTGTCGGGCGACAACGTGTTCGTCGCCGGCTTCCAGGGTCGTGCCGCGATGCTGGCGCTCGAGTCGGGCCAGGTCTGGTGGGCGCACGACATCTCGAGCTACCGCGCCGTGGACGTCGACGACGAGCAGATCTACGTCGCCACGTCGCTCGGCGAGTTGGTGGCGCTCAAGAAAAGCAGCGGCATCGAGGTGTGGCGCAACGACACGCTCAAGAATCGCAGCCTGTCCGCGCCTGCCGTGGTCGGCGACTACGTCGTGGTCGCGGATCTCGAGGGTTATGTGCACTGGTTCGACCGCGCCACCGGTGTGGTCGCCGCGCGCGCGAAGACCGGTGGCGATCGCGTCACCAACGCGCCGCTCGCGGTCGAGGGCAACGTCTACCTGATCAGCGACAAGGGCGACATCACCGCGTTGCACGGCGCGCCGGTCGGCGCGCGAGCCGCGAAGGCCGAACCCGCGCCGGCGCCCGCGCCAGCCCCGGGTGGCTGAGCGGCCTTCGCTCAGCGCTCGTCTGGCTCCCGCCTAGCCCAGGAATTTTCATGCTGCCGGTCATCGCCATCGTCGGCCGGCCCAACGTCGGCAAGTCCACGCTGTTCAACACGCTCACGCAGACGCGCGACGCCATCGTCGCCGACGTCCCCGGCGTGACGCGCGATCGCCAGTACGGCTATGGCCGCGTGGGTCGGATGCAGTACGTCTGCATCGACACGGGCGGCCTGGTCGAGAATCCGAGCGGCATGGATGCGCTGATGCGCATCCAGACCGAGCACGCGATCCGGGAAGCCGATCGGCTGCTGTTCATCGCGGACGCGCGGGCGGGTCTCACGCCGCAGGATCTGTTCTTCGCGCGCGAACTGCGCAAGTCCGGCAAGCCTGTGTTCCTCGCGGTGAACAAGGCCGAAGGCATGGAAGCCGCCATCGCCGCCGCTGATTTCCATTCGCTCGGGCTCGGCGAGCCGCATGCGATCGCCGCCACCCATGGCTACGGCTGCGAAGACCTCATGGACCTGATCCTCGAGGGTTTCGAAGCGCCGCCCCCGCAGGACGAAGAGCCCGAAGACGGGCGCATCCGCATTGGCGTCATCGGCCGTCCGAACGTCGGCAAGTCCACGCTGATCAACCGGCTGATCGGCGAGGAACGCGTGATCACCAGCGACGTGGCCGGCACGACGCGCGACAGCATCCTCGTGCCGTTCGAACGTGACGGGCGGCTGTTCACGTTGATCGACACCGCCGGCGTGCGACGGCGCGCCCGGATCGACGACGAAATCGAGCACCTGTCGGTGTCGAAGACGCTGCAGGCCATCGCCGAAGCGCACGTCGTGATCATGGTCGTGGACGCGCACGATTCCATCGGCGAGCAGGATGCGAGCGTGCTCGGTCTCGCGCTGAGCCGCGGTCGCGCGTTGATCCTCGCGGTGAACAAATGGGACAACATCCCGATGGAGCAGCGCGAGGAGATCAAGCGCCTGCTCACTCTCAAGATCGATTTCATCCCGTTCGCGCCCGTGCACTTCGTGAGCGCGAAGCACGGTACCGGCGTGGGCGATCTCGTCGCGTCGATGATCCGCGCGTACGAAGCGGCCATGCGGCAGATGAAGACACCGGAGCTCACGCGGTGCATGGAAGCGGCGATGCAGCAGCACCAGCCGCCCATCGTGCGTGGCCGGCGCATCCGTCTGCGTTACGCGCACCAGGGCGGACGCAATCCGCCGCGCATCGTGGTACATGGCAGCCAGGCCGCGCACGTGCCGGAGTCGTACAAGCGCTACCTCGCC
The DNA here is from genome assembly GCA_035525785.1 of Steroidobacteraceae bacterium. Lineage (GTDB taxonomy): Bacteria > Pseudomonadota > Gammaproteobacteria > Steroidobacterales > Steroidobacteraceae > CADEED01. The sequence goes on along the minus strand of DATLDQ010000041.1, from coordinate 7,789 downwards.
AATGTGTTCCGCGAGCGCTTCGATCTGTTCGCGACACCGGTGTCAGTGGAATTCCGCAGCGACGTGAATCCTTTCCTCAAGGACAAGCCTAAGGAAAAGCGCGGGCTGAAGACTTCGCAGAAAGAGCGCCGCGATCGGCGCATCAAGAAAGATCGCGCGAAACGGCCCGCGAAGAAAAAGTAAACGCTTTCACGGCCGACGCGGCTGGTAAATTTTCCAACTGCTTGCATTGTCCCGACGACGGGCCTAGTTTTGGGCCACGCGCAGGTCAGCCACGGATGGCGTACACGACCGGGGAAGGTCCTGCAGAAGTTAGTCGATCGCCGCGGACCCGAAATGGGACGACCGCCGGTGCGGACAGGGAGCAGTGCAGGATGCACATTTTCTCAGCGCAAGTTCACGTGGGCCGGTTCTCGCCCATCAAACCCCGTACTCGACTGACGTCTGCCGGATCTCCCCACGCAACTCAACCGTAAGGGAGACATATGATTCGCCTATCTACCAAGGGGGGCGTGCGCCTCTCGCTCGCGATCTCGACTCTGCTGTGCGCCGCGGCGGCCGCGGCTGCCGATGCGAACTACACCGACCGCATCATCGTGAAGTACCGGGACGGCGGCGCCGTCACGGCACTGACACGCGCCAAGGAGACGAGTGCCGCGGAGGCGTCGGCCTCACGACTCGGCGTGGCGCTGAACCAGGTGCGCACCACGGCGCTCGGTTCACAGGTGCTGCGCGCCGATCGCAGGCTTTCGCTGTCCGAAGCCTCGCGCCTCGCGGCCGATATCGCCGCCACCGACCCCAATGTCGAGTACGCCGAGCCCGATCGCATCATGCGGCACACGTTCACGCCCAATGACACGCGCTACAACGAGCAGTGGCATTACTTCGAGTCCGCTGGCGGCATCAACGCGCCGCCCGCCTGGGACAAGTCCACCGGCAGTGGCGTCGTGGTCGCGGTCATCGACACGGGCTATCGTCCGCATGCCGACCTCGCGGCCAACCTGCTGCCGGGATACGACTTCATCGGCGACACCTTCGTCTCGAACGACGGCAATGGTCGCGACAGCGATCCCAGCGATCCGGGCGACTGGATCAACCCGGGCGAGTGCGGCCCCGGTGACCCGGCGACTTTCGAGGCATCGAGCTGGCACGGCACGCACGTGGCCGGCACCATCGCCGCGGTGACGAACAACTCGAATGGCGTCGCCGGCGTGGCCTTCAACGCCAAGGTCGTGCCCGCGCGCGTGCTGGGCAAGTGCGGCGGTTACACGTCCGACATTGCGGACGCCATCATCTGGAGCTCGGGCGGCAGCGTGTCCGGGGTGCCGGCCAATGCCAACCCCGCGAAGGTGCTGAGCATCTCGCTGGGCGGCATCGGCGCCTGCGACAACACCACGCAGAACGCGATCAATTCGGCGCGTTCGCGCGGCGCCTCGGTAATAGTCGCGGCGGGCAACTACAACCACAATGCTTCTCAGGACTCACCGGCCAACTGTTCGGGCGTGGTCACGGTCGCGGCCGTGGGGCGTAACGGTGGCAAGGCGTCGTATTCGAACTTCGGTGCAACCGTCGAAGTGGCGGCTCCGGGCGGCAGTGGTGGCGCGAACAGCGTGCTGTCCACCCTGAACACCGGCACGACCACGCCGGGCACGGACTCCTACGCTCTCTACAACGGCACGTCGATGGCGACGCCGCATGTGTCGGGAGTCGTGGCGCTGATGCTTTCGGTGAAGCCGTCGCTGACGCCGGACCAGGTGACGTCCATCCTGCAAAGCACGGCGCGCGCCTTCCCGGCGAGTTGCTCGCAGTGCGGGTCGGGCATCGTCAACGCCAGCGCGGCGGTGACTGCGGCGATCGGTGGCACGACGCCTCCGGATCCGCCGGGCACCATCGCCGAAGTCGAGCCTAACAACTCGCGCTCGGCGTCCCAGCTCGTGGCGACTGACAACTCCACGGTGGCCGGCACGATCGCCACCACCTCGGACACCGACTACTACCGTGTGACGCTGCCCGGCGGCCGCACGCTGGTGTCGACGCTCGTGCCCAATGCGTCGTCGGACTACGACCTGTACGTGTACAACAGCAATGGCACGCTGATCGGCAGCAGCGAGAACGGCACGGGTGCGACGGACGCGGTCAGCGTCGCGAACACCGGCACCAGCGCGCTGACACGCTACATCCGCGTCGTCCGCTGGAGCGGCGGCACCGGCGCCACCAACGGCAAGTACACGCTCAACCTGAACTGGTAGATCATGTAGCGAGAGTCGGGGACGGACGCAAGTCCGTCCCCATTTTTTTGGTGTCACGGCAAGTGACGGAATCCGGCGGCCTAGGGTTTCCGGTCCGGCGCAGCGGCGGGCTTCTTCTTTGCAGGCGGCGGCGGCGGCGGCAGGAACAACGCCGGGTCCACCGACGTGCGATTGAGGATCACGCTCCAGTGCAGATGCGGCCCCGTGACGCGGCCGGTCGCGCCGACGTCGCCGATCACGTCACCCGACTTCACTTGCTGGCCGAGCGCGACGCGGATCTTCGACAGGTGGCAGTACATGGTCACGAGGCCCTGCCCGTGATCGATCATCACGTTGCCGCCATTGAAGAAGTATTCGCCGGTGTCGACGATCTTGCCGCCGAGCGGCGCCTTGATGGGCGTGCCCTTCGGCGCGGCGATATCCATGCCGCTGTGCGGCCGTCGTGATTCGCCGTTGAACACGCGGCGCAGGCCAAACGAGCTGGAACGCGGGCCCGGCACCGGCGGCGGCAGACGCAACGAGGCGGGCGCTTCCGGCGTGAACAGCGCCATGGCGGCGCGCGTCTTCTCGTATTCCCCGTCGACGCGCGCCTGGTCCTCGGGCGAGAGATTCACCTGGTTAGGCGGCACCTTGAGCTGCTGCGTGCGGTATTGCTTGGGCGATACCTTGAACGCGATTTCGCGGGCCTCGCGACCCGGTTGTTCCACCGTGATCGAACGAGTGCCGGGCTCGGTGTCGAGCGGGATGCCGACCACGGCCAGCCAGCCCGCGCCATCGCGCAGGACCATCACCGGCCGGTCATCATAAGTAACCGCGGGCTTTTCATCCGCGCCGCCCGGCAGCTTGAACGTGGCGACGCCACCGGGCACCAGCGATGTACGCGGTGGATTCAGGGCCGCAGCGGCGAGGCCGGGCACGAGCAGCACGGCGACGCAGAGGCGAACGACAGCGAAAATCCTATTCATCATCCTCCACCTGGGCGTTGACCGTGGCGCGCAACCGTCCTTTCGACAGACGCGCTTCGATCTCGGTTCCCGCCGGCGCCTGTGACGCGTCTCGCAGAAGCTCGCCGTCCTCCGCACGAGTCACCACCGCGAAGCCGCGCGCGAGCGTCGCCAGCGGGCTCACGGCGTCGAGCGTACGGGCCGCGATCGCGAGCCGGCGTTCCATCGCGTTCAAACTACCGGCGAAGGACGTGATCAGGCGCTGGCGAAGCGCGGCGGCATGCGCGCAGATGGCTTCGAGCCGGTGCCGCGGATTCTCGCGCCACAGCCGCGTGCCCACGATCTCCAGGCGCTGCTGATGATGGAGCATGGCGCCGCGCAGCGCCGAGCGCAGGCGCAGGTCGAGGTCATCGAGTCGTTGCGCGTGCTGCGCCAGCCGCGCGCCCGGATGCGAAACCTGCAGGCGTTGTCCGAGTGCGCCGAGCGCCAGCATCTGCGCGCGCAAGGCGCGACCCATGGCGCCCGCGAAGCGCGTTTCGAAGGCTGCCATCGCCTCCATCCAGGTGCGCTTGTCGGGTACCGCGGCCAGCGCCGCGGCGGATGGCGTGGGCGCGCGGACGTCGGCGACGAAATCGGCGATGGTCACGTCGACTTCATGGCCCACGCCCGAGATGGTGGGCACGCGCGACGCCGCGATCGCGCGCGCGACGCGTTCGTCGTTGAAGCACCAGAGATCCTCGAGTGAACCGCCGCCGCGCGCGACGATGAGCACGTCGCACTCGTTGCGGCGTGATGCGCTCTCGATGGCGCGCACGATCTCCGGCACCGCCGCTGCGCCCTGCACGGCCGTGGGGTAGACGAGCACTGCCGCGGGCGGGAATCGCGTGCGCAGCACTCTCAATATGTCGTGGATGGCCGCGCCCGTGGGCGAGGTCACCACGCCGATACGGCGCGGCACGACGGGGAGCGGTCGCTTGCGTTCGGCGGCAAACAATCCTTCCGCGGCGAGCCGGGTCTTGAGCTTCTCGAACTCGCGCTTCAGCGCGCCTTCGCCGGCTTCTTCGAGATGCTCGATGATGAGCTGGTATTCGCCGCGCGGCTCGTACAGGCCGACGCGCGCCCGCGCCAGCACATGCATGCCTTCCTTGGGGCGGAACTTCAGCAGGGAATTGCGCTGCCGCCACATCGCGCAACGTACCTGCGCCTGGGCGTCCTTGAGCGAGAAGTACCAGTGGCCGGAGGCAGGGGCGGCGAAATTCGACAATTCACCCTCGAGCCAGAGCAGCGGCAAGCCGGCTTCGAGCAGCAGCCGCACCTCTTTATTGAGGCGCGAAACCGTGTAGACGTCTCGCTCGGGGCCCCGTGGGCGTTCCGAGACGGGCGGGAAGAGGGGAAAGTTCACGGGCACGATTCTAATGGGGACATTCCTGATTTGCGCCGTAGGGCAAATGGGGACGCGCCTGCCTGAGGCACGTCCCCATTTGCTAGCAAATCAGGAATGTCCCCATTAGAATCCCGCATCGTCGGCTACCCCCTGACACTCCCATGCGAATTCTCGAAGAAGCGTTGACCTTCGACGACGTTCTTTTAGTACCGGCTTACTCGGAAATCCTGCCTCGCGAAGTCGATCTCTCGACGCGCCTCACCAAGGGCATAAAGCTCAATCTCCCGCTCGTGTCCGCCGCCATGGACACCGTCACCGAAGCGCGCCTGGCCATCACCATGGCCCAGGAAGGCGGCATCGGCATCATCCACAAGTCCATGACCATCGAAGGGCAGGCCGCCGAGGTCGCACGGGTCAAGAAGTTCGAGAGCGGCGTCATCCGCGACCCGATCACGGTGGCGCCGGAGATGACGATCCGCCAGGTCATCGAACTAACCAGATCCAAGGGCATCTCCGGCGTGCCGGTGGTCACGGGTTCCAAGGTGGTGGGCATCGTCACGCACCGCGACCTGCGCTTCGAAGAGAAGCTCGACGCGCCCGTTTCCTCGGTGATGACTCCCAAGGAACGCCTGATCACCGTGCGCGAGAACGCGCCGAAAGAAGAAGTGCTGCTGCTGTTGCACAAGCACCGCATCGAGAAAGTGCTGGTGGTCAACGGCGCCGAAGAGCTGCGCGGCATGATCACCGTGAAGGATTTCCAGAAGGCCACGGAATTCCCGCGTGCCTGCAAGGACCCCTCCGGCCGCCTGCGAGTGGGCGCTGCCGTGGGTACGGCCGCGGACACGCTCGAGCGCGTCGCGGCGCTCCGCGATGGTGGCGTGGACGTGGTCGTGGTGGATACCGCGCATGGCCATTCCAAGGGCGTGCTCGACACCATCAGGAAGATCAAGGCCAAATTCGGCGACCTGCAGATCATCGGGGGCAACGTGGCCACGGCCGAAGCCGCGCGCGATCTCGTGAAGGCGGGCGTCGACGGCATCAAGGTTGGCATCGGCCCCGGCTCCATCTGCACCACGCGTATCGTCGCTGGCGTCGGAGTGCCGCAGATCTCGGCGGTTTCGAACGTGGCTGGCGCGGTGGAGAACCAGGTCCCGGTCATCGCCGATGGCGGCATCCGGTTCAGCGGGGACATCGCCAAGGCCATTGTCGCGGGCGCGGACGCCATCATGATCGGCGGGTTGTTCGCGGGTACCGAAGAGAGTCCCGGCGAAGTCGAGCTCTACCAGGGCGGTTCGTACAAGTCGTACCGCGGCATGGGTTCGCTGGGCGCCATGAGCGAGCGCCACGGTTCGGCCGATCGGTACTTCCAGGACACGGCCTCGGAGCTCGAGAAGCTCGTGCCCGAAGGCGTCGAGGGACGCGTGCCCTACAAGGGCAGCCTCGTGTCCATCCTCCATCAGCTCGCGGGCGGTCTGCGCGCGGCGATGGGTTACACCGGCAGCAAGAACATCTCCGAGATGCGGTCGCGCCCGAAGTTCGTGCGCGTCACCGGCGCCGGAATGCGCGAGAGCCACGTGCACGACGTGCAGATCACGAAGGAAGCGCCGAACTACCGCGCTTCTTAGCCACGAGGGTCAGATGAGCAATGCAGCGATGAGTTCTTCGGCGAACCCCCAGCCCGACATCCACTCCTCGCGCGTCCTGATCCTCGACTTCGGCGCCCAGTACACCCAGCTCATCGCGCGCCGCGTGCGCGAGCTCGGCGTCTATTGCGAAATCCTTCCGTGGGACGTTACCAACGAGGATGTCCGCAAGTGGCATCCCACCGGCATCATCCTGTCCGGCGGCCCCGAATCCGTCACCGACCAGGAACCGCCGCGCGCGCCGCAGTCCGTGTTCGAGATCGGCGTGCCGGTGCTCGGCATCTGCTACGGCATGCAGACCATGGCGCAGCAGCTCGGCGGCCGCGTGGTCACCTCGAATCACCGCGAGTTCGGCTACGCCGAAGTGACCAGCGTCACTCCGAACAAGCTGTTCGACGGCGTGTTCGATCGCCAGGATGCGCAAGGCCGCGGCGTGCTCGACGTCTGGATGAGCCACGGCGACAAGGTGGATGCACTGCCACCGGGCTTCACCGTGGCCGCGAGCTCGGGCAATGCGCCGCTCGCCGCCATGTTCGACGAGGCGCGCCGCTTCTACGCGGTGCAGTTTCATCCCGAGGTCACGCACACGCTCCAGGGTAAGGTGCTGCTCGAGCGTTTCGTGCGCGAGATCTGCGCCTGTGAACCGCTGTGGAGTGTGGGCAACATCATCGACGACGCCATCGCGCGCGTGCGCGCGCAGGTGGGCAAGGGCAGGGTGTTGCTGGGCCTGTCCGGTGGCGTGGATTCCTCGGTGGTCGCGGCGCTGCTGCACAAGGCCATCGGCGACCAGCTCGTCTGTGTGTTCGTCGACCACGGCCTGCTGCGCCTCAACGAGGGCGATGCCGTCATGGAAATCTTCGCGCGCAACCTCGGCGTGAAGGTGATCCGCGTCGACGCCGAGGCGCGTTTCCTCGGCGCGTTGCGCGGCGAGAGCGATCCGGAGCGCAAGCGCAAGATCATCGGCGCCGAGTTCATCAAGGTGTTCGACGAGGAATCCCACAAGCTCGAGGGCGTGGACTTCCTCGCGCAGGGAACCATCTACCCTGACGTGATCGAGTCCGCCGGGTCCAAAACCGGCAAGGCGCACGTGATCAAGAGCCACCACAACGTAGGCGGCCTGCCGGCCAACATGCGCATGAAGCTCGTGGAGCCGCTGCGCGAACTGTTCAAGGACGAGGTGCGAAAGTTAGGCGTTGAACTCGGCCTGCCGCGCGAGATGGTGTATCGCCATCCGTTCCCGGGCCCGGGTCTCGGCGTGCGCATCCTCGGCGAGGTGCGCAAGGACTATGCGGACCTGCTGCGCAAGGCGGATCACATCTTCATCGAAGAGCTGCGCCGCCACGACCTGTATGACAAGACTTCGCAGGCATTCGCCGTGTTCCTGCCCGTGCGCTCGGTGGGCGTGATGGGCGATGGGCGCCGATACGACTACGTGATCGCATTGCGTGCCGTCGAGACCATCGACTTCATGACGGCACACTGGGCGCGGCTGCCGTACGACTTCCTCGATGTGTGCTCACGGCGCATCGTCAACGAGGTGAAGGGCATCTCGCGCGTGGTGTACGACAT
>DATLDQ010000012.1:0-10371 GCA_035525785.1 Steroidobacteraceae bacterium | reverse complement strand
GCCACGTCCACCGAGTGACGCGCGACATCGGAAGCGCGCTCGGAATTGCCGGAGATCGCCTCGGTGGAGGCCGCCATGTTGCTCGCGGATTCCGTCGCGCCCGAGATCTGCTTGGTCTGCGCACTCGCCGCCTTGGCGAGGTGCGAGGACAGCGCCTGCGTCTGTCGGGTGGCGCCATCGAGCTGGATCGCCGACTGGTTGATCGTGCTCACCAGGTCGCGAAGCACGCCGATGGCGTAGTTGATCGAGTCTGCGATCGTGCCCGTGATGTCTTCGGTCACCGTGGCCTGCACGGTGAGGTCGCCGTCGGCAAGCGGCGCGAGTTCGTCGAGGAGCCGCAGGATAGCCTGCTGGTTGCGCTCGGTTTCCTTGCGTTGCGCCATCGATAGCGCCTCGCGATGGCCGAAATCGGCTTCTACTGCCTTCACACGCTGGAACATGAGCAGGCACGGCACCACCGCGACCACCGCCAGGGCGGCTGCCACGATATAGAGGACACTGAGGTCGATGAAGTAGCCGGCCAGCGCCGCGAGCGCCGCGAGCACCGCGCAGACCAGCGTCACGCTGATCAGACCATTGATCGACTTGAGCGAGCGCGAAGCGCCCACCGTCTCGGTGTTCATGCCGCGGCCTCCTGGAAGGACGGGCTCTCCACCAGCTGTCGAAGGCTCAATACCGGCCATTGCTCGGGCCCGCGCTTGAACGCGCCCGCGAGATAACGCTCGCAACGCACCACGGTCGGCGGTGCGTCACCGGTGAATTCGGATTCGGAGAAGCGTCGGAAGCCCAGCACTTCATCGACGAGCAGACCCGCCGGCACTTCGCGGTGATTGACGACAATGACGCGCACGTTGCGCGAGTTCGGCGTGACCCCGCTGCCCAGGTACTGGCGCAGGTCGAGAATGGGAAGCAACTGTCCGCGAACGTTGGCGATGCCTTTCACCCAGGTCTTGGCGCCGGGTACACGCGTGAGGCCGGGCGGCACGGCGAGCACTTCTCGGGTTTCCTCGCGCGCGGCCAGATACAGCTCGCCGGCCATGCGAAAAGCGACGCCCACCCACTCGCGCGCGCCCGGATTCTCGGACGCAGCGGCAGCGGTGACCGCGCGGCCACGCCGTTCGAGCTCGGCGAGGAGCTCGAAGGGACGGTCGCGCAGGCTTTTGAGAGTAACTGCTTCGTTCATTGACGACTGGCGCTCATTTCTCTAGGCGTTCACATCAGGCGGCGAGAGTCGCCTGCGCCTTGGCAACGAGTTGGTCGGGAGAGACCGGCTTGACCATGTAATCGACGGCGCCCTGGCGCAGCCCCCAGATCTTGTCGGTCTCCTGGCCCTTGGAGGTGACCATGATGATGGGAATGGTCTTGGTCTTCGGATCGTTGGCGAGCGTGCGTGTGGCCTGGTAGCCGTTGACGCCGGGCATCACCACGTCCATGAAGATGAGATCGGGAGTCATCTCGCGTGCCATGCGCACGCCCTCGGCGCCGTCGTTGGCGGTGGCCGTCTGGTAACCAGACTTCTCCAACGCCTTCTTCATGACGTGCACTTCGGTCGGGGAATCATCCACGATCAAAATGAGAGCCATACTCACCTCGCAGCGACGTGCGTCTCGATGGCAGACAGCAGCTCGTCCTTCGTGAAAGGCTTCGTGAGGTAATACTCCGAGCCCACGATGCGCCCGCGCGCACGGTCGAACAGCCCATCCTTCGATGAAAGCATGATCACTGGAATCGACCTGAATACCTTGTTGTGCTTGATGAGCGAGCACGTCTGATAGCCGTCGAGACGCGGCATCATGATGTCGACGAACACGATGTCGGGCGTGTAGTCGGCGACCTTCGCCAGCGCATCGAAACCGTCGACCGCCGTGTAGACCTCGCAACCTTCCTTCGCGAGGAGGGTCTCAGCGGTCTTGCGAATGGTCTTGGAATCGTCGATGACGAGGACCTTCAGACCCTTGAAGTGGGAGCTGGTGTCGTTCACACGCAATCCTCTGCTGAACAAACAAAAAAGCCGCCAGAAACCGCATGTGAACCGCTATTGAAAAGCGGTAGTGCGCTGCAAGCTGAACGGCGTTTTAACATATAGGAATACCCCCGGCTATGCCGGTCACGTCACGTTTTTGAGGTCGGAGTCGTCGATGACGAAAACTACTAGTCTTGCCGTCGTAATGGACCCCATCGCGAAGATCAAATTTGCGAAGGACTCCACACTTGCGATGTTGCTTGCGGCGGCCGCACGTGGCTGGCAACTCACCTACTTCGAGCAATCCGATCTCTATCTGCGCGACGGGGTGGCACTCGGACGCGGACGCCCGCTGCAGGTCTTCGCCAATCCCGGAAAGTGGTTTGAGCTCGGCGAGCAGACCGAGATGAAGCTCGGCGAGTTCGACTGCGTGTTCATGCGCAAGGACCCGCCCTTCGACGCCGAGTACATCTACACCACGTACATCCTGGAGCGCGCGGAGATCCAGGGCGCCTTCGTTGCCAACAAGCCACAGGGGCTGCGCGACATGAACGAGAAGGTGTTCACGGCGTGGTTCCCGCAGTGCTGCGCGCCCACGCTCATCACCCGCTCGGCCACCGAGATCCGCGCCTTCGCGCAGGAATTCGGCACGATCGTCGTGAAGCCCCTGGACGGCATGGGCGGCAAATCAATCTTCGTCGCCGAGAAGGACGACAAGAACCTGCCCGTCATCATCGAAACGTTGACCGACTACGGTCATCGGTTCGCGATCGCCCAGCGCTACGTGCCCGAGATCGTCACTGGCGGCGATTCGCGCGTGCTGCTCATCGACGGCCAGCCAGTCCCTTACGCGCTGGCACGTATCCCTGCCGCGGACGACAACCGTGGCAACCTGGCCGCGGGCGCCAAGGGCGTGGGGCGCGAGCTCACCGAGCGCGATCGCTGGCTGGCCGCGGAGATCGGCCCGGTGCTCGCGGAACGCGGCATGGTCTTCGTCGGCATCGACGTCATCGGTGGCTTCGTGACCGAGATCAACGTCACGAGTCCGACAGGAATACGTGAACTCGACCAGCAGTTCGGGCTCAATATCGGAGATATGGTAATTGCCGCATTCGAACGCCGACTAGGCACCCGCACGAAGTGAGATGACGGCCCGCGCACTGCAATTGCGCGAGGGCAACGCGCCCACTCGCGACCGCCTGACCACCACCATCTTCATGGCGGCGCTGGTCCATGGCGTGCTGATCGTCGGCATCACCTTCGGCGGCCCGAAGACCCGTGACGGCCTGCCGCGCGGTCTCGAAGTCATCATCGTCTCGAACGACATCCCGGAAGCCCGCAAGAACGACGACGCATCGTATCTCGCGCAGCGCACCCAGCTCGGTTCGGGCAATGCGCGCAACGCCGACGAGGCGCAGTCGCTGCGCGCGGCCTCCGAGAACGCCGCGCACGACGGGCGCGTGGACGGCTCGACCCTGCAGGACGACGTCGGCGCGCTGCTCTCCACGGCCGACAACCATGTCCTAACTACCAGCGCGTCGATGCCCGAGATCGTCTACTTCGCGCCGCCGGCCAGCCTCACGGAAATGACCGAGGTGCCAGTCCTCACCGAGGGCAACAACGAGCGCGACAAGATCGGCGTCGACGACGTGCAGGATCAGAAGATAAACGGCGCGCAACGCGACGAATTGTGGGTGACGCCTGACACGCGCGAGGCGGTGCTGGCGCCCTACCTCGTCGGCTGGCGTACCAAGATCGAGCGCCTGGGCACGCTGAATTACCCGCAGGCCGCCTGGCGCGCGCCGGCCAAGCGCAATCCCGACATCGAGGTCGTCATCCTGGCTGACGGGCGCCTCGAATCCGCGGTCATCCGCACGTCGAGCGGGTCGGCGAAGCTCGACCAGGCGGCGCTCGATATCCTGAAACTGGCCAGTCCTTTCGATCCTTTTCCGAAGGAACTCGCTGACAAGTACCGGCTCATGCGTTTCACGTACCGCTGGGAGTTCGAGGGCGGCAGTTCGAGTCCCGGAAAACTTACCGCCCCAGCCGATTCCCAGTAAGATTGGCCGCATGAAAGGCGGCGCCACCAGTCTGTCCAATCACCTGCTGATCGCGATGCCGCAGCTGACGGACCCGAATTTCTCGCAGACTGTTTCACTGATCTGCGAGCACGGCGACAAAGGCGCACTGGGCATCGTCCTCAACCGACCGCTGTCGATGACGCTCTCCGAAGTGTTCGAGCAGATGAAGATCGAACCCACGGACCAGCGCGCCGCCGACCTGCCCGTGCTGCGCGGCGGCCCCGTCCACCAGGACCGCGGCTTCGTGCTGCATCGCCCCGGCGGTGAATGGGATTCGACGCACAAGATTTCCGACTCCATCCAGGTCACGACTTCGCGCGACGTGCTGGCGGCCATGGCCACGGGCACCGGACCCGAGAAGGCTTTCATCGCGCTTGGCTACGCGGGATGGGAAGCCGGTCAGCTCGAAAAAGAGCTGCTCGACAACTCCTGGCTTTCCGTACCGGCGGATGAAGGCGTGATCTTCGATCTGCCCTACGAGGAGCGCTGGCTTGCATCGCTCCGGTTGCTCGGCGTGGAAGCCGGGCAGCTCACGTCGTTCGCCGGACATGCCTGACCAGGCGTCCAAACATCCAACCATAGTCCTCGCACTCGACTTCGGGCTCCGGCGTATTGGCGTCGCCAGCGGCGATACGCTGACGCGCAACGCGCATCCCCGTACGACCATCGCCAACGGGCCCAAGGGCGCCGACTGGACCGCGCTCGATCGCGTGCTGGCGGACACCCGGCCGGCGCGCATCGCCGTGGGCGAGCCCTATAATGCCGACGGCTCGGTCAGCGCCCTGACCGAAGCCGCGCGCCGCTTCGCCGGCGAGCTCGCGCAACGCTGCTGCCTTCCCGTCGATCTGGTCGACGAGCGCTGGTCCTCGCAAGACGCCGAGGAGCGGCTGCGCGACGCGCGCGCCAGCGGTGAGCGCCGGCGGCGCGTGACGCGCGAGGACGTCGATGCCGTGGCCGCCGCGGTGATCCTGGAACGATGGTTCGAGCAACAAACTACGAAAACATGACTTCACAGACCCGACCCGATGGCTCCCTGCGGCATCTTCTGACTCTCGAAGGCCTGACCCGATCGCAGATCGAAGCGCTGCTCGAACGCGCGCAAAAATTCGTGAAGCCCGTCGGGCAGGCGCCGGTACGAAAGACCGCGCTGGCCGGCATCACCGTCGCGAACCTGTTCACCGAACCATCGACGCGCACGCGCGTGTCGTTCGAGCTCGCGGCAAAGCGTCTCGGAGCCGACGTGGTCAATCTCGAAGTGCAGCTGTCCTCGCGCGTGAAGGGCGAGAGCATGCTCGACACCATCTACACGCTCGAAGCCTGCCACGTGGACGTGTTCGTGATACGCGATGCCGAGGTCGGCGTGCCGGGCCTCGTGGCGTCCCACGTGCAGCCGCACGCCAGCGTGCTGTCGGCAGGCGAAGGCAGCGTGTCGCATCCCACGCAGGGGCTGCTCGACGCGTTGACCATTCAGCAGCACAAGCAGCGGTTCGACGGGCTCAAGGTAGCCATCGTCGGGGACGTGAAGCATTCGCGCGTCGCGCGATCGGCGTGGCAGGTCCTGTCGACACTGGGTGTCGGCGAGATCCGCGTGGTCGCGCCCAAAGCCCTGATGCCCGATGAGAACGAGTTCGTAGGCTGCGAACGCTTCGCATCGCTCGATTCCGGCCTCGCCGGGGTCGACGTGGTCATGAGGTTGCGCATCCAGAAGGAGCGCATGGCCACGGCTCAAGTTCCGGACGCCGATCGCTACTTCGCCAAATACGGCCTCTCGGCCGAGAGGCTGGCCAGGGCGAAGCCCGACGCCATCGTCATGCATCCGCAGCCGATGAACCGCGGCATCGAGATCTCGTCCGAGGTCGCCGACGGCTCGCAGTCGGTGATACGCGAGCAGGTGCGCAACGGCGTGGCCGTGCGCATGGCGGTGCTCGAGGCCGTGATCGAGGGCCGCAAATGAGCTCGGTCGACACTGCAAAGGCTCCGCACGAGGAATCCGGGCGCGGCCACGGTACCCATCCCGCGCATCGCGGCAGCATCTTCCTCGAGGAAGGCAAGCTCCTCGCGCAGGAAACCTGGCCCGGTGACCAGTTCGTATTGCGCGTGTCCGCGCCGAAGTGTGCCGCGCGCGCGCTGCCCGGCAGCTTCGTGCATCTGACCTGCGATCCGGACGTGCCCATGCGCCGGCCGCTCAGCATCCAGCGTGTGAACGCCGCCGAAGGCTGGGTCGAGATCCTCTACAAGGTCGTCGGGCCCGGCCTGCGCGCGCTGTCGCGCCGTCGCGTGGGCGACTGTCTCAGCGTGCTGGGCCCCATCGGCCAGCCGTTCCGCCCCGATCCTCGCAAGCCGCGATCGCTGTTGGTGGGTGGCGGCGTGGGTATTCCGCCCATGGTGTTCCTGGCCGAGTGGATGACCGCCGCGCGCGACGACGCCCGAGCCTCGTGGAATCCGCTGGTGCTCATGGGGTCGGAGATTCCGTTCCCGTTCAAGGCTCGGCCTTCGACCATTCTCGTGCCCGGCATCCCGGCAGGCGCCATCGCCGCCATGCCGCTGCTGGACGGCTGGGGCGTCCCCAGCAGGCTCGCGAGCAAGGCCGGTTTTCCCGGCTGCTATGACGGGTTCGTCACGCAGCTCGCGGACGAGTGGTTAGGCGCGCTGGACGCCGCCGCGAAGGCGGAGGTCGAAGTCTTCTCCTGCGGCCCCACACCCATGCTCGAGGCGATGGCAAAGGTGGCGGCGAAGCACGATGTGCCCTGCCAGGTGTCGCTCGAGGAGTTCATGGCCTGCGCCGTGGGTGGCTGCGCGGGTTGCACCGTGAAGGTGGCAACTCCGGACGGCCCCGCGATGAAACGCGTCTGCGTGGATGGCCCCGTGTTCGATTCGCGCGCGGTGTTCGGCTAGTCGGCGACTGCCGCGGTCATCCGGATCGACACCAGCAGGCCCGGCAGGTCCGGACCCAGTCGGCCGACCGAGCGGGTGGGCGGGTCGGAGGCGAACGATTCCGCATATGCCTCGTTGAAGCCGGCGAAATCTTCGGGACGGGCCAACAACGCCTGCACTTCCACCACGTTTGCGAGTGACGCGCCGGCCGCGCGCAGCACGGCTTCGCAATTGCGTATCGCCTGGCGCGTCTGTTCCTGGATGGTCGGCCCGGCCAGCTTCTGCATCTTCACGTCGATGCCGGTCATGCCGGAGACGTAGAGCGCGGCGCCCGAGCGGATGCCTTGGCTATAGAGCGGGGAACGCGGCGCTTCGTCGGTTTGGATCACTTGCCGGTTCATCGGTAACTCCGTTTTTCTCATGCCGCAGGCTAGCGCGACGCGAGCTCGGCGGTCCCGGGCCAGTGCCGGGATTTTCCCGGGATGCCTCGCCACAATTCGCCAGATTCCCGCCCGCAGATATCACCATCGCGGGAACGCCAGTCCGCAGACTCGCGATCTCTACGAGGTGCTGCGCATGTTCGACTGGAACTACTGGCTCGAGATCTTTTCGGCGCGGGCACCGAAGCTCGTCATCCACCGGCCGGGGAAGGAAGACTGGCTCACCGACGAGGAGTGCCGGCGCATCGCAGGCTCGATCGCCACGTTCCAGCTGGGCGAGCAATCAGAGGGACGCACGCTGCTGAAGTTCGCCGAGGAGTTCGCGGCGCGACGCAACCTGCGCGCGCTGCCGGCCGTGACCGCGCTCTTCATCAAGGAGGAGCAGCACCACGCCGCGCAGCTCAAGTCGTTCATGCTCGCCAACGGCATCCCGCTCAAGCAGAAGAGCTGGACGGATTCGATCTTCCGCGTGCTGCGCAAGCTCGCCGGTTTCGAAGCGGCGGTCACCGTCCTCGTGACCGCGGAGATGATCGGGTTCGTGTACTACCGTGCGCTGGCGCGCGCGACGGCGTCGCGCTGCCTCAAGACCATCTGCCGCACCATGTGCGCCGACGAATCACTGCACCTGCGTTACGAGACGCAGCTGCTCCTGACCTTGCGCGGCGATCGCGGCCCCATCCGCCGCCGCTTCGTGGAATACCTGCATCGCTCGCTCGTGACGATGTCGGCCTGCGTGGTGTACTTCGACCACCAACGCGTACTGCAGCATGCCGGCTACGATTTGCGGGGTTTCGTGCGCGACTGCCGGTCTACCTACCGCATGGTCATGCGGGGCGGCGTGTATCGCCCGCGTGCGCGCGATGCCACGCGTGACCCGACGTGACGCGCGAATCAGTGCCGCCACGTGACGTGCAGACCCAACCCGTTCGCGCCGTCGGCCGCGTAGGCCGACACCCCGGCGGCCCAGCTGCCGGAGAAGAACTTCTCCGCGCGCAGCTCGAAGCGCTCGCCGCCGTCGTCATAGCCGACTCCGAGGCTGGTGCTGTCGTCGAAGTAGTAGTCGAAGTCCACGCCGAAGGACGTATCACCATCATCGGGATCGACGAGATTCACACTGCCCGCGTAAAAGTGTCCGTTCGGCAGTTTCCCGACATGGCGCGCGGTGATATTGGGGTCGTAGCCACGCTCTCTCAAGTTGGTAGTGATCATCAGGCCGTCGAGCGGCGTGATACCGACGGTACCGAACCACGTGGTGCGGTAGTCGGTCAGC
This sequence comes from Steroidobacteraceae bacterium, assembly GCA_035525785.1. Taxonomy (GTDB): domain Bacteria; phylum Pseudomonadota; class Gammaproteobacteria; order Steroidobacterales; family Steroidobacteraceae; genus CADEED01. The sequence continues at coordinate 1,743 of DATLDQ010000012.1, read as the reverse complement.
ACGGTCGTGGAACTGACCGCGATCGCCTGCTCGTCGCGGGAAGCGCCAACGCCGGCAAAGAACATGGTGCCGGGAATGTAGTAGCCAATGCTCGCGGCTTGCGAGTACAGGTCCGTGCCGTACACCTCGAAGCGCGCCGCGACGGCCCCCACGTAGCTTGCATGGCCGAGGTAGGCCGCCTCCGCGAGCGGTACGCCATCGGTGGACACCGGCGCGAAGTACCACGCGCCCCCCAGCGAGAACATTTGCGGATCACCCACGATGTTGAAATTGGGCAGCTCATCGCGAGTGTAGGTAGCCCGTGCCTCGACGCGGTAGTCATCGGCCAGCGCGGTGGTGGAAGCGAGTGCGAGCGCGATTGCGCTCGCGAGGGCCAGCGGGAGTGCCGGCGCGCGGCTGCGTCGTTTGGTCATTCAGACATCCGTTAGTTAGTATGGTCCCGCGCCAATGCGCGGGCGCATCATAAGGCAATCGTCTGGTAGTTTGGTTCCCCAACCGGCCGCGTGCGGGTGGCCGCCGCCCGGGCAAGGCGACGCGACCCGTCGAGATTCGTTCGAATCGGCCGGAGGCGGCGGACTCGCCGATGGCGGCCAACGACGCGATAACTCGCAGGCCCCGCGGCCAAACGATGGCCAGGCCGGATGGATTCAACGACGCGCGAGGCTGCGCGACGCGTCAGCCGAAGTTGATCTTGGCTTCGAGATTGGAGCGCGAGTCCGCGTTGGCGAGCGCTTCTTCGAGCTCGATGCGGCCCTGCTTGTAAAGATTCAGCAAAGCCATGTCGAAGCTCTGCACGCCGCGTTCGGAGCTTGCAACAATAGCTTCCTTGATGCCCGAGACGTCGCCCTTCTTGACGAGCTCGGTGATGTACGGCGTATTCAGCATGACCTCGATGGCGGCCATGCGCTTGCCATCCTTACCGACGACCAGTCGCTGCGACATGATCGCCCGCAGGTACTGCGACAGGTCGAGAAATATCTGGTTGTGCTGGTCATGCGGGAACATGTTGATGATGCGGTCGAGCGTTTCGGCGCTGTTGTTCGCATGCAGCGTCGACAGCACCAGGTGGCCGGTGCCGGACAGGTTGATCGCCGCCTCCATCGTCTCCCGGTCGCGGATTTCGCCGATGAGGATGACGTCGGGCGCGGCGCGCATGACGCCGCGCAACGCGCGGGCGAACGATTTCGTGTCGAGGCCCACTTCGCGCTGGTTCACGATCGAGCGCTTGTTCGTGTGCAGGAATTCGATCGGGTCCTCGATGGTCACGATGTGATCCGAGGACACTTCATTGCGATGGTTGATCATCGCGGCGATCGACGTGGACTTGCCGGAGCCGGTGGCGCCGACCATCAGGATGAGCCCACGCTTCATCATGATGAGGTCCTTGAACATGTCGGGCAGGCCGAGCTGGTCGAGCTTCGGCATGTCGGCGCTGATGTAGCGCAGCACCATCGCGGGGTAACCGCGCTGGTAGAAGACGTTGACGCGGAAGCGCCCTAGCCCGGGCTCGGAGAGCGCGAAATCGATCTCCAGCTCCCGCTTGAAGCTCTCGAGCTGGTCCGGCGTCATGAGGCCGTAGGCAGCCTGGCGCACGGTTTCCGGCGTCAGGATCTGTTTGTTGATCGGGATGATCGCGCCTTCGATCTTCACCTTGATAGGCGAGTTCGAAGTGAAGAACAGGTCGGACGCCTTGCGCTCCACCATGAGCTTGAACAGCGGGCGCGTGTTGAGAACCATCGGGGT
>DATLDQ010000147.1:0-22798 GCA_035525785.1 Steroidobacteraceae bacterium | reverse complement strand
GCGTCGGCCTGCGCCAGGCAGTTGGCGATGGCGAGCTCGGCCTGCGGCTGGTTGCCGCAGGAGGAACGCGCGGGCACCAGCAAGTCCATCGCCGCGCGCGGCGTGCCCTGGTGCAGCATCTGAAAGAACGAGTGCTGCGCGTTGTTGCCCGCCTCGCCCCAGATCACCGGCGCCGTGGCGTGCGCGGCCGGTTGGCCGGTGACGTCCACGGACTTGCCGTTGCTCTCCATGTCGAGCTGCTGGAGGTAGGCGGGAAAGCGCTTCAATCGGCCGTCGTAGGGCAGCACCGCGAGCGTCGGCAGCTCGAGGCCGTTGATGTTCCACGCGCCCAACAGTCCCATGAGCACGGGCAGGTTGCGATCCCAGGGCGCGCCCCGGAAATGTTCGTCCATGGCATGGCCGCCCGCGAGGAACTCGAGGAAGGCCGCGCGGCCGATGGCAATCGCCAGTGATACACCGATCGACGACCACATGGAATAGCGGCCGCCCACCCAGTCCCACATCATGAAGCGGTAGTTAGGATTGACGCCGAAGGCGTCCATGGCGGTGGCGTTGGTGGATACCGCGGCGAAATGCGCGGGGACCGCCGCCTCGCCCAGGGCGCCCGCGAGCCAGGCGCGCGCGGTGCGCGCATTCGCCAGCGTCTCCTGGGTGGTGAAGGTCTTGGAGGCGACGATGAACAACGTGCCGGCCGCGTCGGCATTCTCCAGCGCGTTGGCGAGGTCGGTGCCGTCGACGTTCGATACGAAACGCACGCGCGGCGCATTCGCGGTCAGCGGGTGCAGCGCTTCCACCGCCATCGCGGGACCGAGGTCGGACCCGCCGATGCCGATGTTGATGACCGTGGTGATGCGGCCGCCGCCCGATCCCTTGATGACGCCGGCGCGGACGTCTTCCGCGAACGCCAGCATGCGCTCGCGTTCCTCGAGCACCTGGCGCCCGATCTCCGCGCCACCGGGAGCCGAGTCAACGGCGGCAGGTGTACGCAAAGCCGTGTGCAGCACGGCGCGTCCTTCGGTTGAATTGATGGCATCGCCACGCCACATGGCGTCGATGGCATCGCGCAATCGCGCGGCATCGGCGAGGCTCGCGAGCTGGCGCAGGGCATCGGCGTCGACGCGCTGGCGCGAGAAATCGAGGTACACCCCGCAAGCCTCGCGCGACATCTCGCGGCCACGCGCCGGATCGGCGTCGCGCAGGGCGCGCAGCGGGACGGCGCGGGTTTCGTTCGCGCGCGCCAGGACGGCACGCCAGGCGGCGTTCAGACTGTCATTGGCCATGGCGGGAGCCTTACTGCGGGGCAGCCGGGTTCTGAAAAGAGGCCGCGATGGTATCGACAACGTACCGAAGTTGCGACTGCTCCAGCTCCGGGTAGATCGGCAGCGCGAGACTCTCCTGCGACGCGCGCAGGCTCTCCGGGAAGTCTTCCGGCTGGTGCCCGAGATAGGCGAAGCAGCGCTGCATGTGCAGCGGCAATGGATAGTAGATCTCCGCACCGACGCCAGCCGCGCCGAGATCTGCTCGCAGCTCGTCGCGACGCGGCACGCGGATGCAGTACTGGTTGTAGATGTGGCGCGAGCCCCTGGCCGCGGGCGGCGGCGTCACGAGGCCCTGGATATTGGCCTGCGCGAACGCGGCGTCGTAGAACGCCGCATTACGCTGGCGGGCCGCGCTCCAGGAGTCGAGGTGCGGCAGCTTCACGTTGAGCACCGCGGCCTGTATCTCGTCGAGGCGGAAGTTGCCGCCGATGAGCTCGTGGTAGTACTTCGGCTCCATGCCGTGTACGCGCAGCTTGAGTAGTTTGGCCGCGAGCTGCTCGTCGTTGGTGACGCAGGCGCCGGCGTCGCCGAAGGCGCCGAGATTCTTGGTCGGGAAGAACGACAGGCAGCCGATGTCGCCGATGGAGCCGGCGCGCCGGCCCTTGGCGTCCTCGGAGCCGATCGCCTGCGCGGCGTCTTCGATGACGCGCAGGCCGTGATGGCGGGCGATGTCCATGATGCGGTCCATGTCGGCCATCTGGCCGTACAGGTGCACGGGCATGATGGCGCGCGTGCGCGGCGTGATGGCGCGCTCGATGGCGTCCGGCGAAATGTTGAAGGTGGCGGGCTCGATGTCGACGAAGACGGGACGCGCCCCGACGCGCGCGATCGTTCCCGCGGTGGCGAAGAAGGTGTACGGCGAGGTGATCACTTCATCGCCGGCGCCGATGTCGAGCGCCATGAGCGCGATGAGCAGCGCGTCGGTGCCCGACGAGAGGCCGATGCCGAACTTGCAGCCGGAGTACTTGGCGGTGGCCGCTTCCAGCGCCTTCACCTCGGGGCCGAGGATGAAGTATTGCGACTCGGCCACGCGCAGCAGCGCCGCGTCGAGCTCGGGCTTGAGCGCACGATACTGCGGCTTGAGATCGAGAAGTGGGACTTTCATGGCCGGGATACTACGTTATTCCGGGGTTATCCCGGCCCGGCACCTGAGTATCAGCCGAGGTTGGTCACGCGCTCGACGCGCGGCGCCTCTTTCTTGTAGTACTCCAGGTACCAGTCGACGAAGCGGCGGATGCCGACTTCGACGGAGGTGGCGGGCTTGTAGCCCACGTCGCGCACCAGGTCGTCGACGTCGGCGTAGGTGTCCGCCACATCGCCCTTCTGCATCGGCAGCATGTTCTTGACGGCCTTCCTGCCGAGGCAATCCTCGAGCACCTCGATGTAGCGGATGAGATCCACGGGCGCGTTGTTGCCGATGTTGTAGATGCGGAACGGCGCGCTCGAGGTAGCCGGATCCGGTTGCGCCGCGTTCCAGCCCGCGTCTGCGGTCGCCACGCGGTCGCAGGCGCGCACCACGCCTTCGGCGATGTCATCCACGAACGTGAAGTCGCGCTTGTGATGGCCGTGATTGAACACGTCGATGGGCTTGCCCTCGAGAATGTTCTTCGTGAACAGGAACAGCGCCATGTCGGGCCGGCCCCACGGACCATACACGGTGAAGAAGCGCAGCCCGGTCACCGGTAGTTTGAACAACTCCGCGTAGTTGTGCGCCATGAGTTCGTTGGCGCGCTTGGTGGACGCGTACAGCGAAACGGGGTGATCCACGCCGCGGTGCACCGAGAACGGCATGTTGGTATTTAGCCCGTACACCGAGCTGGTCGAGGCGAACACCAGGTGTTCCGCGGCGTTGTGCCGACAGCCCTCGAGCACGTTGAGCGTGCCGGTCACGTTGCTGTCGATGTACGCCTGCGGATTCTCGAGCGAGTAACGCACGCCGGCCTGCGCGGCGAGGTGGATGACGCGCGGGAATTTCTCGCGCGCGAACAGCGATTTCATGCCGCCCCGGTCGGCCAGGTCCATCTTCACGAAGCGGAACTTCGACTGCTTTTCGAGGATCGAGAGCCGGGAGCGCTTGAGGTTCGGGTCGTAGTAGTCGTTGAGGTTGTCGAGGCCGAGAACCTCGTCACCACGCGCCAGCAGCTTCTGCGCCACGTGGAACCCGATGAATCCGGCCGCGCCGGTCAGTAGGATCTTCATCGATGTTCCTCAGTTTGCGGCCGGCGCGTCGAGTGCGCGCCACACGGTCTTGCCGCCGCTGGATTTGTGGATCAGGTCGAGCATGGCTTCGTGCTGGCGCAACTCATCGGCGTCGGGCACCGGCACCGCGAGCACCACGCCGGGCGTGCGCAGCGACACCGACGCCACCAGCGTGCGCGCGCCTGCGCCGCGCGAGCCCGAGTCGAGCGCCAATGCGCTCTGCCCGCCGGTCATCGCGAGATACACGTCGACCAGGATGCCGGCGTCGAGCAGCGCGCCGTGCAGCTCGCGCTTGGTGTTGTCCACGCTGTAACGCTTGCACAGCGCATCGAGACTGTTGCGCTGACCGGGATGCAGGCTTCGCGCCAGCGCCAGCGTGTCGAGCACGCGGCACAGTGCCGACACGTTGCGCGACCCGCCCGGCAGCCGCGCGAGCTCCGCGTCGAGGAATCCCACGTCGAAGGGCGCATTGTGGATGATGAGCTCCGCGCCCTCGATGAACGCGATCAGTTCGTCGGCGATCTCGGCGAACTTCGGCGCGCTCTGCAGTTTCGCGAGGTCGATGCCATGAACGGCCAGCGCGCCGGTGTCGATCTCGCGCTCGGGGTTAAGGTATCGATGGAACTTCCGTCCGGTCAGGCGCCGGTTCACGATCTCGACGCAGCCGATCTCGATGATGCGGTGGCCCGCGGAGTGTTCGAGACCCGTGGTCTCGGTGTCGAAAACGATCTGTCTCATGCGCGCGCGAGTCTATCAGTCGTCCAGGCGTCGTTCAGAGGCCGTTCGCGAGTTGGTCAGAGCCCGGTCAAAGGCTGGTCAGGGCGTCAATGGCGCGGTTCGCCAGCGAGTCCACGCGTTCGTTGCCGACGTTGCCGGAATGACCCTTCACCCAGTGCCATTCGAGCTCATGGGTTGCCGCGAGTGCGTCGAGCGCCTGCCACAAATCCTGGTTCTTGACGGGCTTCTTGTCGGCGGTCTTCCAGCCACGCTTCTTCCAGTTGCCCACCCATTCGAGGATGCCCTGACGCACGTACTGGGAATCGGTGTAGATGCGTCCGCGAACCGGACGCTTGAGCGCTTCGAGCGCGCGGATCACCGCCGTGAGCTCCATGCGATTGTTGGTGGTATGCGCCTCGGCGCCGGAAATTTCGCGCTCGTGCCCGCCGAACAGCAGCAGCGCCGCCCAGCCTCCCGGGCCCGGATTGCCGCGACAGGCGCCATCCGTATAGATCTCGACGACTTCGTTCACGTCACGAACTTTGCCGTGGCGTCGTCGGCTTCACCAGCCCACCGATGGGTTGTGCGCGCATCTTCGGCCGCAGCGGCGTGAGCGTATACACGCGCTTGCGCGCCTTGATGAGATAGGCGCCCGCGGGCCAGGGCTTGAACCAACCCCGGCGCAGGAGCGCCGAGGGCTCGCCGAGCCTGGGCGCGGCGCCGCCCCAGGGCGGCGCGAATAGATAGTTACGCGTCAGCGACACGTCGTAGCCGAGCAGCTCCAGCCAATCGGCGATGCGCCGTGCGCCCAGCATCCGCTTGAGGCCCGGCGGATAGCCACGGCTGATGGCGCGGCTGCGAAAGCCCCAGAGGCTGAACGGACGGAAGCCGAGCACGAGCAGCTGCCCCTCCGGCGCCAGCACCCGGTCCGCCTCACGCACCACGGCGTAGGGGTCGGTTTCGAATTCGAGGGTGTGCGGCAGGACGACCGCGTCGACAGAGCCATTGCAGATGGGCAACTGGGACAGCCGGGCGGCGATGTCGGCAGCACGATCGGCGCGTCGATCGGAACCGCCGGCCGCCTCGGCGGCCTTCTGATCGGCGATGACGGCGCGCCGGCGCGTCCGACAACCGGCCAACAATCGGTCCGATGCGCCCCAGATTCCGAGTTGAAGCAACTCCCAGCCGAAAACGTCATCCAAGGCCTCTGACATGAGCTCGGACTCGGCCTGTAGCACAGCCTGCCCGAGGCCGGACCCGAGCCATGAATCGACAGCAGCGGAGGCAGTGGCGTGCGTCACGAACGGCGTGAATTAGATCACAAAAAAGGTAGCAATCCTGTGAACTTACGGCTTAAATACCGCGCCTCGAAGAAGTACCGTCATGTTTCATAAGCGGTCCCTTTTTGAATTCCCTGCGGGGGTGTGAATTGACAGTCGGATTCACGGTGAAGCGCGCCCTGAACTTTACGAGCGCGCCGGCGATTTTCTTTGCATTGGCGCTCGTTTCCGGATGCGCCACAACCCCGAGCGAAAGCCCCAAGGAAGCTCCTGCTTCGACCATCGCGGCCGAACCCGTGCCGGTGGCGAAGGCGGAAAAGGCTGCCTCCGACGCCAAGCCTGGCGCCCAGGCCGTCCAACATCGCGTTCGTCCGGCCGCCAACGTCGCCGCCGAGGTCCCCACCGAACTCACGGCTGCCGTCGCGCAGGAACCTTCGACGCTGATCGACACCGGACCGACGCTCGATGGCACCAATACTGTCGCGGGCCTCACGCCCGAACAGTATCCCGATGTCTTCGACCGCATCCGCGCCGGCTTCAAGCTCGAGGATGTCGAGTCGCGCCAGATCGACACTCAGCTCGCCTGGTTCGCCAACAACCCGCAGTACCTGGAGCGCGTCTTCGGCCGCGCCAGCCTGTACATGCACCACATCGTGAAAGAGATCGAGGCACGCGGCATGCCGCTCGAGCTCGCTCTGCTGCCGGTCATCGAGAGCGCCTTCGAGCCCTACGCGCAATCGTGGGTGCGTGCCAACGGCCTGTGGCAGTTCATGCCCGGCACCGGCGAGCGCTTTGGCCTCAAGCAGGACTGGTGGTACGACGGCCGTCGTGACGTGATCGCCTCGACTGCCGCGGCGCTCGACTACCTGCAGTACATGCACGACGAGTTCTTCGACGACTGGTTGCTAGCCATCGCCGCGTACAACTGCGGCGAGTTCCGCGTGCAGCGCGAGGTGAACCACAATCGCGCGAAGGGCCTGCCCGTCGACTTCTTCAGCCTGCGCCTGCCGACCGAGACCCGCGCCTACGTGCCGAAGCTCATGGCCATGCGCCGGCTAGTGGCGAATCCCGAAGACTATGGCATCGCGTTCAGCCCCATTCCGAACGAGCCCTATTTTGAAAAGGTGGACACGGGTGGACAGCTCGACCTGACGCTCGCCGCCGAGCTCGCGGGCATCACGCTCGACGAAGTGTATGAGCTCAACCCGGGCTTCCATCGCTGGGCCACCGACCCCGCCGGTCCGCATGCCCTGCTGCTGCCGCGGGACACCGTCGAGGCGTTCAAGCGCAACCTCGAGCTGTTGAGCCCCGATGAACGCGTGCGTGTGTCCATGCACACCGTGCAGAAGGGTGAGTCGGTGGCGACCATCGCCGCCAAGTACAAGACCCAGCCCATCGTGATCCGCGACATGAACACACTCGAGAGTGGCGCGCCGTTGATCGCAGGCACCGAGCTGCGCGTGCCCACCGCCGTGGTCAATCTACCCGCCAAGGTCATGCTCGCGGCCGCGCGCGTCGATGGCAAGGGCGGCCGCAACGGCCGCCGTCCCGCCGTGCACGTGGTGCGCAGCGGCGACTCGCTGTGGGCCATCGCGAAGCGTCATCGCATGAACGTCGCCACGCTCGCTCGCCTCAACGGCATGCGGCCCAGCGACACACTGCGCGCCGGCCAGAAGCTGGTGCTCAATTCACGTGGCGGCGGCGTCTCCGGCAGCCGGGCAAAGGCCGCATCGGGCGGCGATCGCCAGGTCTCCTACAAGGTGCGCAGCGGCGATACGTTGTCGCGTATAGCGCAGGTTTTCGGCGTCACGGTCAGCGACCTGGTCAGCTGGAACGGCATCAGCAAGCACGCGACGCTGCGCCCTGGTCAGCGGCTCATGGTCAACGTCCGCCGGCATTGATGGCCCCGCCGCGGTAGCAGCGCGGCATCTTTCCCCGATCCCCGAATTTCCCGATCTTCACGGGGGCTGGCAGAATGCCGGCCTCGTTTCATTCGTGTCAGGACAAGGGGATCTACATGGGCTTCCTCAGCGGCAAGCGCGCTCTCATCGTCGGCGTGGCGTCCGAACGTTCCATCGCCTGGGGCATCGCGCAAGCCATGCATCGTGAAGGCGCCGAGCTCGCGTTCTCGTACGTCAACGAGAAGTTCAAGGACCGCGTGCAGCCGCTGGCCGAGAGCCTGGGTTCCAAGATCTGCGTGCAGCTCGACGTGACCAACGACGCCGAGATCGACTCCGCCTTCGCCACGCTCAAGAAGGAATGGGGCTCATTGGACATCGTCGTGCACGCAGTGGCCTACGCGCCCCGCGAGGCACTGGCCGGCGGCTTCACCGAGAGCACCTCGCGCGACGCCTTCAAGGTCGCGCACGACGTGTCGAGCTACAGCCTCACCGCCCTCGCCCGCGCCGCGCAACCGCTCATGGCCGGCCGCGCCGGGGCCATCCTCACGCTGTCGTATCTCGGCGCCGTGAAGTCCATCCCGAGCTACAACGTCATGGGCCTCGCCAAGGCCAGCCTCGAAGCCAACGTCCGCTTCCTGGCCGCCGACCTCGGCCCGCACAACATCCGCGTAAACGGCATCTCCGCCGGCCCCATCAAGACGCTCGCTGCCGCCGGCATCGCCGGCTTCCGCAAGATGCTGAGCCGCGTGGCGGAAGTGGCGCCGCTGCGCCGGAATGTGACGCTGGAAGACGTGGGTAATGCAGGAGCGTTCCTGTGCTCGGATCTCGCGAACGGGATTACCGGTGAGATCACATATGTGGACGCGGGGTTTTCGACGGTGGGCATGAGCTTTCCGCAGGAGATTGGCGGGGAGTAGCGAACGAGCACGGCGCGGCGATCACCCTCGCGCCTGCATGTGCTCGCTTTTCGCCGGGCCATTCGGGTTATTGGCGCCGCAAGCTTCTGGCCGCCGCCATGCGGTGCGCGGAAGACACCTGATCAGTGGGTCGGGGGGAAGGTAGCCTAGGCTCCTGTTGGTTCGGAGAGCGGCTTCGTGCCTTGCGGATTGGGTGCCCGGCCCGCTCGCACATGCAGGCGCGAGTGCGCTCGCCACGCCGCCACCCATCGAGCTCACCGCACGCTACCGCGCGAAGAACATGTCCACCATTGACCGCGCTTGGAAAGGACAAGGAGCACGGGTAGATGGGGAGGGCCGTCGATGCCTCAGTGAACGAAGAGGCTCTTCTCCACTCTTCTCTCTACGCCTCACGCCGGGCCCCCGCGGGGCGGTGGTGCGGCGATGAGCCATCGAGTGAGTGCCTTGCGCGCCCGGCGTGCGTGCATGAATGAGCGAGCGGGCCGGGAACCCCATCCGCAAGGCACGAAGCCGCTCCCCGAAACAACTGGAGCTTAGGCTGCGTTCCACCCAACCACTGATCAGGTGTTTTCCGCGCACCGCATGGCGGCGGCGTGAATCTTGCGGCGCCAATAACCCGAATGGCCCGGCGAAAAGCGAGCTCATTCATGCACGCGCGACGGGCGCGCAATCCTCGCTCTAACTCTTCTCCCCCAACACCGCCGTCTCGCCTTCAAGCCTGGCCACGATCACCGTACATGCCGCATCTGCCAGCACATTGATCGCCGTCCTGCACATGTCGAGTAGCCGATCGAACACCAGCAACACGCCGATCGCCTCGGTCGGCAACCCCACGGCAGCGAGGATGACCGCGATACCCACCAGCGAAGCTGCCGGGATACCGGCGATGCCCATCGACGTGATGAGCGCGAGGATCACCACGGTGAACTGCGTGCCGAACGACAGGTGCAGGCCGTACGCCTGCGCGATGAACATCGCGGCGGCGCACTCGTAGAGCGCACTGCCGGCGTGGTTCACGGACGCGCCCAGCGGCATGACGAAGCCCGCGATGCGCGGCGACACGCGTGCGCGATTCTCCAGGCACTGCAGTGACAGTGGCAACGTGGCCGACGACGACGCGGTCGAGAACGCGGTGAGCAGCGCGGGTGCCATTGCGGGGTAAAGGCGCCAGGGATTCACGCGCGCGACCAGCATGAGCAGCACGGGCAGCGCGATGAAACCGTACAGCAGGAGACCGGCGACCACGCATCCGGCGAACAGCAGCAGCGGACCCGCGCCTTCGAAGCCGGATATCGCCACGACCTTCGCGATGAGCGCGAACACGCCGATGGGCGCGAGCGTCATGATCCAGCCGGTGATGCGCATCATGATCTGGAAGATGCCCTGCCAGAAATTCATCATCGCGCCGCGGAACGGATCTTCGATTCGTGTGAGGAAGAAGCCGAACAGCACCGCGAAGAACACGATGCCCAGGAGCTTGGTGTTGGCCGCGGCTTCGACGATGTTGGGCGGAATGATGCCCTTCAGGGTATCGAGCACGCTGGTGTTGGCACGCGCCTTCACGCCCTCGGTCACCTCGGCGGCGTCCCTGGTCAGTGCGAGCTTGTCGTGCACGGGCTGGCCATCCGCGACGCCGGGCTCGACGAGATTCACCACGGTGAGCGCGATGAGCACGGCGATGAGCGTGGTGACGACGTAGAACGAGAGCGTCTTCGTCCCGAGCCTGCCGAGGTCGGGGCCGGAACCCAGCGAGGCTACGCCCGTGATCACCGACGCCAGGATCAACGGCACGATGATCATCTTGAGCAGGTTGATGAACATGGTGCCGACCAGGTCGAACAGCGGCACCAGTTTGAACGTGCCGATGAGACCCTCGGCACCGAAATACTTTCGAACCAGCCAGCCGACGACGACGCCGGCCAGCATGGCGATCAGGATGGGGACGACGGGAGCGGTCTTCGTATCGGCGCCGGTCGCTCCCATCAGGATTTACTCGCCGAACACTCGCGGGTTCTTCTCGACCTTGGCCTTGCGTCGGGCCTCGCTGACGTAGGCCGCGACGTCGCCTTCCGCCGCGCGATGCAGGCGCTGCTGGTCCTGCTGCTGCGCCATCTGCGGATTGGCATTGGCGTCTCCGGTACGCGTGCGCGTGAGCACATAGACTGCGGAACCCTCGTCGAGCGTCGCGAGCTTCATGACCGGCTTGTCGGTGGGGCGCGGCGCCTCGAACACGGCAGTGCGCAACGCGGCGGGAATGGACGGGTCGCCGCGACTCACGAAATGCGCGGGTTCGACGTCGGCGCCGAGCGCCTTGGCCGCAACCTCGAACTTCTCGCCGGCCTGGAGCTTCTTGAGCAGCTCTTCGGCTGCGGCCTTGGCCGCGGCTTCGCCGCGCTCGTGGCGCAGCAGATCGACGATTTCGGCGTGCACGTCGGCCAGCGGCTTCACCGCTGCCTTGTGATGCGAGCCTTGCGGCACCTTCACCAGCACCAGGCGATCTTCGCCGAGCGCCACGGGTCCACCGATCTTGCCCTGGTTGAGCGTGGCGTCGCTGAACACCGTGGCCTGCAGATCGGGGCTCGATCCCAGGGGTTCGCCACCACCGCCGCGCAGGAATTGCGGCACGGAACCGCGCGTGAGGCCGAGCTCTTTCGCGAGCTGGTCGAGATCGCTCACGCCCTTTTCGATCTGCGCCTGGATCTGGTCCTGGCGCTCGCCGAACAGCTGCTCGGCGCGTTCCTTGCGGTACTGCGAATCGAGCTCCGTGCGCACTTCGGCGAACGGGCGTTCCTGCGTGGGCTGGATCTCTTCGAGCTTGAGGATGTGATAGCCGTACTGCGACTTCACGGGCGCCGACACGTCACCGACCTTCATCGAGAACAACGCGTCGCCAATGGGGCCTTCGAACTGCTCGCGGGTCACGAAACCCAGGTCGCCGCCCTGCTCTTTCGTGGGGTCGGTCGAGTATTGCTTCGCGAGCGCGGCGAAATCCTTACCCGCGCGGGCCTCGGTCACGACGGCCTCGGCGCGCTTGAGCGCGGCAGCGTCGTCGTCGCCCTGGTTCACGCCGATGACGATGTGACGCGCACGGCGGCTCTCTTCGCGCACGTACATGGCACGGTTGTCGTCATAGAGCTTCTGGAGGTCCACGTCCGTGGGTACCACCTGGGACGCCAATTGTTCCAGGCGCAGCTCGGCAAATTCGAGAGCCACGTATTCGGCGGACATGAAGCGGTCGCCGTTCTTGTCGTAGTAGGCCTTGACCGCGCCCTCGTCGATGGGCTCGGTGCCGATGTATTTCTCCGCGGGCAGCTGCAGGTACTGCACTTCGCGTTCCTCGTTCTCGAGGTTCGACAGGCGCTGCTGTTCCGCGCGCGTGAGGAAGTACGACGCGCCGATGCCCTGCTGGATCTGGTTGCTCAGGAGGTCGGTGCGGGTGTCCTCGAAGAACTCGTGCTCGGTCTTGCCGATGTTGTTCAGCGCGTACTGCATCTTGGTCGCGTCGAACTTGCCGTCGGTCTGGAACTGCGGATAGGAACGCCATTCGGCGAACACGGCGTCATCGTTGACGCGGAAGTGCTGCTTCGCGAGCCGCTGTTCGAGCACCTTGCGAAGCACGAGGTTATCGATGATGCGGGCCTGGATCTCGGCCTTGCGCTCCTCGGGCACCTCGGTGCCGAACTGGCTGGAGAAGCGTGCCTGGGTGTCGTTCCAGGCCTGGGCGGCATCGGCAGCCGGGATCTCCTCGCCGTTCACTTCGGCGGCGACGTTGGCACCGACCCCGGTGAGATCGAGGGAGCCTGCGCCACCCCAGAGGATGAAAGTAGCGGCAACGGCGCCCAGGACGACTTTCGCGAACGTGCCCTGTAGACCATCTCGAATTCGTTGCAGCATCCACTATCCCGGATAAGGCGAGGTCTACAGAGATTGGCGGAGCGGACGGGACTCGAACCCGCGACCCCCGGCGTGACAGGCCGGTATTCTAACCAACTGAACTACCGCTCCAATTTCTTGCTTTCCGGCGCTTTCGGGGAGGCCCCCGGCTCCGGAAGGGCGCGCAGTTTAGCGGAAGAATCCAAAAAAAGCAGGCCGATGAATCAGGGCTTTCGAGGGGGTCCCCGACCCCCGGTCAACGGGCCGGTTCAAGGCTCGATGATCCGTGCCACTTCCTGTGCCACCAGCCGATGCGCCGCTGGGTTCCAGTGAGCATCCAGCGGCGAGCGATCGAGCGGACCCAGACCGGCTGCGAAATGCCGGCGGAACAAGGGCGCGGTCTCGATGACGCGCATTCCCGCAGTCTTCGCGAGCGCCGCGAGCCGCTCGTTGGCGAGCAGCGCGCGGCTCCGGCAATGCGCTGGCGTGCCCGCGCCGGCGCCGGCATACAGCGCGCGACGGTCCGAATCGAACACCAGGATCACGCGGTCGACCGGCAACCGCAGCGCCTCGGGCAGGGCACGCACGTAGGCTTCGAGCAGTGCTTCGTCATTGTTTGACAGAACCTCGTCCCGGCAGCTCGAAGTTCCCGCCGCGTGATCGGCGCCACGCCGCAGCTTGATGACCTCGCCCGGCTGGAACGACAGGTTGCCGCGCAGATAGCGCACCAGCCCGACCGTGCGCATGAATTTGCTCAGCGCGGACCGGTGGATTTCGGGCACCAGCCGGATCGGCGGTGACTGCGTCGCGTCCCACTCGAAGTACCCGGGTGATGCGCTGAAGCCGTTCGTGAAATCCCCGGCGGTGATGAGGATCACGCCCCACTTCGGCGAAAACTCGCGCTGCACGAGCGCGGCGGTGCCCAGGTAGTCGGGCATCTCCGCGCCCGACATGCCGAAGCTCAGCACGCGCAGATCGTGGTCGAGATAGTCGTTGAGCGATCCGGACAGCGTGTCGCGATAGTCGTTCATCAACGCTTCGATGTAGCTGTCGCCAAACACTGCGACATCGGCCCGGCCCGCCTCGTAGTCATCCGGCGAGGCGTAGCCGTAGTTGTTGATGCGCCCGTGGTGGACGTTCTGCAGGTTCCACCCCGTCGACGACGTGTACGTCGTGTTCGGAATCATGGTGTGTACCGGCCACTGCGGCCGCGGATCGGCCGCATACGTCCCTTCGATCACCGGCGACAGGCGGATCACGACTTCGAGCATGAGCAGCGTTGCGACCAATCCGATGGCAAGGGCGAAGAGGCGCGAGATGAAGGTCGTGGTCTTCATGCGTCAGAAATTGAAGTAGATGAACTCGGTCACCGAGCGCGACGCGGCGGCGACCGCCATGACCACGATGCCGACGCACATGGCGCCGATGAGGAACGCCATGATCTCGCCGAACCGCGGCTGCGCCGAGCGGCGCTCCAGCCAGTGCGTGAAGGTGCCATCGATGAGGCGCTGCGAATTGCGCGCGAACAATGCCAGCACCGAGAAACCGGCCAGCCACGGCAGGATCCCGTTCGAATAGCCGGCCAGTGATTCGATGCGTGCTCCGTCCGCGTTGAAGCCGAACATGCTCGCGACGATGCCATTGGCGGAATCGAGCTCCGTCGCGCGGAAGTAAACCCAGCCCACCATGACGCAGAGCATGGTCAACGTGACGCCGGCGGCGCGGCCCAGCATTCCGCGGACTCCCGTCGTGGCGCCAATACCCAGACGCTCGCGCGCCCACAGCCAGAAATGGTTCACGACGAGATAGGCGCCGTGCAGTCCGCCCCAGAATACGAAGGTCCACGAAGCGCCGTGCCACAGACCGCCCAGCAGCATGGTCAGCATCAGGTTGACGTAGCGACGCGCGCGGCCCTGGCGATTGCCACCCAGTGGAACGTACAGGTAGTCGCGCAGGAATCGCGACAGCGTCATGTGCCAGCGGCGCCAGAACTCGGTGATGTTCCAGGCCTGGTAGGGCGAATTGAAGTTGTAAGGCAGCCGCACGCCGAAAGCCAAGCTCAGACCCACGGCCATGTCCGAATAGCCGGAGAAATCGAAGTAGATCTGCAACGTGTACGCGACGACGCCGATCCAGGCCGTGGAAGTCGCAAGCGTGGTGCCGGGGTCGTGGCCGAACACCATGTTGGCCACCGGCGCGACGCTGTCCGCGACCAGCACCTTCTTGACCAGGCCCATGAGCAGGAATGCGAGACCGATCGTGAAGCTCCTGAGCCGCGGCGAGTAGATATCCGCCAGGCGGAACTGCGGCATCATCTCCGCGTGGTGCAGCACCGGTCCCGCTATCAGGTGCGGGAAGTAGGTGACGAACAACGCGTAGTGGACGGGGTTGCGCTCGACCACCTTCCCCTTGTAGACGTCCACCAGGTAAGCGATCTGCGTGAACGTGAAGAACGAGATGCCGAGCGGCAGCACGACGCCGAGCAACGGCACGTCGCGGCCCGACAGGTCCGCCAGCGTGCGAATGAAGAAATCCGCGTACTTGAAGTAGGCAAGCGCGCCTAGATTCGCCGCGACCGCCAGGGTGAGCAGCCGCTTTGCGGATGAAGGCCGTTGCTGCCGTGCGCGCAGGATCCACTCGCCGAACCCGTAGTTGAACGCGATGGACAGCACCAGCAGCAGCGTGTGCTCGACGCGCCAGTAGCCGTAGAAGACCAGCGAGGCGATGGCGAGCCAGGCCGCCGCCGCACCCTTGCCGACGAATCGCGCCGTGGCGAAGAACACCAGCAGCGTGATCGGCAGGAACAGGAAGAGAAATTCACCGCTGGTGAACAGCAATCCGCGAGACCCCTGTTAGCTAGGCCGCGACTATGCCGTCTCACCGCGAACGGCAGTTCTCCAGATGTTGTCAGGTGCGTCCTACGCCTGACTCACAAGGAATGGTGGGTGCTGAGGGGATCGAACCCCCGACCAACGCCGTGTAAAGGCGATGCTCTACCGCTGAGCTAAGCACCCGTCGATGTGGCGGGCGCAGTCTATTCAACTGCGCCCGCCCGCGTAAGTGCCCAACTAACGGACCCGGCCGAAGCCGGACAGAGATTCCGGGCGCCAGCCCGTGACTAGTGCGCCTGGACCTGCTTCGAGCCTTTGCGACCCGCGCGCCGCGTGCGCGCCGGCTTTTCGGTCGCGGGCGGCGTCGTGAGTTGCGGCGTCGGCCGGGTGGCCAGCGCCACCTCTAGCACTTCGTCGATCCACTTCACCGGGCGGATATCGAGCTTGCCCTTGATGTTGTCCGGGATCTCCGTGAGGTCCTTCTCGTTGTCGACCGGGATCATCACGGTGGTGATGCCGCCGCGGTGCGCCGCGAGGAGTTTCTCCTTGAGACCACCGATGGGAAGCACTTCGCCGCGCAACGTGATCTCGCCCGTCATGGCGACATCGGAGCGTACGGGGATCTTGGTGAGCGCCGAGACCAGTGCCGTGCACATGCCGATACCGGCGGACGGACCGTCTTTGGGCGTCGCACCTTCGGGCATGTGCAGGTGCACATCGTGCTTCTGGTAGAAATCCGGATCGATGCCGAGCACGTTGGCGCGCGAACGCACCACCGTCATGGCGGCCTGGATGGACTCCTGCATTACCTCGCCGAGCTGGCCGGTGTGCTGCAACTTGCCCTTGCCCGGCACAACGGCGGCCTCGATCGTAAGCAGCTCGCCGCCCACTTCAGTCCACGCGAGCCCCGTGACGTGGCCGATGCGGTTCTCTTCCTCGGCCTTGCCGTAACGGAAACGGCGCACGCCGAGGTACTTGTCGAGATTCTTGGTGCTGACGGTGACGGTCTTGACGATCTTCTCGGCCTTGTCCTGGGCCTTGTCGCCCTTCTCCTGGCCCTTGTCCTGACCCTTCTCGACCTTCTTCGCGCCGAGCAGCAGCTGCTTCACGGCCTTGCGGCAGATGCGCGCCATCTCGCGCTCGAGATTGCGCACGCCGGCCTCGCGCGTGTAGTAGCGGATGATGTCGAGCATGACGTCGTCGCTGACCTTGAGCTCGTCGGCCTTGAGTCCGTTCTGCTTGACCTGCTTCGGCAGCAGGTACTTCTTCGCGATGTTGAGCTTCTCGTCTTCCGTGTAGCCGGGGAGACGGATCACTTCCATGCGATCGAGCAGCGGCGCCGGGATGTTCAGCGAGTTGGCCGTGCAGACGAACATCACCTGCGAGAGATCGAGATCCACTTCGAGGTAGTGATCGGCGAACGTCGAGTTCTGCTCGGGGTCGAGCACTTCCAGCAGCGCCGATGACGGGTCGCCGCGGAAATCCATCGACATCTTGTCGATCTCGTCGAGCAGGAACAGCGGATTGTGCACGGCGGTCTTCGCCATGTTCTGCACGATCTTGCCGGGCATGGAGCCGATGTACGTACGGCGGTGGCCGCGGATCTCGGCCTCGTCACGCACGCCGCCCAGAGACATGCGCACGAACTTGCGGTTCGTGGCGCGCGCGATGGACTGGCCCAACGAGGTCTTGCCGACACCGGGCGGGCCGACCAGGCACAGGATGGGGCCCTTGATCTTGTCGACGCGCTGCTGCACGGCCAGGTACTCGACGATGCGTTCCTTGACCTTGTCGAGGCCAAAGTGGTCTTCGTTGAGCACCGACTCGGCGCGCGCGATGTCCTTGAGGATCTTGGTGCGTTTCTTCCACGGCACCTTCACCAGCCAGTCGATGTAGTTGCGCACCACGGTGGCTTCGGCCGACATGGGCGACATCATCTTGAGCTTGTTGAGCTCCTGGTTGGCCTTCTCGAGTGCCTCCTTCGGCATGCCCGCTTTCTTGATGCGGTTCTCGAGGTCGGAGAGCTCGTTGCCGCCCTCCTCCATTTCGCCGAGTTCCTTCTGAATGGCCTTCATCTGCTCATTCAGGTAGTACTCGCGCTGGCTCTTTTCCATCTGCGCCTTGACGCGGCCGCGGATGCGCTTCTCGATCTGCAGCACGTCCATTTCGCCTTCGATGGCGACCAGGACATGCTCGAGGCGCTTGCGCACGTCGAGGATCTCCAGAACCTTCTGCTTCTCGGGTAGCTTGAGCGCCATGTGCGCGGCCACGGTGTCCGCGAGGCGGCCGGGCTGCTCGATGCCGGCGAGCGCGGTCAGCACTTCGGGCGGCACCTTCTTGTTGAGCTTCACGTACTGCTCGAACTGCGAGATCACCGAACGCGCGAGCACGTCCAGCTCTTTCTCGTCGTACGTGTCGGCATCGGGCTCGGTGATCACGTCGGCGGTGTAGTGCTCGCCGGTGTGCATGGCCTCGATGCGCGCGCGGTCGACGCCCTCGACCAGCACCTTGACGGTGCCGTCGGGTAGTTTGAGCAGCTGCAGGATCGATGCGACCGTGCCGATGCGGTACAGGTCGTCGGCCTTGGGGTCGTCTACGTCCGGCTGTTTTTGCGCAATCAGCATGATGCGCTTGTCGGCCTTCATCGCCACGTCGAGCGCGTGGATCGATTTCTCGCGACCGACGAACAGCGGGATGACCATGTGGGGATAGACCACGACGTCACGCAACGGGAGGACCGGGAGGCCCTGGATGGTCACGGACTTGGTGGAGGCAGGAGAGGATTCACTCACGCGGCAGGCCCTCGACGCAGTCGACTGTCGCGGAATGCGGCAATCAACAGCTGCATTTTGTCAAAGTGTAGCGCGGGAAATGGGGCTGAGCAGCGGCGAATCAACGCTCACGTCACACTTCTCTGTCAGACGGGTAAGCATTCACCGCCGCACATGAGAGATGCGCGCGGCGAACGTACGGGACAGTCCTAGCTGAGACCGGAACCCGACACTCGTCGTGGCGTCGCAGCGTCCTCGGCGGGCGCCGTCTCCGACTTGTACACGACGTAGGGCTTCTGATGCCCTTCGATGACGGTGTCGTCCACGACCACCTTCGAGACATTCTTCATCGAAGGCAGCTCGTACATGGTTTCGAGCAGCACGTTCTCGAGGATGGTGCGCAGGCCGCGCGCGCCGGTCTTGCGCTGCATGGCCTTCTGCGCGACGGCCGACAGGGCCTCGTCGCGGAACTCGAGCTCCGCGCCTTCCATGTCGAACAGGCGCTTGTACTGCTTGGTCAGCGCGTTCTTGGGATCGGTGAGGATGCTGATCAGCGCCTTCTCGTCGAGCTCCTCGAGCGTGGCGACCACGGGCAGGCGGCCGACGAACTCGGGGATGAGGCCGAACTTGATGAGATCTTCCGGCTCGACGTCCTTGAAGATGTCGGTGCCGTTCGTGCGGTTGTTCACGTCGCGGACTTCGGAGGTGAAGCCGATGCCGCCTTTCTGGGTGCGGTTCATCACGATCTTCTCGAGACCGGCGAACGCGCCACCGCAGATGAAGAGAATGTTCGAGGTGTCGACCTGCAGGAATTCCTGCTGCGGGTGCTTGCGGCCACCCTGCGGCGGCACCGAGGCGATGGTGCCTTCGATGAGCTTCAGCAGCGCCTGCTGCACGCCCTCACCCGACACGTCGCGAGTGATCGACGGGTTGTCGCTCTTGCGCGAGATCTTGTCGATCTCGTCGATGTAGACGATGCCGGTCTGCGCCTTCTCGACGTCGTAGTCGCACTTCTGAAGGAGCTTCTGGATGATGTTCTCGACGTCTTCACCGACGTAACCCGCTTCGGTGAGGGTCGTGGCATCGGCAATCGTGAAAGGCACGTTGAGAAGGCGAGCCAGCGTTTCGGCCAGCAGCGTCTTGCCGCAACCGGTGGGGCCGATGAGCAGGATGTTGCTCTTGGAGATCTCGACGTCGTCCTTGCCACGGCCGGCGGTGCCGCCGCGGGTCTGCAGACGCTTGTAGTGGTTGTACACGGCGACCGAGAGCGTCTTCTTCGCGCGCTCCTGGCCGATGACGTACTCGTCGAGGACCTTCTTGATCTCGGAGGGCTTGGGCAGCTTGTCGCGCGCGCGCTCGGCGCGATCTTCGAGCTCCTCGCGGATGATGTCGTTGCAGAGCTCGACGCACTCGTCGCAGACGAAGACCGATGGACCGGCGATCAGCTTGCGAACTTCATGCTGACTCTTGCCGCAGAAGGAGCAGTACAACAACTTGCCGTCGTCGTGCCGTCCGCGTGTGTCCTCGGTCATCGTTGCTCCAAAATCCCCGCTGAGAACCTATATATCACGCCGCTTCCGGCAAACCCAAGGGCCGCCATTGCGGAACCCGTTGTTTATACGGGATTTGTCGAGAACTGCGAGTGGCTTCGCAATTGAAATGGTGCCCGGCACCATTTCACTGAGTGGAGTACGCGAAGCCGCCAATAGTTCAGCGGCGACACCAACTGCGCAACGTGGTGCCCGGCACCGCGGTTCGCAGTTATTAAGTCGCGGGAGCGACCGGCTGTACGCGCTTGTCGAGTAACTTATCTACAAGCCCGTAGGCGACTGCCTCGGTCGGACTCATGAAATTGTCGCGCTCCGAATCGACACGGACCTTCTCGACCGGCTGACCCGTGTGATGGGCCAGGATCTCGTCCAGGCGGCTGCGGACCTTGAGGATCTCCTGCGCCTGGATGTGGATGTCGCTCTGCTGGCCTGAGAAACCGCCCGAAGGCTGGTGAATCATCGCGCGCGAGTTCGGCAGCATGAATCGCTTGCCCTTGGCGCCGCCCGCCAGCAGGACCGCACCCATGGACGCGGCCATGCCCACGCAGATGGTGCTCACGTCGGGTTTGACGAACTGCATGGTGTCGTAGATCGCAAGACCCGCGCTCACCGAGCCACCCGGCGAATTGATGTAGAGCGCGATGTCCTTCTCGGGGTTTTCCGATTCGAGGAACAGCAGCTGCGCGATGATGACGTTGGCCATGTAGTCCTCGACCGGGCCCACGACGAACACCACGCGTTCCTTGAGGAGGCGCGAGTAGATGTCGTAGGAGCGCTCGCCACGCGCCGTTTGCTCGACGACGATGGGAACCAGGTTCAGGGCGCGCTCGTTCATCTGTCTGTTCCTCGTCTCAAAGATTGGGTCTGGATGTTCTTACTGCTGCTCGTTCTGCCCGAACTGCGTGAGTTCGGAGAACGTGGACGGCTTGTCGGTGACCTTCGCCTGGCCCAACACGTGGTCGATGGCCTGGGCTTCGAGTACCTGCGATTCGATTTGACGCATCATGTCTGCGTTCTGCAAGTAGGCGCGGCGCACTTCCTCGGGATTTGAATAGGAAGCTGCGAGTTCGTTCAACTTTTCCTGCACGGATTCGCGACTCACCTTGATACCGGAGCTGCGCACCAGCTCATTCATCAACAGGCCGAGCGCCACGCGGCGGCGGGCCGGCTGCTCGAACGGCTCACGCGGCGGGAGTTGTTTGGCATCGCGCACCCCGGCGCGGCGCAGCATCTCAACCTGCAATTCCTGGATCTGCTCCTCCACCAGCTGGCGCGGCAACTCGAGCGGGTTCCGGGTGTACAGCTGCTCGAGCACCTGCGCACGCACCTTCTGGCCGATAGCGTTGTCGAGCTCGCGCTGCATGTTCGCGCGGACTTCGGCGCGCAGGCTTTCGACGCTGCCGTCAGCGATGCCGAAGCCCTTGGCGAACTCCTCATCGAGCGCCGCGGCGGCCTGTTCCTCGACCTTGATCACTTTCACGTTGAAGTTGGCGGTCTTGCCGCCCAGCTTCTTGTTGGTGTGTTCCGCGGAGAACGTGGCGTTGAAGTCGCGCGACTCGCCGGCCTTGGCGCCGATGAGCGCGTCCTCGAACTCCTTCATGACCTGGTTGGCGCCGATGACGATGGCAACGCCGTTGCCGCTGCCACCTTCGAACTCTTCACCGTCGATCTTGCCGACGAAGTCGACCGTGGCGCGATCGTTGCTCTGGATGCCGCGCTGCACTTCGGTGAATACCGGCCGCTGCTTGCGCAGCGTGTCGATCATGGCTTCGAGATCGGAATCGGCAACGGTGGCCACCGGACGCTCGATGCTGAGGTCCCCGAGCGCGCCGATCTTGACCTCGGGCAGTACTTCGAACACGGCTGCGTACTTGAGGTCCTTGCCGGGCTCGAGCGCGATGGGCTCGATGCGCGGGCCGCCGGCCGGGTTCAGCTTCTCGCGCTGAACGGCCTCGGAAAACGACGTGCGCATGAGGTCGTTGATGACCTCGCCGTGCACCTGGTCGCCATACTGCTGACGGATGACGCCGATCGGCGCCTTGCCCGGGCGAAAGCCCTTGAGGCGCGCCGTGCGCGAGATCTTGTTGAGTCGCTGCGCGACCTCGCCGTCGACCTGCGACGCCGGGATCGCCACTTCGAGGCGACGCTCCAAACCGCCCGTGGCGGTCAGTGAAACCTGCATATCCATTCCTTCATCGTTAAACGCTCATGGAGATCTGGTGCGAAAGGAGAGACTCGAACTCTCACGGGTTGCCCCGCTGGAACCTAAATCCAGTGCGTCTACCAGTTCCGCCACTTTCGCCCGGCCACTCACGGCCCGCGCGAGGGGCGCGGATTATAGCCTCGCGCGTGGCCGGTGCGCGCGCGGGGTGGCTCAAGGGCGAAAAATACGGGTTTTGGCTATTCTTCGCCCGCCCCGGGAATGGGGCCGGCACGCGCACAGAGGGACATAAGATGGGTCAAGTCGGCAATCTCGTCGTCGTCGGGCTCCTGACCATAGGCTCGGGCCTGCTGGACGCGCGCGGGTTCGTGTACGCGGCGCGGGCCTGGCCGGGCGGAAACCTGGACCCGAAGATCGGCTCCCTCGCCCTGGTGTCGTTCGCGGGCGGGCTGACCGCCTACATCCTCGCTGTGAAATTCATGCAGAACGCCGGCATCCAGGGGGTCGCCCTGCAGAGTGGCATCTGGTTCCTGATCACCGCCGTCGGCATTGCCGCCTTGGACGGCAGCATCCTCAACTGGAGCCGCACGCAACAGCTGGTCGGTGTGGCCGTCGCCGTGGCATTGTGCTGGCTCATCGCAACTACGCGGGCCGCCGAGGCCTGACCCGACAGAGAATTATGGATTCCCGACTCATCGAATTGCTCGCCTGCCCCGTGTCCAAGGCCCCGGTGTTCTTTTCCGAGGCGCGGCAGCTCATCGTCTGCCCCACCAGCAAGCTCGCCTATCCGATCAAGGACGGCATCCCCGCCATGCTGCCCGACGACGCCATCAAGCTCGAAGACAACGACCCGGTGCTGAACCAGCAACGCTGATAAAAGGGGACAGATTTATTTAGGACAGTTAAATCCGTCCCAAATAAATCTGTCCCCTTTAAGCCGGCGACTCCTCGTCCTCGTAGAACTTGAGGAGCTTGCGCTCCACGCGGTCGAAATTGTTGAAGCGCGCGAGCTTGCGCAGGTCGCGCGAACCCTTGCCTAACAACCCGAGCTTGAGCGCCAGCCCGATGAACGGGTTCTGCGGCCGCTCCGTGAACGGGATCTGGTTGAAGTCGAACAGCTTGGGGCCGCCCGCGCGGCGGTCGACCATGACGTTCATCGCGTGCAGGTCGATGTCGTAGAGGCGCGCCTCGTGGCTCAGGCTCACGAGCTCGGCGAGATCCTGCATGAACCGGGGCGAGATGAACTCCGCGTGTTCCTTCTGGGCGAAGTAGTACACCT
>DATLDQ010000136.1:0-4163 GCA_035525785.1 Steroidobacteraceae bacterium | reverse complement strand
GGGCCCAGGCGGCGGACATCCATATCGTCGCAAAGATGAACGCGAGCCCGGCTTTCCAGGACGCGCCACCATGTCTGGTTGGTATCGAGTGACTCATCGGAGACTCCTTTTATGAGGTGCGACGAGTCTGCGAAGCGCGCCGCGGCGCCGGTAGAACCACTCGCGGTCATTTCGATAAGACCACTGTGGTTCTTCACCCGGAACCGGGACGCGTGGCGCGAGTCAGGGACTGCGCGCGGCTGTCCGCGCGCGCCGCGATTCACGCCATCAGTTTTTCAGGGACAGGGATGCGGGCAGAACGCCCGTGGCAGTGGGGTCGATCGAGCCACCGATGAACCCCACGTGTCGCGCGATGTTGCGCGCGTGGTCGCCGATGCGCTCCAGCGAACGCATGATGAAGGCCGCCTCGATGGCCGCCTGCGTCTGGCGCACGTCTTCCATGGCGCGCGTGAGGATGCGCCGCAGTGCCGCGGCATATTCCGCATCCATCTCGAGGTCCTGGTGGATGACGGTGGCCGCGGCGACCGGATCGAGGTGATCGAAAGATTCGAGCGCGGCCCGGATCATGAGCGCCGCGAGCCGGCCTAGCTGGCGCGCCTCGCGCACGGTGGCCGCGCCCGGGCGAAAGCCATTGGTCTCGGATTCGGCGAGTACCGCCAGCGCGAGTTTCTTGGCTTCATCTGCCGCCCGCTCGAGCTCGGTCACGACCTTCTCGATCGCGAACACCGCGCGCAGGTCGTGGGCCACCGGCTGGCGCCGCGCGATGAGCTGCAGCGCGGCTTCTTCTATCTCGCTGTCATACAGGTTGATCTTGCGCTCGCGCTCCAGCACCAGCGTGGCCTGCGCGCGATCCCAGCTCGAATACGCACTCACCGCGAGCTGTACCTGCTCGATGACCAGCGCGCCCATCGACACGGCCTGCAGGTGCAGCGACGACAGGTCGCCGTCGAACGCGCGAGCGGTGTGGCCTTCGAGACTCAGTGCCATGGCAACGGCGGATCAGCCGAAGCGGCCCGTGATGTAGTCTTCGGTGAGCTTGTGGCGCGGATTGGTGAAGATGCGATCCGTCTCACCGACTTCGATGAGATCCCCGAGATGGAAGTACGCAGTGCGCTGCGAAACTCGCGCCGCCTGCTGCATGGAGTGCGTGACGATGACGATCGCATAGCTCTGGCGCAGTTCTTCCATGAGGTCCTCGATGCGCGCCGTGGCGATCGGATCGAGCGCCGAGCAAGGTTCGTCCATGAGGATGACTTCCGGGTTCACGGCGATCGTACGCGCGATGCACAGGCGCTGCTGCTGGCCGCCGGAGAGCGAGGTGCCCGGCTGTTGCAGTCGATCCTTCACCTCTTCCCAAAGTCCCGCGCGCTGCAATGAGCCATGCACGATCTCGTCGAGCTCGACGCGGTCGCCGGCGAGCCCGTGGATGCGCGGTCCATAGGCCACGTTGTCGTAGATGGATTTCGGAAACGGATTCGGTTTCTGGAACACCATGCCGACGCGCGCGCGCAGCTGCACGACGTCCTGCTTCTTGTCGTGGATGTCGCGGCCGTCCAGCAGGATGCTGCCTTCGACGCGCGCACCCGGGATGGTGTCGTTCATGCGGTTGAGGCAGCGCAGGAAGGTGGACTTGCCGCATCCCGAGGGGCCGATCATGGCCAGCACCTGGTTCTTGGCGATGTCGATGCCCACCTTCTTGATCGCGTGCTTGGCACCGTAATACACGTCGACGTCGCGACAGCTGAAGATGGGATCGTCGACGGCGATGTTGCCGACCGTGGCCCTGCTCGCCTCCGTGGGTTCCGGCAATGAAACCCGCTCGGAAGTCCGGCCGCTCGGCTTCAGGTTGATACCCGCTCGTTCCACTTGAACCGCGCTTTCCATTTTCTCACCACCGTCGTTCGAAACGTTTACGAAGAATGACCGCCGTGGTGTTCATGACCACGAGGAACGCGAGCAGCACGATGATCGCGCCGGAGGTCTTCTCGACGAAGCCGCGCTCCGGACTGTCGGACCACAGGAATACCTGCACGGGCAGCGCCGTCGCCGAATCCGTGACGCCCTTGGGAATGTCGACCACGAAGGCCACCATGCCGATCATGAGCAGCGGCGCCGATTCGCCCAGCGCGCGCGCCATGCCGATGATGGTGCCGGTGAGCATGCCGGGCATCGCCAGCGGCAGCACGTGGTGCGCGACCATCTGCAACTTCGACGCGCCCATGCCGAGCGCCGCCTCGCGGATCGAGGGCGGCACTGCCTTCAGCGCGGCGCGCGAAGCGATGATGATGGTGGGCAGCGTCAGCAGTGTGAGCACCATGGCGCCCACCAGCGGCGCGGAGCGCGGCAGACCGAAGAAGCCGATGAACACCGCGAGGCCGAGCAGGCCGAACACGATGGAAGGCACGGCGGCCAGGTTGTTGATGTTCACTTCGATGAGGTCGGTCCACTTGTTGCGCGACGCGAACTCCTCGAGGTAGACGGCTGTCGCCACGCCGATCGGGAACGACAACAGCAGGGTCAGCGCCAGCATGAAGAACGAGCCGACCACCGCGCCCCAGATGCCGGCGTTCTCCGGCTCGCGGGAGTCGCCGCCAGTCACGAAGGTCTTGTTGAACTTGAGCGCCAGTGCGCCCTCGGACGTGAGCTTGTCGGTCCAGGCCATCTGCTGGTCGGACAGGGGACGCTCCGCTTCCGGCAGGTGGCGATCGACGTGTCCCTTGCGCAGCAGATCCACCGCGTCGCTCGCGAGCAGCCAGCGGGTCTCGGTCTTGCCGATCAGCGCCGGATCGGCGACCACGCGCTTCTGCAGATCGAACGCCGCGCCACCGCTGATGAGGCGCGTAAGTTCGCGAGAGGCCGCGCGCCCTTCGACCTCGGGAAATTTCGCCTTGAGCGAAGCGCGGATCACCGCCGCGTAGTCGGCCGCATTCAGATCGTCCGGCTTGCGGTTGCCGGACGGATCGATGATCTGCGGATCGTAGAACACCGCGAGCCGTATCTGGGTCTGCTGGAAGGCGCCGAGGCCGTTCGAGAAGATCACGACGAACAGATAGACGAGGAATGCCATGCCGGCAGTTACGGCGGCCAATCCGTAAGCTCGGAACCGGCGCTCCGCCCAGTAGCGGCGCTTCAGCCCGTTCGCGACCAGCGCCTGGGTCTCGGCCGGCGTGCGGCGCGGCTTATTCGTATTGTTCACGGTATTTCCTGACGATGTGCAGCGCCAGCACGTTGAGGGCCAGCGTTACGAGGAACAGCACCAGGCCCAATGCGAACGCGGCCAGCGTCTTGGGTGAATCGAACTCCTGGTCGCCCACGAGCAGCGTGACGATCTGCACGGTCACGGTGGTCACGGCTTCCAGTGGATTGGCGGTGAGGTTGGCGGCAAGCCCGGCGGCCATCACCACGATCATGGTTTCGCCGATCGCACGCGAGACCGCCAGCAGCACACCGCCGACGATGCCCGGCAGCGCGGCGCGCATCACCACCTGCCGGATGGTTTCACTGCGCGTCGCGCCCAGCGCGTATGCGCCATCGCGCAGCGCCTGCGGCACGGCGCTGATCATGTCGTCGGCCAGCGATGACACGAACGGGATGATCATGATGCCCATCACGAGCCCTGCCGCCAGCGCGCTCTCGGAAGCCACGTTCAGACCAAAGATTTCACCCCAGCCGCGCAGCGCCGGCCCGACGGTGAGCGCCGCGAAAAAACCGTAGACCACCGTGGGGACGCCCGCGAGCACTTCCAGCAGCGGCTTCGCGAAGGTGCGGAAACGCGGGTGCGCGTATTCCGCGAGGTAGATAGCCGAGAACAAGCCGATCGGCACGGCGATGACCATGGCGATCGCCGAGATGAGCGCCGTGCCGGCGAACAGCGGCACCGCGCCGAAGGACCCCGACGACCCGACCTGGTCGGCACGGATCGCCATCTGCGGGCTCCATGCGGTGCCGAACAGGAAGTCGATCGGGGAGATGATCTGGAAGAAGCGAAAGGCCTCGAAAGCCACCGAGGCGAAGATGCCGATGGTCGTGAACACCGCGATGGTCGAACAGCCGATGAGCAGCCATTCGATGACGCGCTCGACGCTGTTCCGGGCCCGCAGCTCGGGCTTGATGCGCCCGCGCAGCAGCACGACGGCGCCCACCGCCATCACGAGCGCCAGCAC
>DATLDQ010000125.1:0-49981 GCA_035525785.1 Steroidobacteraceae bacterium | reverse complement strand
TCCTCGCTGACCATGAGCTCCGCGAAAGTCTTCTGTTCGACGGCGATGCCGCCGTCGTATTTCTGCGCGACGGATGCGGCCACGGCATCCAGCGCGCGCAACGGCGCCGCGAGTCCGCGCGATACCTGGGTCACGCCCTGTTTCGCGAACTGCAGGAAGGCCTCGGCCTGGGGATGCGTGACGGTGAGATCGCGCACGCGGCGGATGGCCTTGCCTTCCTTCAACAGGTTTTGCGCGAAGGCTTTGGCGGCGCCGGCCAGATCTTCCTTGACGATCGAATCGAACAGGGCCGATCCCTTGAAGGCCGCGGCCGGCATGGTCGCGCCGGAGACAATCATGTTGATGGCGGTCTCGAGGCCCACCAGTCGCGGAAAGCGTTGCGTGCCACCCGCGCCGGGAATCAGCCCGAGCTTCACCTCGGGAAAGGAGATCTTGGCGTCCGCCAGCGCAACCCGGTAGTGACACCCGAGCGCGAGCTCGAGTCCTCCGCCCATGCAGGCGCCTGCGACCGCCGCGATCACCGGTTTGGTGGCCGCTTCCACGATGTCGCAGACGGCCGGCAGAAAAGGTTCGGCGTAGAACGCGCCGCCGGCGAATTCCTTGATGTCGGCGCCACTCGAGAAAGCGCGATCGTTGCCCGTGAGGACTATCGCGCGCACCTTGGGATCGGCCAGGGCGTTGTCGAGCGCGGTGACGATGCCGAGCCGCAGCTCATGCGAGAGCGCGTTCAGCGGCGGGTTGTTCATGGCCAGCCAGGCGATGCCGGCGTCGACCTTGTAGCGGATGGCGGTCATGGCGCGATCTAAGCACGCCATGACGCGCGCGTCGATCAGGCAAGCGCTAGAGCTTCATGGACCGCCAGACGCCGGTACGCCAGCGCCAGAACATCGCGCTGCCTAACAACACCACGTAGACCATCAACGCGATCCACCCGCCCCTGGCGCCCATTCCATATTGTGGCAGGCCGTCGAACCAACCCTGCCCGGGCGCGAAGATCAAGGTGTGCGCCAACGGCACGAACAGGAACCACGACAGCACCAATGCGGTGGCGGCGGGCACGCGCGTGTCGCCGGCGCCGCGCAGGCAGAAGCTCGCGCCGCAGTACAGACCGTCGAAGATCTGGTAGGCCGCCGCCGGCCACAGCAGCACCAGGCCAAGCGCGACCACCTCGCCGGCGGACGCGCCACCACTGCTCACGAACAGCGGCAGCACCCACGGGCCCACCACCAGCAGCAACACGGCGACCACGGCCATCTGCGACGCGCACAGGGTTATCACGACGTTTCCCATGCGGTTGGCCCAGTCGCGGCTGCCCGCGCCGATGGACTGGCCGACCAGCGTGGTGCCGGCGAGCGCGATGCCGATCGTGGGCATGTAGGCCATGGAAGTCAGCGCCATCACGATCTGCGTCGCGGCGGCGCCGGTGGCGCCGGTCTGCGCGATCATCATCTGCGACAGCGCCAGTCCGAGCACGTCGGCGCCATACATGACGCCGATGGGCAGGCCCACCGCGAGTTGCGCGCGGATCACCGGCCAGCGTGGTCGCCACATGAGCCGGCTGCGATAGCGCCGTGCGGTCTCGCCCTTGAGGAACAGCGTGAGCGCCAGCGTCACACCGACGAGTTGCGCGACGTTGGTGCCCCAGGCCGAACCCTTCATGCCCATGCCGAGCTCGAACATGAAGAACTGGTTGGCGATGGCGTTGGTGACGGTAGTCGTCACCACCACGGCCATGGTGAAGCGCACCGCGGAGATGCCATTGAAGAACCCCAGCGCGGCCCACGCCATGGAGCCGACGAACGCTCCGGCCATGCGCGGCTGCCAGTATTCGAGCGCAAGCCGCTCGACATGCGGTTCGAGCCCGAAGGGATGCAGCAACCACGATCCCGCGAACGACAGCGAAACGAACACCGGTATGAGCGCGAGCGACGCCCAGAGTGCATTCCACAGCGCGCGCGAGGCGCGTGCGCCACGGCGGCTGCCATGTGCCTGGGCGACGAAGGTCTGCACCGCGAGGCCCACGCCGCCGAACAACAGGATGGCGCAGGACATGATCCAGTAGATGGCCGACATGGCTGCCACCGCGTCGGTGGACAGTCGGCCGATGAACCACAGGTCGGTGAGGTTGAGCAGCGCCTGCACCGCGTTCGTGGCCATGAGCGGCGCCGCCAGCCGCGCCACGGCCCGCAGATCGACGTGCGGCTTGCCGGCCGCGTCGATGCGCTGCGCCGGCAAACCCGGAGTCGGACCAATCATGTGCCGCGCCGCCGTTCGAAGGTGCGGCCCAGCCATACGGTCACGCCGAGCATGGCGAGACACAGCGCCGCGCATATCCAGGCGATTCCCGAGAGGCCGATACTCAGGATGGCGATGCCCGAGTACAACCACTGCGACACCGCGTCCGAGCCGCGGTGCAGGAAGATATCGATGAAGCTCTTGCTCTTGAACTTGCTCTCCGGGCTCAGCACGGTGAACAGCATTTCACGCGTCGGCTTGCCGAGACCGTAGTCAGCCGATCGCCGGATCACCTGCGTCACGAGCAGCACGCCACCCGCGGGGTACAGCGCCATCACGACGAAGCTCGCGCCCACCAGCAATGGCATGGCTGACAAGCTCGTCATCAGGCTGTTTCGCCAGGACAGGGCCGTCACCACGCCGGCCTGGAAGACCACGTTGAGCACGTTGACCCAGAACTCCATGCGCGCGAACAGCGCGGCGCGGTCCGCGAGCGACTCGTAGTGCGCTTCGATGTATCGGCCCTGCTCGCTGTACATGAAGCCGCCGATGAGTTGCCCCACTACGAGGATGCCGCCGATGCCGAGCAGATAGGGAGAGGTGACCAGACGCTTCAGGTCGTCGACGGCGCGGCCGCCCACCGGGATGGCTGCGTCCGGCACGCGCTCGCCCTGGGCACAACGGCGCAGCAGGCTCCTTGTCAGCGAGACCAGCATTGCCGAGCTCACGATGAGCCCGCAGGCCAGCAGTATCAGGGGCGTTGGACCCCATTCATGGATGAAGGTCTCCACCGCCTTGGGCCCGACGACGGCGCCGGCACTGCCACCCGCCGCCACGAAGCCGTAGAAGCGCTTCGCGAGCTCGGGTCGCCACAGGTCCGCCATGGCGCTCCAGAACACGGCGATCAGGAACAGATTTGCGACGCTCAGCGCGACGAAATAGGCGAACGCAACGTTCCGGTCGCCGGGGTAGCGGCTCAGACCCAGGGCCAGGGCCACGAACACGAGTACGAACGGCGAATAGACCAGCCACGGCAACCGCCCTCGCGGAGTGCGGCCTACCAGCCACCAGTACACCGGCAGCAGTGCCGCGCAGAAGACGAATGCCACGGTGAACAGCACACGGTAGTGGTCAGCGCCGATTTGCAACGCAAGCGCTTCACGCATCGGGCGCAGCATGTAGTAACCGCAGAGCAGGCTGAAGAAGGCGCCCGCGGCGGCTGCCAGTGCGAGCCATTCCCCTCTTTGCACCCGGGAGCGCGGCGCCGCGGCCATCGGCGCGGCGATGGTCATCGCAGCGATTTCAGCGTACCCGTGAGATGCGGCTTGTCGCCCTGCGCGTCACGCAGCGCGAAGCCGGAACCATTGTCGATGGCCCAGCGCTGCAACATGAGCCAGGCCGGCATGTAGATGGGCAGCTTGAAGGTCACGGAAAGCTCGCAGCCGCCGTCGAATTGCGCGGGTTCGAAATCGGAGGCCAGCCGCGCCATCGACCACATGCCGTGCGCGATGGCGCGCGGAAAGCCGAAAGCCTTGGCGGTGAGATCGCTCATGTGGATGGGATTCACGTCACCGGAGATGAAGCCATAGCGGCGGCCCAGGCCCGCGGGCGCGCGAAAGCTGCTGGATTTCAGCGCCGCCGCATCCGGTGCCTCGGTGCCCTTCGGTTGCGTGGTCTTCGCTCCCGCGCCCGCCGGCGCGCGCTTGCGCGCGAGAAACGTGCAGGTCTCGTCCCAACGCGGCTCCCCCGCCACCACGTACTCGGTGTGCAAATCGAACTCCTGGCCGCGTTCGGTTTCGCGATGACCTTCGATCCACGAGCGGACCTCGGCCGGCTCGTCCGCCGACAGCGGCTCACGCATGGCGATGCGGTTGTGCAGGTGCACCAGGCCAAACAACTTCACGGGAAATGCCTCGGCGCCCAGCATCGCCAGATGCAGCGGCGTCGCGAGGATGTGTGGATAGGCGATGGGTAATGTGCCGCCGGTGGCCGCGCCGCAGATCTCCGAATAGGCCGCCAGGTGCGTGCGGTCGATGACCACCTTGCCGAGGCGTGCCTCGATGCGCGGCACTGCACCGCCCTCGGGCACCAGCGAGGGCTTACGCGACATCATGATCTTCGGATACATCGCCCAGACGGCCGGCGCGCGCGCGAACTCGAGCGAATGCTTGGCCTGCATCGATTGCTCCACCGGCGATGGAAAAGTGTTACGGGGCGAGCTTGTCGATGACGATGCTCAGCTTCCCATCCTTGCCCACATGATAACTAACTTGTCCGAAGGGGTCGCCGCTGGTGCTCTGGGGTTGACCGTCGAGGGAGATGCGCGCGACCACGTCGAGCGTCTGGCCCGAGGCGATGCGCCGTTGCGGCAGCATGGCGTCGGCGGCGGTCAAGGTCACTTCCACCGGGAATTCGAGCGGCAGCCGCTTGGCCGCGAACGGCGGGCCCGGCTGGGCGGGATCGCGCGCCGCGACGAACAGCGCGGAGTTCTCGGTGAGCCGGTAGCGCAGCTTGGGCGAAACCGTCACCTGGACCCGCACGCTCGCTTGCGAGTCACTGGCCGCGGCCGTGCGTGAATCCGCGGCCACCGCCGGCGCGCCCGCCTGGGCGTCGGCCGCATCCATGGCCTGCAGCTGCTTCTCGATGATGTCGCGGATCTGCGGTGGCGGATTGCGCGCGAGCATGCGATTGAAGCGATCGCGCGCCACCGGATATTCGCTGCGCCCCATGGCGGCGAGCGCGCTGTACAGCAGCGCCTTCGCATTGTCGGGCTGCATCTGCAGCACGCGTTCGAACATGCGCCCTGCCGGCCCGCGGATGGTTTCGAAATCCTGCGCGAGCATGGTCTCGGCCATGGCGCTGAGCGCATCCGGATCTTCGCCGTTCCTCAGCCGGTCCGCACGCTGAAAGGCGCGGATCGCGAGCGGATATTGCTCGAGATCGAAGTACAGCTCGCCGAGCTTCATCCAGCCCTTGAAGTCGTCAGGGTTGCGCGCGAGATCTTTCGCCTGGCGCGCGGCCGTGGCCGCGGGCGAGTCGGCGACCGCCGGCGTCTCCACCCAGTCGTACTGGCTGAGCAGCGCGTAGAGACCGCCGCCCAGACCAAACAGGATGAACAGCACCACGCCCGCGGTGACGCCGTCGACCGGCTCGGCGTCCATGCGGCGCCGGAGCAGCGGTCGCACCAGCAGCACTGCCGCGCCGGCGGTCAGCAGACCCGATATCAGCACGAAGGCGAGCATCATGATCGGGCTTCGTCCGTTTCGGTCTCGCTGTCGTCGGTGTCCACCATCCTCGAACGTGTCTTCACGATGCGGAACGCCACGAACGCCCCGACCAGCAGCAGCAGGAACGGCGCGACCCACACCCACGCGGTGGAAGGATTGAACGGCGGGCGGAACAGGATGATGTTGCCGTAACGGGACACCATGATGTCGCGGATCTCGTCGTCGGTCTTGCCGGCGAGGATCTGTTCGCGCACGTCGCGGCGAAGATCGGAGGCGAGGCCCACGGGCGAGTCCGCGATGCTTTGATTCTGGCACTGCATGCAGCGCAGTTCGTGCGTGAGGGCATCGTAACGCTGCTGCTGCTCGGGTGTGGGCATCGCATCGATGTCGATGGCTGGCGCGCTCGCCGCCACCGTGAGCAGCGTTGCGAGCAGTGCGACGCGCAGCGATGCGCGCGTCATGGCAGCGATCTCTTCGGCAGCCGCGACAGGAACTCGTGCTCCCACACGTCCGAAGTCATCGGGCCGACATGGCGGTATTGAATGATGCCGCGCGCGTCGATGAAAAAGGTCTCCGGCGCTCCGTACACACCGAACTCGATGGCGGCGCGGCCATCCTTGTCGACGGCGACGACGTCGTAGGGATTGCCGAGCTGCGCCAGCCATTCGTTCGCGAGGTCGTCTTCGTCCTTCCAGTCGAGCCCGACGATCGGCACTGCATCCTGGCGTGAAATGGCGAGCAGCGCTGCGTGCTCTTCGCGGCAGGCGACGCACCAGGTGCCCCACACGTTCAGCACCCAGGGCCGGCCATCGAGCTGCTTGCGGGTGATGCGTTGGCCGCCCTCGCCCAGTATGGGCAGGTCGAAGTCGGGCGCAGGCTTGCCGAGGAGCGCCGACTGCATGGTGCTCTTGTTGGGAGAATGCACTACGCCGACGTACAGCACGCCGGCCAGGATGACGAACACCAGGCCGGGAACCAGGAAGCGGATCACGCGGGTTTCGCTCCCGCTTGCATCGCGGCTGCCGATTCGTCGGCAAGTGCCCGCGTTCGGTACCGCCGGTCGCTCGCGGCGATGAGCCCGCCCAGCGCCATGATGCCGGCGGCATACCACACATAGTCGACCAGCGGACGCAGCTGCGCGCGCATGCTCCAGCGCCCCGCGCCCACGTCGGCGCGCAGGGCCACGAACAGATCCATGTTCCAGAGGCTGGTGATGCCTGCCTCGGTGAGCGTCTGCCGCTGCACCCAGTAGTTGCGCTGCTCGGGATGCAGCTCGGCGATGGGTGCGCCGTCGCGCAACACCGTGACCTGCGCGCGCACGCCGTCGTAGTTAGGCCCCTCGATCGGCGCGATGCTGTCGAAGCGGTAGGCATACCGGCCGAGCACCAGCGTCTCGCCAGGCGCGATCGCCACGTCGCGCTCCACCGTGAACGACTCCACGGTCGAGACGGCGAGCACGGCCACTCCGAGGCCGACATGCGCGATGGTCATGCCGATCACGGCGCGCGGCAGCGAGAGCCGGCGCCGCAGCCGGTCGATGGGGTCGAACAGGCACGAGAGGATGATCCAGACGCCGAGCACGACGCCGAAAGGCGTGAGCCACTTGCCGGGGCCGTAACCGGCGTACACCAGCAGCAGCCCCAACAGGGTCGCCGCGACGAAGCCACCGAGGATGCGCAGCCGGCTCTTCCCCAGCTGGCCTCGCTTCCAGGCCGAATGGATGCCGATGGATACGAGCGCCGTCAATGGCAACATCAGCACCGGGAACAGGATGTCGTAGTACGGCGATCCCACCGAGAGCGACGGCTGCTTCAATGCATCGGCGACGAGCGGCGCGAGCGTGCCCACCAGCACCATGGCCGCCGCGCAGACCAGCAAAATGTTGTTGTACAGCAGGAAGGCTTCGCGCGCGGTCGGCTCGAAACCCGCGGGCGACTTGAGCATCGGCGCGCGCCACGCGTACAGCGTCAGCGCCCCGCCGATCACGATGATGAGGAACCCGAGGATGAACATGCCGCGCGCGGGATCGGCCGCGAACGAATGCACCGAGGTGAGCACGCCCGATCGGACGAGGAAGGTGCCGAGCAGGCTCAGCGAGAACGCGAGGATCGACAGCAGCAACGTCCAGCTCTTGAACAGCCCGCGCTTTTCCGTGGCGGCAAGCGAATGGATCAGTGCCGTCCCGACGAGCCAGGGCATGAACGAGGCATTCTCCACCGGATCCCAGAACCAGTACCCACCCCACCCCAGCTCGTAGTAAGCCCACCAGCTCCCGAGCGCGATGCCCACCGAGAGGAACGACCAGGCGAGCGTGGTCCACGGACGCGTCCATCGCGCCCATACCTGGTCGAGCTTGCCCTCGAGCATGGCGGCGCAGGCGAACGCGAACGCCACCGACAGGCCCACGTAGCCCATATAGAGGAGCGGCGGATGGATGGCGAGCGCCGGATCCTGCAGCACCGGGTTGAGATCGCGGCCATCGGCGGGCGCCGGCAGGATGCGTTCGAACGGATTGGAAGTGCACAGCGTGAACAGCAGGAAGCCGAAGTTCACGAAGCCGAGGATGCCGAGCACGCGACTCGCGAACGATGCGGGCAGATTGCGGCTCGCAATCGCAACCGCCAGCGTCCACACCGCGATCATCCACGCCCAGAGCACCATCGAACCTTCGTGCGCGCCCCAGAGCGCCGCCACCCGGTAGAACGTCGGCAGCGCCGAGTTCGAATTGCTGGCGACGTAGATCACCGAGAAATCGAACGTGACAAACGCGTAGATGAGCGCGCCGATGGCGGTGCTGATCAGCACGAACTGGCCGGCGACCGCGGGCCGGACCGCGGCCTGCCAGCGAGCATTGCCGCGCGCGGCGCCCACGAGGCCGAACACGGTCTGCGCGGCGGCCAGCACCAGCGCGAGGATGAGAGCGAAGTGTCCTAGCTCTGGAATCATGTGCCACTCATTGCGTCAGGCGGCGGGGGATTGTTCTTGAGCGACTCCGCGACCTGCGGCGGCATGTATTTCTCGTCGTGCTTGGCGAGGATCTCATCCGCCACGAACACGCCATGTTGCAGTCGGCCATGCGCCACCACGCCCTGCCCCTCGCGGAACAGGTCGGGAAGGATGCCGTGATATTTCACCGGCACCGTGTGCTTGAAATCGGTGACCAGGAATTCGATGTCGAGCGTACCCGCCGCCTGCTTCACACTGCCCTTTGCCACCATTCCGCCGAGACGGAAGCGCTCCTCGGCCGGCGGAGTCTTTGTCGTGATCGCCGTGGGGTCATAGAACAACATCACGTTCTGTTCGAATGCGCGCAGCGCCAGCCAGGCCGCGGCGGCCACGCCCACCACGATTCCGCCGACCACCATCATGCGTTGCTGACGAGGGGTCATGGGTTCATCTCCAGGCGTCGACGCGCTTCGCGCCGCGCGTCGGCGAGCGCGCGGACGGCGAGCCATGCATTGAGCAACACCACGCCGAAGCCCAGCAGCATGCAGGGCCAGACGTATTTTCCGTAGCCGCTCATCGCGAGGAAATCGGACAGTGACGCGAATGAGCTCATGCCGCACCCACGGCTTCACGCACCCAGCTGGCGTTGCGCTCGCGGCGCAGCAGCTCCGCGCGCAGGCGCGTCAGCAGCACGGCGATGAAGTACAGCGCGAAGGCCAGGAACATGAGCAGCAGCGGCCACAACATGCGCGAGTCCATGGTGGGCTTGCCGAGCTGCATGACCGTGGCCGTCTGGTGCAGCGAGTTCCACCACTCCACCGAGAACTTGATGATGGGCACGTTGACCACGCCCACGACGGCGAGCACGGCGCTCGCCTTGTCGGCCTTCACCGGGTCTTCGATACCCGCGCGCAGACCCATGTAACCGAAATACAGGAACAGCAGCACCAGCTCCGACGTGAGGCGCGGATCCCAGACCCAGTACGCGCCCCACATGGGCTTGCCCCAGAGCATGCCAGTGCCGAGCGCGACCACGGTGAACCAGGCGCCGACGGGCGCGCAGGCGGCGGCCGCGGCATGCGCGACCTTCATGCGCCAGACGAGTGCCACCGCGGCGGACACCGCCATGGTGGTGTAGATCATGAGCGAGAGCCACGCCGCGGGTGCGTGCACGTACACGATGCGGAACGCGTCCTTCTGCTGGTAGTCAGGCGGCGCGAGCACCAGGCCGCCGTAGACCGCGACCAGCATGGACAGCGCCGCGGCCGCGCCGAACCACTTCGCCCAGCGCTGCGCGAACGCGTACACGTGCGGCGGCGATCCCAAGCGGTGAAACCAGGTCCAGGTTGCCATGACTAACTAACCACTACTCCAGTCCGATTCGAACCGCCGCGGCCGCGGCCAGCGGCGCAAGCGTGAGGCCCAGCACCGCGATCGCGCCCAGCAGGTACAGGGGCGGTGCGATGTTGCCGCCGCCGATCGCAAGCTCCGTGGCGCGCGCGCCGAAGATCAGGATCGGCACCGCGAGCGGCAAGGTCAGCAGCGACAGCAGCACGCCGCCGCGCCGCGCACCCAGCGTGAGCCCGGCACCCACCGCGCCCACGAGGCTCATCGCGAAGCTGCCGAGCGCGAGCGACGCGATGACGCCCGGCATTGCATCGCCCGGGACGCCCAGCGCGCCCGCCGCGACCGGCGCGATCAGCGCCAGCGGCAGCCCGGTGAGCAACCAGTGTGTGCAGGTTTTCGCGAACAACATCCCTGTGAGCGACTGGCCTGACAACGCGAACTGCTCGAGTGTCCCGTCCTGCGCGTCCTCGCGGAACAGGAACTCGAGCGCCAGCAGCGAGGATAACAACGCGCCGACCCACAAGACACCCGGCGCGGCGTCTCGCAGCCGCGACATTTCCGGGGTTAATGACAAGGGAAACAGGGTCGCCACGATCATGAAGAACACCAGCGGCTGGAGGAGTTGCGAGGGCTTGCGGAAAGCGAGGCGCAAATCACGCAGGGCCACCAGGCGGGCCGCGTCCAGCGCCGAAGTGCGCGGCGTCGTCATCCGGCCGCCCCCAGCTCGATCGGCACCACGTTGGCGGCGGGCAATGGCAGCGGATGATGCACGGCGGCGACCACCAGGCCGTTGCGGCCGAGATGCTCGCCGATGAGCTCAGCCACCAGCTGTTGCCCGTCGGCATCGAGATTGGTGGTGGGTTCATCGAGCAGCCACAGCACCGTCCGGGTGAGCAACACGCCGGCGAGTGCGACGCGGCGCTTCTGCCCCGCCGACAAGGTGCGCACCGGGCGGTCGGCGAAAGCGAATGCTCCCGTCCGGGTCAATGCGGCATCGATCTCGATCGTTCCCACCGGCCGGCGGATGCCGGTCGAGAACCGCAGGTTTTCGTGTCCCGTGAGATCGCCTTTGAGCGGCGGCTCGTGCCCGAGATAGGCGAGCGCGGAATGGAACTCCTGCCGATTGGTTCTGACCGGAGCGCCGCGCCAGCTCACTTCGCCCTCTTCGGCATCGAGCAGCCCGGCGATGACACGGATCAGCGAGGTTTTTCCGGCGCCATTGCGCCCGGTGAGCAGCACGCACTGGCCGGGGTCCCCTTCGAAGCTCAACCCGCGCAGTACATGGCGATCGCCGCGCCACAGTTGCAGGCCTGCAACTTTCAGCATGTCCGCGTGGTGCCCCGGGCCGGAATCGAACCGGCATGGCCTTGCGACCGACGGATTTTAAGTCCGTTGCGTCTACCAGTTCCGCCACCGGGGCTGCCCGTGTTTCCGCTCGAATTCGTCATCGTTTGGACTGATCGTCTGCGCAACCGAACGGCGCGCATTGTACAGCTTGGCAACGCAGCCCCGCCGAATTACGGCGCTGGCCGGGCAAGAGCCACCGCGCATCGGTCCGGTGGCTCCGGCGGATGGAAGGCGGTGTGCAGGCAGGCGAAGCCGAGAGTCCCTGCTTGCGCGTCGTACTCCATGGGTTCGCCCGTGTAGGGATTGCGCAGCGAGGAAGTCCGGACGAGCGTGGCCACGTCCTGGTCCGGGTGTTCTTCGAGCTGCGCCTGGAGGAGGAGCAGCGTGATTCGACCCTCTTCATCGTGGATGCGCGCGGGATACAGGTGCCAGTTCCAGTCCGACGGGATGGGCGACAGCCTGCCACCGAGGTTGTAGAGCATGGCCGGCGCCGCGGCGAACTCGTGCGGCAACGGTTCGTATGCCTTCTGGTCGTGGTACTGCCGTGCATCGAGCGACGCACGTCGTCGCAATGGTTCGATCGTGTCGCGGAACTGCTGGTTGAACGTCGCGTTCTTCTGGAGCAGCAACCGGACCAGCCATGACGCGTCGTCGGCGACATAGGGCTGGCCGCCCAGCATGGCGGTGCGCGATTCGGACAGGAAGCCGGCGCCGATGTCGCGCTCCTCGTGTGTGAACGGACGAACGATGCCGCGCAGTCGTTCCAGGTCGCGAGAATCGAGCTGACGCTCGCGCATCAACGTCGACAGGAAATCGTGCGTCCAGCGGATGCCAGCCAAACCGCTCAGCTTCGTGCCGAGCAGCCGCCCGTCGCGCATCGTCATTCGCCAGAAGGCCAGCTCCTGCGAAGCCTTGTCCAGAAACACGCCCGTCGGATCCGCACGGAAGCTGATCGCGAGACGCAGCCTGCCGAGCTCCTGGATCGAGCCGAGCGGAGGCCACGGCGTCAGGGGGTCGGGCGCCGGCGTCTCGACGTAGTGCGCGTGCTTCAGCAGCGTCTCGTACCGTGGAAACAACACGTCGAGCGGCGGTTCTTGCGGATCGATGGGTGCTGCATTCGCGATCAACTGCTGCGCGCAATCGAAGCGGTAGCGAGGCAGGCACGTGCGTCCGAGGGACTTCGTGGCGGCCGACGGCGCCGTTATTTCCCGTGCCTTGAGTCCGAGCCCGTCGATCGTCAGCGGCTCGCCGCGGATGGCGTCTTTTTCTTCGTTGCTGATGGTTGCCGGTTCACCGCGGTCGCGCCGTGCCTGCAGGACGCGGACGATTTCGATGCCCGCCGCGCGCGGATCACGGCCCTCCTCGGCCAGGAACCCCAGCGCGAACACGAAGGCGTTGTCTTCGAGGGGCGCGTCACTCGACTCCCGCAGCGCTGCGAGCTCGGGATCCAGCGATTCGTCGAACCAGGGCCGGTTGATCAGGACGACCAGCAGCGCAAGGGCAAGCAGCGCCACCGCCAAACCGGCGACGAAGCGTGCCACTCGTGTCATCCGCGAAATGTGGAGGCTAGGGTCGGAATCGAACCGGCATAGACGGCTTTGCAGGCCGCTGCATAACCATTCTGCCACCTAGCCGAAGTCCGAACGGACTCTCGCCGAGAGAATTGGAGCGGGAAACGAGACTCGAACTCGCGACCCCGACCTTGGCAAGGTCGTGCTCTACCAACTGAGCTATTCCCGCACCCTGGAGAGGGCCGCAATTCTAGGGCCGTGCACCGGCAAGTCAAGGAATTCCCTCGCCAGCCAGGATCTGCATAACCCTTTCAATGGATTCGGCATTCCGCCAGCGGGCCCGGCTCTCGGGCGTGACGAACCGCTCCTGCACGGCGTAATCGAGCATGCCGTACATCGGGTCGAAATAGTCCTCGATATTGGCCAGCACCACGGGCTTCGCGTGCAGGCCGAGCTGGGCCCAGGTGACGATTTCGACGAGCTCGTCGAACGTGCCCATGCCGCCCGGCAGACCGACGAAGGCATCCGAGAGCTCGGCCATGAGCGTCTTGCGCTCGTGCATGGTGGTGACCACGTGTTGCGTGGTGAGCGCGGGGTGCGCGACCTCGCGCTCGATGAGCATGCGCGGGATCACGCCGATGACCCGTCCGCCCGCGTTGAGCACGGCGTCGGCGAGGATCCCCATGAGGCCGAGACGTCCGCCGCCATACACCAGGCTGATGCCCCGCTGGGCCAGGGCCCTGCCGAGATCCTCGGCGGCGCGCGAGTAGCTAGGACGCGCGCCCGGGGCCGAGCCGCAGAAGACGCAGACCGTTTTCGTCACGCGTGACCCTTCAGGTCGGGCCAGGCGACGCGCAGGTAGGTGATGGCGGACATGAGCGTCAGGACCGCGGCAACGATGGTCAGAACCAGGCCGATCTCGAACAGGGGCAGTTCGAGCACACCCGGAATCAGCGGCAGATTCCAGCGGAACAACATGCACGACAAGCCGACGATCTGCAGGATCGTCTTGAGCTTGCCCATGGCGCTTACCTTCACCTTGCCGCGCTTGCCGATCTCGGCCATCCATTCACGAAGCGCGGAGATGGCGATCTCCCGGCCGATGATGACGATTGCCGCGAGCACCAGGATGGCGTGTACCGAGGCGGGACGCAGCGTGGCGTGGCCACCGTCGAGGGTTTCGATGCCGGGCACGATGATGGGCGGCATGTCCTTGCTGACCAGCAGCACCAGCGCCACCGCCACGATGAGCTTGTCGGCCACCGGATCGAGAAAGGCGCCGAGCCGGGAGGTCTGGCCCATCCGGCGCGCGAGGTAGCCGTCCAGAGAGTCGGTGATGCCGGCCAAGGCGAACAGCAGGCCCGCGGCGGGATCCGCCCACGTGTACGGTAGATAGAAGAGCACGATGACCAGCGGGATCGCGAAGATCCGCAGCCAGGTAAGCGTATTGGGAAGGTTCCAGATCATCGCGGCATTCGTCGGGCGTCAGGCCCCAGGATGCAGGTGATCATAAAGCGTACGCGCCAGCGTTGTCCCGATCCCCGCGACCGCCTCGAAATCGTTGACACCGGCGCGCATCAGGCCCTGCATGCCACCAAAGTGCTTGAGCAAGGCGCGGCGCTTGGCCGGTCCCAATCCCGGCACCGTCTCGAGAACCGACTCGTTGTGACGTCGCGCGCGGCGTTTGCGGTGCCCCGTAATGGCAAATCGATGGGCCTCGTCGCGGATGCGCTGGACCACGCGCAGGGCCTGGGAATCCGGTCCGGGAGCCAGCGGCGCCGCATCGCCGTGAACAAACAACCTCTCCTGCCCGGGCCGCCGATCGGGACCCTTCGACACTCCGACGAGTTTGAGACTGGCAAATCCCAGCTGCTCCAGCTCGGCGTACACCTCGTTGATCTGTCCGAGGCCGCCGTCGATGAGGAGCACGTCGGGCGCGACCGCCTCGCCCGCCTTCACGCG
Source organism: Steroidobacteraceae bacterium (assembly GCA_035525785.1). Taxonomy (GTDB): domain Bacteria; phylum Pseudomonadota; class Gammaproteobacteria; order Steroidobacterales; family Steroidobacteraceae; genus CADEED01. Next base: position 35,406 of record DATLDQ010000125.1, on the reverse strand, counting down.
CTCGTAGCGTCGTCTCAACGCCTGGCGCAGCGCGCCGTAGTCGTCGCCGGGTGTGACGCCCGCGATGTTGAAGCGCCGGTAGTCTTTCTTGATGGGGCCCTCTGGCCCGTAGATTACGCAAGACGCGACCGTACCCTCACCCTGCGTGTGGCTGATGTCGAAACACTCGAGGCGCTTCGGCGTCTCGGGCAGACCCAGCAGCTTGCCGAGATCCACGAGCATCAGTTCGATGTCGGCTCGGCGTGCGCGCCGCATGCGCAGCGCCTGGGTGGCATTCTCGATGGTCATCGACATCCAGCGCGCGGGCAGCGCGCGCGACGGCCGCCAGATGCGCAACGCGCCTTCCGCACGATCCTTGAGCGCCTCGACCAGGGCCTCGCTCTCGGCCAATTCCAGGTTCACCAGCACCTCGGACGGCGGTGGCGTCGTGTCGTAGTACTGCATGAGGAACGACGCCAGCGCCTCGTTGGGCTCGGCCAGTGCTCCTTTCGGGAAGTAGCACGTGGAACCGAGATTGCGGCCGCCGCGGATGATCATCACCGACACTGCGAACTCGCCGGGCTCGCCCACGAGCGCGAACACGTCGATGTCACGGTCGCCCTCGGCGGTGACGATCTGCTGGGTCTGGATCTGCTTGACCGCTGCGAGCTGATCGCGCAACGCGGCCGCGCGTTCGTACTGCAACGACTCCGCCGCCCTCTCCATGGACGCCGCGAGCTCGCCGTGGACTTCATCGTTGCGACCCTCGAGCACCTTGACCGCCGCCGCGATGTCGCGCGCGTAGTCGTCGCGCGAGATCAGCTTCACACAGGGCGCCGAGCAGCGGCCGATCTGGTGCTGCAGGCACGGGCGGCTGCGGTTCTCGAAGAACGAGTCGCGGCAATTGCGGATGCGGAAGATCTTCTGCACGCTCTGCAGCGTCTCCTTGACCGCGCCGGCGCTCGGGAACGGACCGAAGTAGCGGCCCGGCAGGTTGCGCGGTCCGCGGTAGAAAACCAGCCGTGGATACTCGTGCCCCGCCGGTAGATAGACATACGGGAAGCTCTTGTCGTCGCGCAGCACGATGTTGTACCGCGGCTTGTGCTCCTTGATGAGGTTGTACTCGAGCAGCAGCGCCTCGGTCTCGGAATTGGTGATCGTGACCTCGATGCGCGCGATGTTCGCCACCAGCGCCTGCACCTTGGGGTCGACATTGCTCGCGAGGAAGTAGTTGCCGACGCGGTCACGCAGGCTCCGCGCCTTGCCCACGTAGAGCAGCTCGCCCTGCCCGTCCCCGGGGCCGCTCTCGTCGCGCCCGCCGTACATGCGATAGACACCCGGCCTGCGCGGCAGGTTCGGGATGTAGTCGCGGGGGTCGAAGCGGTCGGCGTGTTCCGTCACGCCTCTATTGTAAGCCCGCGAGCACCTTTGCCCGGCCCAGCACTGCCTGGAACATCGCGGCCGTCAGGCGCCGGGTTTGCGTGTTGTACCGGCTGCAATGATACGAATCGATCATGCGCCGTCCGACGGGCAATTCGTGCTCGTTGCCGTGGCCGAATTTCGCGACGCTCTTCTTCAGGCCGAGCGCCATGAGCACCGAGTCGTGGGCCACGGTGCCCAGCGCCAGGATGGCCTTCACCGACTCCAGCTGCGCGAGCTCGGCGGCGAGGTACTGGTTGCAGGTCTTGATCTCCGCCGGCAGCGGCTTGTTCTCCGGCGGCAGGCATTTCACGGCATTGCTGATGCGCGCGCCCGTGAGCTGCAGGCCGTCGAAGCGGTCTTTCGACACCGGGGCGGTAGCCATCCCGGCGGCATGCAGCGACTCATACAGAAGGATGCCGGCGTGGTCGCCGGTGAAAGGCCGCCCGGTGCGGTTGGCGCCATGCATGCCCGGCGCAAGACCGACGATCAGCAGCTTGGGCGCCGGATCCCCGAAGGGAGGCACCGGCTTGCAGTAGTAGTCCGGATTCTCGTGCTTGACCTTGAACAGGAATGACGCGAGTCGCGGGCACAACGTGCAGTCGGGGCAGAAGATCGGCGCGGAGGAGCTCACTTCACCCGTCAGATCATTTCATCCGACGGATGATGGCGTCACCGAAGCCCGAGGTGCCTACCAGCGTGGCGCCGGGGATCAGTCGTTGCAGGTCTTCTTCCACGTTCCTGCGCGCGGCGATGTCGCGCTTGGTGGCGCGGATGGCTTCGCGCAGGCGCGCGAGGTCATAGGTCATTTCCTTGGCCGCGATGGTTTCCGCGACGCCGTGCATGATGAGATCGGCGGCTTCCTTCCAGCCGATGTAGCGCAGCATCATTTCGGCCGAGAGGATGATGGAGCCCGGGTTCACGCGGTCCTTGCCGGCAAAGCCCGGTGCCGTGCCATGCGTGGCTTCGAACACCGCGAGACCGTCGCCGATGTTGCCGCCCGGCGCGATGCCGATGCCGCCCACCTGCGCGGCCAGCGCGTCGGAGATGTAGTCGCCGTTGAGATTGAGCGTCGCGATGACGTCGTAGTCTTCGGGGCGCAGCAGCACCTGCTGCAGGAAGTTGTCCGCGATCACGTCCTTGACCACGATCTCCTTGCCGTTGATCGGGTTCTGGAAGCTGCACCACGGCCCGGCGCCGATCGGCTGCGCGCCGAACTCCTCCTTCGCGAGTAGATAGCCCCACTGCATGAAGGCACCTTCGGTGTACTTCATGATGTTGCCCTTGTGCACCAGCGTGACCGACACGCGGTCGTTCTCGATGGCGTACTGGATGGCCTTGCGCACCAGGCGCTGGCTGCCCTCTTTCGACACGGGCTTGATGCCGAGGCCCGAGCTCGCGGGGAAGCGGATACCCGTCGCTTTCAGCTCGGTCTGCAGGAAGTGGATGAGCTTGTGGACCTCGTTGGAACCCGTGGGCCACTCGATGCCGGCGTAGATGTCCTCGGTGTTCTCGCGGAACACCACCATGTCGGTGAGCGAGGCATCCGCCATCGGCGTCGACACGCCCGGGAAGTAACGGATGGGTCGCACGCACGCATAGAGATCGAGGTTCTGGCGCATGGCGACATTCAGCGAACGCATGCCGCCGCCCACCGGTGTACCCAGTGGACCCTTGATGCTGACCACGAAGTCGCGCAGCGCGGTCAGCGTCTCGTCGGGAAAGCCCGTGCCGTAGATCTTCTGCGCCTTGTCGCCGGCGAATACCTCGACCCAGGAGATCTGGCGCTTGCCGCCGTAGGCTTTGTCGACCGCGGCGTTCACCACCTTCAACATCACCGGCGTGATGTCGACACCGATGCCATCGCCCTCGACGAATGCGATGTAGGGATGGTCCGGGACGCGTAGCGAGCTGTCCGGATTGATCGTGATGCGTTGGCCGTGAGCGGGGACCTGGATCTTTTCGTATTTCATCGGGCGATCAACGCGCCGGGCCGTGCCGGCTGATGAGCATCGCCAGCTCCAGCGCCTGCTCGTAGTTGAGGCGCGGATCGACCGTCGACTTGTAGGCACGCGCGAGATCGGCGTCCGTGAGGCCACGTGCGCCGCCCGTGCACTCGGTGACGTTCTCGCCCGTGAGCTCGATGTGCACACCGCCGAGGAAGGATCCGTTCGCCTCGTGTACCTGGAACGACGCTTCCACTTCGCGAAGGATGTTCTCGAAGCGGCGCGTCTTGAGGCCACCCGAGCTCGTCTCGGTGTTGCCGTGCATGGGATCGCAGACCCAGAGCACCTGCTGGCCGGTCTCGCGCACGGCCTTGATCATGCGCGGCAGGCCCTTCTCCACGTCCTTGGCGCCGAAGCGGTGGATGATGGTGAGACGGCCCGGCGTGTTGTTCGGGTTGAGCGTGGTGACCAGACCCTGCAGCCATTCTTCGGTCATGGCCGGGCCGATCTTCACGCCCATGGGGTTCGCGATGCCGCGGTAGAACTCCACGTGCGCGCCTTCGAGCTGCGCCGTGCGCATGCCGATCCACGGCATGTGCGTGCCCAGGCTGTACCAACGCTTCTGGCGCTCGATGTAGCGCGTCTGCGCCTGTTCGTACTGCAACACCAGGCCTTCATGGGCCGCGAAGAAATCGACGGAGGTCACCTCGTGCGGCGCGCGACCGCCGCTCACTCGTTCGAAGAAATCGAGCGAGTCGGCGATGGAGTCGACGATCTTCTGGTATTCGGCCTTGGCCGGCGAATGTTCGAAGAACCCGAGATCCCAATATTGCGGGTGGTGCAGGTCGGCGAAGCCGCCATCGCACAGCGCGCGCACGAAGTTGAGCGTGAGCGCCGCGCGCTCGTATCCACGCAACAGCAGCGTCGGGTCGGGCTCGCGGGCCTCGGCGGTGAATTCGGATCGGTTCACGAGATCGCCGCGGAAGGCCGGGAAGGTCACACCGTTACGCGTCTCGGTGTCGGCGGAACGCGGCTTCGCGTATTGGCCCGCCATGCGGCCGACACGGATCACCGGCTTCTTGAGCCCGTGAAGCATGACGAGGCTCATCTGCAGCAGGATCTTGAGCTTCTTGGCGATCTTGTCGGACTCGCACTCCTCGAACGTCTCGGCGCAGTCGCCGCCCATCAGCAGGAATTTCTTGCCCTGCTGGGCATCGGCGAGCCGCTCGCGCAGCTGTTCGATTTCCCACGAAACCACCAGCGGCGGCAGCTTCGCCAGCGAGGCCACGTTGGTTTCGAGTTTGGAGAGATCCGAGTAACGCGGTTGCTGTTGCGCGGGGCGGGAGGTCCAGCTCGCTGGATGCCAGGAAGTCAGGTCGGGGGTACGCATAGGTTGCGAACTATTCTAATTCAGAGGCTTACGGCACACTACCCGCCAAACGAGCTTTTCGGGATTTCCATGCACAAAGTTCTCATCCTGGGCGCCGGCAAGATCGGTGCTCTCATCAGTGGTCTGTTGGCCGAATCCGGGGAATACGACGTCACCTTGGGCGATGTCGACGCCGCGCAGGCCGAGTCGGTGGTCAAGGCCCATGGCAACCCCAATTTGCGCGCCGTGGCGCTGGATGCGGGTGACGCCAAGGCGCTGGAAAATCATTTTGGCGTCCACAAGCCGCATGCCGTGATCTCGAGCCTGCCTTATTACTGCAACCCAGGGGTGGCCAAGGCGGCCCGCAAGGGAAACGCCCACTACTTCGACCTGACCGAGGACGTCGAAGTGACGCGCGCGGTGCGGCGCATCTCGCGAGGGGCGTCGAAGGCCTTCGTGCCCCAGTGCGGTCTCGCGCCGGGTTTCATCAGCATCGCGGCCAACGAGCTCACCAAGCATTTCGACGAGCTGCGATCGATCAAGCTGCGCGTCGGCGCTCTGCCGCAGCACCCTAACAACGTACTCAAGTATTCGTTGACCTGGTCCACCGAGGGCCTCATCAACGAGTACGGCAACCCTTGCGAATCCGTGGTCGATGGCAAGATCGTCGCCGCCGCCCCGCTCGAAGGTCTCGAGGAGATCGAGATCGACGGCACTCTGTACGAAGCGTTCAACACCTCCGGCGGACTGGGGTCGCTGGCCGAGTCCTACGGCAAGCAGTGCGAGCAGATCAATTACAAGACCATGCGCTACCCGGGACACTGCGCCCAGATGCGCCTGCTCATGAATGACCTGAAGCTCAATTCTGATCGCGCGACGCTCAAACGCGTGCTGGAGCACGCCGTGCCGCAGACCTTGCAGGACGTCGTGATCGTCTACGCGGCCGTCGCAGGCAAGCAGGATGGCGAGTTGCGCGAAGAGAACTACGTGAACAAGATCTATCCGCAGGTGATCGCGGGCCGCCTCTGGTCGGCGATCCAGGTGACCACGGCCGCGGGCATCACCGCGGTGGTCGATCTCGTGCTCTCGTCGCCGCGCAAGTACTCGGGTTTCGTCGCGCAGGAGCAGTTCGCCCTGCCCGACATCCTCGCGAACCGCTTCGGCCAGTACTACGCGCCCGGCGGCACCAAGGACGTGTCGTCCACGGTGGTCGTGAGCGGCCAGGCCGGGCACCAGCGCAAGAAAGGCGGTGCAGCGAACAAGACGAAAGCCCCGGCCGCGAAGACCGCGGGCGCGAGCGACGCGAGGAAGAAGAAGTGAGCGCCGCCGCAGTCAAGGTGGACGTCGCCGGCATCCTCAAGCGTCTCGGCATCGACTCGATCAACTCCGGTGCGTGGTCCGGTTCGCTCGGCTGGTCCAAGGACGTCGCGGGCACGAAGATCGCATCGGTGAATCCGGCGACTGGTGAAGTGCTCGCGGAAGTCCGCGGCGCCACGGTCACCGACTACGAAGCGGTGATGCGCAGTTCCGTCGAAGCCGCGACGGCCTGGCGCGCCGTGCCGGCCCCTCGCCGCGGCGAGGCGATCCGCCTTTTGGGCGAAGCGCTGCGTGCTGCAAAGGACGATCTGGGCGCGCTGGTCACGCTCGAGAACGGCAAGATCAAGGCCGAGGGCCTCGGCGAAGTGCAGGAGATGATCGACATCGCCGACTTCGCGGTGGGCCAGTCACGCATGCTCTACGGCACCACCATGCATTCGGAGCGCCCGCAGCACCGCATGTACGAGCAGTGGCATCCGCTCGGCGTGGTCGGGATCATCTCGGCATTCAATTTCCCCGTGGCGGTCTGGGCGTGGAATTCGTTCCTCGCCGCCATCTGCGGCAACGCGTCGGTGTGGAAGCCTTCGCCGAAGACGCCGCTCACGGCCATCGCCGTCCAGCACATCTGCAACAAGGTGATGCGCGACAACCAGCTGCCGCCCATCTTCCAGCTCTTCATCGATGGCGGCACGGATCTCGCCACGCGTTTCGTCGACGACAGGCGGGTGGCGCTGGTTTCGTTCACGGGCTCCACCGCGGTGGGTCGTAGCGTGGCGGAGCGGGTCGCGCGCCGGCTCGGCAAGGTGCTGCTCGAGCTCGGCGGCAACAACGCCATCATCGTCGACGAGTCCGCGGATCTGAAGCTTGCCGTGCCAGCCATCGTGTTCGGCGCGGTGGGTACTGCGGGTCAGCGCTGCACCACCACGCGGCGCGTGCTCGTGCATCGTGCACGCATCGACGAGCTCGAGAAGAAGCTGGTGCATGCCTACTCGCAGGTGCGCATCGGCAACCCCATCGATCCCGCGACGCTCATGGGCCCGCTCATCGACAAGAATTCGGTCGACCGTTATCTGCAAGCCATAGCGCAGGCCAAGGCGGCCGGCGGAAAAGTGGTGACCGGCGAGAAGGTGCTCGAGGGCAAGGGCAATTTCGTCGCGCCGACGATCATCCGCGCCATGAACGACTGGCCCATCGTGCAGCACGAGACCTTCGCGCCCGTGATGTACCTCATTCCGTTCGATTCGCTCGAAGAAGCCGTCGCCCTGCAGAACGCCTCGGCGCATGGACTCTCCTCGGCGATCTTCACCGACCGCCTGCAACACGCCGAAGCGTTTCTCTCCGCGTCCGGCAGCGACTGTGGCATCGCCAACGTGAACATCGGCACTTCGGGCGCCGAGATCGGCGGCGCCTTCGGCGGCGAGAAAGACACGGGCGGCGGCCGCGAGTCGGGTTCCGATTCGTGGAAGGCGTACATGCGCCGCCAGACCAACACCATCAACTGGAGCCGGGAGCTGCCGCTCGCCCAGGGCATCACGTTCGAGATCAAGGAAGGCCCGTAAGCCGGGGCACCTCGGCGGAGAATCAGTCGCCGATCCGCCCGGGTAGTTTGAGCTCGAACCGCGCGCCACCCAGCGCGGACTCGTCGATGCGCATGTGGCCGCCATACAGCGCCACGGTGTCGTGCACCATCGACAGCCCGAGCCCATGACCGGGAGTGGTTTCATCGACGCGATTGCCGCGTTTCAACACCTTGGCGCGATCGCCCGCCGCGATGCCAGGGCCGTCGTCTTCGATCACGATGCAAAGCGCCGTGCGCGAGTCCGTCATGGTGTCGACCCGCGCGACCATGCGCACGCGCGCGCGACTCCACTTGCACGCGTTGTCGAGCAGATTGCCTAACAGCTCGATGATGTCGGCGCGGTCGCCGATGAACTGCGTACCCGCGGCGATCGAGACCTCGAACAGGAGATCCTTGTTGCCGTAGACCTTGAGTAGCGCCACGCGCAGGTCGGAGACCACGGGAGCGAGATTCACGGGCTGCTGGCCGAGCAGTACGCCGCCGCTCGTGGCCGCGCGTTTCATCTGGTGCTCGATGATGCCGCTCATGCGCTCGATCTCGGCGTCGAGCGTCGTGCGTACCGCACCGTCGGCACCGCCCAGTGACTGGCGCATCACGGCGAGCGGGGTTTTCAGGCTGTGCGCGAGATTGCCGAGCGTGTCCCGATAGCGCTTGATGCGCTGACGTTCGCCTTCCAGCAGCGCGTTGAGATTGCTGGTGACGGCCACCAGCTCCCGGGGCCAGGCTTCACCCAGGGTCTCGCGCTCGCCCGCCTCCACCTGCTTGATCTCCCGTTCGAGGCGCCGTATCGGCTGCGACAGCCAGCGCAGCAGCAGCGCCAGCGCCGCGACGAACAGCAGCGCGAGGCCCGCGAACCAGCCCACGAGCTGCTGCCGGAACCCCGCCACCTGTTCATCGTATGCATCGAGACTCGACGCCACGCTGAAGGTGAATCGCGCCGCCGTGCCATGCAGGTCCCAGACGATGCCGCGACTGGACACGGCCAGCGACGTCGACGTACCCGCCACCTCGGTGAAAGTGAAACGGCGTTCGCCGCCCTCGAGCGGCGGCCCGAACTGCACCGCGGTGCCGATGGTGGACTGCGAGCGCCAGATGGTCTCGCCGCTGCCCGCGCGGATCTCCGCGTACAGGCCGGACCCCGGCGTGTCGAAACGCGTATCCAATTGAGCCGTCGGCGCCACGGATTCGGGACCATCCGGGTCGGCCGCGGCGACCAGCGCGACCATTTGCGCATCCAGGACCTCGCGCAAGGAGCGTTCGGCGGCGTGGCGGAAAAGTACGTCGAGCAGGAAGACGGTGAGCCCGAAGAACACCACCAGCACGACCAGCACCGACAGCATCAGCCGGCGCCTGAGCGACGGCCGCGACACTAACTACCCTGGGTGCGGGCGATGGAGAACCGGTAGCCCCGGCCGCGCAGCGTCTCGATGGGATGCAGCGTCTCGTCGGGGTCGAGTTTGCGGCGCAGACGGCCGATGAAGACTTCGATGACGTTGCTGTCGCGCTCGAAGTCCTGGTCATAGAGGCGCTCGGTGAGCTCGGTCTTCGAGATCACGTCGCCCGCGCGCAGCATCATGTGCTCGAGGATGCGGTATTCGAAGGTGGTCAACTCGATGGATGTCGAATTCAAAGTAACCGCCTGCGCGCGCGTGTCGAGGCGGATGGGCCCGCATTCCAGCACCGGCGACGCCCAGCCACCCGCACGTCGCAGCAACGCCTGCATGCGCGCCAGCACTTCTTCGAAGTGGTATGGCTTGGCCACGTAGTCATCGGCACCCGCCTGCAGGCCTTCGACCTTGTCCTGCCAGCGATCACGCGCCGTGAGGATCAGGATGGGAAAGGTCTTGCCCGCCTTGCGCAGCGCGCGGATGACCTCGAGGCCGGAGAGCTTGGGCAGGCCCAGGTCCACCACCGCGATGTCCAGCGGATATTCCTTGCCGGCGAACAGGCCCTCTTCGCCATCGGCGGCGACGTCGACCGTGAAACCCTGCTTGGCGAGTTGTTCGCGCAAACCTTCACGCAATGCCGCTTCGTCTTCGACCACCAACGCTCGCACGATTAACGCATCCTTCCGGTGGCGGCATCGATGCGCACGGTGAATACGCGGCCGTCATCCGACAACAGTTTCAACACATAGACCTTGCGGCCATCTTCGTCCTGCACGTCGGTGCGCACCACGCGCGCATGGTGCTGGCGCTCGGCGCGGCTCACGGCTTCATCGAGTGTGATGCCGTCGCGCGCCTCGGCGACGAGCGAGCCCTCATCCGGCCACGCGGCGCCACCGCCCACGATGGACGGCAGGCTGCTCGCCTGGCACAGCGGCGCGAGACCTGCGAGGCAGAGGGCGATGACTTGAAGAATTTTCCGCATGACGGGCGTTAGTTTAGTCCGTTGTCCCGGGTAATAGGCCACCAGAACGACACGGGCGGCCATCGCCGCCCGTGTCTTCGATCAAACCCACTCAAACAACCGGGATTCGCTCCAGTTTGCGCTCCGTCAGTCCGCGGGACTGACGTCGACCCGCACGCGGATGCGTTCGCCGGGCTTGTAGGGCAGCTGCGTCACCTGGCGGCGGCCGTTGTACACATAGGTGACGCGGTAGGCGTCGATACGCTCTTCCCAATGGTCGGAGTAGCGCGTATCGCAGCGCTGCACCGTGTACTCGCTCGGCGGCGGCGCATTGGCGTTGCGCTGCGCCTGGCGGCTGCCGATGCCCGCGCCGATCACCGCGCCGGCCGCAGTAGCGGCATCACGGCCGCGGCCACTGCCGATCTGGTGACCGATGACGCCACCGATCACGGCGCCGAGGATCGCGCCGCCGGCGGCGGTACGCGGGCCACCACGATCGCGCTCATCGACGCGCGTTTCGTCCCAGCATTCGCGTTCGGGCGTGCTCACCCGCACTCGCGTCATGAGCGGCTCGACATCGACGACCCGGGCATAGTCATAGCCGCCGTCGCGGTCGTAGCGGGAATCGTAATTGTCGTCGCGACGATCGTAGCGATCGTTGTCGCGCTGGTCGTAACGGCCACCGTAACGGTCCTGTGCGAAGGCGCCCGCGCTCGCGAGCGTGAACGTCACCGTTGCCAGACCCACCACCATCTTCTTGGTAATCGACATAGAGCCTCCGAATGGCGGCCGGACCCAGGTCCGACCGTGGTGCCAGACTACGGAGGTGTCGATGAATCCTTACTGAACGTCGGGATCCCGCTGTTTTTCCGAGACTTTGATCTCGGTCCACAGCGCGTCCCAGGCGTCGGCGTTCAACGAAGTGAGCGCGACTCCACGTTCACGCGCGCGTGCTTCCATGGCTCTGAAGCGTCGTTCGAATTTCGCATTCGCGAGACGCAACGCCTCCTCGGGGTCGACGTCCTGGTGGCGCGCCCAGTTCGCGGTGGCGAACAGCAGGTCACCCAGTTCTTCGACGCGTCGCTCGCGCAGGTGCGCGTCATCGCCGCGCACACTCCCCGTGCGTGGGATCTCGTCGATCTCGGCCAACTCCTCGTCTATCTTGGCGCGCACGCCCGTGGCGTCGGGCCAGTCGAAGCCCACGCGGCCGGCGCGCTTGCCGAGCTTGGCGGCGCGTGCCAGTGCCGGCAGCGCCAGCGGCACGTCAGCGAGCTCGCTGGTCGCCGCACCCGGCGAGGCAGCGCGTTCGCGTGCCTTCTGCTCCTCCCAGGCGCGGTTCAGATCCCGGGTACTGCCATACCCTGCCTTCTGGGCTGCATCGCCGAATACATGCGGATGACGCTGCGTGAGCTTGTCGCAGATGGCGTTGGCCACGCTCGCGAAATCGAACCATCGCCGTTCGCTGCCCATCTGGGCGTGGAAGACCACCTGGAACAGCAGGTCGCCGAGCTCGCTTTCGAGCGCGCGGGGAGATCCACGCCCCTCGAGCTGGCCGATGGCTTCGGCGACTTCGTAGGCTTCCTCGATGGTGAAGGGTGCGATGCTGGCGAAATCCTGTTCGCGATCCCACGGGCAACCCTCGGGCGCGCGCAGGCGTCGCATGATGTCGAGCAGTCGCGCCAGGGCGCGCCCGGCGGCGATGTCGTCGGCGCCCTGGTCGGCGGTACCCACCGCGGCGGCATCGTCGCGCTCGCTCATTCTTCTTCCCGCTGCACCATCCGGACGAGGGTCAGCAGCATCCCGGCGGTTGCGCCCCAGATGTTCTGCCCTTGCCAGGGGATGTCATGGAGAAGGATATCCTCGTCACCGACGCGCCGAAGCTGCGCCTTGTGGTTGTCGGTGTCGAACACGTGGCTCACGGGTACTTCGAAGATGCCGGCCACTTCCGCGGGGTTGGGCTCGAGCACGATGGGCGGCGTCACGAGCGCGAGCACCGGCGTGACGCGGAATCCGCTGATGACCAGATGATCGGGTAGATAGCCGAAGACGCGCACGCGCGCCGGGTCGAGGCCGATTTCCTCCTGCGCCTCGCGCAGCGCGGTGCTCGTCACGTCGGCATCGCCCGGGTCGACGCGCCCGCCAGGAAAAGATATCTGACCGGAGTGCCGCGCGAGTTGCGAAGCGCGCTCGGTGAGCAGCACGGTGAGGCCGTCGGGCCGGTCGATGAGCGGTACCAGCACCGCCGCGGCCACGGGATTCGCCGGAAAATGCTTCTGCAGCCGCTGGCTGCGCGCGGCATCGACGCCCAGGAGCCGCCAGTCGGCGAGCTCGTGCTGCGGCTGGCTCCCTTCGAAACGCCTCAGGATCCGGGTTCGCAGGTCCTGCGCCGAATCGCTCAACCCGAACCTCCGCCTCCGTGCAGACCCCCGTGCGTCAGCAACGCAGGGTCGAGGAGTTTCCTGAGCTCGGCCTCCGAAAGTCCGGACATCTCGAGAGCAACATCGAACACCGGCCTGCCTTCGGTATATGCCCGCTTCGCGATCGCCGCCGCGCGCTCATAACCGATCGCCGGGTTCAGCGCAGTCGCGAGGATGGGATTGCGCGCCACGGACTCGTCGAGACTGGCCTGGTTGACCTCCGCGCCGGCGATGCAACGCTCGCCGAGCGCGCGCGATGCGTTCGCAAGCAAGCCGATGCTGGTGAGGAGGTTGGCCGCGATCATGGGCAGCATGACGTTGAGCTGAAAATTGCCGGACTGTCCGCCAACGGCGATGGCCGCATCGAGGCCCATCACCTGCGCGGCGATCATGCAAGTGGCTTCCGGGATCACCGGATTCACCTTGCCCGGCATGATGCTGCTGCCCGGCTGCAGCGCGGGCAGTTTGATCTCGGCGAGACCCGCGAGCGGGCCGGAGCCCATCCAGCGCAGGTCGTTGGCGATCTTCATGAGCGTGACCGCGAGCACGCGCAGCTGCCCGGAGAGCTCGACCGCGGCATCCTGGGTGGCCTGCGCGGCGAAGTAGTTTGGCGCGCGGGCGAATGGCACCTCGGTCAGCCCGCGCAGCTCCTCGATGAAACAGCGCGCGAAGTCCGCGTGCGCATTGATGCCGGTGCCGATGGCCGTGCCGCCTTGCGCGAGCGCGAGCAGCCGGGGCTCGGTGGCGCGCAGGCGCTCCATCGCCTGCTCGATCTGCGCGCGCCAGCCGGAAACCTCCTGGCCAAGCGTCATCGGCGTAGCGTCCATGAGATGCGTGCGGCCGGTCTTGAGCACGGCGGCCCAGGCCGTTTCCTTGTCACGCAGGATGCGCGCCAGTGTCTCGAGTGCGGGCAGCAGCTGCCGCCGCGTCGCGAGCACGGCGCTTATGTGGATGGCACTCGGGATGCAGTCGTTGCTGCTCTGGCACATGTTGACGTGATCGTTGGCATGCACCTTCGCGCCGAGCGCGCGCGACGCGAGCGTCGCGATGACCTCGTTGGCGTTCATGTTGGTGCTGGTGCCACTGCCCGTCTGGTAGACGTCGAGCGGAAACTGATCGGCATGCCCGCCCCGCGCCACGGACACCGCGGCATCGGCAATCGCCTTCGCGCTCGGCGCATCGAGCAGGCCGAGGCGCTGGTTGGCGCGCGCTGCGGCCGCCTTGACCAGTGCCAGCGCGGCGATGAAATCCGGCGGCAGTCGCGTGCCGCTGAGCTCGAAGTTCCGTCGCGCACGTTCGGTCTGCGCGCCCCACAGCGCGCCGGCCGGCACTTCGATCTCGCCGAAGCTGTCGTGTTCTTTCCGGGGGCTCTTGTCGGACATCTCGGATATCATTCGCACGCCAGTTTAACAGCCACTTCACCCATCATTGAGGCCTCTCTTTCATGGATTCCGCCGCGCTGACCGCTCTCTCACCCGTCGACGGCCGCTACCGCAAGAGTGCGGATGCACTGCGCGGGGTGCTGTCGGAAAGCGGCCTGATCCGCGAGCGCGTGCGCATCGAGGCGGCCTGGCTGTTGTCCCTGGCCGAGTCGGTGCCCCAGATCCTGCAACAGCCCCTGCCCGAGCCCGTGCGCAAGCTCGCCGCCAGCCTGTCGCTGGAACCCGGTGACGATGCGCCGGCCGCGGTCAAGGCCATCGAGGCCCGCATCAACCACGACGTCAAAGCCGTGGAATACTTCGTCCGCGAGAAGCTCGCCGCCAGCGGCGCCACGCCCGCCGTGCTCGAGCTCGTGCACTTCGGCTGCACGTCCGAGGACATCAACAACCTCGCCTACGCGCGCATGCTGCGCGCGGCGCGCACCGTGTTGCTCGCCGAGGTCGACAAGGTCATCGACAAGCTGCGCGCCTTCGCGCACGAGCATGCCGCCCAGCCCATGCTCTCGCGCACGCATGGCCAGACAGCCAGCCCGACCACGCTCGGCAAGGAATTCGCCAACGTGGTCGCGCGTCTGCGTCGCGCGCGCGCCCGCCTCGAGAAGGTCGAGATCCTCGCCAAGTTCAACGGCGCGGTCGGCAACTTCAACGCGCACGTGGCCGCACTGCCCAAGGTCGACTGGCCGGCCGTGTCGAAGAAGTTCATCGAATCGCAGGGACTGGTGTGGAACGAATACTCCACGCAGATCGAGCCGCACGACTGGATCGCCGAGTACTGCGACGCGCTCGCCGGCATCAACACCATCCTGGTGGATTTCTCGCGAGACACCTGGGGCTACATCTCGCTGGGTTATCTGCGGCAGCGCGCGGTCGCCGGCGAAGTAGGCTCGTCGACCATGCCTCACAAGGTGAACCCCATCGATTTCGAGAATTGCGAAGGCAACCTCGGCATCGCCAACGCGCTGCTGCATCACTTCGCCAGCAAGCTGCCCATTTCCCGCTGGCAGCGCGATCTCACCGACTCGACGGTGCTGCGCAATGTCGGCGTCGCTCTCGCGCACAGCCTCATCGCCTGGAATGCGCTCCAGCGTGGCCTCGGCAAGATCACGGCGAACCCCGTGGCGATCGCCGCGGATCTCGACGTGGCTCACGAGGTGCTCGGCGAGGCGCTGCAGACCGCGCTGCGCGCCGCGGGCGTTCCTAACGGTTACGAGCTGCTCAAGGATTTCACGCGCGGTTCCGACGTGAACGCCGCGGGCCTCGCCACGTTCATCGACAAACTACCGCTGCCCGCGGAGGAACGCGCACGCCTCAAGGGTCTCGCACCGCAGCAGTACCTGGGCCTGGCCGCGGAGATGGCGCGTTCGATCTGAACCACCTGATGCCGCGTTGCGGCCGTGACGCGTAAATTGGGACCCAGCACACGGTTTGCGTCCGGCCGTTCCCGCAAGCCGATGAAAGCGTGACGCATTTGGCACTGCAAAGCTCTTGGGACCCCTACCCTCGCCGGGCACAGGTCACAAAATCGCGGCTCATGAACGGGGAATTCGACTTCAACAGGCTGACCCAGCGCGCTTCCGCGCCGGGAACATCCACGCCCGACGTCTCGGGCACTCGCGAGCAGAACCAGATCCGCGTGATCAGTTCGCTCGAGGAGATGCGTGCGGCCGTCGATGCCGTCGCCGCCAGCGCCCAGCGCCTCATGTCCATCTACACACCCGACCTGGAACCCGACCTGTACGACCAGAATTCTTTCCTCGAGATCGTGAAGCGCTTCGTGCTGGCGCGGCGATTCGCCAAGGTGCGGGTGCTGTTGTCGGATTCCGGCCGGCTCATGCGCGACAACAACCGCTTCATCGCCATGGGTCGCAGACTCACGAGTTGCATCGACATCCGCCCGGCCGTCGCCCAGCCGAAGAGCGCGTCGAAGAGCACCGCGGGCGGCTATCTGATCGCCGATGACCGCGCCATCGTCTATCGCGTGAAGATGGATCGCTGGGACGGCGTCGCCGATCTGAACAATCCGCCGGTCGCGCGCCAATACCTCGATGAGTTCGACGAGATCTGGCACGCCAGCGCTCCCGACGATCTGGCCCGCCAGGCGATCCGCTGAACTAGCTACCCATGATGGGCTGGAATCCGGAAGTCACGGTCGCCGCCGTCGTCGAACGGACCGTCGACCGAGAGCGGCGCTTCCTCATGGTCGAGGAACTCATCTCGGGCAGACTGGTGCTCAACCAGCCCGCCGGCCACCTCGAAGACCGGGAAACCTTGCTCGAGGCCGTGATCCGCGAGACGCGCGAGGAAACCGCGTGGCGCTTCGTCCCCGAGGCACTGGTCGGCATCTACCTCTGGCGCAACCCCGACAACGAACGCACCTTCCTCCGATTCGCCTTCTGCGGATCGGTGGATTCCCATGACCCCGCGCAGCCGCTCGACGTGGGCATCCAGCGCGCCCTCTGGCTGTCGCGCAACCAGTTGCTCGCCCTGTCCGGCCGCCTGCGCTCACCGCTGGTCATGCGCTGCCTGGATGACTACGCGCTCGGCCGCCGCCGGCCTCTCGACACCGTGGCGACGCTCGGCCTCGAAGAAGCGCTGCAGGTCGGTGCCGTCGTGAATCTGTAGGGGTCCCGCGGCGTACAATCGCGCCGTGCCCCCAGTCCACTCGCCCGAAAGAATCGTCGTCGGCATGTCCGGTGGCGTCGACTCCGCGGTCGCCGCGCTGCTGCTGAAACGCGCGGGCCACGACGTGCACGGCCTCTACATGAGCAACTGGGATGACGACGACTCGTACTGCACGGGCGCGCAGGACTTCCAGGACGCCCGCGCCACTGCCGCCGAGCTCGGCATTCCATTGCATCGCGTGAGCTTCGCCGCGGAATACCGGGCGCGGGTATTCGACTACTTCATCACCGAGTACCGCGCCGGCCGCACGCCCAACCCCGACGTGCTCTGCAATCGCGAGATCAAGTTCGGCATCTGCCTCGACTATGCAACGCGACTCGGAGCGCGGCGCTTCGCCACCGGGCACTACGCGCGTCTGCGCCACGGCGCGAAAGGCGCGGAGCTGCTCAAGGCGCGTGACCCCGACAAGGACCAGTCGTATTTCCTGCATGCCGTGGATGCCGGACATTTCGACCGCGTGCTCTTCCCGCTCGGAGAACTGACGAAGCCGCAGGTGCGCGCGCTCGCGCGCGAAGCGGGCCTGCCGGTGTTCGACAAGCCCGATTCCACCGGCATCTGCTTCATCGGCGAACGCCCGTTCCGCGAGTTCCTCGCGCGCTACATCCCCACGTCGCCCGGCGACATCGTCACGGAGTCGGGCGAGGTGGTCGGTCGTCATCGTGGCCTGGCGTTCTATACGCTCGGACAGCGTGGCGGTCTCGAGATCGGCGGCCGCGCGGGCCACGATGAGCAACCCTGGTACGTGGCCGCCAAGAATCTCGCTCGCAACGAGTTGCTCGCCGTACAGGGGCACGACCATCCGTTGCTGGTGAGCCGCTCGCTGCTGACCGGAACCTGCAACTGGCTCGATCAAGAACCTTCGCGCCCCGAGTTCCCCGCGCAGATCAAGGTGCGCTATCGGCAGGCGGACCAGCGATGCATCGCCACCAGGCGGGGCGATGGTGCCCTCGAGGTGCGTTTCGAAGAACCACAGCGCGCGGTGACTCCCGGCCAGTTCGCCGTGCTGTACGACGGCGACCGATGCCTGGGCGGCGGCGTGATCGAGCGGACCTGGCCTCTAACCGCATGAAGAACGCCGCTTTGAGTTAGAATTCGCCGCCGATTTTTGGCTCACCGCAGTATTCCGGAGATGATTTCCATGACGACGAAAGCGACTCTCGAGGTTGGCAACAAGTCCTACGACTACTGGAGCTTCGCCTCCCTGCCCGCTGACAAGGTCGCGCGACTGCCGTTCTCCCTGAAGATCCTTCTCGAGAATCTGCTGCGCTACGAAGACGGCGTGAATGTCACCCAGGAAGACATCCAGGCGGTGCTGAACTGGGACGCCAAGGCAGCGCCGTCCTACGAAATCGATTTCACCCCCGCGCGCGTGATCATGCAGGACTTCACCGGCGTGCCCTGTGTGGTCGATCTCGCCGCCATGCGCGAGGCCGTCAAGAAGTTAGGCGGCGACCCGCAGCAGATCAACCCGCTGAACCCCGCCGAGCTGGTCATCGACCACTCGGTGCAGGTGGACGACTACGGCCGGTCCACGTCGCTCGCCACGAACAACAAGATCGAGTTCGAGCGCAATGGCGAGCGCTATGCGTTCCTTCGCTGGGGGCAGACGGCGTTCAACAACTTCAAGGTGGTGCCGCCGAACACCGGCATCGTCCACCAGGTGAACCTCGAGTATCTGGGCCGCGTGGTGTTCCACAACGACACCGAGGGCAAGAACCAGGCTTATCCGGATACGGTGGTCGGCACCGACTCGCACACCACGATGATCAATGGCCTGGGCGTTCTCGGCTGGGGCGTGGGCGGCATCGAGGCGGAAGCGGCGATGCTGGGCCAGCCCATCCCGATGCTCATCCCGCAGGTCATCGGCTTCAAGATGACCGGCGCGATGAAGCCCGGCTGCACCGCCACCGACCTCGTGCTCACCGTGACCGAGATGCTCCGCAAGAAGGGCGTGGTCGAGAAGTTCGTCGAGTTCTTCGGCGACGGTCTCGCCAACCTGCCGCTCGCGGATCGCGCGACCATCGCCAACATGGCGCCGGAATACGGCAGCACCTGCGGCATCTTCCCCATCGACGAAGAGACCATCCGCTATCTCGAACTTTCGGGACGTCCGCGCGAGCAGATAGCCCTGGTCGAGGCATACGCCAAGGCACAGGGCATGTGGCGCGTGAACGGCGCCAAGCCCGCCGACTACACCGACGTGCTCGAACTCGACCTCGCCACCGTCGAGCCCAGCCTCGCGGGCCCGAAGCGCCCGCAGGATCGCGTGCCGCTGTCCAAAGCCAAGACCGTCTACCAGACGGCGCTCAAGGGTATGGCCGAAGAGCGCAAGAAAAAATCTCCCGATGCCACCGGCTGCGCCGAGATCAAGCTCGACGGTCAGTCACTGGGGTTGCGTGATGGCGCGGTGATGATCGCCGCGATCACGAGCTGCACCAACACTTCCAACCCCTACGTGCTCATGGCCGCGGGGCTCCTGGCGCGCAACGCCGCGAAGCTCGGTCTCAAGGCCAAGCCGTGGGTGAAGACCAGTCTCGCCCCCGGTTCGCGCGTGGTCACCGACTACCTGACCAAGGCGGGGTTGTTAGGTCACCTCGAATCCGTCGGTTTCAACGTGGTGGGCTACGGCTGCACGACTTGCATCGGCAACTCGGGCCCGCTGAAGCCCGAGATCTCCGCCGGCATCAAGGCCGGTGACATCATCGCCACCTCGGTGCTCTCGGGTAATCGCAACTTCGAGGGCCGCGTCCACCCGGAAGTGAAGATGAACTTCCTCGCGTCGCCGCCGCTCGTGGTCGCGTACGCGCTCGCCGGCACCATGGACATCGACCTGCAGCAGGAAACCCTGGGCCAGGGTCCCGATGGTAAAGCCGTGGTGCTCGCCAACATCTGGCCGTCAGACCAGGAAGTCGCCGATGCCGTGCATTCCGCACTCGACTCGGCGATGTTCAAGAAGAGCTATGCAAACGTGTTCGCCGGTGAGGCGAACTGGCAGTCGATCAAGATTCCGCTCGGCAAGATCTACGATTGGCAGGAAGAGTCCACGTACGTGCGCAACCCGCCGTACTTCGAGGGCATGACCATGACGCCGCGTCCGGTCACCGACGTCACCGCCGCCCGCTGCCTGGCGCTGCTCGGCGACTCCGTGACCACCGACCACATCTCGCCGGCCGGCGACATCGCCAAGACCAGCCCGGCGGCGAAGTACCTGGTCTCCAAAGGCGTGCAGCCCATCGACTTCAATTCCTACGGCGCGCGCCGTGGCAACCATGAGGTCATGATGCGCGGTACTTTCGCCAACATCCGGCTGCGCAACCTGCTCGCACCGGGTACCGAGGGTGGCGTGACGGTGCACGTGCCGTCGGGCGAACAGATGTCCATCTTCGAGGCGGCCATGCGCTACAAGCAGGACGGCACGCCTCTCGTGATCCTCGCCGGCAAGGAATATGGCACGGGCTCGTCGCGAGACTGGGCCGCCAAGGGCACCATGTTGTTGGGCGTGCGCGCCGTCATCGCGGAGAGCTTCGAGCGCATCCATCGCTCGAATCTCATCGGCATGGGCGTGCTGCCGCTCGTGTTCCCGGCCGGCAAGACTGCCGCGTCACTGGGCCTCACCGGCACCGAGGTGTTCGAGATCACCGGTCTCAACAATGCAGAAGCGAAGACCGTCAAGGTGGTCGCGACGCCCGCCAAGGGCTCGCCGATCAGCTTCGAGGCGCGGGTGCGCATCGACACGCCGAAAGAGCGCGACTACTACCGTCACGGCGGCATCTTGCAGTACGTGCTCCGTCAGCTGGCCTCGAAGGCTGCTTGATCGCGGTGCGAGGTGGGGAAAGCGGGGAAAACGCCCCGCTCCCCACCTACTGTCAGCGCGCATCCTCACCGGTTTCGTTACCCGACACACGATCGTGGCGACGCCTTCGGTAACATCGGCGCATGCCCATCGCCTTTTTCGATCTCGACGGCACCATCACGCACCGGGACACGCTGTTCCCGCTGGTGCTGCGCAAACTCGCGCAGCGTCCGCTGCATCTGGCGCGGCTCGTGCTCGTGGTGCCGGCGGTAGTTAGATTCCTCCTGGACCGCGATCGCGCGGCACTCAAGCAATCGCTGCTGCGCGCCACGCTGCGCGGCATCACGCGCGCCGAGCTCGACGAGCACTCGCGTGCCTTTGTCAGCGACACCATCGCGCATCGCTGCTTCCGCGACGCGCTCACCGCCATCCGCCGCCATCGCGACCAGGGCCATTACCTGGTGCTGATGTCCGCGAGCGTCGATTTCTACGTGCCGGAATTCGGCCGCCAGCTCGGCTTCGACCACGTGATCTCCACGGGCGTCGCGTGGACGGGCGACCGGCTGGATGGCACGTTGACCACGCCCAACCGCCGCGGCGAGGAAAAGGCGCGCTGCCTGCGGGAACTCGTGTCCGAGCGAAACGACACGCACACCTTCGCGTACGGCAACAGCGACTCCGATCTCCCGCACCTCGAGATTGCCCGCCACGGGCTGCTGGTGAACGGCAGCGTAGGAGCCCGCCGCGAGGCCGCGAAACTGGGAGTTGCGGTCGCGGAATGGACTTAGTCGCACGCCAGCGCGTGTGATGCGCATCACATTTATGCAGTGGTAGCGCTGCCCATCGGGCCGCCGCCAGCGGCGGCTTCGACTCCAGTCACAACCCCGGTCGGCCCCGGCCCCTACGATGGGCGCCGGAGTCGTTTCGTTCTCACCACAATGCCGATAAAGCGGGGACCATTGCCTACGTTCGGGCGATCAGCCAGTGTCTTTGCGTGTGTCTTCGCCGGCACGCTCGCCATGGCTTTTTCCCCGAGCATTGCCGCGACTCCGCCGCTCAGCCTGCAGCGCTACAGCCTCGAGGAAGGCCTGTCGCAACAGGCCGTGAACGCCATCGTGCAGGACAGCGCGGGCTTCATGTGGTTCGGCACCGAGGACGGGCTCAACCGCTTCGACGGCTACGAATTCCGGCAGCTGCGCCACGACCGCAGCGATCCCAAGAGCATTCCCAACGGTTTCATCACCGCGCTGGTCGCGAGCGACGACGGCGTGTGGATAGGTACCGACGGCGGTGGCGTGGTATTCCGCAACGCGCTCACCGGCGCACTGGAATCACCCGCGCCGCTGCACGATGCCAGTGATCTCGATCGCGTGCGCATGCTCACGCGCGATCGCCTGGGAAGACTGTGGGTGGCATCGCGCGACGCTGGCGTCGCGGTCTTCGACCCCCGCAACGGCGAGGTGCTCCGCCTGCGGCACTCGCCCACCGAGCCGAGCTCGCTTTCCGACAATGCCATCTTCACGATCCTGCCGCTGCGCAGCGGCGACACGCTGATCGGCACCGCGCACGGACTCGATCGCCTCTCCGCCGCCAACCTCGGCGTGGCGCGCATCCCGTTGCCCGAAGATCTCGCCGCGCCGGGCCAGGCCGTGCGCGTGCGCGCGCTCACCGAATCACCCGACGGCACGGTCTGGGTGGGCACCGACTCGGGGCTCGGCCGCTACGACGCGCGCAATGGCCGCTGGCGCGTGTTCAAGGCCAGTGGCACGCCGGGCGCCGCGACTTCCAATACGCTGCCCGATAACCGCGTGCAGGCGCTGCTCATCGACAGCCAGGGCCGCCTGTGGGTAGGCCTCATTCACGGGCTCTCGTGGTTCGACGCCGCCACCGAGACCTTCTCGAGCTACTACCGCGACGAGGCCGAATCGCGCTCGCTGCCCGACGACTACATCGTCTCGCTGTTCGAGGACCGCGGCGGCTCACTGTGGATAGGCACCAAGTCGGGCGGCCTCGCCAAGTGGAATCCGCGCACGTGGTCTTTCGGCCACTCACGCGCCAGCGCCGAGGAAGGTTTCACCGACCGCAACATCACTTCGTTCGCGGAGGACAAGCTCGGTCGCCTCTGGATCGGCACGTTCGGCGCAGGCGTGAACCTGGTGGAACGAACGACCGGCAAGGTCACCCCGCTTCGGCACGTGGCCAACGAGCGCGGCAGACTCAGCGACGACCGCGTGATGGCCCTGCTGGAAGGCTCGGCCGGCGACGTCTGGGTGGGCACGATGGGTGGCGGGCTCAACCGCGTCGATCCGCAGACATTGCGCGCGGAGGTCTATGCGCATGACCCCAGCGTGCCGACCAGCCTGGCTGCGCCCGGCGTCATGAGCCTGCTGGAAGTGGACAAGCAACTGTGGGTCGGCACCTTCGGCGGCGGCATTTCGCGCCTCGATGACCGCACCGGCCGCTTCGAGAATCTGCGCCCGGGTCCCGAAGACGGCCTGCACCTTTCGAGTGGTCGCGTCACCGCGCTCGCACGCGACCGCTCGGGCCATGTCTGGATCGGCACCGACGGCGGCGGACTCAACGTCTGGGACACCAGGACCCGGCGCGTCACCTACTACAAGCGCGACGCCAAGAAGCTCGACTCGCTCTCGGCGGACACCATCTACTCGATCCTCGTGGACGACAGTGGCGGCGTGTGGATCGGCACGCGCGGCGGCGGCCTCGACCGCGTGCTGAATCCCACCGAGGCGCCGCAGGGACTTCGGTTCGAGAACTATTCCGAATCGCAGGGGCTGCCCAACAACTCGGTGTACGGCCTGCGGGCCGACGGCACCGGCAACATCTGGATCAGCACCAATTTCGGCCTGGCGCGCCTCGACCCGAAGACCCTGCTAGACGGAAAGCCGACCGTGCAACGCTTCCACCGCCTGCATGGCCTGCAAGCCGAGGAATTCAACTTCGGCGCGCATTACCGCGACCGCAGCGGCAAGTTGTTCTTCGGCGGGGCCGCCGGCTTCAATTCGTTCTACCCGGAAGTGCTCGAGTTCAACGAACGCCCGCCGCGCGTCGTGCTCACGCAGTTCCTCAAGCTCAATTCGCCAGGCGTGGTCGGCGTGCCCGAGGAGCGCCTCGAGCACCTGCGTCTCTCGCACGACGAGGACGTCATCACGCTCAAGTTCGCCGCGCTCGACTTCGCCGACCCGAAATCGAACCGCTACGAGTACAAGCTAGACGGCTTCGACAAGGACTGGGTGCGCGCCGACGAACGCCGCGCCGCGACGTACACGAACCTGCCCGGCGGCCGCTACGTATTCCGCGTCCGTGCCAGCAACAGCGACGGCGTCTGGAGTACTCAGGACCTGGCATTACCCATCGACGTGGCGCCCTCGCCTTGGTTGTCACCCTTGGCTTTCGTGGCTTACAGCACGCTCGCCGCGCTCATGCTGCTCGGCGTGTGGTACGCGCAGCAGCGGCGCATCGGGCGCGCCGCGCGGCTGCGCGCCGAGCTCGAACTGCAGGTCAGCGATCGCACCCACGAACTCGCGCAGCGCAACCGCGAGCTCGAGGAAGTGAACCGGCGGCTCGAGATGGCCAGTCTCACCGACACGCTCACGGGGCTCGCGAACCGCCGCTACCTCATGGAGCAGTTCCCCAAATTGATCAGCAGCAAGAGCAACGCCGGTCTTGCGATCATGATCATCGATCTCGATGCGTTGAAGCCCATCAACGACCAGCATGGTCACGCGGCCGGCGACGAAGTGATCGTCGAGATCGCACGCACGTTGCGCCAGGCCATCCGCCCCGATGACGTGCTCGCCCGCTGGGGCGGCGACGAGTTCGTCGTGGTGGCCCATGCCCAGCACATCGAGCACGCCTGCATGCTCGCGGAGCGCGTGCGCGAGCGCATCGCCAAGATGAAATGCGCGTTGCCCAACCGCGCGGTCGTGCGTACCAGCTGCAGTATCGGCCTCACCTGCCTGCCCTTCGTGCCCGGCAATGCCGAAGCGGTGTCCTGGGAACACGCGATCAAGATCGCCGACCTCGCGCTGTATCGCGCCAAGCGCGGCCGCAATGCCTGGCGCGGCTGGTTCGGCACCGAGCAGGTCGCGGCGCTGCAATCGTCCGGCCACCAGTCGGTCATCGCCGCGGTCGAGTCGAACGTCGATGGGCTCATCGCCAGCGGCATCATCATCGAACAGATGTCGACGCGCGGCACCGACGACACCGTCAATGCGCTTCGCGTGTTGCGCGAAGCCAGGTAGAGTCGCCCCAGCATGGAAGCTGACATCGCACGCTCGCTACCCGATCTCGCGCTCATCGTGCGACGGGATGGCATCGTCCTCTCGTGCGTGGGCGGCCAGGCGGTGCGCGGCCTCGACACCATCGAGCAGCAGATCCCCGGCAGCCACGTGAGCGCGCTGTGGCCCGAAGCTATTTCGGGGCACGTGCTGCAGACGGTGCGGCGCATCCTCAAGACGCGCAAGACCGCGCAGCAGCGTTACCGCGAGGGCGAGCTCTCGCTCGAGATGCGCTTTCAAGTGCAGGGCTTCGACCGGGTGCTCATCGTCTGCCGCGACCTGGGTGTCGGCAACTCTTCCAACGATTCCGGCCTCTATCCGAAGGATACGACACAGGGCCAGAGCGCCATGCTCGCGCATCGCGAGGGCTTCGAGAAAGCGCTGCGCATGGCGCTGGACATCGCCGCGCTGCGCGAAGAAACCGTGGGCATCGCGCTCATCCACATCGGTGGATACATGACCTATCAGCGCGTGTTCGACTCCTCGCTCGCCAACCGCCTGCTGGAATCGGCCGCCAAGCTCATCGCCGAGAACTTGCCCGAGGCGCGCGTGAGCATGCCGCGCATCGCGCGCGTGTCCGACGACGTCATCGGCGTGGTGCTCATCGGCTTACGCTCTCGGGCGGACGCCGATGCCGCCATCGGTGGCGTCATGGAAGCGCTCAAGTTCCCTGTGGACCTCGACGGGCAGATCTTCCAGCTCGCCCCCCAGGCGGGAGTGACGCTGTCCGGCGCGGACGGTGACCGTGCGGCCGAGCTCATCGAGCGCGCGCTGACGACGCTCGACGCGGGACGCCGCCAGGGCGAACACCGGCTGATCACGTTCTACTCGGACACCCTGCGCATCGCCTCGCTCACGCGCCTCGACTGGCAGCAGGAGCTCACGCAGGCCATCCAGAACAACGAGCTCGAGCTGCACTACCAGCCGCGCCTCACGCTCGCGAACCGCGAGGTGGTCGCACTGGAAGCCCTGCTGCGCTGGCCGCACAAGATCCGCGGCCTCGTGCCCACTTCGGAATTCCTGCCCATTGCCGAGCTCTCGGGCTTGTCCGTGCTGCTCGGCCGCTGGGTGCTGCGGCGCGCCTGCCGCGACCTCGCGACACTCGCGGAGTGGGGCTTCCCCCACCTGCGTGTGTCGGTGAACGTGGGCCGGCAGTACCTGTCAGCGGAGAGCCTGGCCGAAGATGTGGCCTCGGCCGCGCGCGACGCCGGCATCGACCCCTCGCGGCTCGACCTCGAGATCACCGAGCAGATGCTGTCCACGGGCCGTACCGGCCTCGCCGCCCTGCACCAGCTGCGCGGCCAGGGCGTGCGCGTGTTCATCGATGACTTCGGCACCGGCTATGTGTCGCTCGGCAAGATGCGCAGCTCGCCGCTCGACGGCATTCTGATCGATCGATCTTTCGTCGAGGAAGTGGGCCATGACCACGAAGCGCGCGCGGTGTGCCGCGCGGCCATCGCGCTCGGCCATGCCTTCGGCCTGCGTATCGTCGCCGAGGGCATCGAGACCGAGGCTCAGGCACAGTTCCTCGTCGCTGAACAGTGCCACGAAGGACAAGGCCACCTGTTCTGTGCGGCGACACCTCTCGCCGACGTCCTGGAAAGGGTCCTCGACAAGAATCACGCCGCGGGCAAGGACGCCGACGCTGTCACGCAGCGCGCTTCGGGCCGTTAGACAGAAGATTCCAGGGTTGACATAGCGCACAGATTTGACCGCCCCTTATTTGAGGCGCGTCACACTTTGCGCGTGCGCGAGATCACACACGCACGGTCCGTGATTGCCAATCCAACCTTTAATGGCGCCGTTCGCAGCAGCGGACTGGGGCCAAAAAAGGGGCGATTCTTCGATGTTCAAAGGCGTGTTCAAAACCACCGCGGTGACCGCAGCGGTACTGTCGATCCTCACCTCCTGTTCCACGGCGAGCCCGGGCAGGCCCGAGTCCGTGTCGATGCCGGGGGGCGGCGATCTCGAAAGCCGCACGGCTCCCGAGCTCAGCGCCTCACAGAGCTACATCGTCGAGGCCACCAGTACCGATATTGCCGCGCAAGCGGTGACCACCACGGGCGGCAAGGTGCTCTCTCGCCTGGGCGTCATCGACGCCGTCGAAGCCAGACTCACCGATGCCCAGCATGCGCAGGTGCTGCGCAGCGCCGGCATCAAGCACGTCACCATCAACGCCGTGGTGATGACGCAGGCCGCCACCGCCAACGTGCGCGACGATTTCGAAACCAGCTCGTTCGCCAACAACGATGGCTCACATCGCTGGTGGGGCGATTGGGTGGAAACCGGTGACGACAACACGCCCTGGGCCGGCAAGGTCACGATCGGCTGGCCGGAGAAAGGCGGCAACCGCATGCTCGTCGGCAACAACGGTACCGTTTATCGCCGTGCCGCGACGCCGGGCAGCTCGGCGGCGGTCACTCTCAAACTGAAATATCAACGCGTCGGCCTCGAGGCCGGCGAGTTCCTCGCCATCCAGGCCAGCGGCAACGGCGGCAGCA
Source organism: Steroidobacteraceae bacterium (assembly GCA_035525785.1). Taxonomy (GTDB): domain Bacteria; phylum Pseudomonadota; class Gammaproteobacteria; order Steroidobacterales; family Steroidobacteraceae; genus CADEED01. The sequence continues at coordinate 8,318 of DATLDQ010000125.1, read as the reverse complement.
CCTGGACCGAGGTCGGCCGCATCTCCGGGGCGGGCTCCGACGCTGCGCTGGTCGCGAAGAGCTACACGATCACGGCCTACAAGGGCCGCAACACGGCCATCCGCTTCGTCGGCGGCATGAACGAGATTTATCCGAACGACTACGTGATCCTCGATGACGTCGAGATCAGCTACAGCACGACCTATGGCGCGGGCGATCCGGCGCCCGTGGACGTGAACACCAAGGCCTTGCACGCCAGCGGCATTCGCGGTCGCGACGTTGGCGTCGCCGTGATCGACACGGGATTCTGGAAGCTCGATTCCCTCGACAAGGACACGGGCGGCAACGGCCGTGTGGCGTCGCAGTACGACGCGATCAACAATGTCGTGGTGAGCAACTGGGCACCGGTGTCCACGGATACCACGGGCCACGGCACTCACGTCACCAGCCTCATCGCCAGCAGTCGCAGACGCGCCTCGGACGGCGTGTATTTCGGCGTGGCGCCCGACGCGCGCATCATCTCGATCAAGGCTTTCGGCGAGGACGGGGCGAGCACGTACGCGACGGTGATCCGCGCGATCGACTACGTCGTCACCAACAAGAATCCGCTCGGCATCCGCATCCTCAACCTTTCGCTAGGGGCCCCGGCGCGTTCGCGCTATTGGGACGATCCGCTCAATAAAGCCGTGATGCGCGCCTGGCAATCCGGCATCGTCGTAGTCGCATCAGCGGGCAATAGCGGACCGCTGCCGCAGACCGTGGGCGTACCGGGAAATGTCCCCTACGTCATCACGGTCGGCGCGATGACCGACAACTACACGACCAGCAAGAACGACGACCGCCTGGCCTCGTTCTCGTCGACCGGCCCGACATTCGAAGGTTTCGTGAAACCCGACCTCGTGGCGCCCGGTGGCCACCAGTGGGGCTTCATGCCTACCTACTCGAAGATCGCCGTGGACCACCCCACGTACATGAACAGCGGCGACTTCTTCACCATGTCGGGCACCTCGCAGGCGGCCGCCGTCGTGTCGGGCGTGGCCGCGCTCGTGATCGGCAGGAACCCGGGCCTCACGCCCGACCAGGTGAAGTGCCGCATTCTCGCGAGCAGCAAGCCGGCCGTGGACAACAAGGGCAAGCTCGCCTACAGCGTGCTGCAGCAGGGGGCGGGGCTCGTCGACGCCGCCGCAGCGGTCAACGGCACCGCGAACAACTGCGCCAACCAGGGCCTCGACATCAACGCCGACATCGCCGGCAGACAGCACTACATGGGTGGTGTCCGCCAGCTGGCCGACGGCACGTTCCAGGTCAGCACGCCGAATGGCGCGCTCTCCGAACAGGGCTACCTGTGGTCGAGCGGCTACCTCTGGTCGAATGGCTACCTGTGGTCGAGCGGCTATCTGTGGTCGAACGGTTACCTGTGGTCGAACGGCTATCTCTGGCCCGCCGGCTATGACATCCCCTGGGTCGACGGCTACCCCGCGGACATCGGCACATCGGTGCCGGCCGCGAGCTCGATGTCCATCAACTTCTGGGTCAACCAGGAATAACGACCGACAAGAGTCAGGACGACAAGAAGAAGAATCACGACGGGGCTGGAGTAATCCAGCCCCGTAATTTTTTTACATCGACGTCCGGACGTGCCAGAGCTCCGGAAAGAACTTGAGCTCGAGCGCCTTGGCAAGATACGACACGCCGCCTGTGCCGCCGGTGCCGGGCTTGTAGCCGATGATCCGTTCGACGGTCTTCAGGTGGTGGAAGCGCCAGAGCTGGAACTTCTGGTCGAGATCGGTGAGACGCTCGGCCATTTCGTAGAGATCCCAGTCCTTCTCGGCGTTGTGATACACGGACAGCCATGCCGCCGTGACGGCCTTCGAGGCCGTGTAAGGCTCGGAGAAGTCGCGCTCGATGAGCTCCTCGGGAATGCCGTAGCCGCGCCGGGAGAGCAGGCGCAACACCTCGTCGTACAGCGACGGTGAGTTGAGCGCCAGCTCCAGCTTCTCGTAGCCCTCGGTATCGCGCTTCTGGACCGCGATGACGTCGCGGTTCTTGTTGCCGAGCATGAACTCCAGCCGGCGGTACTGGTTCGACTGGAAGCCCGACGAGCGCCCGAGCGTGTTGCGAAACGCGGAATACTCGAACGGCGTGAGCGTCGACAGCACGCTCCAGGCGCCGAGCAATTCCTCCTGCAGGCGGGAGATACGCGCCAGCATCTTGAACGAGGGGTCGAGATCGTCACGACGCACGTGGTCGAAGACGTGCTCGAGCTCATGGATGAAGAGGCGCATCCAGAGTTCGGAAACCTGGTGGACGATGATGAACAGCATCTCGTCCTGCTCGATGGAATTCGGCTTCTGGGCGTCGAGCAGCTTGTCGAGCTGCAGGTACTCGCCATAGGACTGGGACGCACCCAGGTCCCAGTGCACCGCTTCGTTCTTGAGATCGACCTTGTTGTCAGCCATCGTTCATGCGTCCGAAAAAACCCAGCGCGGCACATGCCGCCATCCCTGCACCAGCTCGCGGTCGAGCGCGCGCCAGTCGGCGCAGTGCCGCTCGACGGCCTGCCAGAACTTCGCCGAGTGGTTCATGTGCGCCACGTGCATCAGCTCGTGGATGATGAGGTAGTCCACCACTGCGTGCCGCTGGAACAGCAGGCAGCAGTTGAGGCTGATGGTACCGCGCGCCGAGCAGCTTCCCCAGCGCGAGCGCTGGCGGCGGATGGCAACCTTCGAATACGGCACCCCGGTGGCCGCGGCCAGCGCCGCGAGGCGCGGCTCGAGGCGCTCGCGCGCGGCGCGCATGAGCCAGGCACGCAGTGCGATGCGTAGCGCGCGGGTTTCGGGGCGACCGCTGACGCGCAACTCCCCGTCCAGGCCTTGCGCTCGCTCCGTCAATCGCACCTTCCCCTCGCCGCCCGCGAGCCCGATCCGGAACTGCTCACCGGTGAGCTGGAACGTCAACGTCGCCGGCGGAAAGGCTTCCGGCGCGGGACGGTTGCGCAGCGCCTGCCCGCGCTTCTCGTCTATCCATTGCCGGTGCGCGGCCACGAACTGCTCGATGTCGCGCGGACGCGCGCGCGGCGGCGCGACCACTTCGACACGGGCATCGGGGTACACGCGGATGGACAAGCGACGGGCGCGACGGCTGAGCCGCACGAGGGGACCGTCCCCATTGCCACTGCGCGCTTCGGCATCCAGCAGGTCGAGCTGGAAATGGGTACCGTCCCCACTCTCCCCACGGAGTTCATTTGACGAGCTCATATGCTGGCCGCGAGCGTAACCCCTTCGCGAATCGCGCGCTCGGCATCGAGCTCCGCAGCCAGCAACGCGCCACCGATGATGTGAACCGGCCTGCCCGTCGCGCCGAGGTCGGCGGCCAGTGAATTCACCGATTCCTGGCCGGCGCACACGATGACGTGATCGACGGCCAGCAACTCTTCGCCGGTTTCCGCTGCGATGTGCAGGCCCGCGTCGTCGATGCGGCGATACGTCACGCCCGAGCGCATGATCACGCCGCGGTGCTTGAGCGCCGTGCGATGGACCCAGCCCGTGGTCTTGCCAAGGCCCGCGCCCGGCTTGCCGGCCTTGCGCTGCAGTAGATAGACGCGGCGGCGCGATGGCACGGGCTTCTGCGCCAGGAGGCCGCCGCGCGCAGTCAGCGAGCGGTCGATGCCCCATTCCTCGAAGTAGTCGGCCTCGCCGTGGGTGCCCGACCCATGAGTCAGGTACGCGGCGACGTCGAAGCCGATGCCGCCGGCGCCGATGATAGCCACGCGGTCGCCGGCCTGGCGCGCGCCGGAAAGGAGATCGGGATAGGTGATCGCTTTTTCATGCGTGATGCCTTCGATACCGGGCACGCGCGCACTGACGCCGCTCGACACCACGTACTCATCGAACCCGGCCGCCGCCAGCGTGTCGGCATCCGCGCGGGTGTTCAATCGCAGATCCACGCCGGTGAGCTCGATGCGCCGGCGGAAATACCGCAGGGTGTCGTGGAAGTCCTCCTTGCCAGGGACCTCGCGCGCGTAACGAAATTGCCCGCCTATCTCGTGCGCCTGTTCGAACAACGTGACGCGATGCCCACGCTCGGCAAGCGTGGTTGCGCAGGCGAGCCCGGCGGGCCCGGCGCCGATCACCGCGACGCGCTTCGCGCGCGGAGCGCGTTCGATGATCAGTTCGGTCTCGTATGCCGCGCGCGGATTCACCAGGCACGTGGCGCGTTTGTTCGCGAACACGCGATCGAGACAGCCCTGGTTGCAGGCGATGCAGGTGTTGATCTCGTCCTCGCGGCCTTCGCGCGCCTTGCGCGGCAGATCGGCATCGGCGAGCAGCGGGCGCGCCATGGACACGAGATCGGCGGCGCCGCTGTCGATGAGTTCATCCGCGTCCACCGCCGCGTTGAAGCGGTTGGTGGCGATGACCGGCAGACGAGTCGCGGCCTTGATGCGCGCCGACACCCAGCCGAATGCGCCGCGCGGCACTACGCCCGCGATGGTGGGCACGCGCGCTTCGTGCCAGCCGATGCCGGTGTTGAGCAGCGAGGCGCCCGCGCCTTCCATCTGCGCGGCCACCCATTCCGCTTCGGCGCCCGTGCCGCCGCCTTCGACGAGATCGAGCCCGGACAGCCGGAAGATGATGATGAACCGCTCGCCCACCGCGGCGCGCGTCTGGCGCACGATCTCGAGCGCGAGTCGGGCACGGTTCTCGAGTGAACCGCCCCACTCATCCGAACGCTGGTTCGTGCGCGGAGCCAGGAACTCGTTGATGAAGTAGCCCTCGGACCCCATGATCTCGACGCCGTCGTAGCCGGCCTCGCGCGCCAGCACCGCGCAGTTCACGAAGTCCGCGATCTGATCGCGCACGCCATCCGCCGAGAGAGCGCGCGGCTTGAACCGGTTGATCGGCGCGCGGATGGCCGACGGCGCCACCGGAAATGGGTGATACGCGTAGCGGCCGGTGTGCAGGATCTGCATGCAGATGCGGCCGCCCGCGTCGTGCACGGCGCGGGTCACGAGGCGATGCCGGTCGACCTCACGGGAACTCGACAGCTTCCCGGCGAAGGGCTTGGCCCAGCCCGCGCGATTCGGCGCGATGCCGCCGGACACCAGCAGCCCGGCGCCGCCGCGCGCCCGCTCGGCGAAATAGGCGGCGAGCTTGGGGTAGTCGCTCGCACGATCCTCGAGGCCGGTGTGCATCGAGCCCATGACGATGCGATTCGCCAGCCGGGTGAAACCCAGATCGAGTGGAGCGAACAGCCGCGGATATCTCACGGCGGGATACTAGCAGGGGATGCGGGCGGGGTTATCTGAGGACGATGTCGGCATCATCATCATCAAATAAGTCTGTCCCCATTCAGCGCGTAATCTGCGACATCAGCTTGCGTGCGAACGCGTATTCCGGCGCTATCAGCAGCGCCCGCTCGAGAGCTTCGCGCGCACCCACCGCGTCGCGCTGATCGATCAACGCGCGACCGAGGAATGCATAGGCTTCCGCCGCGCCCCATTCGGGCGTGGTGGACGCCTGCGCACGTGCCAGCTCGAACATCTGCGTGACCGCCCGCAGTGCTTTCAACGCGGCTGCTTTCTCATCCGCGTTCTTGCCCGCGCGCTCGAACATCGCCAGCGCTTCGACGAGTCGCACGCGCGGATTCTTGGGCGCGAGCTTCACGGCATCTTCGATGCGCGAGCCGATGCGGCCACCGGTGAACGGGATCGAGCTCATCTCGCGTCCCGCCAGCGTGCAGGCGGTACGCAATGCGTAGTCTTCCGCGCGCTCGAGCTGGTTCTCCGGGGTGTCGTCGAGACCGTACTTGACGACCGGCAACGTGTCGATGGCCTTGTCGATTTCGTCGCCGCAATCGCCGATGGCGTCCCTGGCATCGCCCTTCTTCGTGGCTTCGTACACCTGCGCGAGCCGGTAGTAAGCCAGGGCCCGGAAGTACGCGCGCGCACCGGGGTCTTCGTCGCTGCCCTCGTCACCCGCTTTGAGCTTGAGCGTGGCCAGCACGCCGTTCAGTGCGCGCGGATCGTTGGTGTAGTACGCGTACTGGATGCGTCCTTCGACGTCGGCCCAGTCCACCGCGCCCTGTGCATGCGAAACGGTGACCCCAAACAACGAGGCGCCGGTCAATGCCAGCGCCCCGAGGAATCTTGCTGAAGCAGTGGTCGTCACAACTCGCGAAGTCCCGAGGTGATGGGCATGCGTGCCGCCCGGATGCCCGGCAGGATACCCGCAAGCAGGCACAACGCCAGCCCGTAGCCGATTCCCAGCAGCAACAGCACCGGCGTCACCGTGAACGCGTAGGTGATTTGACTAAAGGATGCGAAGTTGAGCGTCGAGCTCGTGATGCCGTTGAGGAACAGGAAAGCCACGAGGCCGCCCACCAACCCACCGATGGCGCCCAGGATCATGGCCTCGACGAGCACCGAGGTGACCACGGGGCCCGCCCCGAATCCCATGGCGCGCAGCGTCGCGATCTCGCGCACGCGGCTCGCCACCGCGCTTTCGAGCGTGTTCAGCGCCGCGAACAGCGCGGCCAGCCCCATGATGATGCCGATCCACAGACCCACCTTGTTGATGAGCGTCGACATCGCCTTCTGCTGATCGATGTAGAACTGCTTCTCGCTGGTGACGTCGACGGTGAGCTGCGGGTTCTTGGTGAGCACATCCTTGAACGCCTTCAGCGACGAGCCTGCGGCGAGCTTGGCGCGGATCGTCTGGAAGGTCGGGCCGCGTCGCCAGGCCTGCTGGAGCACGGGCGCATCGGCCCAGGCCTCGGATTCCGCGAGACCGCCATCGTCGGTGAAACGTCCGACGACCACCCAGTCGGTGTTGAGCCAGCGCACCTTCTTGCCGACCTCGACACCGAGGTACTGCTGCGAGGCCCCGTTACCCACGATAATTTCGGTGGTACCCGGCTTGAACATGCGCCCTTCGGCGATCTTGAACTCCCTGCGCAGCTGGGTCGCCATGGGCCCGACGCCGCGGAACGGCAGTTGCGCATCAGTGTCCTTGCCGCGTAACGGCACCGCGACCACGCCGAACACCTCGGGCGAGATCATCAGCTCCTTGTTCGCATTGCGCTGGATGTTCGGCGCATTGGTCACCGCCGTGACCGCGTTGTTGTCGAAGAAGCTGCCCATTTCGCTGGGCGCGCCGGCGCGCATGATCATCGCCACGTCGTCGGAGCCCGAGCCTTCGAGCGCCGCGCGGAAGCCCGCGCCGATGGACAGCAACGCCACGAGCACCAGCGTCACGCCGCCGATACCGAGCACCGCCACGAGCGACGATGACCAGCGCTCCGGGATGTTCCGGATGTTCATCGCCGTGACGGCATTGATTTGTTCGAACGCATTCGCCATGGGCCTAACCTCTCCTCAGAGCGTCGACGACCTTCAGACGCATCGCCATGAGTGACGGCCACAGGCCCGCGACGAGGCCGAAGCCCACCATGAGCGCGATCGCACCGAGAAAGGTGGCGCCACTGATCGCGAAGCCCGGGAAGTTGTCCTTGAGCGCAACACCCAGCACCATCGAAAGCACCTTCGCGAGCCCCATGCCGGTGAGACCGGCGCTGAGCGTGAGCATCAGCGACTCCAGGAGCACGAGACCGACGATGAGCGCGGCGCCGAAGCCCAGCGTCTTCATGACGCCGATCTCGTTGGTGCGCTCGCGCACCGACTGCGCCATGCGATTCGCGGTCACGAGCAGCATGGTGAAGAACACCGCGAGCGTCACCGACGTGACGATGATGCTCATGTCGCCGATCTGCGCGATCCAGTGCTTGATCCAGTCACGTTCGGTCGCGGTCTCGGTTTCCGCGTCCGAGTTCTCGAATATGGCGTCGATCTTCTTCGCCATCGCCGCCGACTGGCCCGCGTCGTTCACGCGGATGGCCACCGAGCCGATCATGTCGCGCGCGTACAGCAGCGACTCGTTGTAGTAGTCGAAGTTCATGAAAGCGCCGCCATCCATCCACGGCGAGCCGCTCTCGTAGATTCCGACGATGTTGAACTGCCAGACGTCGGTGCCGTCGGTCTTGCGCAGGAACTGCGAACGGATGGGCACGCGGTCGCCGAGCTTCCAGCCGAAGCGCTGCGCGAGGATGCGACCGACGATGAGGCCCTGCCGATCGTGCTTCCAGGCGTCGATCTGCTTGGGGTCCATCTTCAGCTGGCCGTTGTAGACCTCGAGGATCGCCTCGGGCTGCGTCGCCTGCAGCGCGATCTGCTCCTTCGGGTTCTGCGGCGTCCGGTATTCAGCGCCGAGCCAGCTCATCGACGCGGCCGCGCCCACGCCGGGCACCGCGCGGATCTTCTCGTAGTACGCGAGCGGCAGCGGCGT
>DATLDQ010000123.1:0-8764 GCA_035525785.1 Steroidobacteraceae bacterium | reverse complement strand
CTTCGGTGCCACCACGGTCTTCGCGCAGATGCAAAGCGCGCTCAACCAGTTCTGGGGCGTGAAGTCGCGGCCGGCGCGAAACGGCGTACTCGCGTTCATCCTCGTGCGACTGCTGTCATTCGGCATGGTGCTCATCATCGGGTTTCTCATGCTGACGTCGTTCGTCGTCAGCCTGGGCGTCACGGGCGTCATCGAATACGCGCGCGAATGGGTGCCGATTCCGGGTTTCGCGGTGGTGCTCGTCGATCTCGCGGTTTCATTGGGCGTCACCACGTTGTTGTTCGGCATGATCTTCAAGGTGCTGCCGGACGTGCGGATCCGCTGGGCGGACGTGTGGCGCGGCGCATTCATCACGGCGGCGCTGTTCGCGATCGGCAAGTACGGCATCTCGCTGTACCTCACGCACATCGCGCCCGCATCGACGTACGGCGCGGCCGGCTCGCTGGTGCTGATCCTGCTCTGGGTCTACTACTCGTCGCTGATACTGTTCTTCGGCACCTGCCTCACGATCGCGACGATCCTGCAGCGAGGCGACGAGGTGCAGCCGAAGAAGACAGCCGTGCGCACGCGCGTGGTGCTCGAGGATCGAGGCCAGTAGCCAGACGGGTCGGACTCTACGTCCTTCCACCCCGCGGGCCGAGGAAGTACCACAGGATCAAACCCAGTAGCGGCAGCAACAACACCAGCAGGGTCCACAGCAGCTTCTTCTGATTCGAGGCCCCGCTCTGAAAAATATTGATGATCGCCCAGACATCACCGATCAATATCAGCAGGCCCAGAATCCCGTTGTACCCGGTGTTGAACATTCCCGACTCTCCTGACGCCTGTGGCTTGTTAGTTGCTCGCGGCGTTCCGCGTAGCCTGCAGGTTGCCGCGACCGCCGATGGCTGGCAACCCCTCCGATCATTTCCGCCGCGCAAACCTCGTCAGTTTCTTCTGACAAGGCTTTAGGAATAGCAGCCAACTCGTTCGCTATACGATCGCTCGCCGAACCCGACGCCTCGCCCAAACAAGAACCAAGAATATCGAGTTGGTCGTGCTCCCGATCGAATCGCAACTGGAACGTCAGCGCCAGGTATTGGAAATGGTCGTGCGCGGCCGGCCGCTGGCCGAGGTCTTGCGCTCGCTAGCCGACATCGTGCATGCGCAACTGGGCGAGTCCGCAGACGCGACGATTCGCCTGTCGCGCGCAACCGGGTCGACGCCGCCGGATTCGAACCGCCGGACGCTGCCGATTCTTTCCCCGGATGGGCAGGAGTTAGGCGCCTTCTCGATGGTGCTGCAGGACCCAGGCCCTTCGACAGAGACCGACAGGCTGACCGAATTCGTCATTCGCACGGCGGCGCTCGCGATCGAGCACGACGCCATGGAAGCCCGGCTGCGCGCAAGCGCGCGACGCGACCGTTTTCTCGCGGCGCTGGCCGCCGCGACGCAGCCGCTCGCCGAAGCGGCCGACATCATCCAGACCAGCGCGCGGCTGCTCGCCGAAGAGCTCGACGTGGATCGCTGCGCCTATGCGCCCGTCGAAGACGAGCGAGTTTTCGTGATCACGGGCAACTACCTGCGCGGGTTACCCGACATCACGGGCCGTTGGAACGTCGAGGACTTCGGCCCGGGCTGCGTCGAGGACATGCTCGGGGGACGCCCCTACGTGGTCGAAGATACCGACAGCGATCCGCGCATCGACAGCAAGGATCTCGAGGCGTACCGCGCCACCGGTATCCGCGCGGTGGTCTGCGTGCCTCTGCACAAGATGGGCCGCTTCACGGCCGCCATGGCCGTGCACCAGATGAAACCGCGCCGTTTCACCACCGCGGAGATCGAACTGGTCGCGACGGTGACGGCCCGCTGCTGGGAAGCACTCGAGCGCGTGAGCTCGCGCCGGGAGGCCGAGCGCGCCATCATCGAGAACCGCTCGCGCCTGGACTACGTGGCGCGTTTGTCGGGCGTCGGTTTCTGGTACTCCCCGCTGCCGTTCAACGAGCTGCTCTGGGACGAACGCGTCAAGGACCACTTCCACCTGCCCGCGGACGCCCACGTCACCATTGCGGATTTCTACGATCGGATCCACCCCGAGGATCGCGAGCCCACGCGCATCGACATCGACACCGCGATCCGGGACCGCAACGTCTACGACACCGTCTATCGCACGGTGAACCCGGCGAACGGCGCGGTGAAGTGGATCCGTGCGCTGGGCGGCGCCACCTATGCGGCGGACGGCACGCCTACCTACTTCGATGGCGTCACCGTCGACGTCTCGGCACAGAAGCGCGACCAGGAACGGCTCGCCCGTGTGCTGAACCGCGAACGCGAGCAGGCCCGGCTCCTCGAAGAGCAGGACCGGCGCAAGGACGAATTCCTGGCGACGCTCGCGCACGAGTTGCGAAATCCTCTGGCGCCCATCCGCACGGGGTTGCACGTGCTACGCATGGGCGGCACCCAGGACCAGGTCGCCCGCACGCACGAGATGATGGAGCGGCAACTGAAGCACCTGGTGCGCCTGGTCGATGACCTGCTCGATATCTCGCGTATCACGCTGGGCAAGGTGGAGCTCAAGAAGGAACGCACGGACTTCCGCGCGGTGCTGGGTAGCGCGCTCGAGACCACGCGGCCACTCATCGAAGCGGCGAACCACGAGCTCGCGGTGCGCCTGCCATCGAACGCGTTGCCGCTGGACGCCGACCCCACGCGCCTCGCGCAGGTGCTCGCGAACCTGTTGAACAATGCGGCCAAATACACGCCGCGTGGCGGCCGCATACAGCTCACCGCGGAAGTGGAAGGGCCAACGCTCGCGGTGCGTGTCAGTGACACCGGCGTCGGCATTCCGGCGGACATGCTCACGAAGGTGTTCGACATCTTCACCCAGGTGGAGCCTTCCATCGATCAATCGCAGGGCGGGCTCGGCATCGGGCTCACGTTGGTACGCCGGCTGCTCGAGATGCATGGTGGCAGCGTGGAAGCAGAGAGCGCCGGCGCCAACGCGGGTTCCACGTTCATCATCAGGCTGCCGCTCGCCGGCCAGGCGGAAGTGTCATCGCCCATCCCGGCGCCCCCGGCTTCGGCACGGGCGCGTCGCATCCTCGTCGTCGACGACAACAATGACGCCGCCGAAACGTTGTCGATGCTGCTGAGCCTGGACGGCCATGACACGCGCGTGGCGAATGACGGTGAGTCCGCGGTCGTCGTGGCCGGGCAATTTTTGCCCGACACCGTCTTCCTCGACATCGGGCTGCCGGGCATGAACGGTTACGAAACCGCGCGTCACCTTCGTCAGGCACATGGCAAGCTCGTGCGGATCATTGCACTCACAGGCTGGGGCGACGCGGAGCATCGCCAGCGTGCGCACGAAGCCGGCTTCGACGGGCATCTCGTGAAGCCGGTGGATCCGGCGCTGCTGGCGGCCGCGTTGCAGTAGCGATCGCCCGCCTTACCGTGCACTCCATCACGCTCGCTCGACGACGCCTGAGCGCAGTATTGCGGGCTCGAGCGCGACATGAACGACTCCATCCCCAAGCGATCCACTCCCACGGCTGCGCTGCTGACCGGCATCCTGCTGACGTGCCTCGCCGTGGTCGGGCATCGCTTCCTGCCAAAACACCGTCTGACGATCGACAGCTCGCGCAAAGGGTCCGACCTGTTCCTGGTGCCGATGAGCAATGGCGCACCCGCGGAATCCCACTGGATAGACCAGGCGCATTTCCACTATGCCTGCCGGCTGCCCGAGGCGACCGTGATGCAGGGCTGCGGTTTCGCGTACATGCTGGCTTCCGGCGACCTGCGCAAGGGCATCGATCTGTCGCGCTTCGGCACCTTGAACCTGGCGATTCGTTACACCGGTCACGCCCAGTACCTGCGTGTCGCCATCCGCAACTTCGACGCGAGATTCTCGCGCGTCGAAGACCTGAATTCGCCGAAGTTCAACTTCGTCAATATCCCGACCAAGGATCTCTCCCACCCGATCCAGCTCAGCATGAGCGAGTTCGCGGTGGCCGAGTGGTGGACGACCGCGTACGACCTGCCGCGCGAGTATTCGCGTCCCGATCTCAGCAATGCGACCGTCTTCAATATCGATCTTCAGGGCGATCTCGCGGGCACTCAGCACGACATCCAGATCGACAGCATCGAGTTCGTGGGCGACTGGATCAGCGCGGAGTCGTGGTACCTGGGCCTGCTGTGCGCATGGATGATCCTCGGCACGGGGTATGGCGCTTCGCAGTGGCTGATGATGCGCCGTGCGCATCGCGCGCAACGTCGCCAGATCGACGAGCTCGCGCATGAGAAAGAGAAGTACCAGAAGCTCTCGACGCTCGATGCGCTGACGAACGTCCTGAATCGCCACGGCATCGAGCAGTTCATCGCGGCGCTGGGTATCACCGGTGTGTCCGCGAGCGTCGTCGTCATCGATCTCGACTACTTCAAGCGCATCAACGATGAGCGCGGCCATCACGTGGGCGACCGCGTGCTGCGCACGATGGGTGAAATCCTGCGCGCCGGCATGCGCAACACCGATGCCGTGGGTCGCTGGGGTGGCGAGGAGTTCGTGCTGGTTTGTCCGGGCGCGAGCCTCACGAGGGCGGCGGACCTTGCGGAAAAGCTGCGGCACAAGATCATGGAGACGAACTTCATCCCGGAAGAACCGCTCCCCATCACGGCGAGCTTCGGTGTCGCGACTTCGGGGGAGGGGCAGGGTTTCGAAGATGCCTTCCGCCAGGCGGACCAGGCGCTGTACCTGGCCAAGAGCCGCGGCCGTAACTGTGTCGTTGCCGCGAACGAAAACGAGATGCACAAGGTCACCGGGGCAAGCAAAGGTACCTGGGCGTTGGTGAGCGGGCGCTTCAAGCTGCACCGATAGCGCGAGGCCGACTGTCTGACGGCGGGAGTAGCCCCAACGCTTCGCGGCGTCATTTCTGTACGGCGAATCTCGTACTTGTCCGCTACGTAAGCGACGCGAACCCCCTCAGCATGCGCCGGGATGTCCTCAACCCCCGCACCCATCGACACCGACGAAGCCGAGATCGTCATCGGCCCGCGCGAACAGCTCTTTCACCTGCTGGCCGAAGCGTCCGAGATCGAGCACACGCTCATGTGCAGCTATCTCTACGCGGCCTTCAGCCTCAAGAAACCCGGGCATCCCGATTTCTCCCCCGAGGAAGCGGATGCGGTCGGCCGCTGGCGCAAGGCCATCATGGATGTGGCCACCGAAGAGATGGCGCATCTGCTGCTGGTCGCCAACCTTTCCGTCGCCCTGGGCGGACGTCCGCACTTCGACCGGCCTAACTTCCCGGTGGCGCCGGGTTACTTCCCGTCGGGTGTGGTCGTCAAGCTGACGCCGTTCTCGATGGACACCCTGCAGCATTTCATCTTCCTCGAGCGGCCAGCCGGGGCGACTCACGAGGATGGTGCCGGCTTCGAGCCCGAACAAACAGTGGATCGCGAGGAAGCCTTCCACGGTCTCATGCCCAGCGTGCAGAACTACCGCACCGTAGGCGCGCTGTACGAAGCCCTGGCGGCCAACCTGCGTACCTCGAGCGCGCGGCTGGGCGAGCGTGCGCTGTTCATCGGCTCACGGGCCGCGCAGGTCGGGCCGGAGGTGGTGAGCTTCGAGCACGTGGGTGTGATCGACAGCCTGGCGGCCGCGCTCGACGCCATCGACCACATCGTCGAACAGGGCGAAGGCGCGCCGGGCGAACGCGACGACTCTCACTACCAGCGATTCCTTGCGATCCGCACGGAGTACGAGCAATTGCTGGCGCGCAATCCGAAGTTCGCGCCGGCCTGGCCGGCGGCCACGAGCCCGGTCATGCGCAGGCCGCCGGAGCCGGAGGACAAGGTCTTCGTAGATAGCCCCAAGGCCGCACGCCTGCTGGACTTCACCAACGCCGTGTATTCCGTGCTGCTCCGTTGCCTGGTGCAGACCTTCGGGCGCGAAGGCGCCAACGCGGCGCCGGAGCAGGGGCGTTACTTCGAGATCGCGATCGAGCTCATGCACATGCTCGCGGCTGGCGCGAGCGCGCTCGTGGAGCTGCCCGCGAGCGCGCGTCATTCGGGTGTGACGGCCGGCATGAGCTTCACGATGCTTCGCGGCGTCGAGCCCTTTCTGCAGGGACCCGCGGAGCGGGTGCTGCTGCGCGAACGACTGACCGAGCTTCGCGACGGAGCGCTCAACCTGCGATTGTCCGCGCCGACGCTCGTGCCGCTGGCGGAGCGCATCGACGGGCTGATACGCCGACAACTCGGTGCCGAAGCTGCGCATCGCATCGATGCACAAACCGGCCACGACCGATAACGAACTCGACGTCCTGTCCCTATCTCGCAATGGCAAGATCCCCTCGCGGACAAACGAAGGGGTAATTCATGCAACTGTTCATCAAATCCGCGGCCGCCATCGGCGCCGCGTGCGTACTCGCGTCTGTGTCATTCGCAGAGGATCCACCCAAGACCCAGATCGAAGCCCCGGCCGAGCCGAACGCGATCCCGCTGAACACCGGCGGTGTCGAAGGCCAGGCGGCGAAGGAAACCTGGTACAAACAATGGGGCGACCCGTTCGTGCGCAACGTTTCGCGCGCGACGCTCACGCCCTTTCTGCCCGACCCGGCGAAGGCCAATGGCGCGGCCGTGATCGTCGCGCCGGGCGGCGGCTTCCGGATCCTCTCGATGGGCAACGAAGGCTGGGAAGTAGCGAAAGCGCTCAACGAGCGCGGCGTTGCCGCCTTCGTGCTCAAGTATCGTCTGATGCCCACCGAACCGGACTGGGCGAAATTTGAAAAGGTGAATCCGCTCACCGCGCCGAGCCCGGGCGCGGCGCCGGGTGCTGCGCCCGCGGCGCCACCGGTGGGGCTGGCGCTCGAGGATGCGACCGCGGCGTTCAAACTCGTGCGCGCCCGCGCGAAGGAATGGCACATCGACCCGAAACGCGTGGGGATGATGGGCTTCTCGGCCGGTGCAGGCACGACGATGGCGGCGACGCTGCAGTCGACGGAGAACAAGCCGGCCTTCATCGCGCCTATCTACGGCGGGCAGAAGGCGGTCGAAGTGCCGGCGGATGCGCCGCCGATGTTCGTGGCGCTCGCGTCCGATGACCCGATCTTCGGCAACAACGAGTACGGGCTCATCACCGCCTGGAAGAAGGCGGGACGCCCGGTGGAATATCATCTCTATCAGAATGGCGGCCACGGCTTCGGGCTCGGCAACCGGGGCAGGACCAGCACGGGCTGGTTTCCGCAGTTCATGCTCTGGCTCGAGAGCAATGGCTTCCTGAAGGGCGAGTGAGCACCGGGCTCGGCCTTCCACACAAATTCATCAGGAGAGACTTCATGAAAATCCGCTTCTTCAGCGTTCTCGCGCTGTTGCTCGCTGCGTCACCCGCCTTTGCCAGCGACCTCGTCGGCCGATGGACGGCGGAATTCGATACGCCGATCGGCCCGCAGAAGTATGTCTACGAGTTCAAGAAATCCGGCGACACGCTGACGGGCGATGCCACCTTCGAGCGCTCCATCGGCAACGGCACGGTACAGCTCAAGAACGTGAAGCTGGACGGCGACAAGATCACCTTCGACGAGCCGCTCTCGGTGCAGGGCAACGACATCACCATCATCTACACCGGTACGCTCGTGGGCGATGAGCTCAAGCTCGAGCGCAAGGTCGGAGACTTCGGCACCGAACAACTGACGGCCAAGCGCGCCGCCGCGGTGCCGGCCAAGTAATGGCGACGAGTCACCCGGCCACGTCTGACAACGTTGCCGGGTGACGCGCTGATCGAGCAATGAGCTAGTGGGCTCGGCCTTGCTCGCCGTCAGCCGTGGCGCGATGCGCGAAACTAAGCACTCGGGTCACCTGCCAGGTTTCGCCAGTCTGCTTCCACACCATGGTGAATTCGCCAACGCCTTCGCAGGTCGTAGGCGTGTGGCAGAAGCGATGCGTGCCGGTCGTCATGGCGCCGAACCCCGGGATGGGATACGCGCGGAACGTCGCGGCGTCGAGCTCGCGATGAAACTTGCCGCAGACATTCTTGCGCGTGCTGTCGATCACGGCATCAGCGCCCCACTCGACACCGCCGAGGTCGTGATAGAACTCCACGTCCTTGGCGAACATCGCGGCGTGTTTCGCGAGCTGCGCCGGGTCGGCGCACTGGTTGAACGACTCGAACAAGCCGGTGTCCAGCGCGAGCATCTTCTCGTAGAGCGGATCGCGGGCCTGGGCTGCTGCGCCGTCAGCGCGCTTTGTCTTCAGCACCACGCGCACGTGATCATCGCCGATGTCGCCAGTGGCTTCACCCGACAAGCTCTCGCCCTCGCGCTTCAGCACGAACTTGAGCATCTTGCCCTGCGTGCTGTCGGCGACGAACGTGAGCTCGCTGCCGCGTGCCGACACCTCGCGGATGGGGCCCTGTTGCTCGGCTTTGGGCCCGACGGTGCCGCTCACCGTGGAGCCCACCTGCTGCAGCGCGAGCCACGCGGTTTCGTTGGCGATGCGGCCGTCCGCAAAATGGATCTCGAAACTCCCGGACCAGTTGCCCGCGAAATCCGCGGGGGCGGGCGCGGCGGCAGCGGCGGGCGCCCAGAACCCCACGAGGCAGCAAAGGAAAAAGCCGATGGCAGAGAGTTTCATGGCGGGCCTCGCGAAATGGGTGAGCTCTTTGGACGTCCGCCGGGGGTGGACGGTTGCACGACAAGTGCGATTGTCTGGCCGGCTCCCGAACGGAAGCTACCGGTTTGCCGGCCATCGGCGCCTCCTATGCCAGCGGCCGTGCCAGCACGGTCTGCGA
>DATLDQ010000111.1:0-12546 GCA_035525785.1 Steroidobacteraceae bacterium | reverse complement strand
GTCGAGAGCTTCATCGATTCGGGCAACAAGCCCGAGTGGATGGTCATGACCGTGCTGCCCGTGCTGCCGCCGGACCTGCGTCCGCTGGTGCCGCTCGATGGCGGCCGCTTCGCGACGTCCGATCTCAACGATCTCTATCGGCGCGTCATCAACCGCAACAACCGTCTGCGCCGCCTGCTCGAGCTCAACGCTCCGGACATCATCGTGCGCAACGAGAAGCGCATGCTGCAGGAAGCCGTCGACGCATTGCTCGACAACGGCCGCCGCGGTCGCGCCATCACGGGCACCAACAAGCGCCCGCTGAAGTCGCTGGCCGACATGATCAAGGGCAAGCAAGGCCGCTTCCGCCAGAACCTGCTCGGCAAGCGCGTCGACTACTCCGGCCGTTCGGTCATTGTCGTAGGCCCCACGCTGCGCCTGCACCAGTGCGGCCTGCCGAAGAAGATGGCGCTCGAGCTTTTCAAGCCGTTCATCTTCCAGAAGCTGCAGATCCGTGGTGATGCGTCGACCATCAAGGCCGCGAAGCGCCTGGTCGAGCGCGAAGGCCCGGAAGTCTGGGACATCCTCGAAGAAGTCATTCGCGAGCATCCGGTTCTGCTGAACCGCGCGCCGACACTGCATCGTCTCGGCATCCAGGCGTTCGAGCCCGTGCTCATCGAAGGCAAGGCGATCCAGTTGCATCCGCTCGTCTGTACGGCGTTCAACGCCGACTTCGACGGTGACCAGATGGCCGTGCACGTGCCGCTGTCGCTCGAAGCGCAGCTCGAAGCGCGCGCGCTCATGATGTCCTCGAACAACATCCTGTCGCCTGCCAACGGCGACCCGATCATCGTCCCGTCGCAGGACGTGGTGCTCGGCCTCTACTTCATGACCCGCGAGAAAGTGGGCGCGAAGGGCGAGGGCATGATGTTCTCGGACACGCAGGAAGTGCACCGCGCCTACGAAGGCCGGCAGATCGAACTGCAGGCCAAGGTCAAGGTTCGTGTCAAGGAATGGGTGAAGGACGCCGAGGGTCGCTTCCAGGAGAAGACCCGCGTGGTGAAGACCACCGTCGGCCGTTCGCTGCTCAGCGAGATCCTGCCGAAGGGCCTGTCCTTCGATCTCGTCAACCAGGACATGACCAAGAAGATCATCTCCGCGACCATCAACGCGTGCTATCGCGCGCTGGGTCTCAAGGAGACCGTGATCTTCGCCGACCAGCTCATGTACACGGGCTTCCAGTACGCCACGCGTTCGGCGGTCTCTTTCGGTATCGACGACATCGTGATCCCGGAACAGAAGACCAAGATCGTTGCCGCCGCCGACAAGGACGTGAAGGAGATCCAGGACCAGTATTCGTCCGGTCTCGTCACCAACGGCGAGCGCTACAACAAGGTCGTCGACATCTGGTCGCGCGCGAATGACCAGGTGGCGAAGGCCATGATGGAAAAGCTCGGCGTCGAAGATGCGATGGATTCGTACGGCAAGATGCAGAAGCAGAAGTCGTTCAACTCGATCTTCATGATGGCCGACTCCGGCGCCCGCGGTAGCGCGGCGCAGATTCGCCAGCTCGCCGGCATGCGCGGCCTCATGGCCAAGCCTGACGGGTCGATCATCGAGACGCCCATCACGGCGAACTTCCGTGAAGGCCTGAACGCCCAGCAGTACTTCATCTCCACGCACGGCGCCCGCAAGGGTCTGGCCGACACGGCGTTGAAGACCGCCAACTCGGGTTACCTGACGCGACGTCTCGTCGACGTGGCGCAGGATCTCGTGGTCACGCAGCCGGATTGCGGCACGGACCAGGGTCTCACCGTGATGCCGCTGGTCGAAGGCGGTGACGTGGTCGAAGCGCTCGGCGAGCGCGTGCTGGGTCGTACCGTGCTCGAAGACATCCTGAAGCCCGGCACCGAAGAAGTGCTGTTGCCCAAGGGCACGCTCATCGACGAAAAGATGGTGCGTCTCATCGAAGCCGAAGGTGTGGACGTGGTGCAAGTGCGCTCGCCCATCACCTGCAAGACGCGTTACGGCGTGTGCGCCACCTGCTACGGACGCGACCTGGCTCGCGGCCGCCAGATCAACATCGGCGAGGCGGTCGGCGTCATGGCCGCGCAGTCGATCGGTGAGCCTGGCACGCAGCTGACCATGCGTACCTTCCACATCGGTGGCGCGGCATCGCGAGCCGCTGCGGCGTCCTCACTGGAAGTGCGCAACAAGGGCACGCTGCGGTTCCACAACGTGAAGACCGTGCAGCACGAGAAGGGCCACCTGGTGGCCGTCTCGCGCTCGGGTGAGATCGGCGTGGTCGACGAGTTCGGTCGCGAGCGTGAGCGCTACAAGATTCCTTACGGCGCGCAGATCACCTCGAAGGAAGGCGACAAGGTCGCTGGCGGCCAGATCGTGGCCACCTGGGATCCGCACACCCACCCCGTGATCACGGAAGTGGGCGGTCACATCAAGTTCCAGGACTTCGTCGACGGCCTCACGGTCACGACGCAGGTGGACGAAGTGACCGGCCTGTCCTCGACCGTGGTGCTCGATTCCAAGCAGCGCGGCGGCAAGGACCTGCGTCCGACCGTCAAACTGCTGAACGCCAAGGGCAAGGAAGCCACGTTCGCGAACACCGAGATCCCGGCCGTCTACACGCTGCCCCCGGGCGCGCTCATTGCGCTCGCGGACGGCGCGAAGGTGTCGGTGGGCGACGTCATCGCACGCATTCCGCAGGAATCCTCGAAGACCCGCGACATCACCGGCGGTCTGCCGCGCGTCGCCGATCTGTTCGAAGCCCGCAAGCCGAAGGACCCCGCGATTCTCGCGGAGAAGAGCGGCGTCGTGAGCTTCGGCAAGGAAACCAAGGGCAAGCGTCGCCTGGTCATCACCGGTGACGACCAGGAGAAGTACGAGGAGCTGATCCCGAAGTGGCGCCAGCTCAACGTCTTCGAGGGCGAAGGCGTGACCCGTGGCGAAGTCATCGCCGACGGCGAGCTGAACCCGCACGACATCCTGCGCCTGCAGGGCGTCGAGTCGCTGGCCAACTACCTCGTGCGCGAGATCCAGGACGTCTATCGCCTGCAGGGCGTGAAGATCAACGACAAGCACATCGAAGTGATCATTCGCCAGATGCTGCGCAAGACCGAAGTGCTCGAGATCGGCGAGTCGGCGTACCTCAAGGGCGAAACGCTGGATCGTGCACGCGCGAACCTGATGAACGAGCGCCTGGTCAACGACAAGAAGTCCCCGGCGACCTTGCAGCCCGTGCTGCTCGGCATCACCAAGGCGTCGCTGGCTACCGAGTCGTTCATCTCGGCGGCCTCGTTCCAGGAGACCACGCGCGTCCTCACCGAGGCGGCAGTCCGCGGCCTCAAGGACGACCTGCGCGGCCTCAAGGAAAACGTCATCGTGGGTCGCCTGATCCCGGCCGGCACCGGCTTTGCTGCCCATGAGCATCGCCGCGCCAAAGCCGATGCCAACGATCGCGGCAGCTTCATGGATGTGGGCGGCGGCGTCGCCGACATCGATGAGGGCGGCAGCGTCGGCGAGGGCGCCACGGCCGAAGGCTGATAGCTAGTCCGATGTGATCGGAAGGCCGGCACCCGGAAGGGCGCCGGCCTTTTCTTTGTGGCGCGCAGAAACCGGTGTCAGCGCGCGGTCGGCATGCCTACAATCGGCTCCGATGCCACTCGCCGACCCGCGACCGCTCGAAACACCGACGAAAGTTTTGCGCCGCCCGACCGGTCTCCCTGCATGACCGGAGCGGACCGCGAGCGGCTCAGGCAAAGACGCTTCGAAGCGTTGTGCGAGCCCTGCCGCACCGAAGTCTTCCGTTTCGCGCTGTGGCTCAGCCGCAGCCACCCGGTGGCCGAGGAAGTCGTGCAAGAAACCTTTCTGCGTGCCTGGCGCTCGCTGGATTCGCTCAAGGATGGCGAGTCGGCCAAGTCGTGGCTGCTGACCATCGCGCGGCGCGAGCATGCGCGGCTTTACGAGCGCAAGCGCCATCCGACCGTGAACATCGACGAGCTCACGAACGCTGAGTCGGACGCGCTCGCCGAGAAAGCGGATCGCGATCCGGACGACGTCAACGACGTGCGCCAGGCCATCTTCGAGCTCGAGCCCGAGCACGCCGAGCCGTTGATATTGCAGGTGGTGCTGGGTTATTCCACCGAAGAGATCGCGCGTCAGCTGGGCATCAACGAGGGCGCGGTGTCCACGCGCCTCTTCCGGGCACGGAACCGGTTGCGCGCGCGGTTGGGCCTGGGCGCCGACGATGGCGCCGATCACGGCGCAGACGACGGCAAGCGGGGGGACGACGATGCAGCACGCTGAATTCCGCCGGCTGTTCGGCGCCGATCCCAAGCGCACCGAGCCCGCGGTACTGGAGCATCGCGCGACCTGCGCCGAGTGCGCACGTTACGCCGCGGACCTGGAGAAGGTCGACGCGCTGGTCGCCGGCGCCTTCGACGCACCCGCGCCCAACTACCGCAAGCCCTGGGAGATCGAGGCCGGGACCGTTGGCGCGGCCGCGGACGACGAGGCACCCGCCGCCCGCGCGCGCCACCCGATGCGCTGGTTCGCGCTTGCCGCGGGCATCGTGCTGCTGTCGGCCATCGGCGTTGGTTCATGGCTGCAGGTGAAGCGCGACGCACTGTTCGCCGAAGTCATCAAGCACGCGGACAAGGAACGCGACGTCATGGTGGTCAGTGACAAGCGCGTGAGTCTCGAGAAGCTGCACAAGACGCTGGCCAAGGCGGGCGCCCGTCTCCACGGCGAGCTGCCGGTGTCGGTGGCGCGCACCTGCAAGATCCGCGGCGCCGTCGCGCCGCATCTCATCATGCAGACACCCGATGGCGTGGTGGCGGTGCTGCTGCTCACGAACGAGAAGCTCTATCTGCCGCATTCGTCGGAGAAGCAGGGCTATCTCGCCGAGCTCGTGCCGGTGGGCGATCACTCCATTGCCGTGGTCGGCACCAGCGAAGCGGCCGTGGAGCAGGGCGCGAAGATGGCGAGCTCCGCGATCGACTGGGCGCCGTTTGCGCCCGATCCGCGGAAGCCCGTCCAATAAAACAGCGCGGGTTTTTTCGAGCTTCTCCCCGGTAAGTTTTCCGGACCTCCCCCGGTCAGTCAGTGCAGGACGGTGATCCGTCGTCTGCCGGCTCGGCAACGAGCCGGTACGGCGTCGTATTGCCCGAAAAAACCAGCGGTTGCGCGCCCGGGATTGCCACCGGTGTCAGCGACCGGAGGCCGAACTTTCCCGGGGGGACTGATGAATTCGAACTACTTGATCCGTCGTCACGTACGCAGCGCGCTGGGGCTGTTCGCCGGTGCCCTGGCGATCCCGGCATTCGCGCAACAGGCCGTTCAGTCGACCGACGCGCAGGAAGAAGTCGAAGAGGTGGTGGTCACGGGCTTTCGCGCGAGCCTCAATGCGGCGCTCGCGGACAAGCGCGCGTCGACCGCGGCCATCGATTCCATCCGCGCCGAAGACATCACCAAGTTCCCGGACTCGAACCTCGCCGAGTCGGTGCAGCGCATCCCGGGCGTGTCGATCGCGCGCGATGCCGGTGAGGGCCGAAACCTGAGCGTGCGCGGCCTCGGCCCGCAGTTCACGCGCGTGCGCATCAACGGCATGGAAGCGCAGAGCACCACGGGCGGCACCGACAGCTCCGGCGGCGCGAACCGCAACCGCCAGTTCGACTTCAACGTGTTCGCCTCCGAGCTCTTCAACAACATCACTGCGCGCAAGACTTCCTCCGCGGAGGTGGAAGAGGGCTCGCTCGGCGCGACCGTCGATCTGTACACGGCGCGTCCCTTCGATTTCAAGGGGTTCACCATGGTCGGCGCGCTCAAGGGCGCGTACAACGACCTCGGCGGTGACGTCGATCCCCGCGCGAGTTTTCTCATCAGCAACACGTTCGCCGACGACCGCTTCGGCGTGCTGTTCTCCGCGGCCTACGCCAACCGCAACCTCATCGAGGAAGGTTCGAGCACGGTGCGCTGGGACTCCGGCAGCAGCTCGGGCGGCTTCAACGCCGCATCGACGCCGACGGGCATCACGCTCGCGCAGGCGAACGCCGCGACCACGTTCCACCCGCGTATCCCGCGCTATGGCCGGCTCACGCACGAACAGGAGCGCCTGGGCCTCACGGGCGCGATGCAGTTCCAGGTGAACGACACGAACCTGCTCACCCTCGACGTGCTGTACTCGGACTTCGAGGCCAAGCGCGACGAGAATTTCCTCGAGGCCTTCTCGTTCAGCCGCAGCGCCTCCCAGGGCGGCAAGCCACAGACCTTGATCCGTGCGGGTGAGCTCGACGAGAACGGCTCCATGCTCTACGGCCTGTTCGATGCCGTCGACATCCGCTCGGAGTCCAGGCACGACGAGCTCGAAACCAAGTTCTACTCCGTCACGCTCTCCGGCAACCACCAGCTGAACGACCAGTGGTCGATCAACGAGCTCGTCGGCTACTCGCGCTCCGACTTCAACAATCCGATCCAGACCACGATCACGCTCGACCGCTCGAACACCAACGGTTATTCGTGGGACTACCGCGATGACGATCGGCTGCCCGCTTACAACTACGGCTACGACGTCACCGATCCCGCGATGTGGACGTTCGGTACGTTCGCCGGTGGTTCTTCCGAGATCCGCATCCGCCCGCAGGGCGTGGACAACACCTTCCAGGTGGCCAAGTTCGACCTGCAGTGGGCGCCAAGTGATGCCCTGAAGTTCAAGCTCGGTGCCGACTACAAGAAATACGAGTTCAGCACCTGGGAGCAGCGCCGGTCCTCCGAGACCACCGTGCCCGCGCTGCCCGCCGGCACCTCGCTCGGCAGCCTCACGCGCCTGATCAGCGGCTTCGGCGATGGCCTCGACCTGCCGGCCGGTGTGCCGCGCGCCTGGCTGATCCCCGATCTCGCCGCTTTCGAGAACACGTTCGATATCTACAGCAACACGGGCACGTTCGCGCTCGGCGGCGTGTCGGTGCCGAACGCACGCGGCAACAACCGCGCGGTGACCGAGCAGGACCACGGCATCTATCTACAGACCGACTTCAGCTTCGAGGCCGGCGTGCCGATTCGCGGCGACATCGGCGTGCGCTACGCCAAGACCACGCAGACGTCGGAGGGCTACCTGCTGTCGGGCACCTCGCCGGTGCTCGTGGAGGTCGATCACGAATACGACGACGTGCTGCCCTCGATGAACCTCGTGGCCGAGCTCAACGACGACCTGCTGCTGCGTGCGGCGGCGGCGAAGGTGATGACGCGTCCCGCGCTGGCACAGGTGACGCCGGGCGGCACGATCAACCTCGTCGGCAGCCTGACCATCGCCATCGGCAATCCGTACCTCGACCCGGTGCGGGCCAACACCTACGACGTCTCGCTCGAGTGGTACTTCGACGAGGGCGCGCTGCTCTCGGGCGCCGTGTTCTACAAGGACATCGAGTCGTTCGCGCAGACCCTGGTCACCAGCATGGCGTACAACGCCACCGGCTTTCCGATGGAGCTGCTGGCCGGCACCACGCTCACGGGCAACGAGATGTTCTCGGTGGCCGGCCCGGTGAATACCCCCGGCGGCCCGCTCAAGGGCTTCGAGCTCAACTACCAGCAGCCCTTCAAGTTCCTGCCGGGCAAGTGGAGCAACCTCGGCGTGCTGCTCAACTACACCTTCGTGGATTCGAAGATCGACTACGTCACCTCGACCACGGGCGCGACGCCGCCGGTGGAGAACGACCTGGTCAATCTGTCGCGCAACGCGTGGAACGCGACGCTGTATTACGAGGACGGCGGCTTCAGCATCCGCAGCTCCGCGGCGTACCGCGATCGCTACCTCACCGGCGTGCCGGCGGCGAATGCGCCGACGATCCAGGACGCGGACGGCACGAATGAAACGCTCAACGTGGACCTGTCGGCTTCGTACGCCTTGAACGATCACCTCACGGTGTCGCTGGAAGCCTTGAATCTCACCGACGAGGTGAATGACCAGTTCACCGACACCACCGCGGATCGCGTGGTGGTCTACACGCACACGGGCCGCCAGCTGTTCCTCGGGGCGCGGTTCAAGTTCTGAAGCCGGATTCTGCGCTCCGGGTTCGGACATCAGGAGCCAGATAGTCCCGAGATCCCCTCTCGAGACGGTGCGGCGGCAGGGGGAAGCAAGCCTCCCCCTGCCGCCTTTTCTGCCGGCATCGTGTAATCTGCGGCGCCATGACGAATCACGTGCTGCTCGACAACATCACCCACAAGGATCTGCGGATCCGCCAGCAACATGGCGCCGAGTTCGGCGACAACGTGGGCACGGTGCCCGCGTTCCCCACCGAGTTCGCGGACGTGCAGCGCGAGTACCCGATTTTCTTCCGCCGCGACAAGAACGGTGATTTCTACGCGGTCGCTCTGCTCGGCTTCGCGCCGGACGAGAACCTCTATCTGAATGGCGATCGCTGGGACGCGGTGTACGTGCCCGGCATCATCGCGCGCGGCCCGTTCCTCATCGGTTTCCAGGAGCGGCAGGAAGGCGGCGAGCTGCGCCGCGAACCGGTGATTCACCTCGACATGGACAACCCGCGCGTCAGCCAGACCGAGGGCGAGCGCGTGTTCCTCGAGCAGGGCGGTCACAGTCCCTATCTCCAGCGCGTCATGCGCGTGCTCGGCGGCCTCAACGACGGCCATGTCATCAGCAAGGCCATGTTCGAGGCCTGGGCCGCGAGCGACCTGATCGCGCCCGTGGACCTCGAGGTCAAGGTCACTGGTGCTCAGCCCGTGAGCCTGCCCGGGTTCTATACGCTCGAGCGCGAAAAGCTCAACGGGCTGGATTCGGCCAGCCTGCACAAGCTGCATCGCTCGGGTTTCCTGCACGCCGCCTACCTGGTGCTGGCGTCGCACGGCAATCTCAACAAGCTCATCGACCGCAAGATCAAACGCGTGGCGGCCGCCGCCGCCTGAACGGCGCACCCCCGGAAGGGGTGCATTCAGCAGCCGCCGGCTCGGCGGGCTGCCCTCGCAGGCGGCCTTGGGACCCCGGGGCGGGGGCCGAGGGTTTCCCACGGCCGGCCAGACCGGGCTTCAGCTCCTTTCGCATTGCAGGGGGTGCCACCCGGCGGCCACAAGGGTCGCGGCACGTCCGGAAGACCTTCACCCCGGGCGCCGGCACGCCCGGCTCGGGGGTCTGGAGCAGGGGCGGGCCGACGCGGTCATATATATGTGGGGCAAGGGTTTTTGCCGCATCGCGCCCGTCCGTTGACACCCCCCGGTCACATACCTAGAATCGCCGGCCTTTGTCGCCCCACCCCTTGACCGGAACGGGCGGAAATTGCGGATGAATACGCCGGGCCGACTCCCTACAAAGGGTCGGCCCGGTGTTTCTTCGCCGTACCAACACTGGAGCATGCATGGCCACGACGAGCCAGTTGATCGCGAACCCGCGTCGCATCAACAAAGAGAAGACCAAGGTCCCCGCGCTCGGCGCGTCACCGCAGAAGCGCGGCGTCTGCACGCGCGTGTACGCGACGACCCCGAAGAAGCCCAACTCGGCCATGCGCAAGGTCGCGCGCGTGCGACTCGTCAATGGATATGAGGTCACCTCGTACATCGGCGGCGAAGGTCACAACCTCCAGGAGCACTCGGTGGTGCTCATCCGCGGCGGTCGCGTCAAGGACCTCCCCGGCGTTCGTTATCACACGGTACGCGGCACGCTCGACTGCGCCGGCGTCAACAATCGCAAGCAGGGCCGTTCGAAGTACGGCGCCAAGCGCGCGAAGAAGTAAAGGTAGTTAGCAATGTCACGTCGCGCACAAGCCCCCGTCCGTCACATCCTGCCGGACCCGAAGTTCAACAACGACATGCTGGCCAAGTTCATGAACGTGGTCATGCAGAGCGGCAAGAAGTCCGCCGCTGAACGCATCATCTACGGTGCCATCGACCGCATCGTCGAGAAGACCGGCAAGCCGGGCCCGGATGCCGTCGCCATGTTGACCACCGCGCTCGACAACGTGAAGCCCGTGGTCGAAGTGAAGTCGCGCCGCGTCGGCGGCGCCACGTACCAGGTGCCCGTCGAAGTCCGCTCGCAGCGTCGCCAGACGCTGGCCATGCGCTGGCTCATCGAAGCCGCGCGCGCCCGCAGCGAGAAGTCGATGGCGTTCCGCCTGGCTCACGAGCTCATGGATGCGGCCGAGAACCGCGGCGCCGCCGTGCGCAAGCGCGAAGACACGCATCGCATGGCCGAAGCCAACAAGGCGTTCGCTCACTACCGTTGGTAAGCCAAGCGCGCCGGTAGACAGTCCATGCCCCGCGCAACGCCCATCGAGCGCTACAGGAACATCGGCATTTCGGCGCACATCGACGCCGGAAAGACGACGACCACCGAGCGCATCCTTTTCTATACGGGCGTCTCGCACAAGATCGGCGAGGTCCATGACGGCGCGGCCGTCATGGACTACATGGAACAGGAACAGGAACGCGGCATCACCATCACCTCCGCGGCGACCACCTGCTTCTGGAAGGGGATGGACAAGACCTTCCCCGAACACCGCATCAACATCATCGACACGCCCGGGCACGTCGACTTCACGATCGAAGTCGAGCGCAGCCTGCGCGTGCTCGACTCGGCGGTAGCGCTGTTCGATTCCGTCGCGGGCGTGCAGCCGCAGTCCGAAACGGTGTGGCGGCAGATGAACCGTTACGACGTGCCGCGCATCGCCTTCGTCAACAAGATGGATCGCGCCGGCGCCGACTTCCTGCGCGTCTGCGAGATGATCCGCTCGCGCCTGCGCGCGAACCCGGTACCCATCCAGCTGCCCATCGGGGCCGAAGATGCCTTCGAGGGCGTCATCGACCTCGTCAAGATGAAGGCTATCTACTGGGACATGGAGACCCAGGGCATGAAGTTCGAGTACCGGGAGATCCCGGCCGAGCTCGTGGCCGAGGCCGAGGAGTGGCGCGCCAAGATGATCGAGGCCGCAGCCGAGGGCGACGACGCGCTCACCGAAAAATTCCTCGAAGGTGCGGCGCTGACCGGCGAAGAGATCAAGCGCGGCCTCAAGGCGCGCGCGCTCAAGAACGAGATCGTGCTGTGCATGTGCGGCACCGCGTTCAAGAACAAGGGCGTGCAGGCGCTGCTCGACGCCGTCATCGAATTCATGCCGTCACCGAGCGAGCTGCCGCCGACCAAGGGGCTCTCCGAGCGGGGCGACACCATCACGCGCACGCCCACCGACGAACAGCCTTTCTCGGCGCTCGCGTTCAAGATCCTCAACGATCCGTTCGTCGGCAACCTCACGTTCTTCCGCGTGTACTCCGGCACGCTCAATTCGGGCGACACGGTGTTCGTGCCGTCGCGGTCGAAGAAGGAGCGCATCGGCCGCCTTCTGCAGATGCACGCGAACGAGCGCAGCGAGATCAAGGAAGTGCGCGCTGGCGACATCGCCGCGGCCGTGGGTCTCAAGGACGTCTATACCGGCGACACCATCTGCGACCTCGAGAAGGTCATCACGCTCGAGAAGATGGTGATCCCGATCCCGGTCATCTCGGTGGCCGTGGAGCCGAAGACGCAGGCCGACCAGGAGAAGATGAGCCTGGCGTTGCAGCGGCTCGCCAAGGAAGACCCGTCATTCCGCGTCTCGACCGACGAAGAGTCCGCGCAGACCATCATCAGCGGCATGGGCGAGCTGCACCTCGAGATCATCGTCGACCGCATGCGTCGCGAGTTCAAGGTGGAGGCCAACGTCGGCAAGCCGCAGGTGGCGTACCGCGAGACCCTCCGCGGCACCATCGAGAGCGAAGGCAAGCACGTCAAGCAGTCGGGCGGCCGCGGCCAGTTCGGCCACGTGTGGCTCAGGATCGAGCCCAACGAGCAGGGCAAGGGCAACCAGTTCATCAACGGCATCGTCGGTGGCTCGGTGCCGAAGGAATTCATCCCGGCCGTCGAGAAGGGCATCAAGGAAGCGCTCGAGACCGGCGTCATGGCGGGCTATCCCGTCGTCGACACCAAGGTCACGCTGTTCGACGGCTCGTACCACGACGTCGACTCGGACGAAATCTCGTTCCGCATGGCGGCCATCTTTGGATTCAAGGACGGCTTCCGCAAAGCCAGGCCCGTGATCCTCGAGCCCATCATGAAGGTCGAGGTCGTGACGCCCGAGGATTACATGGGCGACGTGATCGGCGACCTCAATCGCCGCCGCGGCCAGATCCAGGGCATGGAAGACACGCCGGCCGGCAAGACGGTCTCGGCGGAAGTGCCGCTTTCAGAAATGTTCGGTTACGCGACCACCGTGCGCTCGATGAGCCAGGGCCGCGCTACATTCACGATGGAATTCTCCAAGTACCTGGAAGTTCCGTCCCATATCGCCGACGCAATCATCAACAAGTAGTTAGTTTCAGGAGCCTGCTGTCATGTCGAAGGAAAAGTTTGAACGCAACAAACCGCACGTGAACGTCGGCACGATCGGTCACGTCGACCACGGCAAGACCACGCTGACGGCCGCGCTCACGAAGGTGATGGCGGAGACGAACGGTGGGTCGTTCATGGCGTATGACCAGATCGACAAGGCGCCGGAAGAGAAGGCGCGCGGCATC